>NZ_JADYVG010000009.1:0-272715 GCF_020193585.1 Bradyrhizobium sp. IC3195 | reverse complement strand
GGTGCAGGCGGAGCGGGCGGCGCTGGAGGGGCCGGTGGGGCGATAATTGGCACGCTCGGCGACGTCTGGGCCAATCCCATCATGGTGGATGCACTCATCCACGCTCGCGAAGGGACAATCGTTGTTCCGGAGCGACCGACCTCTCCGTATTTTTACTACTACGCGCCGGCCTTGCCGGCGATCGAAGACCCAGCCCAATTGGATCGCTGGGAGCCGTGGGTGCGCGCCTACACAGCGGTCGGGGAGATGCTGCAGGGCATCACCCTTCAGGTGTCGGGCGCCGATCCGAACGCATTCCTGGTTCGCTCGCCCGCATACGTGATTGCGGAGTTAGGGCGTCCGGTCCAATCGACGTTTCAAGACCAGATTGAGATGGTCGTGAGCTGGGCCGAGCTGCGCAACGAACGCGCCACAGAAATCATGGCGCAGATCGATCCCCAGTATGCCTTCTGGTCCTCGATCGTCTACCTGCATCCCGAGAGGACCAGGCGGACATTCGAGCTCATCAACATGGTCCTGCAATTCTGCGTTTACGTGGAAATGCGCTTCAAGCATGCGCTGGGGTGCTCGCGTCCCGTGGAATACAACGCCCAGGTTCAGCCGATGATCACGACGCCGGGACACGGAAGTTTCCCGAGCGGACATGCGACGCAGGCTTACGCGGTAGCCTACGTGCTGAAACGGCTATTGAGCCTGCACAAGACGACATCCGGATTCCCGGAGATCGTCGAGCAGCTCGACCGGCAGGCCGCACGAATCGCAACCAATCGGGTCGTGGCCGGAGTCCATTTTCCAGTCGACAGCATGGCAGGGCGGATGCTGGGTATCGCCTTGGGCGAGTACTTCGTCGGCCGTTGTCTCGGGAGCACGGCAACCAAGAGCCGCAAATTCAACGCCAGCCACGCCGACAGTAACTCTCGCACGGATTTCAATCCCTTCCATGCTGACCAGGCGCTCAATGCCAACAAGTTCTATTCGGAAACCACAGGAGGGACTGTTACGCAGTCCCTCCTGATGAAGGAACTATGGGACAAGGCCTACTACGAAGTTTCGACAAGATTTCCGTAGGAAACACGTCCCTGCAACCGAAGTGGAGAGCATTCCATGGCCGAGGAATTGCCGAGATGCTTCGACCCGTACCTCCGGTACGCAATCGCGAGCGAATTTAAGAACTTCGATTTTTTCGACAAGCAGGAGTCCAAGCTATTCCTGTTCGTGGAGCTTAAGCACGTCGGGCTGGCCGATAATTTTGTGAGAGCCATGAGTCCTAGTGACTTCGGCGCCGAATTCGGGCTGACCAGCCCGAACTCGCGATATCTGACCATGCGGGCTTACATAAGGGCTGTCGAGAAGGACAGTTTCCGGGCGTGGGACGACAACGTATCCCGGGTCGAGCTGTCCCTCCCGTTGAAGCCGACGGCCATACAAAAGGGTGCGCAGCGCAACAGGTCCGCGAGCGAACAACCACCGACACCTCTCCTCATCGGCGTGATCGACGATGGCTGTCCGTTCGCGGCCGCTCAGTTTGTCAAAAGGATCGCGGGTGTCGCATCCGGGACACGCGTGCGCGGTGTCTGGGATCAGAACGAGCACGCAGGCCGAGTCCCGATTCCGGTAGGTGCCGACGTCTTTGGCGAGAAGCCGTTCGATTTCAATTACGGCCTCGAGTTCCTTCGAGACTCCATATCCGGCGTGGTTGGGCTCAACGACTGGATCCAGTTGCACAAGAGGGCAAACACGATCGACGAGGATGGCTGCTACGCGCGTGGAGGTTTCAAGACCCTCAACCATCAGGCCTCGCATGGTGCACATGTAATGGATGTCCTCGCCGGACGCATTCCGCTCTCGGCACGCATCGCGCGCCGCGATCCGCCAAGTTGGCAGCCCGGAGATCCCCTGACCGATCCCGCTTGCGAAGCAGATATCGTGTTCGTGCAGTTTCCCGAGAGCTGCCTTCGTGACGCGACCGGCGTCTGGCTGAAGGGTTACGTCGCCGATGCAGTCGATTACATCATGTCATTTGTCGATTCTGGCACAACGAACGTGGTGATCAATGTCAGCTACGGGCCGACAACCGGACCTCACAACGGCACGTCGGAGCTCGAGGGCAAGCTGAGGGAGCTTGTCACCCACTATGACGGCGTTTCCGTAAGTCCAAAGCTCGACGTCTTCCTGCCTGCCGGCAACAACTATCTGAGCGATGGGCACATCCATTTCGTCAGGCAAACCATGGCAGAGCCCGACCATGTCGAATGGACGTGGCGCCTTCCCCCCGACAATACCGTGCTCTGCTTTGCCGAAGTCTGGATGAAGAAGAACTGCACGGACAATGTCATTGTTACGCTCACCTCGCCCGGCGGTCGTAGCTCCTCGTCGACTGCCGGTCCAGCGCCTCCCGGTCCCCCACCCCCGCCGCCCGCTGCACCGGCGCTTCCGCCCTATACCGGTGCGTATGCCCCCGTTGACTGGGGTGACAACAGGGTGTGGCTGATTGCGGTCGAGCCCACCATCGCGGGAGCCGGCATGGTGCCCGAGCATGGGAATTGGAAGATCAAGGTGGAGGGCATCGAGTTGGGGAGCGAGGTTCATGCCTATGTGGCACGTACCGATCCAAACATGAACATGCGCACGGGTGCGAAGCGTTCGTACTTCATCGACGCCGGATGGGAGGCGGGCCGCGCGGCCGAGGCCGGCTGCACGTATGCCGGTGGGGAATTTGACAAGACCGGCTCGCTTGTTTCTCGCCTGGGCACCCTCAACGGGATCGGTACGGACAGCGTCGCGGGTGTGCACGTGGCCGGCGGCTACATTCTGTCGGCGCCGAAACGCAAGTCGCCTTATTCGTCGGCGGGCCCCGCACGAACCGGGCCGCTCCCACGGCGAGTTGGTCCCGACTATGCGCTGTTCTGCGACGAGTCAGATGCTCTGCAGGGTGTACGTGCCGGGGGCAATCGAAGCGGCGTGGTGTTTCGGCTCATCGGTACCAGCGCCGCCGCGCCGCAGCTGGCGCGATTGGTTGCGGATCGGCGACCGTTGACGGTGCACGATGCTCCAGCCAGCCCTCCGGACGAGAAGCGAGGTGATGGCGATCTCTATCCGCCGTGATGTGGGCGAAGAGCGCGCCAGCTGGAAGGGCATCCGGTCGGGGCAAGCTTCCGGCCGCCGCCGGCCTCGATGCAGAAGATCGCAGACACGCTCGCCAAGGAGAAGGCGCAGCTCTGGATCAACCACGACAACCGCCCAGCGCGACAGCCAGAGGATGGCGCCGGAGTTTTACCGACTGACCTTTCCCTGAGGCCGCTGCCACAAGGGTGGCAACAGCATCATGCTAGGGCCCGCGAAAGCTCCGTGACAGGAGAAGGTCGTGGGCGAGTGGGGCGGAGTTACGATCGCGCTTGTCTCGAGCAGCTTCGGCGGGACTGCCGCGGCCGTCACCCGCTACCTCGTCGGCGGCGCCGATCCCGTCCTGCTCGCGGCCCTGCGTTGGGGGATCGGCTTTCTCTGCCTGTTGCCTTGCGCGTTTCTGCTCGGCGTGTCGGCGGCGCTGGCGGCTGGCCTCGCGCAAAGCCCACCGGGCGCATGGCGCGGCGAGTGATCATGACCGGTGCGGTGTTCTGCATGGCGTTCTACAACGTGCTGTCGCGACCGCTGATGCAGCGCTCGAGCGCGCTCGGTTTTCTCACCGTCGGCATGGGCGCGGGCGCCGTCGTACTGGTGCTGGCGGGGTTGGCGAAAGGCAGCTTTGCAGCGCTCGAGCACTTCACGGCGGCGCAATGGATTGCCGGCGTGCTGGTCAATCCGGCCGCCGGCCGGCGCGGATCAGGAACAGCGCGGCCAGCGCCGAGAGGCTGAGCGCGGATGAGACGATCAGCACCTTGGCGCCCATGAGGTCGATGAGCAGGCCAAAGGCGAGCGGCGCCACCGCCTGCGCCATCCGTGCCGGCGCGCCGATGATGCCGAGGCGATAGCCGAAATCCTTCGGGCCGAAGATCGACAGCGGCAGGGTGCCGCGGGCGATCGTCAGGATGCCGTTGCCGGAGCCGTGGAACAACGCGAACGCGCTCGCCGCAGCGCCGCCAAAGATTGCGACGGTCACGGCGCCGAGCGGGTGGGTGAGGCTGGCGAGCCGCGTCGACCACAGCGGATGGAAGCGGCTGAGGAAGCCGGCCTCCAGCATGCGGGCACCAACTTGCGCCGGCCCGATCAATGCGCCGGCCGCGATCGCCTCGGCTGGCGTTGCCCCCATCGTTTCCAGGATGCGCGGGAAATGCGCGGCCATCGCGCCGGTGACAGTCCAGACCGCCGCGAAGATGAAGGCCAGCAACATCATGGTGCGGTCGAGCGGCACATGCGGCTTCGCGGCCGCGGCTGCCGCCTGCTTGGCGCCCTTGATGACCGGCAGCATGAAGAAATTGAGCGGCAGGCCGATCAGGATATTGGCGGCGGCCCAGGCAAAACAGGTTTCGCGCCAGCCGATATGCGACAGGCCCCAGGCGGTGAGCGGCCAGCCGACGGTGGAGGCGAAGCCCGCCATCAGCGTGATGCCGGTGATCGGCCTGCGCGCCTCGGTGCCGTAGATGCGCCCCAAAGCGGCGAAGGCGGCATCGTAGAGCCCCATTGCCATGCCGATGCCGAGCACCAGCCAGGCGATCGCCATCACCATCACCGACTGCGAGATGCCAAGCAGCACGAGGCCGGCGGCAATGGTCACGTTGGACGCCGACAGCACCTGACGGCCGCCGACGAGATCGATCTGCCGTCCAATGCGCGGGCCCAGCATTGCGGAGATCACCAGCGCGGCCGAAAACGCACCGAAGATCCAGTTGGAGGAGACACCGAGCTCGCGTCCCATTGGGTCGGCGAGCAGCGCCGGCAGATAATAACTGGAGGCCCAGGCGAGGGTCTGCGTGGTGCCGAGCGCCAGGATGATCGGGAGCTGGCGCTGGGTCATGTCCTCGTATTTCTGATCGGCCGTGTCATCGGCGCATTTGCAGCTCGCGGCGAGAGCGCGTCAACCGCGTCTGCGGCATATTCGACCTGCTGCCGGCGGGGAGCCTTTGGGTTGTATGCAGACATCCGCCTTCCGCTCGTCACGAATGCACGCCATAATGGCGCATGCAATTGACCTCGCGCCTTACGCTGATGAACTGGCTGACCGGCCAGGGGCTCACGGGCCTGCCTGAAATTGAACTGCTCCGCGGCTTCTGCGAGCGTTGCTGCGCCGAGGGGCTGGAACTGTCGCGTGGCCTCGTCGTCATCGACACGCTGCATCCGATCTATGAAGGCCGCGGCTTCCGCTGGAGCGATCGTCCCAGCAACGAGAGCGATGCCTTCGAATACGGCTCGACCGCCGACGGCGACGCCGCCAAGAGCTGGCGCCGCTCGGTGTTCTTCCACATGCTCGAGAATGGCCACGACGAGATGGTGATCGATCTCGCCGATGCGCCGTCGATGGATTTCTCGCAGATCGGCGAACTCGCCGAGAAGGGCCACAAGCACTATCTCGCATTCGTCCACCGCTTCGGCGAGAACGGGGCGCTCGGCCTGATGGATTGCCTCTATTCCTGCTGGACCACCCGCCGCGCGAGCGGGTTCTCCGGACTGGAGCTGGAAGCGCTGCGCGATCTGGTTCCGGTGTTGGGGCTCGCGATCAAGTCGGCGCAGCAGGTCGACATCGCGCGCACGCTCGGCCGGGTCTATCTCGGCCGCGACGCCTCCGAGCAGGTGCTGCGCGGGCGCATCTCGCGCGGCGTCACCGAGCGCATCAATGCCGTGCTTTGGTATTCGGACCTGCGCGGCTCGACCGGCATCAGCGAGAGCATCGGTCCCGACGAGATCATCCCGTTCCTCAACGACTATGCGCAGGCCGTGATCGATCCGATCCACGAAGCCGGCGGCGACGTACTGAAGCTGATCGGCGACGGCGTGCTCGCGATGTTCTGGGGCGAGGACATGGCGGATGCGCGGCGGGCCGCGCTCCGCGCCGAGCACCTGTTCCGCAAGAATGTCGCTGCGCTGAACGAACGGCGGGCGGCGGAGGGCCGTCCGACCACGTCAGCCTATATCGGCCTGCATGTCGGCGAGGTCTTCTACGGCAATATCGGCAGCGAGGACCGGCTTGATTTCACCGTGGTCGGCCCGACCGTCAACGAGGTCAGCCGCATCGCCTCGATGAGCCGCTCGGTGGATCGCGAGCTCTTGGCCTCGTCCGAATTCTACAAGGGCCTAGATGCCGCCGGCCGCCGCTACCTCGTCTCCACCGGCCGCTACGCGCTGCGCGGCATCGGCCGCGCGCAGGATCTCTACACGCTCGATCCGGAAGTCGACGCGAGCGAGCCGGTCAGGGGCAGCTACGAGCGCTATCTGGCGGGTTAGTCTCCGCGGCCTCAACAGGCGCCGTCATTGCGAGCGCAGCGAAGCAATCCAGAGTCCCTCAACGGAGGGACCCTGGATTGCGTCGTCGCTACGCTCCTCGCAATGCACTTGTGGTCAGCACCGCGCCGCCACCTCATCTCCCACCATGTCCGGCTGCCGGTCCAGTCCCACTGCCGGTGACAGCAGGATCACCAGCGCCTGCACGCCGAATATCGCCGCGGCGAGATAGAGGCATGCCTCCGCGCTCCAGAGGCCGCCGACGAGCGCGCCCAGCACTGAACCGAGCGGGCGGGCGCCGTAGCTCATGATGTTGATGGCGGAGACGCGCCCGAGCAGTCTCGGCGGCGTCACGGACTGACGCAGCGTCGTGGTCGAGATCACCCACAGGATCGGGCCGACGCCGAGCAGGAAGAAGCTCAAGCCCGCGAGCCAGGGCGAGGGGACCAGCACCGTCAGCGCCATCACCAAGGCGGCGACGAAGCCCGTGACCGGGCCGAGCCCCACCACGGTGCCAAAGGCGATGCGCTTCATCACGCGCGTGGCGAGGAGCGCGCCGATCACCATGCCGACGCCGTACATCGTCAGCACCGTGCCGACACCGGCGGCGCTCAGACCGAGATGGCGCACGGCGTAAGGCACGAACACCGCAATTTGCAGGAACCAGCCGGTGTTGAAGATGAACTGGGTGATGAAGACCGGCCGCAGCAGCGGATGGTGAAACACGAAGGCCGCGCCCTCGCGGATCTCTTGGAGCGGATGCCGCCGGGGCGCTGGCGCACGTGCGGGCTCGTAGATGCCGGAGAGCAGCACGACCGCGATGGCGGAGAGCGCCGCGGCAAAGCCGAACGCCGGGCTCGCGCCCCACCACCCAACCAGCGCACCGCCGAGTGCAGGCCCGCTGGCGAAGGCGATGGTGCGCGCCAGCTCGATGCGCGCATTCGCCGCCGGCAACAGGTTGGAACTCACCAGCGAGGGCACCAGCGCCGGCGCGGCCACGCTGTAAACCACGGTGCCGCACACGGCGGCGAAGCCGAGCAGGGCCAGCAGCGGCAGGTTGAGGGCTCCCAGCGCGAGCAGCAGCACGACGGCCGCGAGCGCCACCGCCCGCAGCGCCTCGGCGCTCGCCATCAGCCTGCGGCGGGAAATGCGGTCTGCAAGCACGCCGGCGGGGATGGCGAACAGGACGAAGGGCAGGGTGAGCGCGGTCTGCAGCAGGCCGGTCTGGCCTTCGGCCACCCCCAGCGTCAGCACGGCGACGATGGGCGCTGCCGCGAGCGCAATCTGCTCGGCCGATTGCGCCGCGAGATTGGACCAGGCGAGGCGGTTGAAGGTGTCCGGGAGGCGAGACGGCGTTGACATAGCGCATATCCTGCTGAGGCGAATTCGCGCCAATGTTCGGCCTCGATGATCACGAAACCCACCCGCTTCCCGACAAGAGGCGATCTCCGCGGTCGGCGGCGGGAATGCCCGCCGCTAGATGCAGTTGCAAATGAGTTGCAATAAGAATGAACTTGGGTATTCTGCCGATATGGATGCCCGATCACCCCACATGACTCCCGACCTCGCCGGCTGGCGCGCCGACGCCCCCATCACCAAGAGCCTCGCTGAGGTCAATTCCACAGTCGCCATTCCGGCCGCCGGCCGGTGGTGGCGGCGGTTGCTGGCCTTCGTGGGGCCGGGCTACCTCGTCTCGGTCGGCTATATGGACCCCGGCAATTGGGCGACCGATCTCGCCGGCGGGTCGAAGTTCGGCTACACGCTGCTCTCCGTCATCCTGATCTCGAACTTGATGGCGATCCTGCTCCAGTCGCTGGCGGCTCGGCTCGGCATCGTCACCGACCGCGATCTCGCGCAGGCCTGCCGCGCCTCCTATCCCCGGGTGGTGAACTTCCTGCTCTGGCTCGCCTGCGAGGCGGCCATCATCGCCTGCGATCTCGCCGAGGTGATCGGCACGGCGATCGCGCTGAAGCTGCTGTTCGGCATTCCCCTGATTGGCGGCGCATTGATTGCAGCCCTCGACGCCTTCCTGCTGCTGCTGCTGATGAACCGGGGCTTCCGCTTCCTGGAGGCTTTCGTCATCGCGCTGCTGGTGGTGATCGCCGTTTGCTTCGCGGTGCAGATCGCGGCGGCGGCTCCGCCGGTGGCAGAGGTCTTGCGGGGCTTCGTGCCCAAGAGCGAGATCTTCACCAATTCCGACATGCTCTACATCGCGATCGGCATCATCGGCGCCACCGTGATGCCGCACAATCTCTACCTGCACTCCTCGATCGTGCAGACGCGCGCTTATGAACGCAACGACACCGGCCGGCGCGAAGCGATCAAATGGGCGACGACGGACTCGACCATCGCGCTGATGCTGGCGCTGTTCATCAACGCCGCGATCCTTGTCGTCGCTGCTGCGACCTTCCACAAGAGCGGCCACTCCGACGTGGCCGGGATTGAGCAGGCGTTCGAACTGCTGTCGCCGCTGCTCGGCCTCGGCATCGCCTCGACGCTGTTCGCGGTGGCGCTGCTCGCCTCGGGCCTCAACTCGACGGTCACCGCGACGCTCGCTGGCCAGATCGTGATGGAGGGCTTTCTCGACCTGCGCCTGCCGAGCTGGGCGCGCCGCCTCTTGACCCGCGGCATCGCCATCATTCCCGTGATCATCGTCACCGCGATCTACGGTGAGCGCGGCACCGCGGATTTGCTTGTGTTCAGCCAGGTCGTGCTGTCGATGCAGCTGCCTTTCGCGGTGATCCCGCTGGTGCGCTTCGTCTCGGATCGGCGCAAGATGGGCAAGTTCGCGATCCCGATGTCGGTTGCCGCGGTCGCCTGGATCGTCGCGGGCATCATCGTGATTTTGAATCTGAAGTTGCTGGCAGATACGTTCTTTGGGTGAGTGGCGAATGGCGAGTAGCGAGTGGGGGCGTTCTCCTATTCGCTACTCGCCATTCACTAATCCTGCGGCTCGGACGCCGTGTCGCCCTGCGCGTCGATGCGCAGCCAGCCTGAGGGGGCGAGGCGCTGCTGCGGCAGGAAGCGGGCCTTGTAGTCCATCTTCTTGGAGCCTTCGATCCAGTAGCCGAGATAGACGTAAGGCAGCCCTTGCCGTCGCGCACGGGCGATATGGTCGAGGATCATGAAGGTGCCCATCGAGCGGCTGACCTGGCCAGGCTCGAAGAACGAATAGACCATCGACAGGCCGTCGCTGAGAACGTCGGTGAGCGCCACTGCGATCAGCTCCTCGCCGCGGCCGGTGATGCCGCTGTCGGGGCCGCGCTTGCGGTATTCGATGATGCGGGTCTCGACGTGGCTGTCCTCGACCATCATGGCGTAGTCGAGCACGGTCATGTCGGCCATCCCGCCGTGGCGGTGGCGGGCGTCGAGATAGGCGCGGAACACCGAATATTGCTCGGAGGTCGGCACCGCGCTGCGCTGCTCGCCGATGATGTCGGCGTTGCGGGCCATCACCTTGCGGAAGTTGCGCGAGGGGCGGAACTCGTTGGCGATGACCCGGACCGAGACGCAGGCCCGGCACTGGTCGCAGGCGGGACGGTAGGCGATCGACTGGCTGCGGCGGAAACCGCCATGGGTGAGCAGGTCGTTGAGGTCACCGGCGCGGTCCCCGACCAGATGCGTGAACACCTTGCGCTCATGTCGGCCCGGCAAATACGGGCAGGGCGAGGGCGCCGTGAGGTAAAACTGGGGGGTGTCGCGCGAGTGCTGGGTCAAGGGACGTCGTGGGCCTCCGAAACAGGCATCAGCATCGCGCTCCAAAAGCCCCCGGTCAATCGATTAGCTCACCACGTCCGCGCCGCCTGCGGAGTGGGTATGCGAACCGAATTGTTGATCACGACCGTTCCCAGCACGAAATCGTGCAGCAGGCGACGGCGGCCGTTGAACAGGCCGACCAGCACCACGAACGGCGACAGGAACGAGACCGTCACCCAGAACAGCACGGCATGGGTGGCGCCGAGCACGAAGTAGCCGGGCGCGCCGTACCAGGTGCGCAGCTCCAGGTCCATCAGGCGCATGCCGACCGTGGCGGAGGACGCACCGCCGATGCTGGCGCCGTAATAGACGATAGCCCAGATCACGGAGGCCGGCCAGGCGATCCAGAACAGCGCCCAGCCGATGCCGAGGGTGACCACGCCGAACAAGGCGATGAAGATGTAGCCGAGGATCACCGGCACCGAGATCACGACCATGTCGATAAGGAAGGCGAACACCCGCCGCGTCGCGACGCCCCGGAACAGTTCCGGATGCAGGTCAGGGTCGTAGGCATGCGGTTGCATGGCGCCGTCATCGCGCCAGCCTCCTGAATTGCCCGAGTTGTACGACATGGACCGTTCTCCCAGCGAAGCCCCCCCGCAGGACATGGGAACAGGCCATGCCCGTGCCAAGGGCGCGCGGGCGGCAGCAAGCCGAAATATTCCGGCGATTCGGGGGCGGCGGATCGGGCGGTCCTCTAGGGTGGGCCAAGGCGCGCTTGCGCCGTGCCCACCATTGCCCGCCGACTTACACGATGGATGAATCGGTGGGCCCGCTTCGCTTGGCCCACCCTACGACAGCTTACGTCTGGCCCCGCAGCTTCTCCGCTGCCTTCGGCGCAAAATAGCTCAACACACCGTCGGCGCCGGCGCGTTTGAAGGCGAGCAGGCTTTCCATCATGGCACGGTCGCCGTCGAGCCAGCCGTTGTTTGCGGCTGCGGCGATCATCGCGTATTCGCCGGAGACCTGATAGGCGAAGGTCGGCATCGCAAACGTGTCCTTCACGCGGCGGACCACGTCGAGATAGGGCATGCCGGGCTTCACCATCACCATGTCGGCGCCCTCGGCGATGTCGAGCTCGACCTCGCGCAGCGCTTCATCGGTGTTGGCGCTATCCATCTGATAGGTGCGCTTGTCGCCGGTGAGCGTCTTGGCCGAGCCGATGGCGTCGCGGAACGGGCCATAGAAGGCGGAGGCGTATTTCGCGGCATAGGCCATGATCTGCACGTCGAGCAGGCCGGCGCGGTCCAGCCCCTCGCGGATCGCGGCGACGCGGCCGTCCATCATGTCGGAGGGCGCGATGATGTCGCAGCCGGCTTCGGCCTGCACCAAGGCCTGACGCACCAGCACGGCGACCGTCTCGTCATTCAGGATCTTGCCGTCGGAGATCAGGCCGTCATGGCCGTGGCTGGTGAAGGGATCGAGCGCGACGTCGCAGAGGATACCGATCTCCGGAAACTCCTTCTTGATCGCGCGCACGGCCTGGCAGACCAGGTTGTTCGGGTTGGTGGCTTCCGAGCCTTCCTCGTCGCGCAGGGACGGATCGGTGTAGGGAAACAGCGCGATGCAGGGGATGGTCAGCTTCATCGCGCGCTCGGCCTCGCGCACGGCCTGGTCGACGCTGAGGCGGTCGACGCCGGGCATCGAGGCGACCTGCTCGCGCTTGTTGGTGCCGTCGATCAGGAACAGCGGCCAGATCAGGTCGTCGGTGGTGAGGACGTTCTCGCGCACCATGCGCCGGGCCCACTCGGCCTTGCGGTTGCGGCGCGGACGGACGGTCAGATCGAGGGCATGCGGCACTGCCGTGCTGTCCCGGCGCGAAACGTCGCGCAATTCGATCGGACGTCCGTATTTGATCGCCATCACTCTTCCTCCGGCTGGAATTATTCTTATACCAGCTCGCATGGTTCCCGTCACCGCGGCTTGACCTGCCGCAAGGCAGATCTGAACCTGACTTGGGCAGCCGATTGATTTTGCGGGCCGAAGCAGCCAGAAGGGGCCATGTCCGAGATCTCCACCCGCGATGCGGCCCAAGGCGGCGCCAATGCCAGGGACGCTGCCCGTGACACTGCCCGAGAGAGCGCGCTCTCAGTGGCGGCGATCTCCTCGGAGCGCTCGGAGTCCGACGACAATGTCTGGACCCGACGGCTGGTGCTGTTCCTGCGGGTGATGGCGCTGCTCTCGATCCTGAAAGGCCTCTATCACTGGGCGCAGGTCACGGGCTTCGTCGGCGGCGAGGACGAGGCGTTCGAGAACCAGTCGATGGCCTGGCAGGCCGCGACGGTCTACTTCGCGGTGATCGAGCTCGTCGCCGCCGTCGGCCTCTGGCTGGCGACGCCCTGGGGCGCGGTGGTGTGGCTGACGACCGTGGTGTCGATGGCCGTGATCGAGCTGATGTTCCCGGGAATCTACGGCGGCAGCCTCGTCGTGGTCGGCGTCGAGGTCTTCATGCTGGCCGCTTATCTTGCGCTCGCCTGGATGGCCGCGCGCGAGCGGCCGCCGTAGCGCGCAGAGATTCACGCTCACGCTCTCGTGCCCCGGACGCAATGCAGCACGCCGAAGTTTGCGGCGTGATGCGTTGCAGAGCCGGGGCCCATCTTTCCGATATCTCGCTTTTGGCTTCTGGGATCCCGGGTCTGCGCGCCGCTTGCTGCGCTTGTCCGGGACAGGAGAATGTTGCGTTTGGTTGACCGCTGGTTGCCTAAAATTCGCGGTAAGTTTTCATTGACCAGCCGGTTCCGCCACAGCTCTTACGCGTGCGTTTCGAAACGGGGCGGGGCTGTTCTGGAATGCGACAACAGCGGCGGACGGAGGGTGAACAGGACCTTGCGAAGGTCAACAGAGGCTTTCAAAAAGTACTTGTGGCACAGGCTTAATGCGCAATTCACTGTCTTAAATTCATGATCTCTTTATTCTCTTATTTAAGCCGATCTTCAAACGCCCCTCTTAAGTTGCACCTATCAGACGGGACACAAGTTTCGTCGAATAAGTGTCGATAAAAACGACAACAGGGGAAGTGTCATGATGAAAGCCGTCGCAACTGCGGCAGATACCGCAGAGCGCGTCTCCGGCCAGCAGGGTTCGGTGCAGTCGCTCTATCTGGAAGCTTTGACTCTGGTGGAGCGGCTGCATCGCCGGCTCCTCGACGTGATCAAGGACGAATTCGATCGCCGCGGCCGCGCGGACATCAACTCGGTCCAGGCGCTCTTGCTCTACAACATCGGCGACAAGGAGCTGACCGCGGGCGAATTGCGCACGCGCGGTTACTATCTCGGCTCCAACGTCTCCTACAATCTGAAGAAGCTCGTCGAGCTCGGCTTCCTCGATCATCAGCGCTCGCGGGTCGATCGCCGCTCGGTGCGCATCCGCCTGACCCCGCAGGGCCAGGAAGTCCGCCGCATCGTCGATGCGCTCTACCAGAAGCACGTCAAGACGGTGGAGCAGGTCGGCGGCATCTCCGGCGACGAGTTCGCGACCCTCAACAAGTCGCTGCACCGCCTGGAGCGGTTCTGGACCGACCAGATCCTCTATCGCCTCTGAGTTCTAAAGGGATCTGGGCGAAGCCGGCCCGCAACAAGACCGGCAGCCCTCCCGAACGTGCCTGACTTCCCCAAGCGCGCTGGTCCGGAGTTGCCCCGGACCGGTGCGTTGATATTTTTTTGCACCTGCGAAAAAATCCCCCCGGCAGCCAGGAACCAGTTCCGGGCTCGGCGCTTATCTTCTTCGGATCGGAGAAACGGCGATGCTGGTCGAGCGCGGGCTTCGGGTGATGAACGTGGAACTCGTCAGCGAGGCCTACGCCATCGCCGCGAACTACCTTCGCCGCTCCGGCGCAATCCCGGACACTCTCGTCACCGACGACCGCCTGCTTCACCTGATCGTCAAGCTGCTCCAGCAGGGCGAATTCAACAAGATCAGGCTGGCCAACAGGGCGATCGCCCGGTTCCAGGCGCAGACCGAGGCCAGAGCGGTTGCCTGATCAAAACCCCCAAGATCCCGACCAACCAGAGGATGCCATGGAAGCTGCCATCGACCGCATCATGCAGACCTACGACCTGCTCGCCAACCGCACCGCGGCGGCCAGCGCCGAGGCGCGTGAAAAGGTCACGAACTACCTCAACATCCTGATGGAAGCCGGCGAGACCGACACCCATAGGTTGACGGTCTGCGGCCTGACCTATCTGCGCCAGCTCGACGGCAGCGTCGACCCCGTGAAGGCGGGGTATACCGGGCTGTAAAACGACGCCGGCTGCCCCGGCGGCAGCTGGCAAGAAATAAGGCCCAAAGCGGCCCCACCCGGATATTGACGGGGAGCGGATCTCGCAAGACCGCTCCCGGGCTGAAAACCTCCAATCCCACCATATCTTGCATAAATATCAGGCCCGACCCGCAAATGCTTGGCCGCGGTCGGCCGATGTGGTAGATCGCGCGTGCTTCCGACCGCCACACCAGACCCGCCCGTAGCCCGCCAAAAGGCTGCGGCGGTGGAGATATTCGCAAGATGACCGCACCCAAGTCCGCCTCCGCGCCCGATTCGTTTTTCACCGCCTCGCTCGAGCAGGCCGATCCGGAAATCGCTGCCGCCATCAAGGGTGAGCTCGGTCGGCAGCGCCACGAGGTCGAGCTGATCGCCTCCGAGAACATCGTCAGCCGGGCCGTGCTGGAAGCGCAGGGTTCGGTCATGACCAACAAATACGCGGAAGGTTATCCGGGCGCGCGCTATTACGGCGGTTGTGAGTGGGTCGACGTCGCCGAGAACCTTGCGATCGATCGTGCCAAGAAGCTGTTCGGCGCCAGTTTTGCCAACGTGCAGCCGAACTCCGGCAGCCAAATGAACCAGGCGGTGTTCCTGGCGCTGCTGCAGCCGGGCGACACCTTCATGGGTCTCGATCTCGCCGCCGGCGGCCATCTCACCCATGGCTCGCCCGTGAACATGAGCGGCAAGTGGTTCAAGGCCGCGCATTACACCGTGCGCCGCGAGGACCAGATCATCGACATGGATGCCGTGGCCAAGCAGGCCGAAGAGGTCAAGCCGAAGCTGATCATCGCCGGCGGCTCGGCCTATTCGCGCGCCTGGGACTTCAAGCGTTTCCGCGAGATCGCCGACAGCGTCGGCGCTTACCTGCTGGTCGACATGGCGCATTTCGCTGGGCTCGTCGCCGGCGGCGTGCATGCTTCCCCGGTGCCGTATGCGCACGTCACCACCACCACGACGCACAAGTCGCTGCGTGGTCCGCGCGGCGGCCTGATGCTGTGGAATGACGAGACGCTGACCAAGAAGCTCAACTCGGCGATCTTCCCGGGCCTGCAGGGCGGTCCTTTGATGCACGTGATTGCAGCCAAGGCGGTCGCCTTCGGCGAGGCGCTGCGTCCGGATTTCAAGGTCTACGCCAAGAACATCGTCGAGAACGCCAAGGCCTTGGCCGAGACGTTGAAGGGCCATGGTCTCGATATCGTCTCCGGCGGCACCGACAATCATCTGATGCTGGTCGATCTCCGGCCGAAGGGCCTGAAGGGCAACGTCTCGGAGAAGGCGCTGGTTCGCGCGGCCATCACCTGCAACAAGAACGGCATTCCGTTCGACCCGGAATCCCCCTTTGTGACCTCGGGCATTCGGCTCGGCACGCCGGCTGCGACCAGCCGCGGCTTCGGCGTGGCCGAATTCCAGCAGGTCGGCGGCATGATCGCAGAGGTCCTCAATGCGATCGCGCAATCCTCCGACGGCAAGGCGCCGCTGGTGGAAGCTGCGATCAAGGAACGGGTCAAGGCGCTCACCGACCGGTTCCCGATCTACCAGTAAGGCGCCGCATGATCCGGAAAAGTGGGTACCGGTTTTCCGAAGAGATCATGCGAAAATAAAGGTCACACGGATGCGCTGCCCGAACTGCAACAGTCTCGATACGCAGGTAAAGGACTCGCGTCCGACCGAGGACTCGTCCGTGATCCGCAGGCGGCGCGTGTGCGTCGCCTGCAATTTCCGCTTCACCACCTTCGAGCGCGTGCAGCTGCGCGAGCTCACGGTGATCAAACGCAACGGCCGCCGCGTGCCGTTCGATCGCGACAAGCTGATGCGCTCGGTGCAGATCTCACTTCGCAAGCGGCAGGTCGAGCCGGAGCGCGTCGAGAAGATGGTCTCCACCATCGTGCGCGAGCTCGAGACCGGAGGCGAGGCCGAGATCTCCTCAGAGGTGATCGGCGAGACCGTGATGGAGCATCTGCGCACGCTCGACGACGTCGCCTATGTGCGGTTTGCCTCGGTCTACCGCAATTTCCGCGAGGCCAAGGATTTCGCCGACGTGCTCGGCGAGCTCTCCGGCGAGGAGGAAGCGCGGCTCGCCGCGATCCGCAAATGATCTTCCGCATTCTGGAAGACCAGTTCGCGCAGAAGGCCCGCGAGGCCAAGGATGCTGATCGCCGTTTCATGGAGCTGGCGCTTGCGCTCGGTCGGCGCGGGCAGGGCCGGACCTGGCCCAATCCGGCCGTGGGCGCCGTCATCGTCAAGGACGGCGTCATCGTCGGCCGCGGCTGGACGCAAGCAGGCGGACGTCCGCACGGTGAGCCCGAGGCGTTGCGGCGGGCGGGCGAAGCAGCGCGGGGTGCCACGCTCTACGTCACGCTGGAGCCGTGCTCGCATTTCGGCAAGTCGCCGCCTTGCGCCGATGCGGTGATCGCCGCCGGCATCAAGCGCGTGGTGGCGGCGATCGAGGACCCCAATCCGGAAGTTGCGGGGCAGGGCCATGCGCGCCTGCGCGCCGCCGGCATCAATGTGGACGTCGGTCTCTGCGCGGCCGAGGCCGCGTTCGACCATGCCGGCCATTTCCGCCGCATCCGTGACCAGCGTCCTCATGTGATCCTGAAGCTCGCGGTCTCGCCTGACGGCAAGATCGGTGCGGCCGGCGGCAAGCCGCTTGCGATCACGGGGGAGGCGGCACGCAACCGCGTGCATCTGCTCCGCGCGCAAAGCGATGCCATCCTGGTCGGCATCGGCACGGTGCTGGCGGATGATCCGCAGCTCAACTGCCGCCTGCCGGGCATGGCGGCGCGCTCGCCGGTGCGTGTGGTGCTCGACCGGAGCCTGCGCATTCCCGCATCGAGCCAGCTGGTTCGGTCCGCGCGCGAGACGCCGCTTTGGGTGATCGCGTCCGAGCTTGCGGAAGCGGCCGCCGCGACGCGCCTTGGCGCGGCCGGTGCGCAAATCATGCGCATGCCTCCGGGGAGTCCATCCGGGCTCGATCTTTCGGCCGTGCTGCATGCGCTGGCGGACAAGGGCATCACACGGCTGATGGTCGAGGGCGGCAGCCGCGTTGCGGCATCGTTCGTTGCGGCCGATCTCGTCGACGAGGTCTGGCTGTTCCGCGGAGCGGAAGCGGTCGGCGAGGGCGGCGTCGATGCGCTCGATGCATTGCCCCTGTCGAAAATCACGCAGTCGCCGGCCTACAAGGTTCATGCTAGCGAGACCTGCGGCAAGGATAACCTCACCATCTACGAGCGCGCGTAATGTTCACCGGCATTGTCACCGATATCGGCGAGATCGTCAGCTTCACGCCAACGGCGAAGGGGCAGCTGCATCGATTGCGCATTGCCTGCGGCTATGACCAGACCACCATCGCTGACGGGGCCTCGATCGCCTGCAACGGCGTCTGCCTGACGGTGGTTGCCTCGGGCGTTGCGGATGGCAGGGACTCCAAGCAAAGGACCTGGTTCGACGTCGACACCGCGGCCGAGACGCTGGCGCTGACGACGGCCAAGCACTGGAAGGTCGGCACCAGGCTCAACCTCGAGCGCGCGCTGAAGATCGGCGATGAGCTCGGCGGCCATATCGTCGCCGGCCACGCCGATGGCATTGCAACCATCGTCAGCCGGGAGGACTTGCCGGATATGGCGCGGTTCGTGCTCTCGACGACGCGGGAGCTGGCACGGTTCATCGCCACCAAGGGCTCGATCACGCTCGACGGCGTCTCGCTGACGATCAATACGGTTGCAGACGTGACCTTTTCGGTGCTGATCATTCCGCACACGCTCGATGTCACGACGATCGGCAGCTGGAAGGCGGGGGATGAGGTTAATATCGAGGTCGACCTGATGGCCCGCTACGCGGCGCGGCTGACGGAAATGACGGTCTCTTAGAACTTGGCTTACCTGCTTCCGGCGACTACATAGCGCCGACCCCTTTCGAAACGGATTGAACGATGGCAGACGCGCGGCGCGCACCCCTGAAGGACCAGACCGATATTTCCGGCGCGCGCGCGCTGATTGTCGAGGCGCGGTTCTATGACGATCTCCAGGATGCGCTGCTGGACGGCGCGGTGGCCGAGCTGAAGGCGGCCGGCCTGACCCACGACGTCATTACGGTTCCCGGTGCGCTGGAGATCCCCGCGGCAGTCGCCATCGCGGTCGATGCCGCGGCGGCGAACGGCAGGCCCTATGATGCGGTGATCGCGCTCGGCTGCGTGATCCGCGGCGACACCATTCATTTCGAGATCGTCTCGCAGGAATCCTCGCGCGCGCTGATGGACCTCGCCGTGGCGCGGAAGCTGCCGCTCGGCAACGGCATCCTCACCGTCAACACCGAGGCGCAGGCCTGGGCGCGGGCGCGTGCCAGCGAGCTCAACAAGGGCGGCGATGCCGCGCGCGCCGCGCTTGCGATGCTGCGCATTAAACGCCGCCTGGCGCGGGCCTGAAGCCATGGCCGATAACACCAAGAAGCCGACCGGCGTTGTCGAGAAGAAGGCGAACCGGCGCGGTGCGGCACGGCTCGCAGCCGTGCAGGCACTGTACCAGATGGACATCGCCGGTGCGGGCATCAACGACATCTTTGCCGAATTCGAAAGCCATTGGCTCGGCAACGAGGTCGAGGGCGAAACGTATCTGCCGGCGGAAGCCGCCTTTTTCCGCGACGTCGTCTCCGGCGTCGTCCGCGACCAGAAGAAGCTCGATCCTCTGATCGACGAGGCGCTGTCGAAGGGCTGGCCGCTCAAGCGGATCGAGGCGATCCTGCGGGCAGTGCTGCGGGCAGGAGCCTATGAGCTCCAGCATCGCAAGGACGTGCCGGGCCGGGTGGTGGTCTCCGAATATGTCGACGTCGCCAATGCTTTCGTCGACCGCGAGGAGACCGGCATGGTCAACGCCGTGCTCGACCAGATCGGCCGGCAGTTTCGCGGCGACGAGTTCGGGCGGGGGTAGTTTCCCGCGAGGGCGGTGAAGTGATGCGAGACGACTGCCCCATTCTCCGTCGTCATCACCCGCGAAGGCGGGTGATCCAGTACGCCGCGGCCCATCGGGCTAACACGACTGTCTCTCGAATACTGGATCGCCCGGTCAAGCCGGGCGATGACAGCGGTGGATGGGGCTGACGCCGATGGAAACCACACAAAATCCCTCCGGCGAAGACTCCCTCATCGCGCGCTATTTCAAACCGCTGGCGACCGATCCCGGCGCGTTCGGGTTGGTCGACGACGCGGCGGTGCTGTCCTCGTCCGGCGAGGACATCGTCGTCACCACCGACGCGGTGGTGGAGGGCGTGCATTATCTTGCCGGCGATCCGCCTGACACCATCGCGCGCAAGGCGCTGCGGGTGAACCTGTCCGATCTCGCGGCGAAAGGAGCGACGCCGGCAGGCTTCGTGCTGACGCTGGCGCTGCGCAGCAAGGAGGATGCCTGGCTGCGTCCCTTTGCGGACGCGCTGGGCGATGATGCGAAGACCTTCGCTTGTCCTCTGCTCGGTGGCGACACGGTGTCGACGCCGGGCCCGCAGATGATCTCGATCACCGCCTTCGGCCGTGTGCCTCAGGGGCGGATGATCGGCCGCACCGGCGCAAGGCCGGGCGACCGCGTCCTGGTCACGGGCACGATCGGCGATGCCGCGCTCGGCCTCGACGTGCTCAAAGGCGGGGCTGCCGCCAGCGCGCTGACCTCCGATCCCGCGGCACGGGATTTTCTGGTCTCGCGCTATCGGGTGCCGCAGCCACGCAACGTGCTGGCGCCGGCCCTGCGCGATCATGCCACCGCGGCGATGGACGTCTCCGACGGCCTCGCCGGCGATCTGACCAAGCTCTGTGCCGCCTCCGGGGTCGCGGCTTCGGTCGACGTGACGAGCCTGCCACTCTCGGCCGCGGCAGCCGGCCTTCGCGCCCGCAACGTCGCGTCTGTCGAGACGCTGCTTGCCGGGGGCGACGACTACGAGGTGCTCTGCACCGTTCCGCCGGCACAATGCGAGACGCTGATTGCCGCGGGGCAGTCCCTCGGCGTTGCCGTGACTGCAATCGGTACCATCACGGAGGGGCAGAAGCCGCTGCGCTTCCTGGACGGGCAGGGCCAGGATCTGCTTTTGACGCGGCTGTCCTACAGCCACTTCTAGGAATTGCTCCAAACCGGCATCTGAGTTCTCAGCGCTTGGCCCTAAATACCTGCCAAGATCGGCCTTTTCGGGCTGATCCGGCGTTGCACCCTCAATGTGATTTTGGCAAGCTCGCGGCCGACTGGAGCCGTCCCTTAAGGGCAAGGGGGCGGCTTTGTTCAAAATCAAGGCGCTGCACCGCACGACGGACAACAAAAGGCGCCGGGGGTACATCAAGGATCTGAGGCAAACATCACATGACAGCATTATGGTTGATAGTGCTCTGCGGAGCGCTTTCCGTCGCCTACGCGATTTGGGCGACGTCTTCGGTCTTGGGCGCGGATGCGGGGTCGCCGCGCATGCAGGAGATCGCAGGGGCGGTGCGCGAAGGCGCACAAGCCTATCTCCGGCGGCAATACACCACGATCGGTATCGTCGGCATCGTCATCTTCGTGCTGCTTGCCTATTTCCTCGGGCTCTATGTCGCGATCGGTTTCGCCATCGGCGCGATCCTGTCCGGCGCTGCGGGCTTCATCGGCATGAACGTCTCGGTCCGCGCCAATGTGCGCACCGCCCAGGCCGCGACGACGTCGCTGGCCGGCGGCCTGGAGCTCGCCTTCAAGGCGGGCGCCATCACCGGCCTTCTGGTGGCGGGTCTGGCGCTGCTCGGCGTGACGCTCTATTTCGGCTTCCTGGTCCATTCGCTGAAGCTCGCGCCGGATAGCCGCGTCGTCGTCGACGCCCTGGTGGCGCTCGGCTTCGGCGCCTCGCTGATCTCGATCTTCGCCCGTCTCGGCGGCGGCATCTTCACCAAGGGTGCGGACGTCGGCGGCGACCTCGTCGGCAAGGTCGAGGCCGGCATTCCCGAGGATGACCCGCGCAACCCTGCGACCATCGCCGACAACGTCGGCGACAACGTCGGCGACTGCGCCGGCATGGCCGCCGACCTGTTCGAGACCTATGCGGTGACCGCGGTCGCCACCATGGTCCTGGCGGCGATCTTCTTCGCCAAGACGCCGATCCTCGCCAACATGATGACGCTGCCGCTCGCGATCGGCGGCATCTGCATCATCACTTCGATCATCGGCACCTTCTTCGTCAAGCTCGGGCCGAGCCAGTCGATCATGGGCGCGCTCTACAAGGGCCTGATCGCAACGGGCATCCTGTCGCTGATCGGCATCGCCCTGGTGATCTACTACCTGATCGGCTTCGGCAAGCTCGAGGGCGTCAACTACACCGGCCTGGCGCTGTTCGAGTGCGGCGTGGTCGGTCTCGTCGTCACCGCCCTGATCATCTGGATCACCGAATACTACACCGGGACCGACTATCGTCCGGTGAAGTCGATCGCCCAGTCCTCGGTCACCGGCCACGGCACCAACGTGATCCAGGGCCTCGCCATCTCGATGGAAGCGACCGCGTTGCCTGCGATCGTCATCATCGCCGGCATCCTGGTCACCTACAGCCTCGCCGGGCTGTTCGGCATCGCGATCGCGACCGCCACCATGCTGGCGCTGGCCGGCATGATCGTCGCCCTCGACGCCTTCGGCCCCGTCACCGACAATGCCGGCGGCATTGCCGAAATGGCGGGACTGCCGAAGGAGGTGCGCAAGTCGACCGACGCGCTCGACGCGGTCGGCAACACCACCAAGGCGGTCACCAAAGGCTACGCGATCGGCTCCGCTGGTCTCGGCGCCCTGGTGCTGTTCGCGGCCTACAACGAGGACCTCAAGTTCTTCGTGGCCCGCTCCGCGCAGCATCCCTACTTCGCCGGCGTCAATCCGGACTTCTCACTGAACAATCCCTACGTCGTGGTGGGCCTGCTGTTCGGCGGTCTGTTGCCGTACCTGTTCGGCGCGATGGGCATGACCGCGGTCGGCCGTGCGGCCGGTGCGATCGTCGAGGAGGTCCGTCGCCAATTCCGCGAGAAGCCGGGCATCATGCAGGGCACCGACAAGCCTGATTACGGCAAGGCGGTCGACTTGCTCACGCGCGCGGCAATCAAGGAGATGATCATCCCCTCGCTGCTGCCGGTGCTGTCGCCGATCGTCGTCTACTTCCTGATCTATGCGATCGCGGGCGGCGGCGCGGCCGGCAAGTCGGCGGCATTCTCGGCCGTCGGCGCCATGCTGCTCGGCGTCATCGTGACGGGCCTGTTCGTCGCGATCTCCATGACCTCGGGCGGCGGCGCCTGGGACAACGCCAAAAAGTACATCGAGGACGGTCATTTCGGCGGCAAGGGCTCTGATGCCCATAAGTCCGCGGTGACCGGCGATACCGTCGGCGATCCCTACAAGGACACGGCGGGACCTGCGGTGAACCCGATGATCAAGATCACCAATATCGTGGCCCTGCTGCTGCTGGCGATCCTGGCGCACTGAGCGGCGCTGACGCGACAAGAGAAAACCCCGCGGCGTGAGCCGCGGGGTTTTTGATTTGGCGATCCGACGCTCTCCCGACGTCATTGCGAGGAGCTCTTGCGACGAAGCAATCCAGCATCGTTCCGCAGAGACAGCCTGGATTGCTTCGCTTCTCTCGCAATGACGTGAGAGAGACCTACTGCACGTCCATCTGCAGGCCTTCCTTCTGGATGATGCCGGCGAACTTCTTCGTCTCGGCGTCCACGAAGGCGGCGAACTGCTCGGGCGTGCCGTAGTCGGCGCGGGCGCCCATGGCGGCGATCTGCTTCTTGACGTCCTCGCGCTCCAGCATCGCCTTGACCTGGAGATTGAGCGCGCCCAGCACCTCGGGCGAAGCGCCCTTCGGCAGGAAGACCGCGAACCAGGAGGACACGTCGAAATTCGCCAGCTCCGGCGCGCTCTCGCGCATGGTCGGCAGGTCTTTGGCGAGGTCGCTGCGCTCGGGCGTGGTGACGCAGAGACCGTTGAGCGTGCCGCTCTGCACCTGAGGCAGGGTCGGATAGAGATTGTCGAACAGGATCTGGATGTCGCCGGCAAGGGCGGCCTGGAGCGCGGGGCCGGCGCCGCGGAACGGGATGTGCGTCATCTTCAGGCCGGTGAGCTGGAGAAACCAGGCGCCGGTGAGGTGGGGGCTCTGGCCGACGCCGGAGGAGGCGTAGCTGAGCTTGTCCGGATTGGCCTTCAGATACGCGATCAGCTCGGGAATCGTTTTGATGCCGGTCTTCGGATGCGCCGAGACGATGTTCGGAATCCGGATCATGTTCGAGACCGGCTGAAGCTGGTCCGGCTTGTAGCTGAGGTTCTTGAAGATGCTGTAGGCGATCGCGTTCGGGCCGGGGTTGCCGACCAGGATGGTGTGACCATCCGGCTTGGCGCGCACGGCCTCGGCGGTGCCGATCGTGCCGCCGCCGCCGGAGCGGTTTTCCACCACAGTCGACTGACCCCAGGCGGTTTGCAGATGCGCGGCCAGGAGGCGGCCCATCACGTCCGTCGAGCCGCCGGCCGCGGCCGGCACGATGAGACGAACGTTTTCAGTGGGCTTCCAGTCGGCAAGGCTCGATCGCGGTAGAATCGCTGCGGCCGAAAGGCCGGCAGCACCGGCGAGCACACGACGGCGGGACAACAAAGGCTTATGCACGAATCCACTCCTGCTTTTTGCTTTGCGGGAACCGTAGGGAACGGCACGTGCGACCGCAAGTCGCGCGCGACGACAAGTGCCGCGCAGAGAGCGGCACGACGACGCAGGCGTAAGCCCATATACCTTGCGATGGAATTAAGCGGCTTCAGGAGCCTCGTTCGACGCGCATTTTCGACGCGAAGCGACAAGCCGCTTCGATCGAATCCTTCGACGGCCTCAGTTGAAGCTGAGCAGCTTGAACAGCGGGGTGAGGTAGCTCATCTCCTGACCCGACGTCGGCGTGGTGCGGCTGATGAAGTCGAAGATCTTGCCGTCCTGGAGACCGTAATTCGCAAGCCGGCGCACGCGCCGGGTCTTGTCGAAATAGACTGCGATGACACGCTGATCGACCACCTTCTGGTTCATGAAGGCGACCGGGCGCTCCGAGCGCTGCGAGATGTAGTAGAACACTTCACCGTCGAGGGTCGCGACCGTCGAAGGCGTGCCCATCACGATCAGCACCTGATCCTGGCTCGCGCCGATCGGAATCTGCTCGAGCGCGCCGGGCGGCAGGATGTAACCCTTCTGGAACTGCTCGCCGGTGCAGGCTGCAAGGGCCACGCCGATCACGGCGGTGGCCGCGAGCATGCGCAGGCCACGCCAGCAGGCATGAAGGCCGCGCCGCATATCCGCGCGCAGGCTGATCTGGTTCGTTGTCGTCATAGCGGAACTGATTCCGTCCCCTTGCGTCGCGCGAGGCGCTGAAGTACCGGGCTGGGCGTCTGAATGCAACTCGCGCGCGCCCGCTTGCGGAAACCACAATGCTTTGGCCGTTCAATCACTTCAGGAAACCCCGGCGAACCCCGCCCGGCACCATTGAGGCCATCTATGGCATGATCGTGACGCAGGCGCGAGAACCCCTGTTTTACCGGGTCTTTGGTGTGCCCGATACGGTTAACGGGCGTTTCGACCTGTTGCTGCTGCATCTCTGGCTGCTGCTGCGCCGACTGCGCGCGGTTCAGGGCGCCGCGGAGCTGTCGCAGGCGCTGTTCGACCGCTTCTGCGAGGACATGGACGACAATCTGCGCGAGATGGGGGTGGGCGACCAGACCGTGCCGAAGCGGATGCGGGCCTTCGGCGAGGCCTTCTACGGCCGCGTCCAGGCCTACGACCAGGCGATGGAAGCCGGCGGCGAGGCGCTGGCAGCGGCGATCTGCAAGAATATCTTGAATGGGACCGGCTTCGACCAGGCGGAGCGGCTCGCGGCCTATGCGAGGGCCAGCGAGGCCGATCTTGGCCGGACCGACGAGGCCGCGCTGCTGCGCGCGTCCTTCAAGTTTCCCCGGGCGCTGTCAGAGGATGTCACGCCATGAGCCGACCAGATACCGAGCGCGATCCCTGGCGGGCGCCCGTCATCGTTGCGCAAATCCCGGACGGCGGGTTGCATCGCGAGCTCGAGGCCTCAGTGGCCGAGCGGCAGGCGATGGCGGAGGTCGCGGGCTTGCGCGAGATCCTGTCCGCCCATGCCAGCTTCGATGTCGTGCCGAAAAGCGGCGGGCGGGTCCAGGTCACGGGCCTGGTTCGAGGCCGGATCGGCCAGACCTGCGTCGTCACGCTGGATCCGATCGAGAGCGAGATCGAGGAGGAGGTGGACCTGATGTTCGCCCCCGAGGCCGAGGCGCGCCGCCTGGCCGATCTGATCGAGGAGGGGCAGGACGACGAGGCGCCGCCCGAGGTTGCCGACCCGCCCGAGCCGATCACGGGCGGCATCATCGACCTCGGCCGGCTCGCCACCGACGTCCTGTTCCTGGCGATCGATCCCTATCCACGCAAGGAGGGGGCCGTGTTCGAGGCGGAGGTCACCGCTCCCGACCCCGAAGACCATCCCTTCGCCGTGCTGAAGGCATTGCAGGACAAGAAGAAGGGCCAATGAGGGGCATTTTGGCTCGCGGCTGCCTTGCCAGGGGACGCGAGCCATTTGCCCTGATGGTTTGAGACAGCTGTTTATCTCTCTGATTTCAATGGATTTCTCGCGAAATCCGCGCCCGGCGGCCGGATTGCCCCGAATGCAAAAGGCTGGGGGCAAGAGGTTGTTTCGGGGGTACAAAACGCTATTGTCGCGCCCCGGTCCGGGTGCGGCGTGGCGCTTGGCCGGCCGCCGTACCGGTGGCGAACCCATTTTGCGGCCCCGCTGATCCCAAGACCGCACCAGACCAGGTTTCCAGGACTTACATGCCAAGCAAGGTTCGCATCGCGCTGGACGCCATGGGGGGCGATGTCGGCCCCGCCGTGGTCATTCCGGGCGCCGCCATCTCGCTTGGCCGGCATCGCGACACCGAGTTCCTGCTGGTCGGCGACCGCGCCAGGATCGAGCCCGAGCTCGACCAGCACCCGAAGCTGAAGGCCGCCTCCAAGATCATCCATACCGACGTCGCCGTCAGCATGAAGGACAAGCCGAGCCAGGCGCTGCGGCGCGGCCGCAAGACCTCCTCGATGTGGCTCGCGATCGACGCGGTCAAGAAGGGCGAGGCGGACGTCGCGATCTCCGCCGGCAATACCGGCGCGCTGATGGCGATGGCGCGCTTCCATCTGCGCACCCTGCCGGGCATCGACCGGCCGGCGATCTCGGCGATCTGGCCGACCCTGCGCGGGGAGTCCGTCGTGCTCGACCTCGGCGCCACCCTCGGCGGCGATGCCCACCATCTGGTGTCGATGGCGGTGATGGGCGCGGCCAAGGCGAGCGTGCTGTTCAACAAGACCCGGCCCACGGTCGGGCTGCTCAATATCGGCGCCGAGGAGATCAAGGGGCACGAGGAGATCCGCGAGGCCAGCGAGATCCTGCGGGCGCGGAACCTGCCGGAGCTCGACTATATCGGCTTCGTCGAGGGCGACGGCATCGGCAAGGGGCTCGCCGACGTGATCGTCACCGAAGGCTTTAGCGGCAACATAGCGCTGAAGGCGGCCGAGGGAACCGCACGGCAGATGGCGGAATTGCTTCGTCACGAGATGCAGCGGAGCTGGATGTCCAAGCTCGGCTACCTCTTCGCGCGCAGCGCCTTCCAGGCCCTGCGCGACAAAATGGACCCCAACAAGTCCAATGGTGGCGTGCTGCTGGGACTGAACGGGGTGGTGGTCAAGAGCCACGGCGGAACCAACGCCGAAGGCTTTGCCTATGCGATCGATGTTGGCTATGAGATGGCTCACTACGATCTCCTGAACAAGATCAATCAGATGCTCAACCGCGAGGGTGGTGCACTCAAATTCGTGCAGCCCGCGCCGGAGGATGTTTCGTGACTCAGATTCGTTCGGTCGTGCTCGGCTGCGGCTCTTATCTGCCGGAGCAGGTGGTGACCAACGCCCAATTGGCGGCGCGCATCGATACCTCCGACGAGTGGATCGTGCAGCGCACCGGCATTCGCGAGCGGCACATCGCGGCCGAGGGCGAGTTCACCTCGCACCTCGCCATCAAGGCGGCACAGGCGGCGCTCCGCGATGCCGGCGTTGACGCGCAATCGATCGAGCTGATCGTGCTGGCGACCTCGACGCCCGACAACACCTTCCCCGCGACCGCCGTCGCCGTGCAGCACGGCCTCGGCATCAATCATGGCGCGGCCTTCGATCTGCAGGCAGTGTGCTCGGGCTTCGTGTTCGCGCTCGCCACCGCCGACAATTTCCTGCGCACCGGGGCCTACAAGCGCGCGCTGGTGATCGGCGCGGAGACCTTCTCGCGCATCCTCGACTGGAACGATCGCGGCACCTGCGTGCTGTTCGGCGACGGCGCCGGCGCCGTGGTGCTGGAGGCGCAGGAGCAGCCCGGCAATGCCGCGACCGACCGCGGCATCGTGACCACGCATCTGCGCTCCGACGGCCGCCACAAGGCAAAGCTGTTCGTCGACGGCGGGCCGTCCTCGACCCAGACCGTCGGCCATCTGCGCATGGAGGGCCGCGAGGTCTTCAAGCACGCGGTCGGTATGATCACCGACGTGATCGTCGATGCTTTCAAGGCGACCGGGCTCGATGCCGACGGCATCGACTGGTTCGTGCCGCACCAGGCCAACAAGCGAATCATCGACGCTTCCGCGCACAAGCTGCACATCGCGCCGGAGAAGGTGGTGCTGACGGTGGACCGCCACGGCAACACCTCGGCGGCCTCGATCCCGCTGGCGCTCTCGGTGGCGCGCAAGGACGGCCGCATCAAGAAGGGCGACATGGTCCTGCTGGAGGCCATGGGTGGCGGCTTTACCTGGGGCTCCGCGCTGGTGCGCTGGTAAGCCACACCGATAAAATTTTGCCGGAATCCGCGCCGATTATCGCGACGTGTGCATTGATGTGCGGTGTTGACCGCCGTATCGTAAGCTCATAATTTCAGACAAGAATTGTTCGCCGTGAGGTGGGGCAGGGCGATGAGCGAGACCAGCAAAACCGTAACGCGTGTCGATCTGTGCGAAGCCGTCTACCAGAAGGTAGGCCTGTCGCGCACGGAATCGTCTGCCTTCGTGGAACTCGTGCTGAAGGAGATCACTGACTGCCTGGAGAAGGGCGAGACGGTGAAATTGTCCTCGTTCGGCTCATTCATGGTGCGCAAGAAGGGCCAGCGCATAGGCCGCAACCCGAAGACCGGCACCGAGGTGCCGATCTCGCCGCGCCGCGTCATGGTGTTCAAGCCGTCGGCGATCCTGAAGCAGCGGATCAACGCCCAGCACCGCACCAACGGCGACGCCACCCCGGCTCAAGAAGAGGCTTAACCGCCTTTCGGAAAGGACTGGCCTTTGGACAAGGCGCCGGATGCGTTCCGAACCATCAGCGAAGTAGCGCAGGAACTCGACATTCCGCAGCACGTGCTGCGGTTCTGGGGGACCCGCTTCTCCCAGATCAAGCCGATGAAGCGCAGCGGCGGCCGGCGCTATTACCGCCCCGACGACGTCGATCTGCTCAAGGGCATCCGCCGGCTGCTCTACGGCGAGGGCTACACCATCCGCGGGGTGCAGCGGATCCTGAAGGAGCACGGCGTCAAATCGGTGCAGGGTCTCGCCGACAGCGCGGCCGCGGTCTCCTTCGGCGCCATCGAGGACGCGATCGGCGCGAGCCTGATGGAGCCCGAGGACGAGGCTCCCATCAAGGGCGTCACCGACACCGACGATGACGACTATCAGGGCGATGAAGAGGAAGGCATCGACTTCCGCTTCACCGAGATCGACGACGAGGAGATCCTCACCACCTTCCGCAAAGGCGGCGCCGCCGCGCCCGCCGGCCCCAGCGCGCTCGACCGCGAGCGGCTGGAGCGGGTCCTCGGCGACCTCGTCGCCTGCCGGGAGATGCTGGATCAGGCCCTGAAGGAGAGCTAGGGCGGTCCCCGGCTTTGCGGGGCAGTTCCGGGAGCTTGGGGGCGGATACACCAAAATGCTTCGGCCTCGCCTTGCGCAAAGCGGCGATCCTAGCTAATGGAACGGCATTCGGAGCGTGGCGCAGCCCGGTTAGCGCACTAGTCTGGGAGACTAGGGGTCGGAGGTTCAAATCCTCTCGCTCCGACCAAATTCCTCAAGAACGGAATTCCTTTCCGGGCCGTCGGTTGCCACGGGCCGGCCGTTTGCGGTTGATTTTGCAACGTTCCGCAGGTGTTGCGCTCGCGTCACAGCATCCAGCGTCAACATGATTTAAGAATTTTGGGCACTTTGGAATCGCGGAGGGGGCGTCCCGTGAGAAGAGCACTGGCTGCTGTAGCAGTCTTGGCGAGTGTCGCGTCGGGGGCGGAAGCTGCTGACCAAAGTCCTGCACTTTTCACGAAAGCGCGCACGGCTGAGCCCAGCCCAAGCTGGACGGGATTTTATGCTGGCGGCAACGTTGGCGGCGCATGGGCAGACCGGTCGGTCAATTTTACGAGTGACGCGGCCTCCGCTTTCATCTTCAATCCTGGAGTTCCGATTCTGCCTCCGTTTGCGGGGCAGGTTGCTCCCAGCCCTCACGATTTTTCGATGAGTGGTGTAACGGGAGGCTTGCAAGCCGGCTACAATTGGCAACTCGATAGCAAGTGGTTAGTCGGCGTAGAAGCTGACTTGAGCGCATCCAGCTTGCGCGGTGGCGGTCGTGAAACAACGCCGATTCTACCCCCAGCCTTCGCACAGACCATCTCGGCTGAGCAAAAGATTGACTGGTGGGGGAGCGTTCGTGGTCGTCTGGGGGCGCTGGTCACGCCTAGCGTTCTTCTGTATGGGACCGGCGGCTTTGCTTTTGGTCGAGTAGCGACATTTGACGACTACATTGTGAACGGACCGGGGGGCGCTTTGAATATCTCCGTCGCCGGCACTTCATTCAGCTGTACGATCGGATCGACTTGCTTCACGGGGAACGATTCCCGCATTCAGACTGGCTGGACGGTCGGCGGAGGCGGCGAATGGCGCTTTGCGCCTGGTTGGAGCTTCAAGGCCGAATATCTCTACGTCGACCTCGGCAAATCGTCGGTGACGGCCACCGCACTCGCAAGGGGCATTGGTCCGAACCTGTCCAGATACACCGCAAATTTCGGCCGGGCGGATTTCCACGTCGCCCGAGTGGGCGTGAACTATCATTTTTGACCTTTTGAGCAGATCGTGCCCTAAGGGCCCACCTACCTCAAATATACGCGTCGTCTCGCCCACCAGCGTCCGCACCATCTCCGTGCCATCACGCCAGTACGGTTCAGCCTCCCAGAAGACGCTACGATCAGCCGCCTCATGGCGGACCATCGATACGTGGTATCAGGACGCTTCCATTTAGGTGCGAGGGCAACACATGTTTCAGCTATCGTGGAACGAGATCTTCGTCCCGACGCATTCCATCATGGAAATGATCGTGCGGGGCACCATCATGTACCTCGGCATCTTCACCCTGATGCGCTTCATCCTGAAGCGGCAAACCGGCGGCCTCAGCATCCCCGACCTGCTCCTCGTCGTCCTTCTGGCGGACGCGGCGCAGAATGGCATGGCGGGTGAATACCACTCGATCACAGAAGGTATCGTGCTCGTTGCCACTATCATTTTCTGGAATCTAGCCATCGACTGGGTCGGGTATCACGTGCCTTTCGTGGAGCGGCTTGCTCGGCCGGCGCCGCTCCTCCTCGTCAAAGACGGGCAGGTCCTTCGCCGCCACATGCGGCAGGAACTGGTGACGATGGACGAGTTGATGAGCAAGCTTCGCGAGGAGGGCATAGCGAGCCCCTCGGACGTCGTAGAGGCCTATATCGAGGGCGACGGCAATATCAGCGTGAAAAAGAAGGAAGCCTGACGTCCTTCGTCTGCCCGCCGAAATGATCGGCGTTGCAGAGCATCGGCGATGGACGACTTGTTACCCTGCGAGGTTTTCGCAGGCTTCCCTAAAGCCACATGCGCTGACGTTGACGCCACCTACCTCAAATACCCAGCTCTCCGAGTGGTTTCGTCCAGCAGCGTCCGCTCCATCTCCGCGGCGAGCACTTGAGGGGCCGTATCCACAAGCGCGTCGGGTTATTTGATGTCAGGCCCTTGGGAAGTCATCCGCTACAACACCTCGGCACGAACCTGAGCTACGCCGCGATTCGTAATCCCCAGGTTGCGCGCGGCAGCGAGCGAGAGATCGAGGACGCGGCCACGAATGAACGGGCCTCGGTCATTGATTGTGACGATGACGCTGCTCCCTCCATGGGTCACGCGGACCTTGGTACCGAACGGCAGGCTGCGATGCGCTGCGGTGAGGTGATCCCGATTGAATACCGAACCGCTCGCTGTCTTGCCTTTGGAATACGAATAATAGGAGGCCTTTCCCGAAAAGACTCGATTGAAAGATCGCGTGCCCGAGCGATCAGCCGACGGCTGTTGTGCGGTTGGAGGTGGAGCCTCAATCTGATCCTTCTTCGTCTGTTCGAGTCCAGCCGGCGCCGGCTCTGCCTGAGCCCTCGGAATGATCGACCATCGGTCATTGAAATCCTGTGCCGCAGCGCCGTTCGCGCTCAATCCAATCCAAGCAGGGAATGTCGCAATCGCCGCCATTCTGATGAGAAGATGCATTGTCGACCTCATGAACGATTGAAGAACAAGCCGACAATGCAAGCTCCCGAGGTTGCGTTCCTGAACACGCGCAGAATGGTGATGACATACCGACATCGCGGAGCAAGAACGCGCTGATTGAGGTTGACCCACGGTCGGGCTCTGCCCGACCTCAAATAACAACTATTTAATTTGGTCAAAATTAAATATATTTAAATATTTAAATTCGCGGGCTGAGTTACCGCGCTGCGACTGACGTGGTCGGGTCTCGGCGGAGGTGAGTCGCGCATTACGATCAGCTTTGGATGCGGGGAGAGCGATCGTCATCAGGCCAGATGCGAAGCTGAAGAAGCCTCGTGCGTAGCTGGATCGCAAGTGCCCTGGCTTGTCGTCCACCTACCTCAAATACTCCACCACCATCCGCGTTCGTCTCGTCCACCAGCACCTTCACCATCTTCTCCGACAGCATCTCGCCGCCGTTCAGCACCGTGTTGTGCGCGATGGCTTCGATCGTGCTCACGCACATGAACGCTGCGAGGGCGGGGTCGATCTTGCGCATCTCCTTGCGGTGGCGTTCGAGATAGGCGCGGACGAGGCCGTGGATTTCGTGATTGTAGGCTTCGACCTCGGCGAGGTGGCCGGAGCGGGGAATCTGCTCGGCGAGGACGCGATGCAGATTCGGGTCGATGTGATGGGCCTCGATCGCGACCGTAACGAGGCGGCGCGGTTGTCAAACTTCCGTTAGCGGCTGCTGCTGCGTATCAGTCCCGCAAGCGACCTGCGGCACCGTTCCGGTGGCGCGCACTACAATATGCTCGAGGGGGCCGGTGCTTTCCGGCGCGCTCTTTCCATCCACCGGACTCTCATGTGAAGGTTTCTCCACTCGCTTTGACCAGGATCTGTAGTAGGCAACCGCCGTCATGATCGCGATTCCCGCAGCTCCGACGAGCAGTTGAGCGAGGATGCCGTTCCCTGCCAACTGCAGGATGAAGTACCCGATGAAGGCCAGGAGAATGCCCACACAGAACACTTCGAGGGACTGCTGGCCGCACTTTACCAGGGGTCGCAAGACGGTGGCTTGTAGCCCGCGCGCATCGATCGGTATGAACCGGGCACCAAGGATAATCAGCACCATCAAATGAAGATAGCGGTAGGGCGCCAGATTGGTCTTGTCGTTGGGATTGAAAAGCTCGAACAAGGCAGGCGCAAACAAGGTCCGGATCTGAGGCTGGTGAGCAGCTAACGTCATGATCGCCGCAAAAATCAAATAGGCAACCGCAACAACCAGCACGAACCTGGATCGCAGCAAGAAATGCAGACGCCCCGCACCCGTCAACGCGAGCCATGCGCCCGTGACAAACAGAAGCTGCCACGCCAGCGGATTGAAGTACCAGCTTCCCGACGGATAGGAAGGCAGGTTCCAATGGAATTGCCGCGCAGCCAGATACAACAGCACCGACCCGATCATGGCGGCGTCGGGAAATCTCAACATCAACCAGAGGATCGGCGGAAACAGGCCCATCAAGACGACATAGAGCGGCAGCACGTCCAAATTCAGAGGCTTGTATCGCAGCAAAAGCCCCTGCGTCATCATCTCGATCGGCGCGCTGGTGACCGGTCCGGCGTTGAACAGATCGACCAGATCAGGCGCGTTGAACCTCTCCGACAGGAAATGGATGAAAGCCAGGTAGATCATGAATAGCACGATATGGGCGGTGTAGATTTGCCATACGCGCCTGAAGAGCCTGCTCGTTCCGAACACAAAGCCTTGCTCCATCTTTCGGGTATAAACGAGCGCCGAGGTGTAGCCGGAGATGAACACGAACAGGTCGGCCCCGTCGCTGAATCCATAATTTCGGAACGAACACCACACCAGCACTGTGCCGGGCACATGGCCGAGAAACATCGCCCAGTTGGCGAGGCCGCGAAACAGGTCGAGACGCAAATCACGTTGCGGTGGTGGCAGCGCAAGCGCGAGCTTCATTCTGCTTTCCGTCGTGTCACGATTCACGATCGATGTCCGCGCCCCGGCACTCCGCTGGGATCGCTCACGCTAGATGGCAGGCAATACAACACCCATATGACAATGTTGGCGCGCTGAGGCCCGCGGGATATTGACCTGAGTCAAGCGGCCCGCCGAGAGCCCCGGTACTATGCATGGTAACTTGGTCCCGAACAAACGCGGTGCGCTTTGTGTCATCGGGCCTGGCGAAGTGGGCGCTTCCTCGATCCGTCGTGTTCGGACATTACGGTGACAGTGCTGGACTGCATTCTGGCGCGCCTCTCAGGGCGCAGGACGCTGCCTCATCCAAATGGGCGCGCTGTCGCCGATTTCCGTAATCTCGGGCTCCGCTACCTCAAATACCCCACCACCATCCGCGTCGTCTCCTCCACCAGCACCTTCACCATCTTCTCCGACAGCATCTCTCCGTTCAGCACGGTGTTGTGCGCGATGGCCTCGATCGCGCTCACGCACATGAATGCTGCGAGCGCGGGATCGATCTTGCGCATCTCCTTGCGGTGGCGTTCGAGATAGGTGCGCACGAGGGCGTGGATTTCGTGGCTGTAGGCTTCGACTTCCGCGAGGTGACCGGAGCGGGGGATCTGCTCGGCGAGGACGCGATGCAGGTTCGGGTCGATGTGATGGGCCTCGATCGCGACGGTGACGAGGCGGTGCACGGCCATCTCGATCGGCAGGTCGGCGACCTCCGCGAAGGCGGCGCGGACGACATTCATGATCGCATCATTGTGGCGATCGATCACGGCGGCGACGAGTGCCTCCTTGCTGGGAAAATATTGGTAGAGCGAGCCGACGCTGACGTCGGCGATCTCGGCGATGCGGTTGGTACTGGCCTTCTCGAAGCCTTCCTTGACCAGAATGCGAGCAGTTGCCTCGACCAGCGCGTCGACTGTGGCACGGGATCGCTCCTGCGAGGCATTTTTCCGGGGTGTTGTGGACGGTTTGCGGGCCACGGACTTGTGATCTGAATGCGAGTAGGAAAAGCGAGTGAATGCTCGCATTATATCGACCAATGGCGGCGGGTCGGCAACCCTCTTCGTCGCCGGGTCGAAACATGGGGATGTGGCGATGAGCGTTGCGAGACTTGTATCGGCCTTCCAATTCTGTCCGGGCGGCTGCGTATTCGGCGCGCGGGCGCCGCGCGATCCAGCACCAAGCCTGCAAAGCCGGGCCTTCAACCTGCTGCTGCGGCAGCTTCCCTACAAGCAGCAGCTCGCATCCGCCGAGGCGGTGCTGGCGCGTGTGCAGAAGCTGGCGCTGGCGCCGGCCTCTCACGAGCCGATCGGGGTCGGCAACGTCGAGGTGACGCTGACCAAGATGGGCGGCTGGCCGGTCTACTACACCGAGCCGGCGTCAGGCCACGAGGGCTGCAACTACGTCATGTTCCTGCATGGCGGCGGCTACATCAACGAGATCGCGCCGGCGCATTGGCGCTTCATCGGTGAGATGACGCGCAAGGCGCGAATCTGCTGCGTCGTGCCGATCTACCCGCTGGCGCCGCGGGCGACCGCCAAGGACGTCGTGCCGGCGACGGCCGAGCTGCTGCGCATGCTGCTGGAAGACGCTGGCGATGCAAAAGTGACGGTCGTCGGCAATTCGGCCGGCGCTGGGCTTGCGCTCGCCGCCTGCCAATGGCTGCGCGATCGCGGTCATCGGCAGCCGAGCCGGTTGCTGCTGATCTCGCCCGCGGCCGATGCCTCGGTCGGCCGTCCGGAGCAGGTTGCGATCGCGGCGCGCGATCCGATCCAGGATATTCCGGGCATCGTCGAGGCCGCGCGGCTCTATGCCGGCGAGCTCGAAGTCGGCCATCCCTTCGTCAGCCCGCTCAACGGCAGTTTCCGCGGGCTCGCGCCGATGACGATTTTTTCGGGCACGCGCGATCTTCTGTATCCGGACAGCGTCGACCTTGCCGCAAGAGCGAGGGCGGTGGGCGTGCCGATCGAGCTGCATCTATCGCGCGAGCAACCGCACAACTTCGCGCTGATGCCGACGCCGGAAGGACGGCGGGCACGCGCGATCATCTTGCGTGAAGTGGCTTAGAGGGAGGGCGTGATCATTGTCACAGAGCGCCTGCCGTGATCGGTCTGGCGCTGGCAGTGTCCGCACGCAGGGATAAGCGGCCCCCGGGCGTTTCCTCTTGGATCGATCGTTCTGGTATCCGTGGTCTCGGTACCAGTGGTTTTGCGGGGCCTTAGGCGTGGCCCTTGATCTCGTAATGACCCGGCACGCATTTGTAGCGCTCGAGGCGCCAGTTCGCGTGATAGATCGGATGCTCACCCATCCACTTCGCGAGAGGCGCTTGTGCGCCGATCGCGCACTGCATCAGCGAAATCTCGGGTGTCATGTTGCTGTCGGTCACGATTTCCTCGACGCAACTGCCTGAGCTGGCTGCGCCCAGCCGGCAAAGCACGGCAACGACGGTCACGAACATTCCTATCACCTCGTTGGTTGTTTCTGACCACGAAGAGGATGCAAGCGGAGTGCCAGAGCCTGTGACACGCAAACAACACGCTGGCCTGGCCGACTCAATCCAGCGTCCACCCCCATTTGGCGATTCGGATTGTAGAAAAATTGCCATTAACCCGAAGCCGGACAAATACCGGAACCCGTTGGAAAATACTTAGGAATGATCGATTATCCGGGCCGTGTCGCCTATGAGCCACTTCACAAGGCCCGCGCGCAGCATCGCGCGTAGTCCGCCCGCCGAAATTACCGAAGGCGAGGAGGGCAGCGCACGGCTTTTACCCGCGGATGTCGCGCTGCTACAGTTTTGCGCGCGCCGCGGTCAGCGGTGCCGTGACCAAGAAACACACCGACAAGGGGAGGGACCGAAGTCCATGAAGGATTTTGCTGGAAAGATCGCAGTCATCACCGGCGGCGGCACGGGCATGGGGCGCGAGCTCGCGCGGCAGCTCGTGGCCGAGGGCTGCAACGTCGCCATGTGCGACATCTCGGATGCCGCGATGGCCGAGACCAAGCGGCTGTGCGAGGCCGAGAAGCTGCCGCAGGGGCTGCGCGTCACGACGCACGTCGCCGACGTCGCGATCGAGGACCATCTGAAGCGTTTTCGCGACGAGCTCGCCGAGCAGCAGCAGACCGACAAGATCCATCTCTTGTTCAACAATGCCGGCATCGGCGGCGGCGGCAGCCTGTTCACCAACACCCGCGAGCAATGGGAGCGCACCTTCAACATCTGCTGGGGCGGGGTCTATCTCGGCGTGCGCACCTTCCTGCCGATGCTGGTCGCGGCGGACGAGGCCCACATCGTCAACACCGCGAGCGTCAACGGCTTCTGGGCTTCGATCGGCATGGGGCAGGCGCACACCGCCTATAGCTCGGCGAAGTTCGCGGTGAAGGGATTTACCGAAGCGCTGATCAACGATCTTCGCCTGCACGCCCCGCACGTCAAATGCTCGGTGGTGATGCCCGGCCATATCGGCACGTCGATCGTCTCCAATTCGCGCAAGGTGCAGAGCGGCGACGGCTCGGAGCGGCTCAACGCCGACGAGGTGGCACTGACCCGCAAGCGAATGGCCGCCGCCGGCGTGCCGGATGCAGACAAGATGTCGGACGAGGACATCCAGGCCGCGTTCGCCGAGCGCGCCCGCAGCTTCCTGGAGGACGCGCCGACCACGGCCGCCCAGGCGGCGAAGATCATTCTGGACGGCGTCAAGGCGGAGCGGTGGCGCATCCTCGTCGGCGAGGATGCCGAGCGCCTCGACGAGCGCGTGCGCGCCGCGCCGGAGCAGGCCTATGACCGCGCCTTCTTCGAAAGTTTTACGCAGGAGGTCGGCTGGCGGCTTGGTTGAGGCCGCTGCCGGGGCGCCCACCCATCGCACCCGAGGAGGCACGTCAGCGCCGTCTCGAAGGAGAGGCGTGCGCGCACGCCGCCGCTAGGGGTCATATTCTTTAGCGCGCCCAGCAAGGCGCGCCGATATGGCTATGATGGTCGTCATGGCAAGAGATACTTGGACAATTCTAAGTGCCAGCTCCCGCCAATGTTCGTCGCGCACCATGATCTGTTGCAATGTCACGCATCCGTCATGACGTTGTTCAAGCGATGTTGATCTCACATGCCTGTAATGACGCGCGCGCCGGCTTGGTCGGCGACTTGAAATGGTTTAGTCAATCGGGGTAACGCGACGATTAGAGCGTAGCTCCCAATGATGCCCGCATGCCTCTCCGACGACTGGACCTTTTGCCCGGAGCGAGAGGACATTTCAGCTGAGTTCACGCGGCTGCTCGCGGCGGCCCAGGAGGGCGGCGCCACGATCGCGGAATGCCTGATGATCGCGCGGCAGCTGAAGCGCGGCGACGACCGCTCCTGGCACCGCGAGTGGAAGAAGCTGGCGCAGACCAATCGGCAGCGCGCGGAGACCGCGTTCGCGGAGGGCCACCGCGCCAGTGCGCAGCGCAATTGGCTGCGCGCCATGAACTATTATGGTGCCGCAGCGATGCCGCTCGATCCCGCCGACGAGCGCCGCTGGGTCGCCGTGCTGGCCATGCAGGAATGCGCGCGCCGCTATCTCGCCGCGCGCAGCCCGGCCGGCGAGGTGGTGACGATACCCTGGCTCGACGGGCACTCGCTGCAGGGATACTTCCTGCCCGCGCCATCGGGGAAGGAGCCGGCGCCGACCGTGATCTGCATCGGCGAGCCCGGCCACCGCAAGGAAGAATTTCTGTTCAAGCTCGTGCCGCACGCGCGCGAGCGTGGCTTCTCGATGCTGGCGCTCGACCTGTTCGGCGACCAGCGCGACGATTTTCTCGAGGCGCTATTGCGGCGCCAGGATCTCGAGAGCGCGATCCCCGGCGTCATGGATTATCTGGAGATGCGGCAGGACGTCGATTTCGCGCGGGTCGGGATCATCGCCGATGGCTGGGGCTCGTCCTTCGTGGCGCGCGCGGTGCTGCAGGAGCCGCGGCTTGCCGCCGCCGTCTGCGACGGCGGCCTGTGGGATCTGCACGAGCGGGCCTTTTTCGCCAGCCGATTCGCGATGAGCGACGTCAGCATCGTCCCTGTGCCGCATGCGCCGCTGATGGCCTCCAGCGCCGACTGCCCGGTGCTGATCACGCTCGGGGAGGACGGCTGGCTCAAGGCCGACCGGGCGCGTCAGCTCGTCCGGAATTCCCGGCTCGGCAGCTCGGATGTCACGCTGAAAGTGTTCACCGCGGCGGAGACCGGCGCCGCGCAGGCCCATGCCGACAATCCGAGCCTTGCCAACGAATATATATTCGACTGGCTGGAATCGCGGCTCCGTGGCGCGGGGCGGATCTAGCGGCGAGCCGTCAGAGGTCCAGGCTGAGGCGGACGCAGGCCTTTTCCAGCCGGGTCTTCAGCGTCGCGAGCTTGGTGGTGAATTCGGCGAGCTCGGCCTCGTCGAACTCCTGGAAGACGAATTCCTTGATGGTCTTGTACTGCTCGTTGAGGCTCGCCAGGTGCTTCTGCGTTTTCTCGGTCAGGGATAGCCGGACCACGCGCGCGTCGGTCGGCGAGGGGCGGCGGCGCAAAAGGCCCTTCTTCTCCAGCAGCTTGGACTGGGTGGTGACGAAGGACGGATCGACGTGGAGGAGCTTGGACACGACGTTGACCGGAATGCCGTCGTCCTTGTCGAGGTCCGAGATGGCCATCAGGATCAGCCATTGCGGTCCGCTGATGCCGAGCGTCCTCGCCCAGAACTGACGCAGCTCCTCGAGATACATGTTGATCGACGATATCTCCCAGGTGAATCGCCTGATGATATCCAGGTTGCCGATGGTGCGCAGGCGCGCGCCTTCCTTCCTCGTCGCGGACACAGCGTCACTCCCGCAAGCTGATTCTCTTTCCGGCTCATTTTCGGCGGGCATAGTCCACGCAACTCTGCTCTGACGCAAGTGCAGAGCAGGGTAATGGTGTCACGAAAACTACAAATATGACCCGATCAGGCTTTTTGGCTCAACACCGGTGTTGCGTTGCGGCCACAGGGTTAGTGAAACCACAAAGCTGATCTAATAAACTATTTTGATTAACGGAACGGCGCGGGCATATTGATCCCGACGGTGGGGGGTTCTCGATCGTCCCGTTGCAGGTGGTTCGCTCACGTCCCTCGCGAATGCAGGTACGTCCGAAAACGCGAAGCGGCCGAGCGGATTTGATGAAGAGACGGGGATCTGGGGGGCCTCACGGTCCGGTCTCCGTGAAATGAGCAACTTGGAGGTTTTAAATGAAAGTGGTGAAGAGCCTTTTGCTCGGCACTGCGGCGGGACTGATCGCCGTTGGTGGAGCTCAGGCGGCTGATCTTCCGGTCAAGGCCAAGGCAGTCGAATACGTGAAGATCTGCTCGCTCTACGGCGCGGGTTTCTACTACATGCCGGGCACCGATACCTGCATCAAGTTTGGTGGTTACATCCGCGCTGACATGCTTCTCGGCGGCGGCGGCGACTATGGCTTCAGGAACAGCTCGAGCAGTGTGAACGGCGGGTCCAACAACCGTCTGACCAACTACTACTACAGCCGCGCTCGTCTGGACTTCAACATCGATACCCGCACGGCGACCGAATACGGCGTTGTTCGCACCTACGCCGACCTGGTCGTCAGCTACGACACCACGAACGTCACCGGCAGCAACCCGTCGGCGTTCTCGACCAGTTCGGCCTCGCTCGGTCTCTACCATGCGTTCATCCAGTTCGCGGGCTTCACCTTCGGCCGCACGGTCTCGATCTTCGACGCTCCCTGGCAGAGCTATCCGGCCGGCGGCCCCGATACCCTTCCGGGCGGCTCCAACCACGTCAACGGCGTGAACCAGGTTGCCTACACGGCTGACTTCGGCCAGGGCATCACTGCTTCGTTCGCGCTGCAGGACGAGACCTCGGCGAACAATGGTCAGTCGAACCTCTGGAACGTGTCGTCGGGTACGGCGGCGCAGTTCGTGACCGGCGTCTATGGCGCCAGCGCCTGGGGCGGCACGCGCATGCCCGAGGTGATCGGTCAGGTTCGTGTCGACCAGGCCTGGGGTCTGGCGCAGATCTCGGTCGCGGCCCATGAGCTGCATTCAGCCTATTACGGCGCGACTGAAGTCACCGGTCATCCCTCCGACAAGTGGGGCTGGGCCGTGCAGGGCGCCTTGTCGATCAAGAACATCCCGACCGGCGCGGGTGACGTCATCAACCTGCAGGCCGTCTACACCGACGGTGCGACCCGCTACAACTTCCAGAGCCTGTTCCCGCAGAGCTTCTTCATGTTCAGCGGCAGCGGCAACGGCGCGTATCAGAGCACCGGGTTCGCCGGTCTCGCCGACGGCGTGTTCGGAACCGGTACCGGCATCGATACCGTCAAGACCTGGGGCTTCCGTGGCGGCTATACCCACAACTGGAGCCCGAACTGGGCCAGCGCCATCTACGGTGGATACGCCCAGCTGAAGTACGGCAACACGGGCAAGGCCCTGATCTGCACCAACTTCGCCGCAATCGGGTTGGCCGGTTCGACCTGTAATCCGGACTTCAACTTCGCGGTGGTCGGTGTGAACACCGTGTGGACCCCGGTCAAGGGCCTGGCGTTCACTGCCGACTTGAGCTGGTCGCGTCTGGACCAGAAGTACTCCGGCTTCATCGCGAGCCCGGGCATTGCCAGCGCTGCGAAGCCGGCGGCCGTGTACGAGCTGAAGGACCAGGACTCGGTGAGCATGCTGCTGCGCGCTCAGCGCAACTTCTGATCCTCGATCCCGCAAATCGATCGGAGACCCCCGGCGGGAAACCGCCGGGGTTTTTCATGGGCAAGAGTTTCGGAAAATCGAATGCCGTTGCGGAACACGAAGGCGAGCCATGCGATTCCGTCGCGTCAAACTTATTTACTTACTTGAGCTACTAAGCTATATCACTGCCAGCCAGATACGAAAGTTGCGGCTCTTAGCTTCATGCTAAGCCTCCAGAAACCTCCGGCGATGCCCCGCCGGAGGTTTTTTGTTGTCCAGATGCCCGCAACGTCAGCCGCGTATCACGCGGGTGCGCGCCGGCGGCCGGTAGGCGAGGCGGCTGTGGCCGGCGCAATAGGGCTGGCCGTCCGGCGCCGTGTTGCCGCAGAAGCAGAAATCGGCTGCGCCCGGCGTCGAGATCGGCCAGCGGCAGCGATTCTCCGACAGCTCCAGCAACGAGCAGCGGTTGGCCTCGTCGATTGGGCCGGCAAACACCGGCGCATCGGTCTCGCCATAGATCGTGGCGAGCATCTCGTATTGCAGCCGCGGCACGGCCTTGCGCATCCGCGCCGGCGCCAGGCCTTTGTCCTGGACCTTTCGGTCGTCGACCGTCCGGCCGCGCGTCAGATTGAGCCGCGACAATTTGCCGATCACCGCGTTGCGGCTGACGCCGATGTCGGCGGCGATCTCGCGACAGGAGAGGCCGGCCTCGAAGTGCTGCTTCAGGAGTTCGATTCGTTCGTCGGTCCAGGTCGGTGAGAGAACAGGCATTTGTCGGCGATCCCAGGTTGCAGATGTCGGCCATCCGCGGTCTCGAGATCCGTCCGCCTCACGTACCGAGCGCGCTCACGTCCTGCCATTGTCGCGGATCGACAGAAGACCGTCTTTGATGGCGAGACGGATGCCTTCCTCGATCAATGTCCGTGCGACGCCGGGAACGCTGGTGCCGTGGGTGCCCTGTCTCACCAGCTTCTCCAGATACGCGATGGTCGAGAGCGCCAAGGTTACGGGAATGCGGTCAGTCTCGGCTTTTTCGGTGGCCATGGCCCGAACGCTAGCCTCTTACTCGGGTACATAAAAGTAACGATTAAGACTCTATTTAGGTTCGGGGGTGGAAGTCAAATCAGCGCTGGGGCCGAAGCTCACGTGATTGGAATCGCTTGGGAATCAGGCACGCCACGACGCGCCGCCGGGAAGACCGGGCGGCGGCGTGATGTCGGCAGGTCAGGAAAGGGCGCGGCGGCTCAGCCGTGCACGATCGCCTTTTCGATCATGCAATGGATGCCTTTGGCGCCGTTGACGGTCTGGGTCACCCGGAGATCGGCGGCGAGGCTGCACAGCGTGTAGGCATCCTCGCGCGACAGATTTCGCGTTTCGCCGAGCAGCGCGATCATGTCGCGGAGCGCGCGCACCACGCATTGGTCGAGATCGGGGTCCATCGCCATGGTCATGTAGTGCGTCGGCGTCTCGGCGCGGGGGTAGTCTAGCTTCAGGTCCTTGCGCAGCGTCAGGCGGAAGCGGCCCTGCAGCGCGGTCTCGATCGCGGTGACGCAGACCTCGCCGTCGCCCTGCACGCCATGGCCGTCGCCGCAGGAGAACATTGCCCCCGGCACGAACACCGGCAGATACAGCGTCGCACCGGCTCCTAGCTCCTTGTTGTCGAGATTGCCGCCCATCGCTCGCGGGATCAGCGAGGAGATGCGGCCCCAGGCTGGCGGCGGCGATACGCCCATCACGCCGAAGAACGGCTTCAGCGGCAGGTCGAGGCCCCACGGCATGCGGCCGACCATCGTGGTAGGGTCGAGCGGAATGTTCAGGATCCGCGTCTCGTGGAAATCGTCGGGCAGGGTGCCGGACAGCGGCTTGATCATGTTCCAGCCCCAATCCTGCCGGAGCTGCACGTCGAGGATCTCGACCGCGAGCACGTCGCCGGGCTCGGCCCCTTCGACCGCGATCGGACCGGTGAGGATGTGGCCCGGCAGCATGCGCTCGCTCCTGGCATGAACCTGGTGCATCTCGGGGGGAATGTGAAACCTGTCGCGATCAGGCAGCATGTCGGGACCGCCGCTGATGGTGTCGACCGTCACCTCGTCGCCGCTGGCCACGGTGAGGACGGGCTCGAGTGCGGCTTCGAAGAAGCCCCAATGGCAGGTTTCGGGGCTGGAATGCAGATGATGATGGGTCATTTGCCGCGTCCGGTTGGTTTGATCGGTCCGGGCTTGACCCGGCGATCGATCCTCTTTCAAGAAGGATTTCCGAACAAGGCCGTGCCGGCCAAGCCCGCGCATGGCAGGCACGATCATTCCAGCGAGGCTCCTCTGTTTTTCGCTCTCTCCAAGACCATCGGCGTCGCGCTGCTGCCGATCAATCTTCTGGTCGAGCTCGGAATTGTGTCTGTCGTGCTGATGGCGACGCGCTTTGCCGCGTTTGGCCGCCGGCTTGCCGTGACCACGCTGGTGCTGCTGGCGCTCGCGGCGTTCTCGCCGCTCGGCAATCTCTTGATCTACCCGCTGGAGTCGCGCTTCCCGGCGTGGGACGCCTCGCGCGGCGCGCCCGACGGCATCATCGTGCTCGGCGGCTCGGTCGACACCGATCTGTCGGCGGCGCATCGCACGCCGGTCGTCGCGCACGCGGCCGATCGTCTGTTTGCGCCGGCCGAGCTTGCGCGCCGCTACCCCAATGCGCGCATCGTCTTCACCGGAGGCTCCGCGAACCTGGTGTCGAGCGAGGCCAGGGAGGCCGACTATTCCGCGCCGATCCTGGAGAATCTCGGCATCGCGAAGGACCGCCTGATCCTCGAGCGTAACTCCCGCAACACCTGGGAGAATGCGATCTTCACCAAGCAATTGGTATCGCCAAAGCCCGGCGAGCGCTGGCTCCTGGTGACGTCGGCCTTCCATATGCCGCGCTCGATGGGGATCTTCCGCAAGGCCGGATTTGACGTCGAGGCCTATCCGGTGGACTGGCGGATGGGAGGACGTGAGGATCTATTCTCCTTCACCAACATGGGCGCGGACGGCTTGAGACGAACCGAAGTTGCGGTGCGCGAGTGGATCGGTCTTACCGCTTACCGTCTGATGGGCAGGATCTCCGAGTTGCTTCCGGGACCGGGCAGGGACTAGAACAAAGCCGCAAAACAAGAATACGCGGCGCACCATCGCCGGCGCGGAGGAAGCCATGCAACAGCAGAGTACGGGCAGGATCGACCTTGCCGGCCTGGTCGCCGATCTCAACAGCCTGCTGCGGCTGAAGACGAACGTGATCGGCATGAAGCTGTTCGCGAGCGTCGCAGAAATGGAGGCGATCCCGAAGATCCGCCGCCCGAACGCAATTCACACCACCGATCAGATTGTCAGCATGGCCGCGCGCCTGGGCTGGACCGTCGGCATCACCGCCGACGATCTCGTAGGCGCCCAATGCCGCGCGGTGATCGGTCTTGCGCCGCAGGACGAGAAATGGCTCGCCGGCGAAAACTATGTCGGGGTCTGGCACGGCACGGCGGAGGACGCGCGCAAGCGCCAGGCGGCGCTGGACGTGGTTCCGTTCGGGCACTATCAGGCGCTCGCCGTCAGCCCGCTCGCGAGCGGCCGGCTCGATCCTCCCGATATCTGTCTCGTCTATGCGACGCCGGGGCAGATGATCATCCTGATCAACGGGCTGCAATATACCGGCTACAAGAAGTTCGAATGGGGCGTGGTCGGCGAGACCGCCTGCGCGGATTCCTGGGGGCGGGCGCTCAAGACCGGGGAGCCCAGCCTGTCCTTGCCATGCTATGCCGAACGGCGCTATGGCGGCGTGCCGGACGAGGAGATGCTGATGGCATTGAAGCCCTCGCATCTCGCCAAGGCAATCGAGGGCATGAAGGCGCTGGCGAAGAACGGCCTGCGCTACCCGATCCCGCCCTATGGCATTCAAAGCGACGTCCGTGCCGGCATGGGCGTGAGCTACGCGAAGAAGTAAAGGCCGATCATGAGCTCTGCGAAATTCGACATCGTCGTCTACGGCGCGACCGGCTTCACCGGCCAGCTCGTCGCCGAATATCTGGCGGCGCATTACAAGGACGACAAGGCGCTGAAATGGGCGATGGCGGGCCGCAGCCTCGACAAGCTGAAATCGGTGCGCGATGCGATCGGCGCGCCGGCCGACACGCCGCTGATCGTGGCGGATGCGTCGGATGCGGCGTCGCTGAAGGCGATGGTGGCGCAAACCAAATCGGTGATCACGACGGTCGGCCCCTACCAGTTCTACGGCGAGGACCTGTTAGCTGCCTGCGTCGCTGCGGGTGTCGATTATTTCGATCTCTGCGGCGAGCCGGTCTGGATGCGGCAGATGATCGACAAGTACGAGGCGGCGGCCAAGGCGAGCGGCGCGCGCATCGTGTTCTCCTGCGGCTATGATTCCGTGCCGTTCGAGCTCGGCACCTTCTTCGTGCAGGAGGAAGCCAGGCGCGTGTTCGGCGCGCCGGCACCGCGCGTGAAGGGCCGCGTGCGCGACATGCGCGGCACGTTGTCAGGCGGCACGGCGGCGAGCGCGAAGGCGACCTTCGACGCCGTCGCCAAGGATCTCAGCCTCGTCGCCATCCTCAACGACCACTTCGCGCTGACGCCTGATTTCACCGGCCCGAAGCAGCCCAAGGGCAACAGGGCGGTCTTCGAGGAGGACCTGCAATCCTGGGCCGCGCCGTTCATGATGGCGCTGATCAACACCCGCAACGTCCATCGCTCCAACATGCTGATGGGCTTTCCCTACGGGAAGGACTTCGTCTACGACGAGATGGTGCTGACTGGCCCCGGCGAGAAGGGTGAGGCCAACGCCAAGCGCGTGATGGCGGCCAATGCCGAGAAGACCGGCCCGAACGCGCCGAAGCCGGGCGAGGGGCCGTCGAAGGAGGAGCGGGAGAACGGCCTGTTCAACCTGCTCTATGTCGCGATCGCCCCCGACGGCCGCATGGTCCGCGCCGGCGTCACCGGCGACCGCGATCCCGGCTACGGCTCGACCTCGAAGATGATCTCCGAATGCGCCATCTGCCTGCTGCGCGATGCGAGCGACGTTCCCGCCGGCTTCTGGACGCCGGGCGCAGCGATGCAGCACAAGCTGATCAAGCGGCTGCAGGACAATGCCGGGCTGACGTTCAAAGTGGAGAGCTAGGTTGGCTCTCGTAGGGTGGGCAAAGGCGCAACGCCCCGTGCCCACCATCTCTCGGTGGTGGGCACGCTGCGCTTTGCCCACCCTACGGCACCGTCTCTGTCACGCCGCCCGCGCATCGTACGCGTACATGAAGTCCATGCCCTTGGCGCCCAGCGGCAGCAGCCATTTCAGCATCTGATTGCGCATCCAGGCGCCGGTGGCGCTGAACTCGCGCTTGTTGTTGCCGTTGCGGCGGGCGATCGCGACGATCTTCTCGGTGCGCGGGCGGCGCTCGGCCTCGAAGGCCTGGAAAGTGGCGCCGAGCTCCTGGCCCTCCTGCATCAGCCGAGCAAATCGCATCGCGTCCTCCAGCGCCAGCGAGGCGCCCTGGCCGGCGTGAGGGCTGGTCGCGTGCGCGGCATCGCCGATCAGAAGCGAACGCTTGCACGACCAGGTCGGCAGGGTCGCGACGTCGAGCGTGTCGGTGACCACGATGTTCTCGGCCGTTTCGATGATGGCGGGGATCGGATCATGCCAGCCGTGATGGAAGCTGTGCAGATGCTGCTTCACCGTCGCATGGTCGAGCGCGCGGAACGTCGCCGCGTCCATGCCGTGCGCCGGCTGCGTGCTCCACCACATCACGCCGTCTTTCGGATCGGAGCTGCAATAGCCGTAGCCGAAGAAGCCGCTCTGGCCGAAGGTCGTTTCGACGTGCTGGCCGCTGGATCTGCCGTCGAGCACGGCATGCGGCACGAAGCCGCCGAAGCCGATCAGGCCGGTGTCGAACGGCTGCGGGCCGTCAGGCACCACCTGGCGGCGCACGACCGAGTGCACGCCGTCGGTGCCGATCAGGAAGTCGCCTTCGGCGGTGGTGCCGTCGGCGAAGTAGGCGATAATCGGCTGGTCGCCGCGATCCTCGATCTTGATCAGGCGTTTCTCGAAATAGAGCGAGACAGAGGCGCACCAGGCCTTGTCGATCAGGATCTCGTTCAGCGTGGCGCGCGCGATGTTGACGGCCGGCTGGCCGAAGCGCCGCGCCAGGTCGCGGTTGATCGAGCCGAGCTTCTCGCCGCCCTGCGAATAGAAGTCGAAGGCTTCCGCGACCGAGCCGCGGTCGATCAGCTGCTTCGCCAGCCCGATCTCGTCCAGGACATGCATGCCGTTCGGTGCGATCTGCAGGCCGCCGCCGATCCCTTTCGAATAGGGCCAGGCCTCGTAGATCGCTGATTCGATGCCGGCGCGGCGCAGCAGGATCGCGGCGACGGGGCCGGCGATGCCGGCGCCGATGATCAGCGCCTTGCGGGGACGGTGGGCCATGGCTTGCTCCCGACGTTTCCGTGGTGCTAGGAGAAATTACGGTCACTAATTATCTTAGTGACTAAGATATATATTGCCTAAGAGATGAGGTGGGCCTTGTCAAGGACGAAGGCGCGCGCTGCGCTGCTGCAGGAACTCGAGGACGCCATGCGCAGGTCCTCCGCGCAGGGCGTGCTCTACGGACAGACCGTTGCCAACGTTGCCGGAATTGCCAATTCCGATCTCGAATGCATGGACATCCTGTATCTCGAAGGCCGCGTCACGGCAGGGCGGCTCGCCGAGGTCACCGGCCTGACCACCGGTGCCATCACCGGTGTTGTCGACCGGCTCGAAAAGGCGGGCCTGGTGCGGCGCGAAAGAGACGAGAAGGATCGTCGCAAGGTCTTCATCACGGTCGTGCCGGAGGCGATCGCCGGCCTCGGCCAGTATTACGTGCCGATGCAGCAGGCGATGGAGAACGTCTGCAACGGCTATTCCGACGAGGAATTGCGGCTGCTGCTTCGCTTCTCCAATGAAGCATATAGGGGCACGCTCGCTGCGACCGAGGCACTGAAAGGTCTGCTCGACACGCCGCCGGAAAAGCGGCCGGATCTCAAGCTGAAGAAGCGTCCTCGCCGGACCTGAGCTTGTAGGCTTGCGCGGCTGCGATCATCCCCCACACTGCGCCCAGCATCATCCAGAAGTGCCGCCAGTGATCGGTGTCGATCACGAAGCTTTCGCCGACGGTGCCGAGGAAGGCGGAAAAGACCGCGAGGTAGGCGCGCTGCCACGGCACACGGATCAAGACGTGGCGGAAACCCATGATGACGGTGGTGAACACCAGCGCGGGATAGCACACGCCGGAGAGCCAGCCGCCGGACATGAAGGCGTTGAGGTAGGAGTTGTGGGTGTCCTCGGGGAAGTAGCGGTTGAATTGCAGTGGACCGATGCCGAACGGCAGATCGAGCGCCATCTCCGCACCCAGGATGTGCCGGCCGAACCGGCCGAAGCGGCCTTCGTCATAGCTCTGGCCGAAGCTCGCGCGCTGCTTGAACATCTCCGCCGTGGAATCGAACGACAGCAGCACGGCGATCAGCGCGAGGCCGAGCACCGCGGCGACGATCGCCATGATGACGATGCGCGAGCGTTGCGCGTTGGTGCGGCTGGTCAGCACCATCAGCGCCAGCATGAAGGCGGAGGTCAGCACCAGGCCGCCCCAGGCCGCACGCGAGAAGGCGAGCAGGATCGCCAGCGACATGATGCCGAAGGCGATGACGTTGCGGAATGCCTTGGCCAATTTATCGGAGACCACGCTCTGAAGCGCGAACAGCGCCGGCAGGATCAGGTAGGCGCCGAGCACGTTCGGGTCCTTGAAGGTGCCGCGCGCGCGGCCGTAGAGCGTCAAGAGGTCGTTGCCGCCGGGAATCAGGTGGAAGTAGCCGGCGATCGCCAGCAGCGAGGCAATCATCGCGCCGACCACGAGGCCGCGTCGCAGCATGTCGAGCCGGGCCTCGGTGTCCTCGGAGATGACCATGGCGAAGAACACCACGGTCACCGCCATGTACCAGGAGGTCGCGATCCAGCTCACCACCTCCGTCCGCTCGTACAGCGGAATCGCGCTGATGGTGTAGCCGACATTGAGCAGGATCAGCATCAACAACAGCGGCATCAGCACGAGACGCAGGCGCAGGCCGGTGGCGAAAAAGGTGACGGTCGCGAGCAGCGTCGCGATCTCGTAAGGGCTCGGCTCGATGAAGACGATGGCGCCAGAGGCGCCGACCAGCCACACCAGCGCGCGCTGCAACGCCAGCACGCCGGGCGCGGCCGTTGCGGCTGCGTTCACTCCACCGGCTGTCGCCGCATACGCCATCACACGCTCATACGCTTACGCAACTCATGCGCCACAACACAGCCGTCATCGCCCGGCTTGACCGGGCGATCCAGTACTCCGCTGCGCCTATCGTGGAAACCACTGGCGCTACGGAGTACTGGATGCCCCGCCTACGCGGGGCATGACAGAGAAAACTCAACTCAATACGCGTTCTCGTTCTTGGTCAGCAGCGAGACCGGCGTCTTCAGGAGAATGACGAGCTCGAACAGCACCGACCAGTTCTCGATGTAATAGAGGTCGAACTCGACGCGCTTCTGGATCTTCTCTTCGTTGTCGATCTCGCCGCGCCAGCCGTTGATCTGGGCCCAACCGGTGATGCCCGGCTTGACGCGGTGGCGGGCGAAATAGCCGTCCACGGCTTCGTCGAACAGCCGGCTCTGCAGCTTGCCCTGCACCGCATGCGGGCGCGGGCCGACCAGCGACAGATTGCCTGAAAACACCACGTTGAAGAGCTGCGGCAGCTCGTCCAGGCTGGTCTTGCGGATGAAGCGGCCGACGCGGGTGACGCGCGGATCGTTCTTGGTCACCACCTTCGAGGCGGTCGGGTCGGCCTGATGGTGGTACATCGAGCGGAACTTGTAGACGTCGATGCGCTCGTTGTTGAAGCCGAACCGCTTCTGTCGGAACAGCACCGGGCCGGGGCTGTCGAGCTTCACGGCGAGCGCAACCAACGCCATCACCGGCAGGGCTGCGAGCAGCGCAAGGCTGCCGACAATACGGTCGAACAGCCATTTCATCACCAGGTCCCAATCGGTGATCGGCGCCTCGAACACGTCGAGCGTCGGCACCTCGCCGAGATAGGAATAGGAGCGGGGCCGGAAGCGCAGCTTGTTGGTGTGCGCGGAGAGGCGGATATCGACCGGCAGCACCCAGAGCTTCTTCAGCATCTCCAGGATGCGGGTCTCCGCCGAGATCGGCAGCGCGAACAGCACGAGGTCGACGCGGGTGCGGCGGGCGAACTCGACGATGTCGTCGACCTTGCCGAGCTTGCGCGCGCCGGCGCAGGTGTCGAGCGCGCGGCTGTCGTTGCGGTCGTCGAACACGCCGAGCACGTGGATGTCGGAATCCTCCTGCGCCTTCAGCGCCTCGACCAGCTGCTCGCCGTTGCTGTCGGAGCCGACGATGATGGTGCGGCGGTCGAGCCGGCCCTGGCGCGCCCAGGCGCGGACCAGCGCGCGCAGCACCAGGCGCTCGGCAACCAACGCGGCGAGTCCGAGGAAGTAGAAGGCGGCGAGCCACAGCCGCGAGATTTCGCTGCCGAACTTGGCGAAGAAGGAGATGCCGATGAAGAGCAGGAAGACGAACGACCAGGACGAGATCATCCGCGTCATCTGCCGGAGCTGACCACGGAACAGCTGCACCTGGTAGATGTCGGCAGCCTGGAAGCAGACCACGGCGGCGATGGCGACGGCGATGACCTCGGCTGGATAGATCCAGCTGAACGCCCCCGCGAGCGGCATGACGTAGCCGAGATAGATTGCGATGCCGACGAGGCTCAGCAGCGCGAAATCGGCAAGGCGCACGAAGCCGGCGATCACGATCGGCGAATAGGCGCGGGCGACCTTCTGGTTGACGACGTCGAGCGCGGCAGGCGAGAGCCGGCGACGGCGCTCCACGAAGGGCTGGTCAGCAGGCTTTGCCGCAGCGCTGGCCGCGGCATCGAGCATCGAGCGTGCGTTGAGCGGTTCCACGGGCGTTCACGTCCATTCCAGAACCCGCGGCACGGCATTGCGCGCCCGGGCAAGCATACCCTGGCGCTTCGATTATCGAACAAATCGGAAGATTCTCTAAAGCTGGACTTAAGGATGGTTAATGATTGGCAAATGCGTCGCGATAGCCGGCGAGCACGCCCTCGACCATCGCGGCTTGCGAGAAGTGCGCCGAGATGCGCTCGCGCAAGGAAAGTGCGCGTTGCGCGGTGGTTTGCGGATCGTCCAGCGCTGCGGCGATCGCCTCCGCCATGGCCTCGGGATCGCTCGGGCCGAACAGTGCGGGGCTGTCGACGCCCAGGATCTCGGGAATGCCGCCGATCTTGGATGCGATCATCGGAATGCCCGCGGCCCCGGCCTCGATCACGACATAAGGCATGGAATCGCCGCGCGAGGGGACGACGAGCAGCCGCCCCTTGGAGAAGCCGTAGCGCGCCTTGACGTGACCGATGAAGCGGATGGCGTTCGCGAGGCCAAGCCGCTCGACCTGCGCCTTCAGCGCGGCCGTCTCCTCGCCGTCGCCGCCGAGCGTGAGCGTGACCTTCTTGCCGCCCTCGTGCAGGCGCGCCACGGCGTCGACCAGCAGGTCGGCGCCCTTGATGTGCCTGAACTCGCCGACGTAGCAGAGGTCGGTCGCATCCTCGGCGGTTATGACCGGCTCGAATTCCTCCGGCGTCACGCCGTTGAAGACGCAATGCACCACGCCCTTGGGCATGCCGACGATGCGCTGATAGGTGTCGCGGGCAAAGGCGCTCTCGAACAGGAACAGGTCCGTGGAGTCCATCAGCGCGCGTTCGAGCCGCGCGTAGAACTCGCCCTTGAAGGTGTTGAGCGGATAATGCAGCGAGCCGCCATGCGGGGTGTAGATCCGGATCGTGTCGTCCGAGCGCCGCCGCATGCGGATGAAGGCACCGGCCTTGGCGCCGTGGCCGTGCAGCACGTCTGGCTTGAGCGTGGCGATGAGCCGCCGCATGCGGAGCCATACCAGGACGTCATCGGGCGACGGCTCGCGGCGGATCGCCATGCGGTGGACGCCGAGCTTCAGGCGCGGCGCAAGCTCGGTCAGCGCCTTGTCGGCGCGCTCGCCGCCGGTGAGGCTGTCGGCGAGGATGCCGACATGATGGCCGCGGTCGACCTGGCCGTTGGCGACGTCGAGGATGTGGCGGAAGATGCCGCCGACCGGAGCGCGCACGGCGTGAAGGATGCGAAGCGGCCGGTCGGGAGAGGGGGGCATGATCAAAACCAGCTCGACGGCGACTTGCCGAACAATTCTCGTGAAAAATCGAGATGGATTAAGGGGCCTCGTGGTTAACAAACGGTGACGGGTCGACGTGCACAAGGCGCTGGTCGTCACGATTAACCCAGCGGCAACCTTAATGGAGTGTAATCGCCCCGGTTGAGGTAGAGTCGCAGCATTGCCTGCGGGAGTGTTCGATGCGTTTAGCGTTCTGGCGTGCCGGCAAGGACAAGGCTGTGATCGCGCGGGCCGTCGCGAAGTCCAAAGGCGAAGCTGCGCCCAAGAGCGAAGCGAAGGCTGAAAAGCGCGAAACGAAGGCCGAAAAGCGCGAAGCGGAAGCCGAAAAGATCGAAGCCAAGGTTGAGGCCAAGATCGAAGCGAAGCCCGCGCCTGTCATCGCCAAGCCTGGGCAGGTCGAATCCGGCGACATCGACCTGCACGCGCTCGGTGCGGCCCTGGCGCGCAAGCGCGGCTGGGTCATCGTGCCGACGGTGCTGGCGCTCGTTGCCTCGCTCGCCATCGTCAATCTCGTCACGCCGCGCTACAAATCTGAAACCCGGATTCTGATCGACGGCCGCGAGAACGTGTTCCTGCGTCCGAACAGCGACCGCACCGAGGAGCGGCAGGCGCTCGATGCCGAGGCCGTCACCAGCCAGGTGCAACTGGTGCTGTCGCGCGATCTGGCGCGCGAGATCATCAAGAAGAACAAGCTCGCCGAGCGCCCCGAATTCGACCCGGTGCTGCAGGGCATCTCGCCGCTGAAGTCGCTTGCCGCGCTCGTCGGTATCGTCCGCGATCCGTTCGCGATGACGCCGGAAGAGCGCGTGCTCGATTCCTATTACGAGCGACTTTCGGCCTACGCCGTCGACAAGTCGCGCGTGATCGTGGTCGAATTCCAGTCCGCCGATCCCGAGCTCGCCGCGCGCGTCGCCAACTCGATCGCCGACGGCTATCTCGTGCTGCAGCAGGCCGCGCGCCAGGAGCAGGCCAAGAACGCCAGTCAATGGCTGGCCGGCGAGATCGAGAGTTTGCGCAAGAAGGTCTCGGACGCCGAGGCGCGGGTCGAGGACTTCCGTTCCAAGTCCAGCCTGTTCGTCGGAACCAACAACACCACGCTGTCGAACCAGCAGATGGGCGAGGTCAATACCCAGCTCAACAATGCGCGCTCGATGAAGGCGGATGCGGAATCCAAGGCACGGCTGATCAAGGAGATGCTCCAGAGCGGCAAGCCGATCGAGGCGTCGGAGGTCGTGAACTCCGAATTGATGCGCCGGCTGTCGGAGCAGAGGGTGACGCTGCGGGCGCAGCTCGCCGAGCAATCGTCGACGCTGCTCGGCAATCATCCCCGCATCAAGGAGCTGAAGGCGCAGCTCGGCGACCTCGACAATCAGATTCGAGACGAAGCCGCCAAGATATCGCGCTCGCTCGAGAACGACGCCCGGATCGCCAGCGGTCGGGTCGATGGCCTCACCGTGAGCCTCGAGCAGCTCAAGAAGCAGGCGGCCTCCACCAACGGCCAGGACGTCCAGCTCCGTGCGCTGGAGCGCGAGGCCAAGGCGCAGCGCGATCTGCTCGAGACCTATCTCGCCAAGTACCGCGAGGCCAACACCCGCGAGACCATCGACACGGCGCCGACCGACGGCCGCATCATCTCGCGCGCCATTGTCTCGAACACGCCGGCCTATCCGAAGAAGCTGCCGATCGTGCTGATCGCAACGATCGCAACGCTGCTGCTCTCGTCCGGCGTCGTCGTCACCGGCGAGTTGCTGCGCCAGACCGCGCCGGGCGCGGCAATGGGCTCCGCGCAGACGCCGGTGCGCCAGGAGCCGCTGGTCGTTCAGCGGGCCATCGAGCCCGTGGTCGAAAGGGGCGGCGAACCAATGTTGGATCCGGTCTTGGCGGAGCCCGCGCCGCTGCAGCCGGAGATGGCGGCCGATTTGGATACGAGTGAATTCGCCGAGATCGAGCGTCTGGCCGACGATCTGCGTGCCGCAGGCACTGCGGCCAAGAAGGTCACGGTGCTCGGCACGGCGCCGGGCGACGCCATCACGCTGTCGACGCTGACGCTGGCGCGGAACCTGGCGCGCGATGCACGCGTCGTCGTGGTCGATCTCGCCGCCTCCTCGCCGACCATTGCCGCAGTCTCCGCCGATGCGCAGGCTCCCGGCCTTGCCGAGCTGATGCAGGGCGAGGCCTCGTTCGCGCAAGTCATCACCCGGGACAAGCTGTCGCGGCTGCATCTGGTGATGGCCGGCCGTCCCGGCTTCGACCGCAGCCTGCTGCAGTCGCCGCGCGTCGCACTCGCGATCGACGCGCTGCTGCGAGCTTACGATCACGTGCTGATCGACGCCGGCAGCGCCTCAGACCTGCCGGCCGACCTGTTGACGGCCCATGCCCGCGCCGTCGTGGTGCCCGATGCGTCGATGGCGGCGGATGCGCGCGCGCAGATGTGCGAGCAGCTTAGAGCCGTCGGCTTCAGCGCGGTGGCGATGCTGAGCAAGCCGGTGCAGCCGTCCGATGCCGCCGAGACGCCGCGCGTGGTGGCGGCGTAGGCTTTCTTACCCTCTCCCCTTGTGGGAGAGGGTGGCTCGCCGCGTTAGCGGCGAGACGGGTGAGGGGTATCTCTCCGCGAGTTCACCTTTCCATTCGAGCTCGCGGAGGCATACCCCTCATCCGGCGCTTCGCGCCACCTTCTCCCACAAGGGGAGAAGGGAAGACAGCCGTGCAAGTGGAAAGAGCTACCCGAACGCCTGCCGTAGCCGGCGGGCCATGTCGAACAGCATCTGGTTCTGCTTCACCAGCCGCTTGCCGTGGCTGAGCGAGGACATCGCCATGGCCGCGAGCTTGCCGCGCGAGGTCAGGGGGACGAAGCTGTCGAAGATCGCCTCGTCGTCCTTGCAGAACATCCGCTTGTAATCGTCCGAGCCGATGCCGAGGTCGAGCGAGCGGTAGCCGCGTTCGCCGTAGCGGTCGATGATGTAGCGCATCAGGATCAGGCCGGGGCTGTAGCGGGCGTGCTCGGACATCGTGTAGGTGTTGAACATCATCGAGAAGCGCTCGCCGTCGGCGACGCCGGCGAAGATCGCGATCACCTCCTCGTCGCATTCCAGCGCATGGATGTCGATGACATGACCTTCGCCGCGCGGCGCGAGGCAGGCGCTGCGGACGAACTGCTCGACGCCGGGTTCGGCGAAGACGTTCGGCAGCTTCTGCTCCGCCATCCGCGCCGGCTTGACACGGAAGAACCAGTCGAGCAGGCGGATGATGTCTGCGTCCGACGTCGCCAGGTGATAGCGGTAGCCGGCGAGGGACTGAAGCTTCTTCTCCTTGCTCTTGAGGCGGCGGCGGAGGGAATTGCTGATCCGCGAGGCCGGCGGGCCGCCCGGCTCCATCACCAGTCGCGGGCAACCGTTGATCGGGCGCTGCCGCGGCAGGGCTGCAAACGGGTTTTGCTGGTCGTGCCAGCGCTCGGGCTGCTGTGTCAGTGCGAGCACGTCGGCGTGCTCGCCGAGCGGCGCAAGCAGTGCATCGAGATCGGCGCTGGCGGCCTCGGCTGCGAACTCGGCGTTCCACAGGCCCATGTTGAAGGTTGTGTGCTTGCCGCCCATGAACCCGGCGGTGCGCACGCCGTGGCCCTGCCGCAGCGAGAGCGGCAGCAGCAGGAGCGGGCGCCGATCGGCGTCGCGGGCGATCACAATGAACGGCCGGGCACCTTCACGGGCGCCGACCAGCCGCTGCCACGGATCGAGCAGGTCGAAGCGCTGGTAGGGCGTGAAGAGATGGCCGCTCGCCTCGAAGCCGCGCCAGACCGCCTCGGCCTCGGCGAGATCCGTGACGATCTCCACTCGCGCGATACGGCTCGCTCTCGACCGCGCTGGCGCTTCTGCCGTCCGGCTTTGCATCGCCGCAGCCATGGTCATTCGCGAAACCTGTCGAGAAATCGAAAATACGTATTTCGGCCCGTGGCCGACCTTTGCAAACAAAGGTCAACAAAGGGTAATGACTGGGGCGAGGGAACTGACCGCCGGCGCGCGCGAAGGGTGGGATTTTGGCTTCCGACGACAGATGGTTGGAACGGCTGCGCCTCGAGCTGGCCTGGTTCACCGGCCAGGCCATGCTGCGCAGTCGCGGTGCCGGCGCCATCCTGCGTTTCCGCTACGTGCGGCCTCGGCGGCGCGGATTTCAGCCGCTGCGCGAGCACGAGATTACGCCGCAATTCCTCGATCGCGCCATCCGCGCGCTGAAGCGGTGGAACTACGATTTTCTCGGCATGGACGAGGTCTGCCGGCGCGCGGTGATGCTGCCGGAGAAGCGTCGCTTCGTGGCGCTGACCTTCGATGGCGCCGGCAAGGATCTCATCACCTTCGCCTATCCGGTGCTGGCGCGTCACGCCGTGCCTTTTACGATCTATGTGCCGACCGCTTTTCCCGACGGCGTCGGCGAGGCCTGGTGGCTCGCCCTGGAGCAGGTGATCGCGCGCGAGAGCCGCATCGACCTGATGATGGGCAACAAGGAGCAGCGCTTCACGGTCGCCGACAAGGCCGGGAAGCAGGCGCTGTTCTCGCATCTGGAGAGCTGGCTGCGCTCGCTGCCGCCGGCGGATCTGTCGGCCGCGATCGCCGATCTCTGTACGCGCTACCGGATCGACCTCGCCGCGCTCTCGCGCGAGGCGTCGATGGATTGGGAGGACCTCGCCAGGCTCGCCGGCGATCCGCTCGTGACGATCGGCAGCGCAACGGTGAACTATCCGATGCTGGCCAACATGAAGGACGCGGCCGCACTGCGCGAGATGACGATGGGCAAGGCCGTGGCGGAATCGGCTTTCAACCGCGAGATCAGGCATTTCGCCTATCCGTTCGGCGACCGCGCTTCGTTCCGGCGCAGCCACGTCGTGATGGCGGAGCAGGCGGGCTTCGCCAGCGCGGCCTCGACGATCCCGGGCATCGTGGAGGCGGAGGGACGGACGAACTTGCGCGCGCTGCCGCGGATCTCCTGGGACGGGCGGGTGCGCTCGCTGCGGATGCTGCGCGTGCTGGTGTCGGGCGCCGCTTTTGCGCCGGTGCGGCCGACCGGGAGCGCTACGAGCCAGACCTGAGGCGATCGGGCCGCTGCATCCAGCTCACGATCGGCATCGCCGGCAGCACCCAGCCCATGCCGACCACGACGTAGTAGATCGCCTGCCGCCAGCCGGATTCGGCGATCCACGGCATCTGCGCCGCCGCCATGCCGAGCAGGGCCCAAACGGTGGCCAGCACCAGGAGCAGGATGGCGCCGAGGAACTTGCGGGTGCGGATCGTCATGGCGGGAACTTTAAGGCTTTCGCGTTACTTGCGCTGCGGGAGCGGGGGACTATAAGGGGCACTCAACCTGGTTCAAGTCTCTTCGCCACAGGCTTGGTTTTGTCCTTGAAATGACGACGAATTCCGCCCCATCCGAGCCGCATCGCGCCGTGCGCTGGTGGCTGATCTGTGTGGCCGCGCTGATCGCACTGATGGTGCTGGTTGGCGGTGCGACACGACTGACGGAATCGGGCCTATCGATCGTCGAATGGAAGCCGGTCACGGGCAGTGTTCCGCCGCTGTCGGAAGCGGCATGGGCCGAGGCGTTCGAGGCCTACAAGAAGATCCCGCAATATCGCGAGCTGAATTCAGGCATGAGCCTGTCCGAGTTCAAGACGATCTTCTGGTGGGAGTGGAGCCACCGGCTGCTCGGCCGCTTCATCGGCGTCGCCTATCTGCTGCCGTTCCTGTTCTTCCTCTGGCGCGGCGGACTGTCGGGTGAGCTGAAGCGCAGGCTGTGGCTGCTGTTTGCGCTCGGCGGCCTCCAGGGGGCGGTCGGCTGGTGGATGGTGGCCTCGGGCCTGACGGAACGCACCGAGGTGTCGCAATATCGGCTGGCGACGCATCTTTCGCTCGCGCTCCTGATTTTCGCCGGGATCGTCTGGACGGTGCGGCGGCTCGAGCAGCGGCCGCAGATCGCGGCGCCGGCTCGGCTGCGGTTCACGAGCGCGGTGCTGCTCGCGGTGACCTTCGTGCAGATCTATTTCGGTGCGCTGGTCGCGGGCTTGCGTGCCGGGCGGGCCTACAACACCTGGCCTGAGATCGATGGGGCGCTCATCCCCTCGGCGGAACGGCTGTGGTTCGAGACGCCGTGGTGGCGCAACATGTTCGACAATGTGCTGACGGTGCAGTTCGAGCACCGCATGACCGCCTACGTGTTGATCGTGCTGGCGCTGCTGCATGCGATCGACGCGGTGCGCTCGCGTGCAGGTGCGGCCGCGAGCGGCGCGTTGTGGCTGTTCGCGGCGGTGAGCGTGCAGGCGGTGCTCGGCATCCTCACGCTGCTCAACCAGGTGCCGATCGATCTCGCGCTGACCCACCAGGCGGTTGCGATCGTGGTGTTGACGCTGGCAGTGATGCAGGTGGAGCGGCTGGCGTCACGGCAGTCTGTGCAGGCGCAGCCGCGCGCGGTCCCCGTGGGTCAGCCCGGCTGATCACCATCAGCCCGGCTGATCAGCAATAGCCGTAGACGCCGCACGCATAGGGCAGGCGCCAGAAATAATCGACCTGTTTCCCGCCGTAATAGGCGCCCTGATAATCGTAGCTCCAGGGGCGGCCGTAATAGCCAGGCAAGGTGTGGGAGCCCGGCAGCAGCGGCGTGCCCGGCAGGTTGCGGATGTAGCTGCCGATGCCGTAGGCCGGCGAGATCAGCGCATCCGGATCGGTCTCGACATAGACCTGAGGTGGGTCCTGCGGCGGCCCGGCCGCGCGCCGCTTCGGCGTCGCCGGCAGATCGGCGGCAATGGCCGCCGAGGCCGTCAGCATCACAGCCAGAGCGGGCACCATCCAGCGCAGCATCGTCGGCTCCGAATCAAAGGGGCGATCCAAGCACGATGTATGAGGCAGATATGGTTAATGAGGGTTAACCGACGGCGGCCAAAACGGCCGCCGTCGTTCCCAGGCGCTACGTCCCCAGCGCCTGTTCCAGATCCGCGATCAGGTCTTCCTTGTCCTCGATACCGACCGAGATCCGGACCACGTCCGGGCCGGCGCCGGACTTGATCTTGGCGGCGTCGTCGAGCTGGCTGTGCGTGGTCGAGGCCGGATGGATCACCAGCGAGCGGGTGTCGCCGACATTGGCGAGGTGCGAGAACAACTGCAGCTTCGACACCAGGCTGACGCCGGCGTCATAGCCGCCCTTCAGGCTGAAGGTGAACACCGCGCCGGCGCCCTTTGGTGCGTATTTGCGCGCGAGCTGATTGTACTTGTCGCTCGGCAGCCCGGCATAGCTCACCGAGGCCACCGCCGGATGTCCCGCGAGGTATTCGGCAACGGCTTTGGCATTGTCGCAGTGCTTCTGCATGCGCAGCGGCAGAGTCTCGATGCCGGTCAGGATCATGAAGGCGTTGAAGGGCGACAACGCCGGTCCGAGGTCGCGCAGGCCCAGCACGCGGCAGGCGATCGCGAAGGCGAAATTGCCGAAGGTCTCCTGCAGCCGGATGCCGTGATATTCCGGGCGCGGCTCCGAGAGCATGGGGTACTTGCCGCCCGTGGACCAGTCGAAGGTGCCGGCATCGACGATGATGCCGCCGAGCGAGTTGCCGTGGCCGCCCAGGAATTTCGTCAGCGAGTGCACGACGATGTCAGCGCCATGATCGATCGGACGGATCAGATAGGGCGAAGCCAGCGTGTTGTCGACGATCAGCGGCACGCCCGCCTTGCGTGCCACGGTCGAGATCGCCTCGATGTCGGTGATGCTGCCGGCGGGGTTGGCGATGGACTCGATGAAGATCGCTTTCGTGCGCGGCGTCACCGCACGCTCGAAGCTCGCGATATCGTCGGGATCGGCCCACACCACGTTCCAGCCAAAGCTCTTGAAGGCGTGCGTGAACTGGTTGATCGAGCCGCCATAGAGCTTTCGCGCGGCGATGAATTCGTCGCCGGGCTGAAGCAGCTGCTGCAGCACCACGACCTGCGCGGCATGGCCGGAAGCGACCGCGAGCGCGGCCGTGCCGCCTTCGAGTGCGGCGACGCGCTCTTCCAGCACCGCATTGGTGGGATTGCCGATGCGGGTATAGATGTTGCCGAACGCCTGCAGGCCGAACAGCGAGGCGGCGTGATCGGCATCGTTGAAGACGAAAGAGGTCGTTTGATAAATCGGAGTCGCGCGCGCGCCGGTGGTGGGGTCGGGCTGTGCACCGGCATGCACGGCGAGCGTTGAAAATCCCGGAAGGCGATCGCTCATTTGGGCGTCCTGTTCTTGTGGCCTGAAATTCGCGCGGCATGCTGATCGGCGCCGTGCCCGCCGTCAAGGCGCGGCGTCACATCGGAATCATTTTGGGAACGATCGTGCTGCGCATTGTCGCGTTTGCGAAACGAAGCCTTCGCAATCGCGTCAGCTTTGCTCGCTCTTGTTCTTCGCAGCGCGATCCGATGCGGCGGTGTCGCCACCGCCGACACTCATCCGATTGAGGGACAGCCTCATGCCCTGCGTCGGCGCCGGCGCGCGCTTGGAGCTGAGCGTGCGCGAATTCACGCCCATCCAGGAGATTTCTGACGACAGGCGGCCATATTCGATCTTGGGGCAGCGGTTCATGACCACCTTGATCCCGACTGATTCCGCTTTCGCGGCTGCCGCATCGTCGCGCGCGCCGAGCTGCATCCAGATCACCTTCGGCAGCGGGTCGAGCGTGAGCGCCTCCTCGACGACGGGCATGATGTGGCTGGAGTTGCGGAAGATGTCGACCATGTCGACGGGGCGGCCGATATCCGACAGTGATGCGACGAACGGCTTTCCGAGCAGCTCCTTGCCGACATGGCCGGGATTGACCGGGATCATGTCGTAGCCGCGCTGCATCAGGTATTTGAACGCGAAATAGCTCGGCCGCACATTGACCGGTGATGCCCCGACCATCGCGATCGATTTCACGCTGTTGAGGATGCCGCGGATGTAATTGTCGGGATAGGCGTCGTGGTTCATCACTTATCTTTTCTTGTTGGCGGGGGTCATTCATCCCGCCATGTCGGCGTGCGCTTCTCGATGAAGGCGCCGATGCCTTCCTCGGCGTCGCGCGCCATCATGTTCTCGGTCATCACCTCTGCGGCATAGCGATAGGCGTCTGCAAGGCTCATCTCGGCCTGGCGGTAGAAGGCCTCCTTGCCGAGCTTGATCGTGTAGGCGGATTTCAACGCGACCTGTTGCGCGAGCTCGATCGCGGCGCCGAGTTCGGTGCCGGCGGGAACGACACGGTTAACGAGCCCGATCTCGCGGGCGCGGTCGGCCGTGACAGGCTCGCCCGTCAGCAGCATCTCCATGGCCTGCTTGCGCGGGACGTTGCGCGACAGCGCCACCATCGGGGTCGAGCAGAACAGGCCGATATCGACGCCGGGTGTAGCGAACTTCGCCTCGTGCGATGCGATCGCAAGATCGCAGCTGGCGACGAGCTGGCAGCCGGCAGCGGTCGCGATGCCCTGGACGGCCGCGACCACGGGCTTCGGCAGATGCACGACCGCCTGCATCATCGCGCTGCAGGCCGTCATGATCTGCGCAAAATAAGCCCGACCCCGATCCGGATCGGTGCGGCGCGCGGTCAGTTCCTTTATGTCGTGGCCGGCGGAAAAAGCGGGGCCGTTGGCCGCGATGACGGCCGCGCGGATGTGCTTGTCTTCCGCGATTGCGTTGAGGCTCGCATGCAGCTGTCCGATCATCGCCTCGGAAAGGCTGTTGCGCGCGGCTGGTCGGTTCAGCGTGAGCACGGCGACGCTGCCGACGATCTCGCGCAGCAGGATCGGCGGTTGCGGGGAGGGGGCGCGGGCGGCCTGAACGGACATTGACGCGACTTCCGCTAGATGATTGCAATTGGATGACACCGATAACTTAATGTAACAGGGCAGGCGAAGCGAGGGTGGGGACGGCATGGCGTTAGCGAAAATGAGCGTGGCGGAGCTCGAGCGGTTCCTCCGTGACGAGTTTCCCCAGGCCTTCAGCGGTGACGACATCACGATCGAGAGCGCGGACGGCCAGACCAGCCTCTTGCGCCAGCGCTACAGCGAACGGATGTTGCGGCCCGGCGGAACCGTGTCCGGGCCGACGCTGATGGCGCTCGCGGATTTCGCGATGTACGTGGTGCTGCTGTCCGCGATCGGGCCGATCGGGCTCGCCGTCACCACCAATCTCAACATCAACTTCCTGCGCAAGGGCCAGCCCGGGCAGGACGTGCTGGCCGAGGCCCGGCTGCTCAAGCTCGGCAAGCGCCTTGCGGTCGGGGAGGTGAACCTCTTGTCCGGGACCTCACCCGATCCGATCGCCCATGTCACCTCGACCTATTCCATTCCAAACGTTTGAGCTTTTTTACAGGTAATATCGCACCATATTTTTAAGTTATTGAGTTTGCTTAGTTATTTTCGGCTCTGGGGCATTGACCGTTGCGCCGCTCTTCTCTAGAACCGCGCGCAGTCTGGTGCGGTGTTCGCGCCGATATCTCCCGTCCACGGAAACTCCGACATGAAAACCTTTTCGGCAAAGCCGGCTGAGGTGACGAAGAAGTGGGTGCTGATCGACGCCAAGGGTCTGGTCGTCGGCCGCCTCGCCACCATCGTCGCCATGCGCCTGCGCGGCAAGCACCTCCCGACCTACACCCCGCACGTCGATTGCGGCGACAACGTCATCATCATCAACGCGCAGCATGCGGTCCTCACCGGTCGCAAGCGCGAGCAGAAGACCTACTACAAGCACACCGGCTATGTCGGCCACGTCAAGGAGCGCACCGCGCGCCAGATCCTCGAAGGCCGTCATCCCGAGCGCGTGCTCGAGAAGGCCGTCGAGCGCATGATCCCGCGTGGTCCGCTCGGCCGCGTGCAGATGGGCAACCTCCGTGTCTACGGCGGCGCCGATCATCCGCACGAGGCGCAGCAGCCCGAGAAGATCGATATCGCCAAGTTGAACCGCAAGAACACGAGGGCCGCATAACATGGCCGAATCCATTCAGTCGCTCGACCAGCTCTCGCAGCTCAAGACGGCGGCCGCGCCCGAGGCGCCCAAGCACGAGAAGAAGGTCGACAAGTTCAACCGCGCTTACGCCACCGGCAAGCGCAAGGACGCGGTCGCCCGCGTCTGGATCAAACCGGGCGCCGGCAAGGTCACCGTCAACTCGCGCGAGGTCGAGGTCTATTTCGCCCGTCCCGTGCTGCGCATGATGATCGAGCAGCCGTTCTCCGTGGCCCAGCGTTCGGGCCAGTACGACGTGATCTGCACCGTCGCCGGCGGCGGCCTGTCCGGCCAGGCCGGCGCGGTCCGTCACGGCATCTCCAAGGCGCTCACCTATTTCGAGCCTGAGCTGCGCTCCGTGCTCAAGAAGGGCGGCTTCCTCACCCGCGACTCGCGCGTGGTCGAGCGCAAGAAGTACGGCAAGGCCAAGGCCCGCCGGTCCTTCCAGTTCTCGAAGCGTTAATCGCTTTTATCGCATTCGCCGCGAAAGCGGCTTCAATGAGATGCAAAAGGGCGCTGATTTCAGCGCCCTTTTTGTTGTTCGTTTGTATGCAAATTGATGGCGTGTTTCCCGAAAACTTAGGGACCGGCGAAAACCTGAATGGAACCCGCGAGACCTAGCGTCGCCTTCGGAAGGGCGCGCAAATCGGCTGGGCCGATCGCGTAACTGCTATGTTCTAGAGGGGGCCGACATGATGTCGCTCGATAGCATCACGCTCTATTTGGTCGCCACCATGGTCGCCGCACTGCTCGGCGCCATGATGGTATTTTTCGGCAAGCAGGAGAACAGCCCGGCGCTGAAATGGTGGGGCACCGCCTATCTGCTCGGCGCCGCCTCCGTCGCACTATGGACCGCGGCGGGCGACAGGCTGGGGCCGCACATTTACCTTGCATTGAACGCGGTCGGTTTCGTCGCCTGCGGCATGGTCTGGAACGCGGCGCGCGTCTTCCACGGCCGCAACCCGAACTGGCCGGGGCTCGTGCTCGGCGCGCTCGCCTGGGTCGCTGCTGCGACGCTGCTCGATCCCACGGCATCGATGCTGCGCATGCTCGTCGGTGCCGGCATCGTCTCGGTGTACGCGGCCCTGACGGCGAGCGAGCTCTGGACCGAACGGCGCAAGAGCGTGCAACGGCGCTGGCCCGCCTTCGTGATGCCGGTGATGCACGGCTGCGTGTTGATGCTGCCGATCCTGATCGGCAGCTTCCTGCGCCCGCATGATGCCGGCTTCTCCTCGAGCATCTGGGTCACCGTGTTCGCGGTCGAGCTCATACTCTATGCCGTCGGTACCGTGTTCGTGATCTTCATGCTGGTGTCGGAACGCACCGTCACCGCGCACCGGACGGCGGCATCGACCGATCCCTTGACCGGCATGCTCAACCGGCGCGGCTTCTCGGAGGCTTGTGCGCGCGTGATCGAGCGCGAGGCCAAGGCCGGGCGGCCGGTGACCGTGATGATCTTCGACATCGACCATTTCAAATCGATCAACGACCGCTTCGGCCATCCCGCCGGCGACGAGATGCTGAAGCTGTTCTCCACCGTCGTGGTCAGCAATTTGCGCATCTCCGACCTGTCGGGCCGCATCGGCGGCGAGGAGTTCGCCGCGCTATTGCCATGCTCACTGGAGGAGGGCGTGCTGGTCGCCGAGCGCGTGCGCGAGGCGTTCGAGACCTCCGGCGTCGTGGTCGACGAAGGTCCGGTCGATACCACCGTCAGCATCGGCGTTGCCGGAGGTCCGGCCGGCACCGAGCTGGAGGTGCTGCTGGCCTCGGCGGACACCGCGCTCTACCAGGCCAAGCGCGGCGGCCGCAACCGCGTCGAGGCGGCCGAGGAGCTGCCGCTGTCGCTGGAGAACTGGCGCCGCCAGAGCGCGGCGCGGACCGGCGCATCGCAGGCGCGTCCGGTCACCGCGTGAGCATGCAGGGCGGGCTTGCGGTAAATCTCTGTTTACCATTCGATCCCTACCATCGTGGTCATGGAATCGATCCGTCGACGGAATCCGCAAGCCGCCCTGATGTCGCTCGAAGCCGAAGCTGCCTCGGCCCGCGGCGGTTTCGCCTGTCTGTTCTCCACTGCGGACGAATACGAGAGCGCGCTGATCACCGAGCGTCGTGCGCAAGGCCGCTACACGCAGCAACGCAGCTACTGGCCGTTCGTGTTGTTCGCGGGTTGTGCGCTGATCGTCGCGGGCACGGTCCTGCTGTTCGCCTGACAGGCCTGCATTTCCAGACCGGGCAGGGCGCCGCTTCAGCGCCTTTTTCTTTGTCGCCATCTGCGGTAGACACGGCCATCAACAAAAAGGGTGGAAAGCCGATGATCACCGAGATCGCGCAAATTGACGTCAAGCCGGGCAGCGAGAAGGATTTTGAGGCCGCCGTTGCCAAGGCCAAGGCCGCTTTCGGCCGCTCCAAGGGCTTTCACGGCTTCGAGCTGCACAAGTCGATCGAGAAGCCGCAGCGTTACCGGCTGATGGTGAAATGGGCGACGCTGGAGAACCACACTGTGGACTTCCGCGGCTCGGAGAATTTCACGGAATGGCGCGGCCTGGTCGGCCAGTATTTTGCCGCGCCTCCCGAGGTCGAGCACACCGAGACCGTGCTGACGACCTGAGGCTTTATCTCGGGAGCATCATCTTATCGGAAAACCGCTCCACACTTTCCGCTAACGCGGTCCTCCAGGTCCGGATCATGCTCTAGGCCGCCTCCGCGAGAGGCGACGCCTCGTAGGTCTTGACATGGTCGATCATGACCTTGGCGATCGCGACCAGCGGGAGCGCCAGCGCCAGGCCCCAGATGCCGAACACGACGCCCAGCAGGATCTGGAACGCGAACAGCGTGGCCGGCGGGATGTCGAGTGCCTGGCGCTGCAGGATCGGCGTCAGCACGTAGCTTTCCATGGCGTGCACGCCCATGAACAGCAGAAATGCCGACAAAGCGGGAATCCAGCCGGAGGCGAGGCTCGCCAACACCACGATGACGCCGGCGATGATGGCTCCCACCGTGGGGATGAAGGCGAGCAGGCCCGCCTGGATTCCTAGGATGAACGCGCCGGGGATGCCGATGACGGCAAGTCCGATCCAGGTTACGACACCGACCGCGATCATGACGATGATCTGGGCGATCAGCCAGCGCTCGAGCGTTTCAGCAATACGGTCGATGACGATGGCGAAACGGGTACGGTGCCGCGCCGGTGCCAGGAACAGCAGGCCGTCATGATAGACGCTGGGCTGGGCGGCGAAGGCCAGGCCCAGGAACAGCACGATGAAGATGTTGCCGACGCCGTGAATGGTGCCGAGCAGCAGCTTGAGGGTCTGGCTCACGATCGCCCCGCCGCTGGAGGCGAGCGTGCCGGCACTGGGCAGCGGAGCGCGCGAAGGCGTTGCCGGCGCGGGCGTTGCCTCCGAGGAGGTGTTGGCGGCGGGGTCCGAGGCAGCGTTGCCGGGGTCGAAGAAGCTGGTGTCGATGCCGTGGCTCTCGAGCAGGGACCTGACATTGGTGATCTGCGACTTGATGGTCTTGCTCAGCAGCGAGGCCTGTTCGGCAATGGTGGCGCCGCCGAGATAGGCGACGCCCGCGAGCAGCAAAGCGAGCGCAACGCAGACGATTGCAAGCCGGATCGTGTGAGGCAGCTGGACCCGGCGGCCGAGCGCATTGACCAGAGCGTTGAGACCGAGGCCGAGCAGCATGCCGGTGAAGATCAGCAGCAGGGTGGCGGCAAAATACCAGGTGAAGGCGAGCAGCGCGGTGAACAGAACGACGCCGATGCCTCCGGCCGCGATCGCCCAGGCCTGATCCCGCGCGAGGTCGGCACGGGAGCGAGATCGTTCATCTGCGGGAAAGGTCACATCGTATCCTGTCTTTGGTGGCTGCAATGGGGGCACTCTTTCGACAATCACGCTTCCGATCAAGAGCAGGGCTATCGCAGATCACTTTTGGCGGAGGCCTGCGCGCACGCCTCGTCCTTCGAGACGGCGCTTACGCGCCTCCTCAGGATGAGGCTAATCTGGATCAGTGCCTGTTGAAACTGTAGCCACGCACTCCGCCCTCATCCTGAGGAGCCCGCCTAAAGCGGGCGTCTCGAAGGATGACTGCAGGGAAAAGCCCCGATAGCCCCGCGATCAAGAGCGGCAACGCGCCGGTTTGACGCTGCCGCGCGAACGGTGCAGAGCGGTGGCGAAAAGGAAGTGAGGAGCGCTTGGGCGTTATCAGCAAGTGGGCCGGTCTGCTCGGGCTGTTGGCTTTGCTCGTCGGCGGCGACCAGATCCGGATCAACCGGCCGGACCACAAATACCGCCTAACGGTCGAGGTGACGACGCCCGCCGGGATCAAGACCGGGTCGGCCATTCTCGCTGTCGTGCCCGATCGCAACTATAACCGCAGCGGCCGCACCACGACGCGCGGGGAGGCCGTGTTCGTCGATCTCGGCCAAGGCAAGAACATCGTGGTCTTGCTGGCGCACCAGCAGGGCGCCAAGCTCGACCTCGACGACATCAACTATGTGGCGCTCCGCGCCTATGGCGCCGCGCGCGGCAACCGGGTGTCGTTCAAGGACATGAGCCGGCAGTCCGGCGTTGTCCCGGTGCAAGGGGAGCTCACCCCCGTGCTCGTGAGCTTTGGCGATCTCGGGGATCCCAACACCGCGCGCCTTGTCGCCAGCGACAAGGCAGAGGCAATCCTGGGCGAGGGCTATGCGATCCGCGGCTTCTCCGCCGAGGTGGTGCCCAACGGGTTCTGGCCGATCGACTTCGGAGGCGTGCTCGGGGAGCCCGTGACGCGCGGAATCGAGGCCAAGCTTCCCTGGCTGACCGCGCCGGGCGAGACAGCGGCAATTGCGCTGAGGGCCGCGGGTCTGCCCGTGGAGGGCGGGTTGGACGCCCGGGAGGCATTTGCGCGAAAATAGCATTGCCGTCCCGCGATCCCCTCTGTTGAATTTGTTCCATCGGAGGGGCATCTTTGGGGAATCTTCTTATCGGGAGGCGCGGAACGACAGATGAGAAAGCCGGTCGTCGGCGTGATCGGGAATTCCTATCGCGTCGAGAATCGATTTCAGGTCCAGATGGTTGGCGAGCGAAACCTGCGCGCCGTGGCCGAAGTCTCCGGCGGCTTGCCGTTGATGTTCGCTGGAGCCCCCGACATCACGGATATCCCGGCGCTGCTCGATACCGTTGACGGCATCATCTTGACCGGGGCCCGGGCCAACGTTCACCCAACCCGCTTCAACGTCGATCCCTGCGAGAAGCACGAACCCTACGACATCCACCGCGACGAAGTTGCGCTGGCCCTGTCGGTCGCCTGCGTCGCCCGCGGCATTCCGCTGTTCGGCATTTGCCGCGGCCTGCAGGAGATGAACGTCGCCTTCGGCGGCTCGCTGCATCCCGAGATCCGCGAGATCCCCGGCCGCATGAACCACCGCATGCCCCGGCTCGAGAACGGCGAGATCCATCCCGATCCGACGGTGGTGTTCGCCGACCGCCACGACGTCGAGCTGACGCCCGGCGGCGCCTTCGCCACGATTCTCGGCTGCGAGAAGATCCGGGTCAATTCGCTGCACGGACAGGGCATTCTCGATCCCGGCAAGCGCGTGCTGATCGAAGGCATCGCCGAGGACGGCACCATCGAGGCGATCCGCATCGCGGAAGCCCCGAGCTTTGCCCTCGGCGTGCAATGGCACGCGGAGTACGACCCGCAGCACAATCCGATCAACCGCAAGCTGTTCGAGGCCTTTGGCGAGGCGCTGGTGACAAGGCAGAAGGCGGAGGCGTAGCCGCGGTCGTGTCCCGGACCAGCTGCAACGCGGAGCGTTGCGGCGCAGAGCCGGGAATCCAGCTTCTGCCACGTTGCGCACTCGGGTTGGCCTGAGTAGGGCGGATTAGCCGAAGGCGTAATCCGCCATCTTTAGTTCATGGGGCAGCTGCAATGCCGCCGTGCATTTGTTCCAGGTGGCTGCTGGTTCTTCACGGTCAATCTTCATGATCGTAGGCAGCGGCTGCTCGTCGAGCACATCGCAGCGCTGCGCGCGGCCGTTGCAGCGACCCGTCGGGACTATTCGTTCACTATCGATGCGTTTGTCGTGCTTCCGGACCACCTTCATGCGGTCTGGACGCTTCGCCGCGGCGATGCCGACTTTTCGATGCGGTGGAGATTGATCAAAATGCGCTTCGCGAAGTCCCTGCCGAAGACAGAGCCTTTAACCGCTGTACAGATCGCAAGACGGGAGCGTGGCGTATGGCAGAACCGGTTCTGGGAGCACCTCATCCGCGACGAAACCGACTATGCACGCCATATCGAGTATTGCTACATCAACCCAGTCAAGCACGGATATGTGACCCGCGTGTTGGATTGGCCGCATTCGTCATTTTACCGAGATGTCGAGGCCGGACTGTTTCCGGCGGATTGGCAGGAGATAGCAACGCGGATGGTAACTTTGGCGAACGTGCGTGAGCGTCGCACGCAGTAGGCGGATTACGCCTTCGGCTAATCCGCCCTACGAGGACTGTTTATCCAAGGTGCATCCCGAATTTCCGACGGAGTAAACCAATCAGTAGGAATTGCTCCGTCCTGGTTTTTGCGGCTCTGATTTGTTCTTCGAGAACGAATTGGAGTCAGATGCAGAACGAAAGCTGATGGCCGCTCCGTGGCGCAGGATTTCTCTACCGTGTTAAATCGTAGATGCGCTCAGGCTGTGCCCAGCGAGAGCGCCGCGACCGGACTGCGTCCATCGGTCATGCCACCGGCACCAGCCTCACACCGCCCGCTCCATCCGTCGCGCACGATAGGATTGCGTGACATCAGTGTCAGCTTGCGGAAGCTGCTCTCATCCTCATAGCCGGCAGCGCGCGCGATCGTCTTGATCGGCTGCGTCGTCGATTCCAGCGGGGTGCGCGCGTGCTCGACACGGCTGCGCATGATGAAGGATTGCGGCGGCTCGTGCGTGAGTCCTGGAATTTTCGGTTCAACGTACGCTCGCCGAGGCCGAGCGCGTCGGCGATCCTGCATGGGCATTCCCATTGCGTTGCACAATCGCAATGTTGATCTCCACGCGCAGCATTGAGGTTCATGAGAACAATACCATATGCTCTGCAAGGGAGCCCGTGCCGTGCAGACCATGAAGGCGGCCCTCGTTGCGGCGATCACCGTCGTGGCTTTGAGCTGCTGCCTCCTTCCCAGCTCAGCGGAGGAGAGCAAGCGCGTAGCCCTTGTTGTTTCGATCGACGGGGCGATTGGCCCGGCGTCAGCCAGCTACGTGCGGGAGGCTTTGGCCATGGCGAGCGAGCGGCGCGCCGAGGTCGTGCTTCTGAGGATGAACACGCCCGGCGGGCTCAATTCCAGCATGCGCGAGATCATCGCTGATGTGCTCGCCTCGCCCGTCCCTGTCATTGGCTACGTCGCTCCCTCCGGGGCCCACGCGGCGAGTGCGGGGACCTATATCCTTTACGCGACCCACATCGCGGCGATGGCACCAGGTACCAACATCGGTGCGGCGACGCCGGTCCAGATTGGCGGGCCGCTGCCGGGCCTGCCGAGCGGCACACCCGACAAGGATGGCAAAGACAAGAAGGATGAGCCGAAGGACGCGATTACGGCGAAGGCCACGAACGATGCCGTCGCCTTCATCCGAAGCCTCGCCGAGCTGCGCAACCGCAATGCGGAGTGGGCGGAGAGGGCGGTCCGCGAGGCCGCAACACTCTCCGCCAACGGCGCGCTGGAGGCACATGCCATCGATCTCGTCGCGCGCGATCAGGCTGAATTGCTGCGGCAGGTTGATGGCCGTGTGGTGGAGCTCGCAGGCGGCAAGACGCAACGCCTCGCAACAAAGGATGCTGTCGTCGAAGCCATCGAGCCCGGACAGATATCCCGGTTCCTGGCGGTCATCACCAACCCGAACGTGGCGTTCATTCTCCTGATGGTCGGCATCTACGGCCTGATCTTCGAGTTCATGTCTCCCGGAGCCGTCGCCCCCGGAGTTATCGGCGCGATCTGCCTGCTGATCGGCCTCTACGCGCTCAATTTGCTGCCGATCAACTATGCCGGCCTCGCCCTGATGCTGGTGGGACTCGTGCTTCTCACCGTCGAAGCCTTCAACCCGACCGTGGTGGTCGGCTTCGGCGGGATCATCGCTTTCGTGCTGGGAGCAATGATGCTCTTCAGGAGCGAGGCGCCTGGATACCAACTGTCGTGGTGGGTGATCGGCACCACTGCGGTCGTGTTCAGCGGCTTTGCTCTGATCGTGCTTGGCTCACTTCGGCGCGCCCGCAAAGCTCCTGCGCTGGTCGGCGCACAGGCCATGCGCGGCTTACCCGCCGAGGTTCTCGACTGGAACGGGAACGAAGGTCATGTCTTCGCCCATGGTGAGCGTTGGCAGGCGCGCGGCGCCGAAACCTTCAAGCCCGGAGAGACGGTGGAGGTCGCCAATGTCGTCGACCTGACGCTGCTGATACGCCGCACACCCGCCCGGACAGGCGAGGGAGGTACATCATGACGCTGGAATATCTGACGTATGCGGCGCTTGCGCTGCTTGTCATCGTGTTTCTATCCCAGGCCATTCGAATCCTGCGCGAATACGAGCGCGGCGTCGTCTTCACGCTCGGCCGCTTTACCGGTGTGAAGGGCCCGGGCCTGATACTCCTCATCCCGATCGTGCAGCAACTCGTCAAGGTCGATCTGCGGGTGATGGTGCAGGTGGTGCCGCCGCAGGACGTGATTTCGCGGGACAACGTCTCCGTCAAGGTCAACGCCGTCCTGTACTTCCGCATCGTCGACCCCGAGCGCGCCATCATCAAGGTCGGCGACTACATGGCGGCGACCAGCCAGCTCGCCCAGACCACGTTGCGTTCGGTGCTCGGCAAGCATGAGCTCGACGAGATGCTTGCCGAGCGCGACAGGTTGAACGCCGATATCCAGGAGATTCTCGACAAGCAGACTGACGTCTGGGGCATCAAGGTCACCGGCATAGAGATCAAGGACGTCGATATCAACGAAACCATGGTTCGCGCGATTGCCAAACAGGCTGAGGCGGAGCGCTTGCGGCGAGCCAAGGTAATCAATGCGATGGGCGAGCAGCAGGCCGCCGAAAAGCTCGTCGAAGCCGGCCGGATCCTGGCGCAGGAGCCTCAGGCAATGCAGCTACGTTACTTCGCAGCTCTGCACGACATCGCCGGTGAACGCTCGTCGACCGTGGTGTTTCCGCTCCCCACCGGCCTGCTCGACCATTTGATGCCGCGACCTGACAACCCCTAACAGAAAGCGGCGAGGTGCTGATCGCGAGCGGGCGCCACGGCTCCGGCCGAGCTGCAGCGGGCGTTCACGGCGACGTGGTAGCGGTCGAGACCCCTCAAACGAAAAGGCGCCTCCTTCCGGAAGCGCCTTTTGCTTGTCGCGGATAGTTCGGACCGCTTAGCCCGAATAGTACATGTCGAACTCAACCGGGTGCGGGGTCATCTCGAAGCGCTCAACCTCGGTCATCTTCAGCTCGATATAGGCGTCGATGAAGTCGTCGTCGAACACGCCGCCGGCCTTGAGGAAGGCGCGGTCCTTGTCGAGGTTTTCGAGCGCCTCGCGAAGCGAGCCGCACACGGTCGGGATCTGCTTCAGCTCTTCCTTCGGCAGATCGTAGAGGTCCTTGTCCATGGCCGGACCCGGATCCATCTTGTTCTTGATGCCGTCGAGGCCGGCCATCAGCATCGCGGCGAAACCGAGATAGGGATTGGCGAGCGGATCGGGGAAGCGCACCTCGACGCGCTTGGCCTTCGGCGAAGCGGTGTAGGGGATGCGGCACGACGCCGAGCGGTTGCGCGCGGAATAGGCGAGCAGCACGGGGGCTTCATAGCCCGGGACCAGACGCTTGTAGGAGTTGGTCGACGGGTTGGTGAAGGCGTTGATCGCCTTGGCGTGCTTGATGATGCCGCCGATATAGTGGAGGCAGGTCTCCGACAGGTCGGCGTACTTGTTGCCGGCGAACACCGGCTTGCCGTCCTTCCAGATCGACTGGTGCACGTGCATGCCCGAGCCGTTGTCGCCGTAGACCGGCTTCGGCATGAAGGTGGCGGTCTTGCCGTAGATGTGCGCGACCTGGTGGATGCAGTATTTGTAGATCTGGATGTGGTCGGCCATCAGCGTCAGCGTGTCGAACTTCATGCCGAGCTCGTGCTGGGCGGAAGCGACCTCGTGGTGATGCTTCTCGACCTTGACGCCCATCTTGGCCATGGCGCCCAGCATCTCCGAGCGCATGTCCTGCACCGAGTCCTGCGGCGGCACCGGGAAATAGCCGCCCTTGGTGCGGACGCGGTGGCCGAGATTGCCGCCTTCATATTCGGTGTCGGAGTTGGTCGGCAGCTCCGAGGAGTCGAGGCGGAAACCGGTGTTGTAGGGGGTGGAGGAGAAGCGCACGTCGTCGAACACGAAGAACTCGGCTTCGGGGCCGACGAACACGGCGTCGCCCACGCCCATCGACTTCACCATCGCCTCGGCCTTCTTGGCGATGCCGCGGGGGTCGCGGTTGTAGGGCTCGCCGGTGGTCGGCTCGAGCACGTCGCAGGTGATGACCATGGTGGTCTCGGCGAAGAACGGGTCGATCGTCGCGGTCACCGGATCGGGCATCAGGCACATGTCGGACTCGTTGATCGCCTTCCAGCCGGCAATCGAGGAGCCGTCGAACATCGTCCCTTCGGCGAAGATGTCTTCATCGATCATGCTGACGTCGAACGTGACGTGCTGCCACTTGCCGCGCGGATCGGTGAAGCGCAGGTCGACGTACTTCACGTCGTTGTCCTTGATCGATTTCAGGACGTCTTTGGCGGTCTTCATGCATACCCCTTATGGCTCTGCGGGTCGGTTTTCAGGTGAGCAAGATTGTTCTCGCTTTTGGCGAGTTCGCGCGCGACCGCACAAACGAAATCAGGCCGCCGAAGCAGCCTTATTTCTTGTCAGAGTGTCGCAAAATGCGGGATAGCACCCGGTTCAGATAGCGTCCAGCCCGGATTCGCCGGTTCGGATGCGGATCGCCTCTTCGATGTTGGAGACGAAAATCTTGCCGTCGCCGATGCGGCCGGTCTGCGCGGCGCGGCGGATCGCGTCGATGGCGCGCTCGACCAGATCGTCGCCGATCACGATCTCGATTTTGACCTTCGGCAGGAAGTCGACGATGTATTCTGCGCCGCGGTAAAGTTCGGCGTGACCCTTCTGCCGGCCAAAGCCCTTGGCCTCGGTGACGGTGATGCCCTGCAGACCGACTTCTTGAAGCGCTTCCTTCACCTCGTCGAGCTTGAATGGCTTGATGATGGCTTCGATTTTCTTCACTGCGCGACTCCCGGCCTTTCGATCCAATAGCAACGTCTTCGTCAGGACGCGCATTTCTCAACGCACGATCTTGTCTTCTCTGTGCCGGGATCCCTGACCCGTCCGGCAACAACGGCCGGCCACGCCCTTCAAGATGTCAGTGAGCACGACGAACCGAAGCGGCTTCCTCGAAAGCAGGGTCTATGCCAAGTTGCAAATGCCCTGATTATCGGAGCGTTATCAGCCTTTTAACGAGCATCTCTGAGTGATGGTGCCGACCTGCACAAAATACCGAAGACCGCAAAATAGGCAAACGGTTCAATATATGTGCATTTCGACGTTCCCACCGCCGGATCGGCGCAAAAGATGCCTGTTCAAGAGGCGTTTGTACTAGGAAGTGGCATGGAAGTTCTGACCAACGCCGAAATGCAGCGAGCCGACCAGCTTGCCATCGCGGCCGGCACGCCCGGTTTCAAGCTGATGCTCAGCGCCGGCCAGGCGGTCGCCGAGGCCGCCCATGCGCTGGTGGAGGAGGGGCCGATCCTGATCGTCGCCGGCCCCGGCAACAATGGCGGGGACGGTTTCGTGGCCGCGGCCGAGCTCGCCGCGCAGGGGCGCGAGGTTTCGGTGATCCTGATGTGCGAGCGGGACCAGCTCCAGGGCGATGCCGCCTCGGCCGCGCGCGGCTGGAAGCACCCGGTGCTGCCGTTCAACCCGCAGGCGATCGGCAGGCCTGCGCTGATCATCGATGCGCTGTTCGGCGCCGGCCTCAGCCGCACCGTGGATGGCGAAGCGCGCGCCATGATCGAGGCGATCAACGCCAACGGTGCCGCGGTGCTGGCGGTCGACCTGCCGAGCGGCATCAACGGCACCAGCGCGGCCGTGATGGGCGTGGCGGTGAACGCCACCGAGACCGTCACCTTCTTCCGCAAGAAGCCGGCGCATCTGCTGTTGCCCGGGCGCATGCATTGCGGCCGTGTGCGCGCTGCCGACATCGGCATCGATGCGCAGGTGCTGGAGGAGATCGCGCCGCAGACCTTCGAGAACGATCCGGATCTCTGGGGCGCGGCGTTTCCGGTGCCGCGCATCGATGGCCACAAATATGCGCGCGGTCACGTGCTCGCGGTCTCGGGCGACGCAGCCGCGACCGGCGCGGCACGGCTCGCCGCGCGCGGCGCGCTGCGCGCCGGCGCGGGCCTCGTGACGCTGGCGAGCCCGCGCGATGCGCTCGCGATCAATGCTGCCGCGCTCACCGCGGTGATGGTGCGCCCCGTCGATACCGCGGTCGAGTTCGGCGAGCTGCTCGGCGACAAACGCTACAACACCTGCATCATCGGCCCCGGTGCGGGCATCGGTGAGCGCACCTGCGATCTCGTCCACACCGCGCTTACCGCGCAGCGGCATCTGGTGCTCGATGCGGATGCGCTGACCAGCTTTGCCGCAACCCCCGAGCGCCTGTTCGAATCGATCAAGTCCTCGCAGGACAATGCGGTGGTGCTGACCCCGCACGAAGGCGAGTTTCCGCGCCTGTTCTCCGACCTCAGCAACAAGCATCCCGGCCGCTCCAAGCTCGAGCGCGTCCGCGCCGCCGCCGAGCGCTGCGGCGCCGTCGTGCTGCTGAAGGGCCCGGACACCACAATCGCCGCCCCCGACGGCCGCGCCACCATCGCCGCCAATGCGCCGCCCTGGCTCGCCACGGCCGGCGCCGGCGACGTGCTGTCCGGGATCATCGCCGGGCTCCTGGCGCAAGGCGTGCCGGCGTTCGAGGCCGCCAGCATCGGCGTCTGGATGCATGGCGAGGCGGGAAGCGAAGCTGGGCCGGGCCTGATCGCGGAGGATCTGACCGAGACGCTGCCGGCCGTGCACCGGCGGATCTATGACGCGCTGGGCATCGAATACTGAACGTTCACTCCACCCCGTACCAGCGCACCAGCCGCGGCGCGGCCCAGTCGGTCACGACGGATTCGATCAGCCAGCGTCCGGGCGAGGTCGCGGCGAACGCGATGCGCTGGGTCTGGCCAGGCTCGATCGCGAGCGTGTCGAGCCAATAGGGCTTCCAGCCGTCGTCGAGCTTGTCGAGCAGCCGGAAATGGTGGCCGTGCAGGTGAAACACGGTGGTGACCGGGGCGGGGTTCTGCAGCGCCAGCACCACGGTGCGGCCGGTCTTGGCGCGGAAGGCAGGGGCGGAGGCGGTGGAGAAGGTCGCGGGCCGTGCCCAGCCGGCATCGGCCGTACCGAGCGCGACATCGAACCGCAGGGCGCCTCTCAGCTCGAGCTTCTCGGGCAGATCATTCGGCGGGAGCGGTTGGGGCGGCGGCAGCGGAGCGCGCTCCAGCTTCCCGGAGACAGTCAGGTGTCCGACCTGGCGCACCGCCTTGCCGTCATGCAGCATAAACGGGGCCGAACTGGCCGCATCCACGAAGGCGTCGGCCCGCGCACCCGGGGCCAGCACCAACGCGCCGTTGCGCGCGGGGAACGGCTCGGCCGGCTGGCCGTCGAGGGCCATCACGCGGACTTCGTGGTTTTCCAATTTGATTGCGAGAACAGAGCGTTGCGAGCCGTTGATGAAGCGTAGCCGCAGCCGCTCGCCCGCCGAAGCTGAGAGTTCGAATGAAGTCTTGCCGTTGATTGTGTAAAGCGGCGTCGTGTCCTTCGGGTCCTGGCCCGGCGGGACCGCGGTGCCATCCGGCCGCAGGCGCCATTCCTGGATCAGCAGGAGCTCATCACGATCGACGGCGACCGGGCCGGTTTCGGCCACGATGATCGGAAGCGCGCGTGCGGGCTGCTGCAGGCGGTGCTCGAAGAGGCGGAAGTCGGCCAGCAGGGTGCCTGCATTAGGCACTGAAATAATTGTTGTTTCTGTCGCATCCGGCGCTGCCGGGGCGCGGCCGCGGAGCGGGTCGGCGGCCATCGGCGCGTGGAGGCTGTACCAGACTGGCGCAATCGGCACAGGGAGGTTGTTGCTGAAGACCACCTGGCAGCGGTCGAAACGCTTGAGACGCACGTCTCTGAGGTGGCTTACGGCGGCCAGCTCCCAGATTGGTGTAGCCGGCTGACCCGGTCTCAAAGCCAGCGTTGCCGGTCTCGCCTGCAGCGCGAGCTGGGCCGTGACGGATGGGCCTGCACCGCCCACGATCAGCCCGGCTGCCGAGGCCCCTAAGCCGGCCAAAACCTCGCGCCGATGGGGAGCATGGATCCGCGTTGTCATGGCACGATCCGGACCACGCCGTGCTGGATAAGTCCAGCCGCAGTGCCTACTTGAAGCTTGCCTCCATCAGGCCATTTTTTTGCTGCGAACAGTCAGGCACATGCTATAAGCCCGGCCGCCCGCGGCATCGCGGCCGGTCTTGATGCGAATTCACGCGGGCGTGGCGGAACTGGTAGACGCGCTGGATTTAGGTTCCAGTGACGAAAGTTGTGGGGGTTCGAGTCCCTCCGCCCGCACCAAGCGCTTATCGCGTTTGCACGGATTACGAGGCCTGCTTCCGCGCGGATGATCGTCCGTCAGGAAGCAGGTCCGATGAACCACCGGTGTGGAGGCGTTTGCCTCGCGCCGGATCGATTAATGACAGCGTCCCGACGCGCGACGTGCCGGGGCCGAACGAAAAGAAGATTGGACGCCATGCAGGTCACAGAAACCCTCTCGGAAGGTTTGAAGCACGAGTTCAAGATCAGCGTTCCCGCGTCTGATCTCGACGCCAAGGCCGGCGCCAAGCTCGTCGACCTCAAGGACAAGGTCCGTATCAACGGCTTCCGTCCGGGCAAGGTGCCGGTCTCGCATCTGAAGAAGGTCTATGGTCGCTCGGTGATGGCCGAGACCATCGACCAGACCATCCGCGACACCAACACGCAGCTGTTCTCCGAGCGCGGCTTTCGCCTTGCGACCGAGCCGAAAATCACCATGCCTAGCGAGCAGGCCGAGGTCGAGGAACTGCTGAGCGGCAAGACGGATTTGACCTACACGGTCGCCATCGAAGTAGTGCCGGCGATCGCGCTCGCCGACTTCAAGAGCTTCCAGGTCGAGAAGCCAGTTGCTGATGTCACCGACGCCGATGTCGACGAGGCGATCAAGCGCATTGCCGATTCCAACCGCACCTATGCCGCCAAGGGCGAGGGCACCAAGGCTGAGTCGGGCGACCGCGTTACCATCAACTTCACGGGCCGCATCAACGGCGAAATCTTCGAAGGCGGCACCGGCGAGGGCATCCAGGTCCTGATCGGCTCCAACACCTTCATTCCGGGCTTCGAGGAGCAGCTCATCGGCATCGGCGCGGGTGAGACGCGCACGCTGAAGGTGTCCTTTCCGAAGAACTACATGAACGACAAGCTCGCCGGGCAGCCGGCCGAGTTCGAGACCACCGCGACCCTGATCGAGGCGCCGCAGGACCTTGCGATCGACGACGAGTTCGCCAAGTCGCTCGGCCTGGAATCGCTGGACAAGCTCAAAGAGGCCGCGCGCGAGCGCCTCGTTGCCGAGTTCGCCACCGCCACGCGCCAGCGCGTCAAGCGCGCGCTGCTCGACCGCCTCGACGAGGCGCATCGCTTCGAGGCGCCGCCCTCGCTGGTGGACGAGGAGTTCAATCTGATGTGGAACTCGGTCAAGGCCGAGATGGACTCCGCCGGCAAGACCTTTGCCGACGAGGACACCACCGAGGACAAGGCGAAGGAGGAGTACCGCAAGATCGCCGATCGCCGCGTGCGGCTCGGCCTCGTGCTCTCCGAGATCGGCGAGAAGAACAAGATCACGGTGACCGACGACGAGGTCGGCCGCGCCGTGATCGAGCGCGCGCGCTCGATGCCCGGCCGCGAAAAGGAGGTCTGGGACTTCTACCGCAACAACGCCCAGGCGTTGGCCCAGCTTCGTGCACCGATCTACGAGGACAAGGTGGTCGACTTCATCCTCGAGCTCGCCAACGTGACCGAGAAGAAGGTTTCGCGCGAGGACCTCTACAAGGACGACGAAGCGGAAAAGACCGCGGCCTGAAGGGTTTGAGATAGTCCGCTATTAAGGATGATGAGCGAAGAGGCCCAGCTAGCCAGGTGGCCGGCTGGGCCTCTTTGTGCGAATCAGCTTCAACTGCCCCACGGATTAAGCCTTAATGCGCTGCGCACTTGTCAGAAGCGAAATGGGCTATATCTGTCGCTACGACTTTCTGCTTCTTACCCAAGTTCCTGCATCACAGGACGTCCATTCGCCTTCCGGCAAATCCAGCCAAGCTGGCAAGCCAGCCCGGCGATGTCCGTCTCCGAAACCCTAGGTGACTCATGCGCGATCCGGTTGAAACCTACATGAACCTCGTGCCCATGGTGGTCGAGCAGACCAACCGTGGCGAGCGCGCCTACGACATTTTCTCGCGCCTTTTGAAGGAGCGCATCATCTTCGTGACCGGCCCGGTCGAGGACGGCATGTCGACGCTGATCGTCGCGCAGCTCCTGTTCCTCGAGGCGGAAAATCCGAAGAAGGAAATCTCGATGTACATCAACTCGCCGGGCGGCGTGGTGACGTCGGGCCTTGCGATCTACGACACCATGCAGTTCATCCGCCCGCCGGTCTCGACCCTGTGCACCGGTCAGGCGGCTTCGATGGGCTCGCTGCTGCTTTGCGCCGGCGAGAAGGACATGCGCTTCTCGCTGCCGAACGCGCGCATCATGGTGCACCAGCCCTCCGGCGGCTTCCAGGGCCAGGCAACCGACATCATGCTGCACGCCCAGGAGATCCTGAACCTGAAGAAGCGGCTCAACGAGATCTACGTCAAGCACACCGGCCAGACCTACAAGTCGATCGAGGATGCGCTGGAACGCGATAAGTTCCTCACTGCGAACGACGCCAAGGAGTTCGGCTTGGTCGACAAGGTGATCGATAAGCGCGCCGAGGAGCCGGCGCCGGCGAAGGCCCCGTAGCACTACTGAGGCGTCACGACGAGCCCTCGGTTTGCCGTGGACCCGTCAGGGCGGCGTTCACGTTAGGTGCGCGTGCGCACGGCGCAAAACGCGGTTTTGCGCCCTGCGACAAGCAGAAAGTTCCGCTTTCGTGCTTGTTTTTCGTGGCAATCCAGCAACGCCGGGGTGTTTTCCATCACTTCGCCCGTGCCAAGACCGGAAATCACGGTATTGTCACGGGTAGCCGGCGACCCCCGATTAGCGAATTCTTGATAGTCGGGTGACAGCATGGTTGGCTACGATTGATCGGCTATGATCGCGGGAGAATCGAACCACCGTGATTCGCACGGAATGTAGTAAAGCGTAGGGTCTTTTTTGGTACGGAATTTGCTCTACTTAAGCTTCATGCCGACCATCGTGTCGGAATGGAGCGATCGAGCGGAACGGGATCGAACCGCGGACGGAGACATGAATGAGTAAGGTCGGCACGAGCGACTCCAAGAACACGCTATATTGCTCGTTCTGCGGCAAGAGCCAGCACGAAGTCCGCAAACTGATCGCGGGTCCCACGGTCTTCATCTGCGACGAGTGCGTCGAGCTCTGCATGGACATCATCCGCGAGGAGAACAAATCCTCGCTGGTCAAGTCGCGCGACGGTATTCCGACGCCGAAGGAAATCTGCAAGGTGCTGGACGACTACGTCATCGGCCAGAGCCATGCGAAGAAGGTCCTGTCGGTCGCGGTGCACAACCACTACAAGCGCCTCAACCATCAGACCAAGCACAACGACGTCGAGCTCGCGAAGTCGAACATCCTGCTGATCGGTCCGACCGGCTCGGGCAAGACGCTGCTCGCGCAGACGCTCGCCCGCATCCTGGACGTGCCGTTCACGATGGCCGATGCGACGACGCTGACCGAAGCCGGCTATGTCGGCGAGGACGTCGAGAACATCATCCTGAAGCTGCTCCAGGCCGCCGACTACAACGTCGAGCGCGCCCAGCGCGGCATCGTCTACATCGACGAAATCGACAAGATCAGCCGCAAGTCCGACAACCCCTCGATCACGCGCGACGTGTCGGGTGAGGGCGTGCAGCAGGCGCTGCTCAAGATCATGGAAGGCACGGTGGCTTCGGTCCCGCCGCAGGGCGGCCGCAAGCATCCGCAGCAGGAGTTCCTGCAGGTGGATACCACCAACATCCTGTTCATCTGCGGCGGCGCCTTTGCCGGCCTCGAGAAGATCATCTCGGCGCGCGGTCGGTCGACCTCGATCGGCTTCGGCGCCCAAGTGCTCGCGCCGGAGGATCGCCGGACCGGCGAGATCTTCCGTCACGTCGAGCCTGAGGACCTCCTGAAGTACGGCCTCATCCCCGAGTTCGTCGGCCGTCTGCCCGTCGTGGCGACGCTTGAGGATCTCGACGAGACCTCGCTGAAGAAGATCCTGACGGAGCCGAAGAACGCGCTGGTGAAACAGTACCAGCGGCTGTTCGAAATGGAGAACATCGAGCTGACTTTCGCCGACGAGGCGCTTGGCGCGGTTGCCCGCAAGGCGATCGAGCGCAAGACCGGCGCGCGAGGCCTGCGTTCGATCCTCGAGGCGATCCTGCTCGAGACCATGTTCGACCTGCCGGGCCTGGAAGGTGTGGAAGAAGTCGTGATTTCCCGCGAAGTCGTGGAAGGCACGGCGCGTCCGCTGTACATCTATGCCGATCGGTCCGATCGTGCCGTCGAGAACGCCAGCGCCTGATCTGACGGCGCTGGAAAGCTCCAATCGTCTCCTCGAGTTGGCTGCGGAGCCGTGGTTCCGCAGCCGGTGTTGCGTCGCTTGCCGCGTTGCGTAAGCGCCTGATGGCGCGCGTTTTTCAATGACTTGACACCCCCCGGGTCGATAGCCACCTAATGTCGGCGGCGAGCGAAAATTCTCTTCAAGATTCGCCTCAGTTCCGTTCCGGCGAGCCGGTCCAACTTGTAGAGGACCGACCGGTTCTGCGGATCACCTCGGCACCTTGTGGCGGTTGCGCATGATCGCGGGCTGCGTGCAAGGGGGCAAAGCAAAAGGAAAAGGCCATGACCAATCCAAAACCCCGGCCAACAATCGTTCATGGCGAAGCACACGCCTATCCCGTGCTGCCGCTGCGCGACATCGTCGTCTTCCCGCACATGATCGTTCCGCTCTTCGTCGGTCGCGAGAAGTCGATCCGCGCACTCGAAGAGGTGATGAAGAACGACGCGCTGATCATGCTCGCGACGCAGAAGAACGCGTCCGACGATGATCCGGCGCCCGATGCGATTTACGAGACCGGCACGCTTGCCAGCGTGCTGCAGCTCCTGAAGCTTCCCGACGGCACCGTGAAGGTGCTGGTCGAAGGGCTCGAGCGTGCGCGCGTGGCGAAGTACACCGACCGCGCCGACTATTATGAGGCGACCGCCGTCGCGCTTGCCGACACCGATGCGAAATCGGTCGAGGCGGAAGCGCTGGCGCGCTCGGTCGTGTCCGACTTCGAGAGCTATGTGAAGCTCAACAAGAAGATCTCCGCCGAGGTCGTCGGCGTCGTGCAGGCAATCACCGATTTCGCCAAGCTCGCCGACACCGTTGCCTCGCATCTCGCGGTCAAGATCGCCGATCGCCAGGGCATCCTGGAGACGCTGTCGGTCACCACGCGCCTGGAGAAGGTGCTGGGTCTGATGGAGAGCGAGATCTCGGTGCTGCAGGTCGAGAAGCGCATCCGTTCGCGCGTCAAGCGCCAGATGGAGAAGACCCAGCGCGAGTATTATCTCAACGAGCAGATGAAGGCGATCCAGAAGGAACTCGGCGACGACGACGGTCGCGACGAGCTCGCCGATCTCGAAGAGAAGATCTCGAAGACCAAGCTCTCCAAGGAAGCGCGCGAGAAGGCGCAGCATGAATTGAAGAAGCTGCGCCAGATGTCGCCGATGTCCGCGGAAGCGACCGTCGTGCGCAACTATCTGGATTGGCTGCTGTCGATCCCGTGGAACAAGAAGTCCAAGGTGAAGAAGGACCTGGAGCAGGCGCAAGCCATCCTGGACTCCGATCACTATGGGCTGGAGAAGGTCAAGGAGCGTATCGTCGAGTACCTCGCGGTGCAGTCGCGCGCCAACAAGCTGACGGGGCCGATCCTGTGCCTGGTCGGGCCTCCCGGCGTCGGCAAGACCTCGCTCGGCAAGTCGATCGCGAAGGCGACGGGGCGCGAGTTCGTGCGCGTCTCGCTCGGCGGCGTGCGCGACGAGGCCGAGATCCGCGGTCACCGCCGCACCTATATCGGCTCGATGCCCGGCAAGATCATCCAGTCGATGCGCAAGGCGAAGTCGTCCAATCCGCTGTTCCTCTTGGACGAGATCGACAAGATGGGCGCCGATTTCCGCGGCGATCCGTCCTCGGCGCTGCTCGAGGTTCTCGACCCCGAGCAGAACGGGACCTTCAACGACCACTATCTCGAGGTCGACTACGATCTGTCCAACGTGATGTTCATCACCACCGCGAATACGCTCAATATTCCGGGGCCCCTGATGGACCGCATGGAGATCATCCGGATCGCGGGCTACACCGAGAACGAGAAGGTCGAGATCTCGCGCAAGCACCTGATCCCGAACGCGGTGTCCAAGCACGGCCTGGACTCCAAGGAGTTCTCGATCGACGACGAGGCGCTGCTGCTTCTGATCCGCCGCTACACCCGCGAAGCGGGCGTGCGTAACCTGGAGCGTGAGCTCTCTACACTGGCCCGCAAGGCGGTGAAGGAGCTGATGATCTCCAAGAAGAAGTCGGTCAAGGTCACCGAGAAGACTCTGGAAGAGTTGCTCGGCGTGCCGAAGTACCGCTTCGGCGAGATCGAGAGCGAGCCGCAGGTCGGTATCGTCACCGGCCTTGCCTGGACCGATGTCGGCGGCGAGCTGCTGACGATCGAAGGCGTCATGATGCCCGGCAAGGGCAAGATGACGGTCACGGGCAATCTGCGCGACGTCATGAAGGAGTCGATCTCCGCGGCGGCGTCCTACGTCCGCTCGCGCGCGATCAACTACGGCGTCGAGCCGCCGCTGTTCGACAAGCGCGACATCCACGTGCACGTGCCGGAAGGGGCGACGCCGAAGGATGGCCCGTCCGCAGGTGTTGCGATGGCCACCGCGATCATCTCGGTCATGACCGGCATCCCGGTCCGCCATGATGTCGCGATGACCGGCGAGATCACGCTGCGCGGCCGCGTGCTGCCGATCGGCGGCCTCAAGGAGAAGCTGCTGGCTGCGGCCCGCGGCGGCATCAAGACGGTGCTGATCCCCGAGGACAACGCCAAGGATCTCACGGAGATTTCCGATGCGATCAAGGGCGGCATGGAGATCATCCCGGTCTCGCGCCTCGATGACGTCGTCGCCAAGGCGCTGGTGAAGAAGCCTACGCCGATCGTCTGGGAAGAGGACACCAAGGTGACGGTGAAGCCGGACGGCGATGAAGCCGCCGGCGGCCTGACCGCTCACTGAGATCGCAGCTCGAAAATGATGATAAAACGGCGCCTTCGGGCGCCGTTTTTGTTTGGGGAAGGGGAGGAGGCAATGCACGTCGATGGGCAATGCCATTGCGGGAAGGTCGCGTTCGAGGCCGAGGTCGATCCGGAGGCAGTCTCGGTCTGTCACTGCACCGATTGCCAGACGCTGACCGGCTCGCCGTTCCGCGTGACGGCCATCTGCACCAAGGCCGATGTCCGCCTGACCCGTGGCTCGCCCAAGATCTACGGCAAGCGCGGCGACAACGGCCGGATGCGCTTTCAGCATTTCTGTGCCGATTGCGGTTCCCCGCTGTTCACCAGCGGCGAGGGCGACCAGGCCGACGATTGGGGCATCCGTTGGGGCTCGATCCGCCAGCGGGATGCGCTGCGGCCGGTGAGGCAGATCTGGTGCCAATCGGCAGCGGTGTGGATCGATGCCGTGCCGCTGCTGCCGGGGCGGCCGCAGGATTGAAGTTGGCTGGCCGAGCCCGCCTTCGCCCGTTGGGCTTCGGCGCGGCAGCCTTCGATCGCTTCGCGCTTATGACCTTGCTGTGCTGGCCTGCCGAGCCGTAGCTCGCGATGCGAGCGAAGGCTGGTGGGCGGTCACGGATTCGAACCGCGGACCCTCTCGGTGTAAACGAGATGCTCTAACCAGCTGAGCTAACCGCCCAATGGCGCCTCTTTAGCGCCCCGGCGGGGGCCGAAGCAAGGGCCGAGCGCGCCCGCCCGGCTGCAATTGCCGGCCCGGTGAGAGCTTTCATGTCGGACACGGCCAGCCCTGCAGCAGGTCCGCTGCAGGGCAGTCTTTCTCGCAGCGCGATCTCGACGTAAGGCCGAGGAGCCAGCGATCATGCTGCGGGTGTCAGGCTGTCTTGGTGAACATGGTCAGGACACCGTCGACGATGTTGATCGCGACGACTTGTGCCGAGCTCAAGCCCTTGGCCTTGAGCACGGAGGCGGCCTGCGGTGTGGCGTCGATGGACTGCCGAAGCGACTGGATGTCCGTCTCGCTCGTATGCGCCACGAGTTCATCGACCTTCGCGCGCACGGCCGGCTGCAGTTCCTTGACGTCCACAACCTGTATGCTCCGGATCACAGTGCTGGATTGCGTGGACGATTGCTCGGTGTCGGATTGCGACGATGCGCCCTGTGCCTGCACCAGGGCAGGTGTTCCCAGCGAGAGAACTGCAACGATGACGGATGCCGTGAAGCTGCGCATGGTCATGCCTTTTCCAGTTTGAGGAAGCGCGAACCTAGCGCGGAAATCTGGTTGGCATCTGATTCCGATGTGGCCGTTCGGTGAAACAATGCGGCCGCAATGCGCGCGGATGAGACGCTTGCGTCGGGTCCGGAGCCCAAAGCGCAACTCTGTTCCAGACTTTCGTATGACCGAATGCAGAAAGCAAAAGCCCCGGACGAACCGGAGCTTTGCCTTAGCGACGACCAGCAGTGGGGTGATCAGTACTTCGCCACGACGGGGCCTCCGCCCCAGTTGAAGCGATAGACCAGCTGGCTGCGAACGGCGTGAACCCATTTCTCGGAATCGATCGACGCTCCAACGGACAGACCCGTTGCCGTGTCGCGGACGGCGTTCGTTGCGGTGTCGAATTCAGAGAACCGATATTCGGTCTTCCAGAACAAGCCCGGCACGATCTTCAGCGCGTGTTCTTCGCCGGCGCCGATGAACCAGCCCCTGTAGGTACGCTTGTCCATGAACACGCCGCTTGGTCTTCCGAACGGCGCAGCGTTGAGGGTGAAATCGGTACGGTCAAAGCTGGCTTCGGTATAGCCGACTGAGAAATAGGTCAGGAGGCTCGGGGTCGCCAGCCAGCCGAGCCGGCCGCCGCCCGCCCAGGCCGAGCTCATCTTCTCTTCACCCACGATCCCGAAGCGAGGCGGGCTGAGCTGGCCCTTGAGGCTGCCGATATCGTAGTCGCCGAATGCGCCGACGACGAAGGCCGCGCCCGCTGCCGCAAACTGGTAGTCGCAGCCGCCCTGCACAGTCCCGAAGAAGCCGCGGCCTCCGGTCGTTGCTGTATCGCTGAAGCGGGTTCTGGTGGGGCCATCGATGTAGGTCGTGTTGTCCTGATTCCAGAGCCCATAGCCTCCGCCGCCGCCGACGTGGCAGCCGGTCCAATTCGTGAGCGGCGTGGGGGCCGGAGGCGCCTTCAGATAGGCAGGGGACGTCACATCGGCGGCGGGGCCGCTCGAATTGAAGCGGTAGACCAACTCGCTGCGGACAGTGTGGACGTACTTCTTCGAATCCTCGGAAAAGCCGATCGGCAATCCGCTCGCCGTATCCCGGATCGGATTTGTGCCGACATTGAAGTCGGAGAAGCGGTATTCCGTTTTCCAGAAGAGACCCGGCAGGAAGCCCAACGCATATTCGGCGCCGGAGCCGATGAACCAGCCATCGTAGGTTCGCTTGTCCTGATAGAGGCCGGCCGCAACTCCGAAGGGCGGAAAGTTCAGATTGAAGTTCGTGCGGTCGAAAGTCGCTTCGGTGTAACCCGCCGAGACATAGGTCAGCAGGCTAGGCGTCGCCAGCCAGCCGAGCCGGCCGCCGACCGCCCAGGCCGAGCTCATTTTCTCGTCGCCAACCATCGAGAAGCCGGAGGGAGTGAGCCGCCCGGTTAGACTGGCGAAATCATAATCACCGAAGGCGCCGATCACGAAGCGCTCGCTGGCCGCCGCAAACTGATAGTCGCATCCCGCCTGTACCGTCCCGAAGTACCCGCGGCCACCGGTGGTGATCGTATCGGCATTCTGAAAGCGGGGCGGACCGTCGACAAAAGTCGAATTTTCCTGATTCCACATGCCGTAGCCGCCGCCGCCCGCGACATAGCAGCCGGTCCAGTTGACGAAAGCTGCGGCGACAGCCGGTGGCTTGGCGTATTTGCGCGGAAGGTCGGCTGCCAATGATGATCCGGAAAACGTCACCAATGCCACGAGGGCGGGCGCAACCTGCTTCATTCCAAACATTCCCATTCCACCAGACCGCGGCCAAGCGACCCCTCGCCAAGCCACAATCGACTCCTCGGACAAACATACGAAGTTTGATTCAGAATGCTGTTGCAGGAAGGCTACAATCGCGGAAAGTGTGCGGCTCGCCTGTGCATATCCAGCCGCGAGCCGGGCTTTTCGCGACACAGCGTTTCTGGTGTCGGTCTCGTGGGAGCAGAGGGTGCGAGCCTTAGCCCTTCGAAGGGACCGGATGGCGTCCAGAAGAACCTCTTTGCTAGCAGAGGGTTCTGACGGTTCGACGCGTGCAGTCCAGTGCTGCGGACATCAACAGTTTTCCGAAAGTCAGTCTCTGATCGGACGCGGCCCGGACGGGCCGGTACGCGCCGACGCGGCAATCCGTCGCGCGACCTCCAAGGCGCTCTCACACGTGCCTGACGTTAGGGCGCCCGCTTTTCGACCGAACAGGCTTCTATGATAGAGCAAGAATAGATGATGGAGCCTTGAATGGAACGACCCGCCGGGCACGCAGAGAACGCCGACCAGATCGCCTATTGGAACGGGCCGAGCGGGCAGCGCTGGGCCGATCGCCACGCGGCGCAGGAGAAGCTGCTCGGCCCTATTGCCGACGTGTTGATCGACCGCGCCACGCCGAAGCCCGGCGAGCGCGTTCTGGATGTCGGCTGCGGCTCCGGCGCGACGACGTTTGCCTTCGCAAAGGCGGTGGCGCCCGATGGCTTCGCGCTCGGCCTCGACGTCTCCGAGCCGATGCTGGCGCAGGCGCGGGCGCTCGCGCCGAAGGGCCTGCCGCTCGACTTCGTGCTGGCGGATGCGACCGTTTATCCGTTCGAGCCGGCGAGCTTCGATCTGCTCGCTTCACGCTTCGGCGTGATGTTCTTTGCCGATCCGATCGCGTCCTTCACCAATCTGCATCGCGCGCTGAAGCCGGCCGGCCGGCTCGCCTTCGCCTGCTGGCGCGAGCCGAAAGAAAATCCATGGGCGATGGCGCCGCTGATGGCGGTCTACAAGCACGTGCCGAAGATGCCGCCGGTTGGGCCGGAGGAGCCGGGCCCGTTCGCCTTTGCCTCGGAAGAGCGCGTCATGCGCATCCTGAAAGGCGCAGGATTCGCGGACGTCGCGATGGAGCCGCACAATCTGGCGATGGACATTGCTATCGGCGGCGGGCTCGAGGCCGCCGTCGACGGCTCTCTCCAGATCGGTCCCGCCAGCCGCGCACTCCAGGGCCATCCGCCCGAGACTTATGAAGCTGCCAAGGCTTCGATCCGCGAGGCGCTCGCGCCGTTCCTGAAGGAGCAGAGCGTGGCGCTCCAGGGCGCGATCTGGATCGTGACGGCGAAGGCGGGGTAGGGCGCAGCGCTCTCCACCGTCGTTGCGAGCGAAGCGAAGCAATCCAGAATCCCTCCGCGGAGACAATCTAGATTGCTTCGTCGCAACGGCTCCTCGCAATGACGATGCGGAGGCAGAGTCGCCTCACACCACATCATCCGGCGCGAGCGCGCAGCCGTTGTCGGGATGCGTCTCGACCTGGAGCGTGGTGTGGCCGATGCGGAAGGATGTCTTGAGGAGCTCCGTCGTCTGCATCAGGAATGCGTCGTCGCTGCCTGCGGGCATAACGAGGTGGCAGGTCAGCGCCGTCTCGGTGGTCGAGATTGGCCAGACGTGGAGATCGTGAATCGCCGAGACGCCCGGTCGCGCCAGCAGGAACGCCCTGATTGCGGCGAGGTCGGTACCCTTGGGCGCGGCCGCCATCGACATGTCGATGGAGCCGCGCAAGAGGCTGGTCGTGCTCCAGAGGATGGTGGCGCAGATGATGAGGCTGGTGATGGGATCGAGCCAGAGCCAGCCGGTCCAGATGATCAGCGCGGCCGAGACCACGACGCCGAGCGAGACCGCGGCGTCGGCGGCCATGTGCAGATACGCGCCTTCGATGTTGATGTCGTCCTTGCGTCCGCCAGCGAACAGCAGGGCGGTGAAACCGTTGATGAGGATGCCGATGCCGGCGACCACCATCACGGTGACGCCTGCGACCGGCTCCGGCTCGCGCAGGCGCAGGATCGCCTCCCAGCCGATCGCGCCGGTCGCGACCAGCAGGAACACCGCATTGGCCAGCGCCGCCAGGATGGTGGAGGCGCGAAAGCCGTAGGTGAAGCGGCCTTTGGGCGCGCGGCGGGCTGCGATCGAGGCGCCCCAGGCGACGACGAGGCCGAGCACGTCCGACAAATTATGGCCGGCATCGGCGAGCAGGGCGGTGGAGTTGCCGATATAGCCGTAAACCGCCTCGGCCACGACGAGCGCGATGTTGAGCGTAATGCCGAGCGCGAACGCCTTGCCGAAACTGGCGGGCGCGTGGACATGGCCGTGACCATGCCCGTGATCGTGGCCATGCGCATGCGAGTGGTCCGCATGATCATGGTGGTGATGACCGTGGTGGTCGTGGCTGCCCAATTCTAGCGCTCCCGGGACGCCGCCAAATCAGGGGCCATTGTAGGCGTTTCGTTTGCCACGTCACGGCGGAACAGCACGTAGAGCGCCGGCAGCACCAGCAGCGTCAGCACGGTCGAGGAGATGATGCCGCCGATCACCACGGTTGCGAGCGGCCGCTGCACCTCGGCGCCGGCCCCGGTTGCGAGCGCCATCGGCACGAAGCCGAGCGAGGCGACGAGCGCGGTCATCAGCACCGGGCGCAGCCGCGTCAGCGCGCCTTCGCGTACGGCCTCCACGACCGAGCGTCCTTCGCTGCGCAGCCGCTCGATGAAGGCGATGATGACGAGGCCGTTGAGCACGGCGACACCGGAGAGGGCGATGAAGCCGACGCCGGCGCTGATGGATAGCGGGATGTCGCGCAGCAGCAGCGCGGCGACGCCGCCGGTCAGCGCAAGCGGCACGCCGGAGAACACCAGCGCCGCATCCGCCGCCGATCCCATGCCCATGAACAGCAGCAGGAACACCAGCAGCAGCGCCACCGGCACCACGATCGTCAGACGCTTGGTGGCCGAGACCAGCTGCTCGAACTGGCCACCCCAGCCGATCCAGTAACCCGGCGGCAGCTTGACCTTCTCGGCCACCGCACTCTCGGCCTCCGCGACGAAGGAACCGAGGTCGCGCGCACGGACATTGGCGGTGACGACGATGCGCCGCTTGCCGTTTTCGCGGCTGATCTGGTTCGGCCCCGGCGTCGCGTCGACGGTGGCAACCGACGACAGCGGCACATAGCGCATCTGGGCGAGGGGAGAGCTGGCCAGCGCCGTTCGAACGGCGCTGCCGGTTGCTGCGTCCTCGGCGGGCGGCAGCGGGATCGGGATCGCCCTAATAGCCTCGAGATTGCCGCGCAGGTGCTCCGGCAGGCGCACGACGATCTCGAAGCGGCGATCGCCTTCGAACAGCTTGCCGGCCGACTTGCCGCCGACCGCGATCTCGACGATGCCCTGCACCTCGGCAACGCTGAGGCCGTAGCGGGCGAGCGCCTGGCGGTCGAGACGGACGGTGAGGATCGGCAGGCCGGCGACCTGCTCGATCTTGACGTCGCTGGCGCCGCGAATGCCGCGGATCGCGGCTTCCACCTGTCTTGCGGCGCCGTGCAGGATGTCGAGATCGTCGCCGAAGATCTTGACGCCGACATCGGTGCGGACGCCCGAGATTAGCTCGTTGACCCGGAACTGGATCGGCTGGGAGATCTCGTAGGCGCTGCCGGGAATGTCGTCTGCAGCATGCTCGATGGCCTCGACCACCTCCGATTTCGACTTGCCCGGGTCGGGCCATTCGGCACGCGGCTTCAGCATGACGTAGCCATCGGTCTGCGCCGGCGACATCGGATCGGTGGCGATCTCGGCGGTGCCGATGCGGGTGAAGAACTCCTTCACCTCCGGAACCTGCATGATGCGCTTTTCCAGCGCCTTCTGCAGGTCGAGCGACTGGGTGAGGCTGGTGCCGGGAATCCGGATCGAGGCCAGCGCGACGTCGCCTTCGTCGAGACTCGGAATGAACTCGCCGCCCATCCGCGCGGCGGCGACTCCGCTCGCGGTCACGATGAGCACGGCCATGAGGGCGACGGCGAGCCGGTTGTCGATGGCAAAGCGGAGCAGGGGGAGGTAGGCACGCTTCGCCATCCGCATGAACAGGTTTTCTTGTTCGGACACCTTGCCGGTGACAAAGATGGCGACGGCCGCCGGCACGAAGGTGATGGAGAACAGCACGGCCGCGCCCAGGGCCATCAGCACCGTCAACGCCATCGGCGTGAACATCTTGCCCTCGACGCCCGTCAGCGTCAGCACGGGCAGATAGACCACGGCGATGATCAGCGTTCCGAACAGGCTCGGCTTGATCACCTCGCTCGACCCGCGCAGGATCGCGCGCAGCCGTTCGGTGGTCGTCAGCAGGCCGCCCTTGTCGCGCTGGGCCGCCGCCAGCATGCGCAGGCAATTCTCGACGATGATGACGGCACCGTCGACGATGATTCCGAAGTCGATCGCGCCAAGGCTCATCAGGTTCGCGCTGACCTTGGTCTCGACCATGCCGGTGATCGTCATCGCCATCGACAGCGGAATGACACAGGCCGTGACCAGTGCGGCGCGGATGTTGCCGAGGATCAGGAACAGCACGGCCACCACCAGCGCCGCGCCTTCCAGCAGGTTGTTCTTGACCGTGCGGATGGTGGCTTCGACGAGGTCAGTGCGGTCGTAGACGGTCCGCGTCACGACGCCCTCGGGCAGCGATTTGGCGATCTCCTCGAGACGGGCTGCGACGCGGCGGGCCACGGTCCGGCTGTTCTCGCCGATCAGCAGCATGGCGGTGCCGAGCACGGTCTCCTCGCCGTTCCAGGTCGCAGCGCCCGTGCGCAAATCGCGCCCCTCGGTGACAGCAGCGACGTCCCTGATCCTGACGGGATTGCCGCCGCGCGAGCCGATGACGATGTCCTGGATTTCGCTGACAGTGCCGACCTGGCCCGGCGAGCGAACCAAATATTGCTCGCCGTTGCGCTCGATATAGCCGGCCCCGACATTGGCGTTGTTGGCGGCGAGCGCGGTCATCACGTCGCGAAAGCCGAGCCGGTAGGCCATCAGCTTGCCGGGATCCGGCAACACGTGGAATTGCCGCTCGAAGCCGCCGATGGTGTTGACCTCGATCACACCAGGTACGTTGCGAAGCTGCGGCCGGATGATCCAGTCTTGCACGGTGCGCAAATCGGTCAGCGAATAGTCGCGGTCGCCCTGCGTCTTTGCGCCCGGCTTGGCCTCGACGGTGTACATGAAGATCTCGCCGAGGCCGGTCGAAATTGGACCCATCGCGACCTCGACTCCCGTCGGCAGCTGATCTTTCACCTGCTGAATGCGTTCGCCGACGAGCTGCCGGGCGAAATAGATGTCGGTGCCGTCCTTGAAGACGATTGTCACCTGGCTGAGGCCGTAGCGCGACAGCGAGCGGGTGTAGTCGAGCTTGGGCAGGCCGCCCATCGCGGTCTCGACCGGAAAGGTGATGCGTTGCTCGGTCTCGAGCGGCGAATAGCCGGGGGCGCGGGTGTTGATCTGGACCTGGACGTTGGTGATATCAGGCACCGCGTCGATCGGCAGGCGCTGGAAATTCCAGGCGCCGAAGGCGACCGCGCCGAGCGCGAGCAGGAGGACCAGCCAGCGCTGGGCAAGCGAGACGGCGATGAGGCGCTCAATCATGCTCGGCCTCGCCCTTGCCCATCTCCGCCTTCACAACGAAGCTGTTCTCGGCGACGTAATGCTCGCCGGCCGCAAGGCCGGCCTTGATCTCGACATGGCGCGAATCGGAATCGCCTGTTTCGACGGGCCGCGCCTCGATCTTGTCGCCGTCCTCGCGCACGAACACGATGGTCTTGTTCTCCAGCGTCTGGATCGCGCTGCGCCGCACGGCAACCGCGACATTGCGCGCCGCGAGGATCAGCCGCGCGGTGACGAACAGGCCGGGCCGCAGCCGCCCGTCCGGATTTGGCAGCACCACGCGCGCCAGCGCGGTCTGGGTCTCGCTGCTGCCGATCGGCGCCATGTAGGAGATCGTGCCCTTGATCTCGCCACGGCCGTCGTCGGGATCGATCAGCACCTCGTCGTTGAGGCGGACGCGGCGGAGATCCTGCCGGTAGATCGAGAGGTCGACCCAGATGGTAGAGAGGTCGGCGACGACGAAGGCCGGCTTCTGCTCTGAGGCGTATTCGCCGAGCGAGATCTGCCGCTCGATGATGGTGCCGGCAATCGGCGCCTTCAGCTCGTAGACGGTGAGGCTCTGGTTGCTTTCGATCGCGGCGAGCAGGTCGTCCTTGGCGACCTTGTCGCCGATCCGCTTCAGGATGGATTTGGCGAGGCCCGGAAAGCGCGGCGTCACCTGCACCACGGCTTCCTGGTTGGCGCGCAGGATGCCGTTGAAGGCGAGCGTGTCGGTCAGTGTGGCGCTGGCGGCTTCCGCCAGCGTGACGCCCGCGGCCGCCAGCTTGACGTCGGAGATGCGGATGCGGTCGGCGCCGTGCTCGTCCTGCTCGACCCGATCGTTCGGCTTCTTGTGTTCGGAATGGTCGCTGCCGTGCTCGGCATGCTCGGTGTGCGCGACTTTACCCGGCATGAGCAGGGAATAGCCGTAAGCGCCGAGCGCAGCGGCAATGACGGCCACGAGAATGGTGGAGGAGATTTTCATCGTGCGCTCTCCCGCGCCAGCGTGAAGGGATTGCCGACGAGACCTTCGATGGTCGCGACGCCGGCGTGGAAATTCTGCAGCGCCTCCTGCTCGCGCAGCCGCGCCTGGGTGACGCTGGCCTGCGCGTCCAGCACCTCGAGCAGGGTGAAGCGGCCCTGGCCATAGCCTTGCGAAATCGCCTCGGACGCTTCGACGGCCTTGGGAATTGCGGTCTCGCGCAGCACCGCGAGCTCGCGCAGCGAGCCTTGCAGCGAGTCATAGGCGCGGCCGGCGATCACGATCAGCGCGTTGCGGTTGGCCTCGCGCTCGGCTTTGGTCTTGGCAAGGCTTTCCTGGGCCGAGAGGATGTTGCCCTGGTTCTGGTCGAACACGGGGATCGGCACGGAGACGGTCAGCCGCGCCGCATCGTCGCCGGTTTCGTTGAAGTGGCGCCAGCCAGCCGCGATCCGCACGTCCGGATAGGGCCTGAGCCGCGCCAGCAGCAGCTCGGCATTGCGCTGGGCATAGACTGCGGTCCAGCGCACCAGCTGCGGATTGGCGTCGATGGCGGCGACCACGGACTGGAACGTCGGCGGCTTGCCCATGGTATCGAGCCGGCCGGAGACCTCGCCGAATTTGGCGGCGGGATCGCCCATCAGTACCGCAAGCTCGCGCCGGGCGCTTGCCAGCGTCGCCTTGAAGCGCTCGCGGTCCGCCTTCACCAGGGCGGAGGCGACCTCAGCGCGGCCGGTCTCGGCCGGCGACGAGGCACCGGCTTCGACGCGGCGGCGCAAAAGCGGTGTCAGCTGGTCGATCGCGGCGATCTGCTCGTCGAGGATATGGATGCGCCGCTGCGCGCCGAGCACGCTGAGAAAGGCGATCGCCGTCTCCGACAGCACTTCCAGCCTGATCGCCTTGCGCTGGATCGCCGCGACCTCGACGCCGGCTGCGCCCGCGGCAATCCGTGCCTCCCGCTTGCCGAACAGCTCGAAGGCCTGGCTGATCTGGAGCGTGGTCTCGGCCGAGCGCGTCCCGCGATATCTGCCGGAGCCGAATGAATCGTCCTGTTCGTAGGACAGTTCCGGATTGAGCAGGGCGCCCGCCTGGATGCTCTGGCCCGTGGCGATGCCGATGTCGCGCTCGGCTGCCGTCAGGCGCGGGCTCGCGGCCAGCGCGCGCGACAGCGCGCTCCGCATCGTCAAAGTCTGGGCGTGAGCCGGTGCAAGCGCCGATGCTGCAATCAGACACGCTGCCGCGCACGCCAGGCGCGCGGCCATTCCCCTGCAAAACATGAAACCGACCCGTGAAGGATGAACCTAATGGGCGCGGGGGCGCCCGACCAATCCGTTCAGGCAATGGGTCTGGGAGGGGGCGAGTCGGTATCGGGCACGATTCCGGCGAGGCGGGGGGCCTGTTGCGGGCTCGGGGCCGACACGAGCGCGATCGCCGCGGTCGACGGCGCCGGCTGTGCCACCGTCAGCGAGAAGCAGCCGTGGCAATGATGTCCGCCGATGGCCTTGTGATCGCCGTGGCCGGTGGCGCCATCGAGCACCGCGGCGATCTCCGAACCGCCGCGGGGCGTGATGACGTCGATGTCGTGCGCGCCGTGCAGCGCGCCCGCGATCAGATAGACCACCGCGATCAGCACGGACAGCAGCCCGCGCCAGGGGCGCGAGCGGCAGGATCCTGAGGGCTGACGGTTTGCGAGCACGAGTTCACTCTGGTTGCGGTCTGTGCCCGGCCTAGCATGGGTGCGGGAACAGTGTCGACCCGCAACATTGTTACGTCCCTGGAACAATTGCCGCAGCAGTGCATGCGCTGCCAGCGCCTCTCACTGGCGGATAATGACGCGCCGATGCGGCGCCATGGTTTCGAACGCGGGGGCCGGAGCGTCGCTGCCATTGTCACCTTCCATGGTGATGACCGCCCGACAGCTCGCTTCCATAGCCCGTTCCAGCCATTTGATCGCTTCGTCGATCCATTGGTCGTGGTGCTCGGGATCGGCGAGGGCCTTCTCCCGGAATGCATTCGCCTGATGCAGGCACGCCGTTCTGCGGTCCACGCGCCTCTCCTGATCCGGAGGTTCCGCCCCGATCGCATCATTGATGATCCCGGATCCGGCGTCGTTAACATACGACAGGAGGAAACCTGCCGGCCGCAACGCGGAAAGGCCCCAGCCGGACGAGCCGGCTGAGGCCTCATGTGCTCACAATCTCTATCCCTAGGACTTGGACAGACAACCCGCATCCTCCAAGTTCGTTCCATACGATCTGTCCAATTTGGAACGTTCCTCATACCTCGCGATTAGCGAGAGAAGAAACTGAGGAGGACGGACAATGGACGGACTGATTTATCTGATCGGCTTGATCGTCGTCATCATGGCGATCCTGTCGTTCTTCGGCCTGCGCTGAGAGCGCCGCGATGACGGTCGAAACTCTGATGCGGGAAGAGGTCATGGAAGGCGGCCTGGCCGTTGAGGCGCCTCGAACCATCCAGTGGAGCTCGGTGTTTGCCGGCGCTCTTGCTGCGAGTGCAATGTCGTTCATCCTGATCGGTTTTGGTGTCGCGGTCGGCCTCGGTGTCAGTTCGGCCTCGCCGAGCTGGCGCGATGCGTCGGCGGCGCTGGCGCTACTCTCCGGGCTCTATCTGATTATCCAGGCGATCGTCAGTTTTGGATTTGGCGGTTACGTCGCCGGCCGGACCACCCGGTCCGAGCCCGCGCTCGCGACGATCGAGGATGACGGCGAGCGGCGGGACGGACTCCATGGCCTGAGTGCCTGGGCGCTGGCGGTCCTGGCCGGCGCGGCTTTGCTGGCGCTTCTCGGCGCCGCCGCGATCGACCGTTCGCCGATGCGCAGTTCGGCGAGCAATACCTCGGCGGCCGAGCCCTTGTTGAGCTATGAGCTCGACAAGCTGTTCCGCGCGCCGCGCCGCGCTCCGAACACCGACCTAAGGGAAGCGCGCGCCGAAGCCGGACGTATCCTGATGACGTCGTCCAGCCACAGCGGCGTCGCCGCCGATGACCGGACGTACCTCGTGCAGCAGGTCGCCGCGGTCACGGGACTGGCGGCCCCCGACGCCGAAAAGCGCGTTGACACCCTGATCACAGACGCGAAGACGGCGATCAACCGCGCGCGGCGCAACTCGATCATCGTGGCGTTCTCGGTCGCAGCCGCGACCCTGATCGGCGCCGCAGTGGCCTGGGCCGCGGCGGTTGCCGGCGGACGCCATCGCGATGGAGAGCCGTTGCCGAACTGGATGGCGAGCGCCAACCGCTTCCACCGCAACCCGCGCGCAATGCCGGTGCCGTAGGCCCCTCAACCAAATGGAAATGGCCGGGCGCAAGCCCGGCCCTATTCGACGTCTTCAGGAAGCGTTAGGCCTTCTCTTCCCAGATCATCGCCAGATGCACGATGGTCTGCACCGCCTTCTCCATGTCCTGCCGGCTGACCCATTCGAGCCGCGAATGGAACGCGTGCTCGCCGGCAAAGATGTTGGGGCAGGGCAGGCCCATGAAGGACAGGCGCGAGCCGTCGGTGCCGCCGCGGATCGCGGTGCGCATCGGGCGCAGGCCGGCGCGGCGGATCGCCTCGATGGCGTATTCGAGCACGTGCGGGTGACGATCGATCACCTGCTTCATGTTGCGGTACTGCTCCTTGACCTCGAACGTGTAGGTCGAGCGCGGGTAGTCCTTCATCACGTCCTTGACGATGCCCTCGAGCAGCGCCTCCTTCTCCTTCAGCCCTTCCTCGGTGAAGTCGCGGACGATGAAGGAGAGCGTCGCCTGTTCGAGCGCGCCGTCGATGCCGATCGGATGCAGAAAACCCTGCTTGCCCGAGGTGGTCTCGGGCGAGCAGCCCTCCTTCGGCAGACGCTCGACGATGGCCGCGGCGATCTTGATGGCGTGCTCCATTTTGCCCTTGGCGTAGCCGGGATGGGCGCTGACGCCGTTGATGGTGATGGTGGCGCCGTCGGCCGAGAAGGTCTCGTCCTCGACGCAGCCGGCGCTCTCGCCGTCCATGGTGTAGCCGAAATCGGCGCCCAGCTTGTTCAGGTCGACATTGTCGACGCCGCGGCCGATTTCCTCGTCCGGCGTGAACAGGATCTTGATGGTGCCGTGCTTCACGTCGGGATTGTTGATGAAGAAATGCGCGGCATCCATGATCTCGGCGACGCCGGCCTTGTTGTCGGCACCCAATAGCGTGGTGCCATCGGTGGTGATGATGTCGTTGCCGATCTGGTTCTTCAGCGAAGGGTGCTCATTGAAGCGGATCACCTGGCTGGTGTCGCCGGGCAGGACGATGTCGCCGCCGCGATAGTTCTTCACGATTTGCGGCTTGACGTCCTTGCCGGTGACGTCGGGCGAGGTGTCCATGTGCGAGCAGAAGCAGATCACCGGCACCTTCTTGTCGGTGTTGGCCGGGATCGTTCCGTAGACGTAGCCGTAATCGTCGAGATGCGCGTCCACAACGCCCATGGCCTTCAGCTCGGCAGCGAGCACGCGGCCGAGATCCTTCTGCTTCTCGGTCGACGGCGAGCTGGGGGATGCCGGATCGGACTGGGTGTCGATGGTGACGTAGCGCAGGAAGCGCTCGGTCACGGTATGCGAAAAGGAGAGGGAGGACATTCTGGTCAAACCGCCGGGTGTTCTTGAAGCTGGCGGTATATCAGAAAAGCGGGCCGTGATGCGGCCGCAACGGGCTCGGGGGCGGGCTTTAGCGGCCTCAGATCGCTTCCTTCAGTTCCTTCACCGGGCGGAACGCGACCTTCCTGGTGGCCTTGATGTGGATCGCTTCGCCGGTGGAAGGATTACGGCCGGTGCGGGCGGCGCGCTTGCGGACCTGGAGGATGCCGAGGCCGACGATGCGGACCCGGTCGCCCTTCTTGAGGTGCTTGGTGATCAGATCGACCATGTCGGTCAGCACGGCCTCGGCATGCTTTTTGGAGACATCCTGGCGCTCGGCAATGTCGGCGGCGAGGTGCTTGAGCGTGATCGTGGCGGGCGCGGCTGCCTTCTTCGCAGAATCCTTCTTAGCCGGATCCTTCTTAGCCATGTCTGGCCTCCTCGATCTTGCAGGTCGTCCAGAAGGGAGATGGCCCCTGACCCGCAAGTTCCCGGAGGCGTAGACGATTCGGGACCGGACTGACTACGCCGCCGGCGTTACCGAGGGCCGCGTTCGTGTGTGCCAGCAGGGGAATCGGCTGGTTTGAGCTGTGGATGCAACATCCTTGACTTCACCAGATCGGGCCTTTAAGTCCCCCCTCGTTCCGCAGACATTGCGTGTCACGCGGGAGTAGCTCAGTTGGTTAGAGCGCCGGCCTGTCACGCCGGAGGTCGCGGGTTCGAGCCCCGTCTCTCGCGCCATTTTTGGCAAATAGATCAAATAGTTGCTGTCTTTGCAGCCAAAAGCGCCGCTTGGACTGCTGTTTCATCCCGATCGCTTACTCCCCGCCAGAATTCGTCTATTTCGGCTTGGACTCCTCGATATGCGCGAGGATGCGCCGTGCGTCGGTGCTGCCGGCCTGCGCTGCCTTGGCCAGGAGCCGCCTGGCCGCGGCAAGGTCCCGTCGGCCGCCGATTCCGTTGGCGTTGCACCGGGCGAGATTGACCAGAGCTTCGAGTCCGCCCATCGCGGCGCCCCTCTGGTACAGCGCCCGAGCCAACTTCAGGTCTCGCCTGGCTCCCAGTCCCTTCTCGGCAAGCTCCCCCATCCTGTTGATGGCCGTCGCATCGCCGAGTTCGGCGGCCCGCTGGTACAACGCATAGGCCTTTGCGGGATCGCTGGCCGCGCCGATTCCACGCTCCTGCTGTAGGCCGAGGCTGACGAGTGCTGGCGCAATCTTCTTCTCGGCGGCCATCTCATAGTAGAAGCGCGAGCGGGCGGGATCTTTCTCGACGCCGTTGCCGTTCTCATACATCAATCCGAGCTCGTAGAGCGCGCGTGCGTTGCCGAGCTCGGATGCCGCCTTGTAGCTCGCCACCGCTCCTCCGTAATCGCGCATGGCGAACAATAAACGCCCGAGCTGGTAGTGCAGGCGGTCCACCCCTGGAGACTGCTTGACCGCCTCCGCGCACGCCGCAACCGCGCCCGCCGCCTTTGTATCGTCGCGCGTCTCGCCTTGGTCGGCGCGTCCCCTCAAATCCGCGAGCCCGGCAACGGCGTTGTCGCAGTGCTGCATGACGGCGGTATCGTCCTGGACGACTTGCTTGACGGGATGGAGATAGATCTTGTCCTTGGAAAGCTGACCATACATGTAGGGCGTCTGCTTCCGGTGCGTTGCCTGCCGAACCTCGTCGCGAACGTTGCGAAACACAAAGTTGATCTCGAGGTCGGCCTGCCGGAGGTATTTCAGCAGCGCCGCAGCGAAAGGGCTGTTGCGGCCTTCGCCTTCTTCCGCGGTCCGCCCCGGCTCCGCTGGAAAGAACACGAGCGTGTTGCGGATCGGTGTGCTTCCGGCTGAGGTCAGGGAAGAGCTGCTGCTGCGGCCATTCGGTATCGCAGGGAACGGGTTCTCCCGCATGGCATCCAGGATCACCAGACCCAGCCTGCGAGCCCGCCCTGCGGCAGCGGTCACCGCAGCCAGGGGAACGGTCTCTGCGTTGGCCGACTCAGGTGTCGCAAGATGCGCATCCACGGGGATCAGGTAACTGCCGACACCGGCAGCTGCACTGTATCCGGCAAAATAGAAGACCGCGATGTCCGCAGCGGCGGACTTCTCGGTGAAGGCGACGAGCCTCGCGCGCAGATCGTCGAGGGTCGTGTTCTTGCGCAGATCGACGTCGAAGCCGAGGCCGGCGAGACCCGCGGCAATGTCCTCGGCATCATTGACGGGAGAGCCGAGCGGCGGCGCGTTCGCGTAGCTCGCGTTTCCAATGACCAAGGCGACACGGCGGTTGGAAGCTTCTGCTTCGGCGTCGAAGAGAAGCCCGATGGCAATGAACAGTGCCAGCCAGCGCAAGTTGGAGTCGCGTCCCTTAGTCGATGCCCGAACGGAGCTGCCGCCTCATCCAGTCGCGGTCGGTGAGAAAATCGAGGCCGAGCAGACCATAGTCGACGCGCAGAAACCCGTCCACTCCAGACGACACCGCCGCGGGAGTCTGCCGCGCGACCTCCTGCGCCATCACGCCGACATAGAACCTCGCATCGCCCTTGTATCGATAGCGATAGAGGCGGAGGCCAGTATCGGTCCAGCCGAGTGCCGTAATGTCCTCCTTGAGGCGGATGTCCGATGGAATGGTGACGCGGCTCGCGGCATTCGAAGCGGCAGTCGAGGCCGCTCTGCTGGCCGCGCTTGATGCAGCGCTCGAGGCTGATCGGCTGGCAGCGTTCGACGCTGCGGCTGATGCCGCCTGCGATGCCGCCCGGCTTGCTGCGCTCGACGCGGCATTGCTGACCGCAGTCGAAACGGCATTGCTGACCACGTTGCCGACGACGTTGCTGACGACGCCGCTGACCACATTGCCGACATTCTGGTTCACGCGTGCAACCACTCGCCGATATTCGCGATTGCGAACCTTTTCCTCTTCCGAGCGGGTGTAGGCGGAAACCAGCAGCCCGCGCCTGCGCGCCTCGGTCACCGCGTTGATCATGCATCCCTTGGGGTTGCCCTTGGTCCGGCAAAGCTGGAATTGAAGCTGGACGTAGTCGGGGTATTTTTTGATCGATCTGGCGCACGCCCCGGAATCGCCGTCGAAGCAGGCGTTCACGTCGCTATCGTGCGCTGATTGCAGCATCAGTTCGGTGGAATTGACCGGTCGCAGGGCAAGGTCGCTGCCCGGCGGCAGGCGGTTATGGCGCGAGCTCGGATAGCGCTCGGCAAACCGGCCAACCACGCTCTTGTCGCGTGATTCCTTCAGGACGTCCCATGCCTTCTCGACTGCCTCCGAATTGCCGGTGGTCGTCTCGGCCGAGGCGAGCTGATAGCTCGCCGGTGGCGGACCGGGCATGCCGATCTGCCCGGTGGCTTGGCCCGGCTTAGCCGACTTCTCGAGCGAAGCCAGCGCGACCCGGGCGCTCTCGACATGCTGGCCAAACGGATAGAGATCCAAATAGGCGCGGTAGGCCGCGAGCGACTTCTGTCGCTCGACGATCTTCCAGGCGTTCGTTTCAGCCGTCTGCAACTGCGCAATGCGCTGGTCGATCTCGGCCGTATGCGCGCTCGCCGGGAATTGCTGGGCGAAACGGCGCAAGGTCGCGATCTCGTTGGTCGAGCGGACGAACTCCCAGGCGAGCTGCTCGGCATCTGCTCCACCATCGCCGCTTGCGATGTCGGCTTCGCCGTTGAGATAGATGTCGCCCTTCGGCAGCGTCCCGTAGATTGCCGGCTCTTGTGTCCCGGTCTCCTTCCAGACTTCGTCGTGCACGATCCGGAAGAGATAGTTGATCTCGAGTTGCGGCGTTTCGACATGGCGCAGGAGCGAGCCGGAGTAGGGGCTATTCCGCCCGGCCCCGTCGGCCGCCGTCGTGCCGGCAGCGGCCGCAAAGGCAACGAGCACGTTGTCGCTCACCTCGACAGGGGCAAGACCGCGCGTGTCGGCCGCGAAGGGCGTCGGGGAACGGGGGGTGCCGGACACTGGCGCGGCCGCCTTCGATGGCCGCGACGACAGCGCGCGTCCCGCGGCGGCGACCTTCGTCGTTTCGAACGGGTCGTTGCGACAGGCGTCGAGAACCACGAGGCCGATGATCTTCGGCATCACGGAGATATCGATCAGGGTCTCGAGATTGATCGCCTCGGCATAGACATCGATCTCGGACTTGATTTCGGCATCGACCGGAATCAGCCAGTTCTTTCCGTCCATTTCGACGCCATGGCCTGCGAAGAAGATCACCGCCTTGTCGGCCGTCTTCGCCGCATTGCCGAATTCGATGAGGGCCTGCCGGAAATGATTGTAGTCGAGGTCGGCGAGGTGTCTGACGGAATATCCCAGACGACCCAGCGACGTCGCCATGTCGGCGGCGTCGTTGGCCGGGTTGATGAGTTTTGGGACCTTGCGATAGTTGCTGTTGCCGACAACGAGCGCGATCCTGTCTCCGGCGGTCGCCTGCAGTATTGTCGAAACGAGCATCGACAATGCTACGCAGCTGAGAACGGCGATCCGGCGTGCCAGATCCTGCAACGTGAAGAGGGGACGCGAGCTTGCGAGAACGAAAATCCCGAAATGGGCAGGCATCGGCAGAAACTCAGAAAATGAAAAATAGCAGAAACGGGCTAAGGCGGCTTGTTCGTGGATTTTACAGCAAGGGATGCTGGATGACGACATCAAAGGCGTCCGTGTTCAGGATTTCGTGAACCGGGAGTGGCGATGCTTCGACCAAGAGGCTGCACATCGCGAGCGGTGAAACCAGTCGCGCTGCGCTGGTGTTGATGGCGCAGGCGGCCGAGGCCGGCGACATCTTCGGAGACTGCGGATGACCAGGACAGTCAAGTTCGCCCGTGCGCCGATTCTGGCCCTGCCGCTGCTCGTCGCTTTGTGCAGCGTGGCCCGCTGCAATGATCCGGCCGAGTCGTCACGCGACTCGATCATGCAGAACGTTCGAGAGGACGTGCGGCGGCACATCCGGGCACGGGAAGCAGGCAAGCCTAAGAAAAGTTCGGAGCTGAGCCAGGCGGCAACGCCGCGTGGGGCCACCAAGAAGCGAAACCGCTCGACGGCAGAGTAGAGGGACGTCGGCGCGAACCCTGCGTTGAGTTGCGTCTCGTATCCTGGAGTGGCGCTCGGCGTGCAGCGCGGCCTGGGAAAGTGTTGCATATGAGCATCAACTGATGCGCTTGATCAACCCGACCCCCAATTTCGCCTAATCGGGTGAAGACGCCGGGGTGCTGTGCGAATAAATTCGACGCCAGAAGCTTGCGGGAGTTTGTCTCCCGCCAAGGCTCGGGGCTGAACCAGCAGGGGGCTGATCGAATACCATGAGGGCAGGAATTTTCCGCCGCGGCTTTGTCGTGGCCGTACTTTTTTTGCTTAGTCTGTTTGCGACGCGACCGGCCTCCGCACAGGAGGTCAATGTTCCGCAGCAAGTCATCAACAACACCGTTCAGAACATCATCCAGAACGTCCGCGACCAGATTCAGCATCGCAGGGTCGTTGCTCCTCCTGGAATGCTGCGCTTCAGCGGCGAGGCGTCGGATTTCGACCGTGGTGATCCGTTCGCCGCAAGGGGTGTCAGCAATCCGTTCGGTGCGCTGGCCTACGCCAAGGCTCCGGCACTTGCGGCGCCGCCCCCGGCAGCCTGGCTTTACGGAGCGAACCTCGTCGGCAGTGGCGACAGTGCGCAATCGAGCGGGGTCCAGGTCAGCGTTGCGACGGTGACCGGCGCGGTCGATGTGACCAAGATCGGCATCTTCACTGCAACCGACGCGCTGACCTTCATCGGGACTGGCTCCCACTCGTGGGCGCACACCTTCACGAATGGCGGACTGACGGCCGATGGTTCAATTCCATCGACTTCCGGCACCCTGTCGTATCTCAACGGCGGTTTCTCGACTGACTTCACCGCGCTTGCGAGCTGGACTCGCACCACATCCAATCTGCCCCTTGCCGCGACCGCGGACGGCACCGGCATGGCCTATACCTGGAACGGCCAATACCGGTTCGACTTCCCCTACACTGTGTGGTTCGAGCCCACCGTCGGCGTAACCTATTCGGAGAGCTATACCGCCAATTTCGGCAGCAAGACGGGCGATTCAACCGAATTTCACGGTGGCATGCGCGCCGGCTTCGAGACGGACTGGCTGGGCTTTAAGGTCCAGCCGTCGATCTCGGGTCAGTACTACAGGATCGTTGACGCGAGCGGCGCCGGCGCCGTTGGAGGTGCGGTCCCCGTTGCGGCCGGCGTGATCGGTACTAATGGTCTTCGCGGTTCCGCAAAGGTCAACGTGCTCTGGACGCCGCAGCTGTCGTCCTACCTCGAAGTTCATGGCAGCAGCATCACCTTGCCGGACCCCCTGCTGCCTGGGGTTGGCGGATTCGGAACCTCGATCGCGGGTACTCAGGCCGGCCTTCGCTATACCTGGTAGAGTGATCTCGAAGACGGATGCCCGCCGTGCCCGGCGGGCATCTTCTTGCGCTCCTCTCGCGCCTGGCGGAGGCAACATCCCCCGCGGCGCCGTCGCATGGGTGAAACCGAACGAAAAGGCCGCCTGAAGGCGGCCGTTTGGTATCAAACCGGACCTTTTCGGTTGTTCAGCGAATCTCGGACGTGCCCGCGCTGGTCACCACCACCGGCTTGCCGGCCTTGATGACTTGGGTGGACTGGGCGGTCTGGCTGTAATCGGCATGGGTGCGGGCCGCAATCCCGAAGCCGGCCACGGCAATGCCGGCCACCAGCGCCACCACCACGATCTTCAGGTGGGTCGCACGATCAGCAGAATGAATTGAGTGGTTCATCTGAGCCTCCCGACGGGCTTTGCCGTCGTCTACGGGCTCATCTTCTAAGCGCCGTCTGTTTCCGGATGGTTTCGCGGGTTCCGCAAAATGGTTTCATCTCGCCCGGCCGGCAAGTTTCATTCGGACGGCCGCGCTGGGCTGGTCTGGGGCGCCGTTTGGCCGCCTGATCGTCTTTCGGTGATCGCCGCCGAAGCCCGCTGATGTTGCAGCAACATACGGAAATATTGGAGCATTTCTAAGAGTCCTTCTAAGAAGCATTCAATTAGGGAATTCCCGCGCCCTCACATAAGCGTCATCGCGAGCGCATGCCGTTCCGGGGACAGGCGGCATGACGCATCGAAACATGCAGCTTTGGGGTGGCGCGTTGAACAGTCTTGGAATGCTGCGGTCGGCCGTGTTGGCGACCGCATCCGCTTGGGTTTTGATGCCTCAGGCATCGCTTGCACAATCTTCCGCGCAGAGTGGCGCGCAGAACATTCCGCCGGTGACGGTCACGGCGCCGGAAGCGCGCCGCCGCACCGCGGCGACGCCTCAGCGCCGCGCGACGCGGATCTCGGCGCAGACCCCTGCCTCGAACAGGCCGCAGCCACGGCGCGACGTCGGCTTCGTCGAGACGCCGCGCGGGCCGGTGAATGGCTATGTCGCCGGCCGCAGCTCGTCGGGCACCAAGACCAACACGCCGATCATGGAGACGCCGCAGGCGGTGTCCGTCATCGGTGCCGAGCAGATCCGCGACCAGAAGCCGAACAAGCTCGACGAGGTTCTGCGCTACACCGCCGGCGTGCGGGCAGGGACTTTCGGTACGGACACGCGCAACGATTGGTGGCTGATCCGCGGCTTCAAGTCCGAGGACATTGGGCTGTTCCTCGACGGCATGCAGCTGTTCTACACGTCCTATGCGAGCTGGAAGCTGCAGACGCCCAACATGGAGCGTGTCGAGGTGCTGCGCGGTCCGTCGGCGGTGCTGTATGGCGGATCGAGCCCGAGCGGCATCGTCAACGTCATCAGCAAGATGCCGCCGGCCGAACCGATCCGTTACATCGAGACCGGCGTCAACAACTTCGGCAACGCCTATGTCTGCTTCGACATGGGCGGTCCGGTTGCGACCAGTCCTGATAACGGCAAGCTGTTCGCGCGCGTGGTCGGCCAGGTCCAGAACGGCGGTACGCAGGTCAACTTCACACCTGACAACAACTACTTCATCGCGCCGTCGGTCACGTGGAAGCCCGATGCCGACACGACCTTCACGGTGCTGGCGTCGGCCTCGAAGCAGGATACCCGCGGCATCAACTTCCTGCCCTATCAGGGCACGGTGACCAGCGCGCCGTTCGGCAAGATCCCGACCAGCTTCTTCGTCGGCGATCCCAGTGTCGATAAGTTCACGCGCGAGCAGGAGATGCTCGGCTACCAGTTCGAGCGTCATCTCACCGACGATGTGACGTTCCGTCAGAACGCGCGCTTTGCGCATGTTGACATCACCTATCGCGGCTATGTCGGCAACGGCTGGGACAACATCAACACGGCGACGATGGGCCGCTATAACTGGTATGCGAAAAACACCGCGAATCAGGCCAATCTCGACAACCAGCTGGAGTATCGTTTCAACACCGGCGCCGTCAGGCACACGATGCTGTTCGGTGTCGATCTGCGGGGCTATCAAATCGACGATTACCAGGCCTTCGGGTTCGGTGTGCCCTCGATCAACGTCTTCAATCCGGCCTACGGAGGAGCTGAGGTTCCGCTACCCGGCTCGCCGTTCCGCAACTTCCTCATCACGCAGAAACAGGCTGGTACTTACGTTCAGGACCAGATGAAGCTCGGCAATTTCACGCTGGTGCTGAGCGGCCGCAATGACTGGGTCGAGACGACGCAGGAAGCCCGGGACACCGGCGCCACCGTCGCCAGCCGCGACGACAGCAGGTTCAGCGGCCGCGCCGGGTTGATCTACAATTTCGACAACGGCATCTCGCCTTACGTCTCCTATTCAACGAGCTACAATCCAATCATCGGCCTTAATGCGTCGAACCAGCTTTTCCTGCCGGAGACCGGTAAGCAGGCCGAAATCGGCGTGAAGGTCGCGCCGGTCGGATTCGACGGCTATTTCACCGTTTCGGCGTTCGACCTTGTCCGTCAGAATGTCCCGACAACGGTGCCGGGCAGCGTTCCGCTCCTGCAGAACCAGACTGGCGAGGTGACCTCGCGCGGCATCGAGCTCGAGGCGGTGGCCAATGCCACGAAGGAGCTGAAGTTCATCGGTGCCTTCACGGCCTATAATCTCTTTGTGAGCAAGGATCTCGATCCGACGCTCGTCGGCAAGACGCCGACCAACACGCCCGAACTCCTGGTGTCCGGCTGGGCCGACTACACCTTCAAGGACGGACCGCTCGCGGGCTTCGGCTTCGGCGGCGGCGTACGTTACATCGGCTCGTCCTGGGCCGATACCGCCAACACGCTCGAGGTTCCCGCGGTCGTGCTCGGCGATCTCGCGCTCCACTATGAATGGCAGAACTGGCGGACGGCGCTCAACGTGATCAACCTGACCGACAAGATCTACGTCGCGAGCTGTGCGTCGGCCACGTCCTGCTTCTACGGCGACCGTCGGCGCGTCACCGCCAGCGTCTCCTACAAATGGTGAGGGCAGGCGAGGGCAGGGCCGGAAGGCTCTGGGACGAAGCGCAACCGATCGTGACGTTCGCTCGGCTCCACCTGGGCGTCCGCTGATCTGCGGTTACGATGAGCTCGCGGGCCATGCCCCCCGGCCCAAAGCTCATCCGGGCGCGGCGCGAGCGACCGGCAGGTCGCCGCCGCGCCCGCGACCGGCTTGGAGCCAATCGCGGGCACATTCGCCGGACGAGCCCCGGTCCTGTGATGACGCATGGCTCCTCCGATTACTCTGAGCTGTGGACAGGTCTTTCCTGCACCTGAGGCGGCCGCACCAGCATGGGTCCTGGCCGCGCCGATCGGCAAATCGGTCGCCGCGATAACGGGGGGAAGTTGCCCCTGCGGCGCTGCGCTGCCGCACCAAAAACCGGAGCATTCGGTCGATTAGCGCGCAGCGAATAGCTGGCTCGGCCCGAGCGCCGCAATCGCAGAACGGCTGACCTGCGAGACCGTGGCAGCCCTTGCTGGGTGGGGCGATCTGCTCCATACCAGCCGCGGGGTGATTCCGGGATTTTCACCGTTCTGGGGGCGGCAAAGGGCCTGAAAAGAGCGTGTCTTGCGCCCATTGGTGCACTGCGCTAAGGCTCAGAATAATTCCAAATCGGACGAATCCGTGGCTGTCCCGAGGCTGCGGGAAAAGGGCTCGCCAATGAGCGGCATTCTGCAGAACTATCTTCCACTCGTCGTCTTTATAGGGGTAGCGGGCCTGATCGGCCTCGTGCTGCTGATCGCGCCGTTCATCGTGGCGTTCCAGCAGCCGGATCCCGAAAAGCTGTCGGCCTACGAGTGCGGCTTCAACGCCTTCGACGACGCCCGCATGAAGTTCGACGTCCGCTTCTATCTCGTCGCCATCCTCTTCATCATCTTCGATCTCGAGGTGGCGTTTCTGTTTCCCTGGGCGGTGGCGTTCGGCAAGCTTGGCGCGACCGGCTTCTGGTCCATGGTGGTGTTCCTCGCCGTGCTGACGGTCGGGTTCGCCTATGAATGGAAGAAAGGGGCCCTCGAATGGGATTGAACCCGGCTACACAGTCCGCAGGTCCGGTGATCGCACCGGCCCCGAAGGGCATTCTGGATCCTTCGACCGGCAAGCCGGTCGGGGCCAATGATCCGTTCTTCCTCGAGGTCAATTCCGAGCTGTCCGACAAGGGCTTCTTCGTGGCCGCGACCGACGACCTCATCACCTGGGCGCGTACCGGCTCTTTGATGTGGATGACCTTCGGTCTCGCCTGCTGCGCGGTCGAGATGATGCAGGTCTCGATGCCGCGCTACGACGTCGAGCGCTTCGGCTTCGCCCCGCGTGCCTCGCCGCGTCAGTCCGACGTGATGATCGTGGCGGGAACGCTGACCAACAAGATGGCGCCGGCGCTGCGCAAGGTCTACGACCAGATGCCCGAACCGCGCTACGTCATCTCGATGGGCTCCTGCGCCAATGGCGGCGGCTATTATCACTATTCCTACTCGGTCGTGCGCGGCTGCGACCGCATCGTGCCGATCGACATCTACGTGCCGGGCTGCCCGCCCACGGCGGAGGCGCTGCTCTACGGCGTGCTTCTGCTGCAGAAGAAGATCCGGCGCACCGGCACCATCGAACGCTAAGGTTTTACGTCATGGACGACGCCAAGCTCGACGCCCTGGGGCAGACGATCGTTAGCGCGCTTCCGGGCGCCGCGACCGGTCACTCGTTGGCCTTCAACCAGCTCACCGTGGACGTCGAGGCCGCCAGGATCGTCGAGGTGGTCAAGTACCTCCGCGATGACCCGAACTGCCGGTTCGTCAACATCACCGACATCACGGCGGTGGACTACCCGGATCGCGAGAAGCGCTTCGACGTCATCTATCACTTCCTGTCGCCGACCTTGAACGCGCGCATCCGGCTCAAGGCGCAAGCCGACGAGACCACGCAGGTGCCCTCGCTGATCGACGTCTTCCCCGGCGCGGACTGGTTCGAGCGCGAAGCCTACGACCTCTACGGCGTGTTCTTCGTCGGCCATCCCGACATGCGCCGCATCCTCACCGACTACGGCTTCGAGGGCCATCCGCTGCGCAAGGATTTCCCGCTCACCGGCTTCGTCGAGGTCCGCTACGACGACCAGGAGAAGCGGGTGGTGTACGAGCCGGTCCGGCTCAACCAGGAATTCCGCAAGTTCGACTTTTTGTCTCCTTGGGAAGGTGCCGACTATCCGGTGCTTCCGGGCGATGAAAAAGCGGGGCCGAAGGTCTGATCATGAACGAGCAACCGCAGAATCTTCGTAACTTCACGATCAACTTTGGTCCGCAGCATCCTGCGGCGCACGGCGTGCTGCGCCTCGTGCTGGAGCTGGACGGCGAAGTGGTAGAGCGCGTCGATCCGCATATCGGCCTGCTTCACCGCGGCACCGAGAAGCTGATCGAGCAGAAGACGTACTTGCAGGCGATCCCTTATTTCGACCGGCTCGACTACGTCGCGCCGATGAATCAGGAGCACGCCTTCTGCCTCGCCGCCGAAAAGCTGCTCGGCATCGAGGTGCCGCGCCGCGGCCAGCTGATCCGCGTGCTCTATTGCGAGATCGGCCGCATCCTCTCGCATCTGCTCAACGTCACCACGCAGGCGATGGACGTCGGCGCGCTGACCCCGCCGCTGTGGGGCTTCGAAGAGCGCGAGAAGCTGATGGTGTTCTACGAGCGCGCCTCGGGCAGCCGCATGCATGCGGCCTATTTCCGTATCGGCGGCGTGCATCAGGACCTGCCGCAGAAGCTGGTCGACGACATCGAGGCCTGGTGCGATCCGTTCCTCAAGGTCGTCGACGATCTCGACCGTCTGCTCACCGCCAATCGCATCTTCAAGCAGCGCAACGTCGACATCGGCGTGGTGCCGCTGAAGGAAGCCTGGGAATGGGGTTTCTCGGGTGTGATGGTGCGCGGCTCGGGCGCGGCCTGGGACTTGCGCAAGTCGCAGCCCTATGAGTGTTACGCCGAGATGGATTTCGACATTCCGATCGGCAAGAACGGCGACTGCTACGACCGCTACCTGATCCGCATGGAAGAGATGCGCCAGTCCGTGCGCATCATGAAACAGTGCATCCAGAAGCTGAACGCGCCTGACGGCAAGGGCCCGGTCGTCGTCGAAGACAACAAGGTCGCGCCGCCGCGCCGTGGCGAGATGAAGCGCTCGATGGAAGCGCTGATCCACCACTTCAAGCTCTACACCGAAGGCGTCCACGTGCCGGCCGGCGAGGTCTATGCTGCGGTCGAGGCGCCCAAAGGCGAGTTCGGCGTCTATCTCGTCGCCGACGGCACCAACAAGCCCTACAAGTGCAAGATCCGCGCGCCGGGCTTTGCACATCTGCAGGCCATGGACCACATCTGCCGCGGCCATCTGCTGGCCGACGTGTCGGCGATCCTAGGATCGCTCGACATCGTGTTCGGAGAGGTCGATCGGTGATGGCGCAGGCGCCAATCCAGTTTGACCGTGCCTCGGGGGCCCTTGAAGGGGCCAACCTGTGGGAGCGGACGGCTGCCTTGGCGCTGGTGACGGGATCGAAGATCTCTTCGCACTTCTCGCATATGGGCTACATCGCCTGCGCGAATTTGCTGCGCAAGACGCTACCCGAGCGCAACATCGCGATCAGGCTCAATCCCGACGCGGTGTTCGAATTCCCTTACGGCGACGGCTATTGGAGCAAGCTGCTCAACCGCTCCTACATTTACGAGGACGAGCTCGAGCTCTTGTTCGCCGATTCCATCGACGTCGACTACACGCTGCTCGATTGCGGCGCCAATTACGGTTATTGGTCGGTGCTGGTCTCGAGCAAGCCGTTCGGCGCGCATAAGGCGATCGCGATCGAGCCGTCGGGCCAGAACTATTCGAAGCTCGCCAACAATGCCCGCATCAACGCTGGCCGCTTCGAGACCATGAAATGCGCCATCGGCGCGGCGCGCGGCACCGCGCGTCTGTCGGGCACCAAGCACGAAGCCTTCAGCATCGCCGGCGATCAGTCGGCGGGCGGCGAGGAGGTGCCGGTGATCGCGCTCGACAATTTGATCGAGGACGGCAAGGTCGCGGCCACCGGCAAGTACCTGATCAAGCTCGACGTCGAGGGCGTCGAGATCGAGGCGATCAAGGGCGGGGCACGGCTGCTTCAGGCCGACAGCGTCATCATGTGCGAGGAGCACGGCAGCGACCGCTCGCACGCCGTGTCGCGCTTCATCCTCGAACAGACCCCGCTGAAGCTGATCGTGTTCGATCCGCGCAGCAACCGCATGGAGACCGTGACCGAGCTGTCGATCCTCGACCGCATCAAGGTCTCGACCCACGTCGGCTACAACGTTTTCGGCACCGCAAGCGCATTCTGGCAGGACAGGATCGAGGCCATGAACGCCAAGAACCTGGATACCAAGACCGCGCGCCGCATGCAGTGAGAGATTGAAGAGATGTCCGTTCGCCGATTAGCACCGAAGGAAGTCCAACCCGCGAGCTTTGCGTTCACGGAGGAGAACCTCGCATTCGCCCGGCAGCAGATCGCGAAATATCCCGAAGGCCGTCAGGCCTCCGCCGTCATCGCCATCCTCTGGCGCGCGCAGGAGCAGAACGAGGGCTGGGTGTCGGAGGCCGCGATCCGCGTCATCGCCGACATGCTCGACATGCCCTATATCCGCGTGCTGGAGGTCGCGACCTTCTACACCATGTTCCAGCTCGCCCCCGTCGGCAAGAAGGCCCACGTCCAGGTCTGCGGCACCACGCCGTGCCGGCTACGCGGCGCCGAGGATCTGATCCACGTCTGCGAGCACCGCATCCATCACGAGCCCTTCCATCTCTCCAAGGACGGCAATTTCAGCTGGGAGGAGGTGGAGTGCCTGGGCGCCTGCGTGAACGCGCCGATGGTGCTGATCGGCAGGGACACCTATGAGGACCTGACCAAGGAAAGCTTCGGCAAGGTGCTCGATGGCTTCGCTTCGGGCAATCCGCCCAAGCCCGGTCCGCAGAACGGCCGCCAATTCTCGGCGCCGATCACCGGACCGACCACGCTCAAGGAGATCACCTGATGCGTGATCTCGTCGTAACCGGAGGGACCGCGGCCGTGAAGAAATGGGGCTTCGTCGCCATGCACGCCGCGATCGCGGCTGCCTTCATGTTCCTGCTGCAGCGTTACTTCATGAACGCGTCGCAGGAGACCAGTCTGCTCTGGGCGCTGTTCTTCGCCGTCTGCGCCGCCGGACTTGCCTACAAGCAGTCCATTCGTTGATCGGAAAGCACTGATATGCTCGAGGACAAGGACCGCATCTTCAAGAACCTCTACGGCCTCCATGATTGGGGGCTGGAGGGTGCGCGGCGTCGCGGCGCCTGGGATGGCACCAAGAACATCATCGACAAGGGCCGCGACTGGATCATCAACGAGATGAAGGCCTCGGGCCTGCGCGGCCGCGGCGGCGCCGGCTTCCCCACCGGTCTCAAGTGGTCCTTCATGCCGAAGGAATCGACCGACGGCCGTCCCAGCTATCTCGTCGTCAACGCCGACGAATCCGAGCCCGGCACCTGCAAGGACCGCGAGATCATGCGGCATGATCCGCATCTGTTGGTCGAGGGCTGCCTGATCGCGAGCTTCGCGATGAACGCGCATGCCTGCTACATCTATGTCCGCGGCGAGTTCATCCGCGAGCGCGAGCGCCTTCAGGCCGCGATCGACCAGGCCTATGAAGCCAAGCTGATCGGCAAGGACAATCTCAACGGCTGGCCGTTCGACCTCTACGTCGCCCACGGGGCCGGCGCCTATATCTGCGGCGAGGAGACTGCGCTGCTCGAAAGCCTCGAAGGCAAGAAGGGTCAGCCGCGGCTGAAGCCGCCGTTCCCGGCGAATGTCGGTCTGTTCGGCTGCCCGACCACCGTCAACAACGTCGAATCCATCGCCGTTGCGCCCGATATCCTGCGCCGCGGCGCGGCGTGGTTCGCCGGCATCGGCCGCCCGAACAATGTCGGCACCAAGCTGTTCTGCATCTCCGGCCATGTCGAGCGGCCCTGCAACGTCGAAGAGGCCATGGGCATCCCGTTCCGTGAGCTGATCGAGAAGCATTGCGGCGGCATTCGCGGCGGCTGGGACAACCTCAAGGCCGTGATCCCCGGCGGCTCGTCGGTGCGCATGGTGCCGGCCGAGCAGATCATCGACACGCCGATGGATTTCGATAGCCTGAGCAAGCTGCGCTCGGGCCTCGGCACCGCCGCGGTGATCGTGATGGACAAGTCGACCGACCTGATCCGTGCGATCGCCCGCATCTCCTATTTCTACAAGCACGAGAGCTGCGGCCAGTGCACGCCGTGCCGCGAGGGCACGGGCTGGATGTGGCGCGTCCTGACCCGCATGGCCGAAGGCCGTGCCCACAAGCGCGAGATCGACATGCTGCTCGAGGTCACCAAGCAGGTCGAGGGCCACACCATCTGCGCGCTCGGCGACGCCGCCGCCTGGCCGATCCAGGGCCTGATCACGCACTTCCGCCACGAGATCGAAGCGCGCATCGACCAATATTCGCACAAGGCCGATGTCGATGACATCGGGGTCCGCGATCCCGTGAACATGGTCGCGGCGGAGTAAGAGACATGACCAAGCTCATCATCGACGGCAAAGAGATCGATGTCCCCGCCGAGTACACACTGCTTCAGGCGTGCGAGGCGGCCGGCGCCGAGATTCCGCGCTTCTGCTATCACGAGCGGCTGTCGATCGCCGGCAATTGCCGGATGTGCCTCGTCGAGGTGAAGGGCGGCCCGAAGCCGGTCGCGAGCTGCGCCTGGGGCGTGCGCGATTGCCGTCCGGGCCCCAAGGGCGAGCCGCCGGAGATTTCGACGCGTTCGCCGATGGTGAAGAAGGCACGCGAAGGCGTGATGGAATTCCTCCTGATCAACCATCCCTTGGACTGCCCGATCTGTGACCAGGGCGGCGAGTGCGACCTGCAGGACCAGGCGATGGGCTACGGTGTCGACACCAGCCGTTTCGCCGAGAACAAGCGCGCGGTCGAGGACAAATATCTCGGCGCGCTGGTCAAGACCTCGATGAACCGCTGCATCCAGTGCACGCGCTGCGTCCGCTTTTCGGCGGAAGTCGCCGGCGCGCCCGAGATGGGCGCCACCGGCCGCGGCGAGGACATGGAGATCACGACCTATCTCGAGCACGCGCTGACGTCCGAATTGCAGGGCAACCTCGTCGACATCTGCCCGGTCGGCGCGTTGACCTCGAAGCCCTATGCCTTCGCGGCGCGCCCGTGGGAGCTCGGCAAGACCCAGTCGATCGACGTCATGGACGGCGTCGGCTCTGCGATCCGCGTCGACACCCGCGGCCGCGAGGTGATGCGGATCCTGCCGCGCATCAACGAGGCCGTGAACGAGGAGTGGATCTCCGACAAGACCCGGCACGTGGTCGATGGCCTCCGCACCCAGCGTCTCGACCGGCCCTATATCCGCGAAGCCGGCAAGCTGCGCGCAGCGAGCTGGACCGAGGCCTTCGCCGCGATCGCCGCCAAGGCGGCGCGCACCGACGGCAAGCGCATCGGCGCGATCGCAGGCGATCTCGCCGGCGTCGAGGAGATGTTCGCGCTGAAGGACCTGCTCGGCAAATACGGTTCGAGCAATCTGGCGGTGCAGGGCGGCGACGCCTTCGATCCGGCGCTCGGCCGCGGCTCCTACATCTTCAATCCGACGCTCGCCGGCGTCGAGCAGGCCGACGCGCTGCTCATCATCGGCGCGAACCCGCGGAAAGAGGCGGCCGTGTTCAACGCCCGCATCCGCAAGCGCTGGCGTGCCGGCGGCTTCAAGGTCGGCGTGATCGGTGCCAAGGCCGACCTGACCTATGATTTCGACCACCTCGGTGCCGGTACCGAGACGCTGGCCGAGCTCGCGGCCGGCAAGCATTCCTTCATGGACGTGCTGAAGAACGCTGAGAAACCGATCATCCTGGTCGGTGCGGGCGCGGCCGCCCGTCACGACGGCGCCGCCATTCTCGCCGCCAGCGCCAAGCTCGCGCTTGATGTCGGCGCAGTCAAGGACGGCTGGAACGGTTTTGGAGTGCTGCACGAGACCGCCTCGCGCGTCGGCGCGCTGGATATCGGCTTTGCCGCAACCGGCGGCGGCCTCAACGCCGCGCAGATGACGACGTTCGGCACGCTCGACCTGCTATTCCTGCTCGGGGCCGACGAGATCAAGGCGCCGGACGGCACCTTCGTCGTCTATATCGGCACCCATGGCGATCGCGGCGCACATCGCGCCGACGTCATCCTGCCGGCGGCCGCCTACACCGAGAAGTCTGCAATCTACGTCAACACCGAAGGCCGCGTGCAGATGACCGGCCGCGCCGCGTTCCCGCCAGGCGAGGCCCGCGAGGACTGGGCCATCATCCGCGCGCTGTCGGAAGCGCTCGGCAAGAAGCTCGGCTATGACTCGCTTCAAGCCCTGCGCCAGGCGGCGTTCAAGGCCGTGCCGCATCTGATCCGTCTCGACCAGATCGAGGCCGGCTCGGCCGACCAGATCAAGAAGCTGGCGGGCAAGGGCGGCTCGCCCGAGAAGGCGCCGTTCAAGCCTCTGGTCGAGGACTTCTATTTGACCAACCCAATCGCGCGTGCGTCCGCCGTGATGGCGGAATGCTCGCGCCTCGCCTCCGGGCAGATGCTGACCGCAGCGGAGTGAGCGTGATCTGATGGAATTCTTCGAAAGCGCATTCTGGACCGGGTTCCTCTGGCCGCTGATCATCATGGTCGCGCAGAGTGTCCTCGTGCTCGTCGTCCTGCTGGTCGCGATCGCCTACATCCTGCTCGCCGACCGCAAGATCTGGGCGGCGGTGCAGATCCGCCGCGGCCCGAACGTCGTCGGCCCGTGGGGCCTGCTGCAATCCTTCGCCGACCTGTTGAAGTTCGTGCTGAAGGAGCCGATCATCCCGGCCGGCGCCAACAAGGGCGTGTTTCTTCTTGCTCCCTTGGTCTCATGCGTGCTCGCGCTCGCGGCCTGGGCGGTGATCCCGACCAATCTCGGCTGGGTGATCGCCGACATCAATGTCGGCGTCCTCTTCATCTTCGCGATCTCGTCGCTGTCGATCTACGGCATCATCATGGCCGGCTGGTCGTCGAACTCGAAGTATCCGTTCCTCGCCGCGCTGCGCTCGGCCGCGCAGATGGTGTCCTACGAAGTCTCGATCGGCTTCGTCATCATCACCGTGCTGCTCTGCGCCGGCACGCTGAACCTGACGGCGGTGGTCGAGGCCCAGCACGCGCGCGGCCTCGCCAGCCTGATCGGGCTGCCGCAGCTGACGATCCTGAATTGGTACGTCTGGCCGTTGTTCCCGATGTTCGTGGTGTTCTACGTCTCGGCGCTGGCGGAAACCAACCGTCCGCCCTTCGACCTCGTCGAAGCCGAATCCGAGCTCGTCGCCGGCTTCATGGTCGAGTACGGCTCGACGCCGTACCTCTTGTTCATGCTCGGCGAGTATGTCGCAATCGTCACGATGTGCGCGCTGGCGACGATCCTGTTCCTCGGAGGCTGGCTGCCGCCGGTGGACCTGCCGCCCTTCAACTGGGTGCCGGGGATCATCTGGTTCTCGCTGAAATTGTTCTTCATGTTCTTCCTGTTCGCGATGGCGAAGGCGATCGTGCCGCGCTACCGCTACGATCAACTGATGCGCCTCGGCTGGAAGGTGTTCCTGCCGCTGTCGCTGGCGATGGTGATCGTGGTGGCCGGCGTGCTGCATTTCGCCGGCATCGCGCCGAAGTGAGGGCCGTCATGGGTATCAACGTCAACGCCACTGCACGCTCGCTTCTGCTGTCGGAATTCGTCTCGGCGTTCTTCCTCGCCATGCGTTATTTCTTCCAGCCGAAGCCGACGCTGAACTATCCGTTCGAGAAGGGCCCGATCTCGCCCCGCTTCCGCGGCGAGCACGCGCTGCGCCGCTATCCGAACGGCGAAGAGCGCTGCATCGCCTGCAAGCTGTGCGAGGCAGTCTGTCCGGCGCAGGCGATCACCATCGAGGCCGGCCCGCGCCGCAACGACGGCACCCGCCGCACCGTGCGCTACGACATCGACATGGTGAAGTGCATCTATTGCGGCCTCTGCCAGGAAGCCTGTCCGGTCGATGCAATCGTCGAAGGCCCGAACTTCGAGTTCGCGACCGAGACCCGCGAGGAACTCTATTATGACAAGGCCAAGCTGCTCGCCAACGGCGACCGCTGGGAACGCGAGATCGCCAAGGCGATCGAGCTCGACGCGCCGTACCGGTGAGGTGAGGGCATGATCCTTCCCGCGCTGTTCTTCTATCTCTTCGCCGGCGTCTGCGTCGCCTCGGCCGCGATGGTGATTGTCTCGCGCAATCCCGTCCACTCCGTGCTGTACCTGATCCTGGCCTTCGTCAACGCCTCCGGCCTGTTCGTGCTGATGGGCGCCGAATTCCTCGGCATGATGCTGATCGTCGTCTATGTCGGCGCGGTCGCGGTGCTGTTCCTGTTCGTGATCATGATGCTCGACGTCGACTTCCTCGAGCTGCGCGAGGGCTTCATCGAGTACCTGCCGGTCGGCCTCGTGATCGGCGGCATCTTCATGTTCGAGTTGCTGCTCACCGTCGGCTTCTGGGTCATCAATCCCGGCGTCACCAAGACGATCACGGCGGCGATCCCGGCCAATGTCAGCAACACCGAGGCGCTCGGGCTCGTGCTCTATACGAAGTACATCCATTACTTCCAGCTCTCGGGCATGGTGCTCCTGGTCGCCATGATCGGCGCCATCGTGCTGACGTTGCGCCACAAGGAGAAGGTCAAGCGGCAGGACATCAACGTTCAGAACGCGCGCACGCCCGACATCGCGATGGCGGTGCGCAAGGTGGCGCCGGGGCAGGGGCTCTCGGACGCGGATGCGGCGGAGTGGGTGAAATGACGATCGGGCTCGGACATTATCTGGCGGTCGGCGCGATCCTGTTCACGCTCGGCATCCTCGGCATCTTCCTGAACCGCAAGAACATCATCGTCATCCTGATGTCGATCGAGCTGATCCTGCTCTCGGTCAACATCAACCTCGTGGCGTTCTCGACCTTCCTCGGCGACATCGTCGGCCAGGTCTTCGCGTTGCTGGTGCTGACGGTCGCGGCTGCGGAAGCTGCGATCGGTCTCGCCATCCTGGTGGTCTATTTCCGCAACCGCGGCTCGATCGCGGTTGAGGACGTTAATCTGATGAAGGGCTGATCGCATGATCCGGAAAAGTGGGTACCGGTTTTCCGACCAGATCATGCGGAAAGAGTAAGAGCAAATGGTTCAGGCGATCGTTTTCCTGCCTCTGCTGGGCGCCATTCTGGCTGGCCTGATCGCGCTGTTCGGCGCCCATGCCCGCAACCCCTCGGGCGACGAGCTCGAGCATCACGGCGACCACGGCCATGGCGCGCATGCCCATGCGTCCGACAAGATCAACGAGGATGCCTCCGTCATCCACGAGAGCCATCACGACGACGCTCACGACGATCACGGCCATGGCCCGACCGAGCCGCCGGCGGCGGGCTCGCGCGCGGCCGAGCTGATCACCACCGGGCTGCTGTTCGTCTCGGCGGCCTTGTCGTGGATGACGCTGGTCGACGTCGGCTTCATGCATCACGACTACAGGATCCAGCTCTTGCCCTGGATCTTCTCCGGCGACCTCCAGGTCTGGTGGACGCTGCGTGTCGATACGCTCACGGCCGTGATGCTGGTGGTGGTGACGACCGTCTCCTCGCTCGTGCACCTCTATTCCATCGGCTACATGGACGAGGACCCGAACCGGCCGCGCTTCTTCGGCTATCTCTCGTTGTTTACCTTCGCCATGCTGATGCTGGTGACGGCGGACAATTTGGTGCAGCTGTTCTTCGGCTGGGAAGGCGTCGGTCTCGCCAGCTATCTGCTGATCGGCTTCTGGTACCAGAAGCCCTCGGCGAACGCTGCCGCCATCAAGGCCTTCGTGGTCAACCGCGTCGGCGACTTCGGCTTCGCGCTCGGCATCTTCGCGGTTTTCATGCTGGTCGGCTCGACCGATTTCGAGACCATCTTCCACGCCGCGCCCGGCCTCACCGGCAAGACCATCAACTTCCTCGGCTGGCACGCCGACGCGCTGACGCTGACCTGCCTGCTGCTGTTCATGGGCGCGATGGGCAAGTCCGCCCAGTTCCTGCTGCACACCTGGTTGCCAGACGCGATGGAAGGCCCGACCCCGGTGTCGGCGCTGATCCATGCCGCGACCATGGTCACCGCCGGCGTGTTCATGGTGGCGCGCCTGTCGCCGCTGTTCGAGCTCGCTCCGAATGCCCAGGCCGTCGTGATGTTCTTCGGCGCGACCACGGCGTTCTTCGCCGCGACCATCGGCCTCGTCCAGAACGACATCAAGCGCATCGTCGCCTACTCGACCTGTTCGCAGCTCGGCTACATGTTCGTGGCGATGGGAGCAGGGGCCTATTCGGTCGGCATGTTCCACCTGTTCACGCACGCCTTCTTCAAGGCGCTGCTGTTCCTAGGCTCCGGCTCGGTGATCTACGCGATGCACCACGAGCAGGACATCCGCAACATGGGCGGTCTCTGGAAGAAGATTCCCTACACCTATGCCGTGATGGTGGTCGGCACGCTGGCGCTGACCGGCTTCCCGCTCACCGCCGGCTACTTCTCCAAGGACGCGATCATCGAGTCCGCCTACGCCTCGCACAATCTGTTCGCGGTGTACGGCTTCCTGATGACGATCATCGCCGCCGGCCTGACCTCGTTCTACTCCTGGCGCCTGATCTTCAAGACCTTCCACGGCGAGCCGCATGACGAGCATCATTACGAGGCCGCGCATGAGGCTCCGCTCTGGATCCTGATCCCGATCGGCGTGCTCGCGGTCGGCTCGTTCGTCGCGGGCCTGCCGTTCAAGGAGCTGTTCGCCGGTCACGGGGTCGAGGAGTTCTTCCGCGAGTCCGTCAAGATGAACCCGCACATCATCGAGGAGATGCACCACATCCCGCAGACCATCGCCTTCCTGCCGACGGTGATGATGGTGCTGGGTTTCCTCGTCTCCTACCTGTTCTACATCCGCCGGCCCTATCTGCCGGTCGAGCTCGCGAACACGCAGCCGATGCTGTACCAGTTCCTGCTCAACAAATGGTACTTCGACGAGCTCTACGACTTCATCTTCGTCCGCCCGGCGAAGTGGATCGGCTACCAGCTCTGGAAGAAGGGCGACGGCTTCATCATCGACGGCTTCGGCCCCGACGGCGTCTCGGCCCGCGTGCTGGACGTCACCCGCAACGTCGTCAAGATCCAGACCGGCTATCTCTATCACTATGCATTCGCCATGCTGATCGGCGCCGCCGGCCTGATCACCTGGTTCATGTTCGGCTTTGGAGGCCAGTAAATGACAACCTGGCCCATTCTTTCGGTCACGACGTTCCTGCCGCTGGTCGGCGCGCTGATCGTCTATCTGAGCCGCGGTGACGACGAGGCGGCGCGGCGCAATTCGCGCTGGATCGCGCTCTGGACCACGCTGATCACCTTCGCGGTGTCGGTGATCCTGGTCATGCGCTTCGACCCCAGCAACCCCGACTTCCAATTCGTCGAGAAGGCGAACTGGCTCGCCACCGGCATCACCTACCACATGGGCGTCGACGGCATCTCGCTGCCGCTCGTGATCCTCACCACCGCCGTGATGCCGTTCTGCATCATCGCGAGCTGGAAGGCGATCACCAACCGCGTCCGCGAATATATGATGGCGTTCCTGATCCTGGAAACGCTGATGATCGGCACCTTCTCGGCGCTCGATCTCGTGCTGTTCTACCTGTTCTTCGAGGGCGGCCTGATTCCGATGTTCCTGATCATCGGCGTCTGGGGCGGTCCGCGCCGGGTCTATGCCTCGTTCAAGTTCTTCCTCTACACGCTGCTCGGCTCGGTCCTGATGCTGCTTGCCATCATGGCGCTGTACTGGAACGGCGGCACCACTGACATCCCGACCCTGATGCACACCGCCGTGCCGCGGTCGTTGCAGACCTGGGCGTGGCTCGCCTTCTTCGCGTCCTTTGCGGTGAAGATGCCGATGTGGCCGGTGCACACCTGGCTTCCCGACGCGCACGTCGAGGCACCGACCGCGGGCTCCGTGGTCCTGGCCGCGATCCTCCTGAAGATGGGCGGCTACGGCTTCCTGCGCTTCTCGCTGCCGATGTTCCCGCTGGCCTCGCACGACTTCGCGCCGCTGGTGTTCACGCTCTCGGCCATCGCTATCATCTACACCTCGCTGGTCGCCCTGATGCAGGAGGACATGAAGAAGCTGATCGCGTACTCCTCGGTCGCGCATATGGGCTTCGTCACCATGGGCATCTTCGCCGGCACCATGCAGGGCGTCGCCGGCGGCGTGTTCCAGATGATCTCGCACGGCATCGTCTCCGGCGCGCTGTTCCTCTGCGTCGGCGTCGTCTACGACCGCCTGCACACCCGCGAGATCGCGGCCTATGGCGGCCTCGTCAACCGGATGCCGCTCTATGCGATGACCTTCATGGTGTTCACCATGGCCAATGTCGGTCTGCCCGGCACGAGCGGCTTCGTCGGCGAGTTCATGACGCTGCTCGGCACCTTCAAGGTCTCGATCCCGACCGCGTTCTTCGCCAGCTTCGGCGTGATCCTCTCGGCGGCCTACGCACTATGGCTCTATCGCAAGGTCGTGTTCGGAGCGCTGGTCAAGCCGCAGCTGGCGAGCATGAAGGATCTCACCTTGCGGGAGTGCGTCATTCTATTCCCGATGATCGCGCTGACGATCCTGTTCGGCGTCTATCCGAAGCCGGTGCTCGACATGTCGGCCGCTTCGGTCCAGCAACTCGTCAACAATTACAATACCGCCGTGACGGCCGTGAAGGCCGCCGCACTGCTCCAGTGATCGGGCAGGTCAGGATATCGCCATGAGCTTTTCGACTGCAGGTTATCAACTGGCGCCGGTGCTGCCCGAGCTCGTGCTCGCGGTCGGCGCGATGGCGCTTCTGATGCTCGGCGCCTATCGCGGGCAGGAGACGACCAGGACCGTCACGTCGCTGGCGGTGGTGCTCCTGATCGTGGTCGGTGCGCTCGTCTACATGCAGCCCGCGGGCAAGCAGGTGACGTTCGGCGGCAGCTTCATCGTCGACGACTTCGCCCGTTTCATGAAGATCCTGGCCCTGATCGGCTCGGCCGTGACGCTCGTCCTGTCGACCGAGTTCCTGTCAGACCCGTCGCGCCGGATTTTCGAAAACGCCATCCTCGTGCTGCTCTCGACGCTCGGCATGATGGTGCTGATCTCGGCCGGCGACCTGATCTCGCTCTATCTCGGCCTCGAATTGATGTCGCTGGCGCTCTACGTCGTGGCAGCCTCGAACCGCGACAACGCCAAGTCGACCGAAGCCGGCCTGAAGTACTTCGTGCTCGGCGCGCTGTCCTCGGGCATGCTGCTGTACGGCGCCTCGCTGGTCTACGGCTTCACCGGCACGGTGAGCTTCACCGGCATCGCCGCGGCCGCGACGGTCTCGAATGTCGGCCTGGTGTTCGGCCTCGTCTTCCTGCTCGTCGGCCTCTGCTTCAAGGTCTCGGCCGTGCCGTTCCACATGTGGACGCCTGACGTCTACGAGGGCGCGCCGACCCCGGTCACCGCTTTCTTCGCCTCGGCGCCGAAGGTCGCCGCGCTCGCCGTCTTCACCCGCGTCACGCTCACCGCATTCCCCGGCATCGTCTCGCAATGGCAGCAGATCCTGGTGTTCGTGTCGATCGCCTCGATGGCGCTCGGCTCCTTCGCCGCGATCGGCCAGAGCAACATCAAGCGCCTGATGGCCTATTCCTCGATCGGCCACATGGGCTTCGCGCTGGTCGGCCTTGCCTCCGGCACGGTCGAAGGTGCGCAGGGCGTCCTGATGTACATCGTGATCTATGTCGCGATGACGCTCGGCTCGTTCTCCATCATTCTCGCCATGAAGCGCAACGGCCAGGCGGTGGAGCAGATCAGCGATTTCGCCGGCCTGTCGCGCACCAATCCGCTGCTCGCCTTCATGTTCGCGATGCTGCTGTTCTCGCTCGCCGGCATCCCGCCGCTCGCCGGCTTCTTCGCCAAATGGTACGTCTTCGTCGCCGCCATCAAGGCGAACCTGTTCACGCTCGCCGTCATCGGCGTGCTGACCAGCGTGGTCGGCGCCTACTATTATCTCGCGATCGTCAAGACGATGTATTTCGACGAGCCGGCCGGCCGGGTCGATCCGGTGCGCATCGAGGTGCGGACGGTGCTGGGGGTGGCGGGCCTGTTCAACCTGCTGTTTGCGCTGTTCGCGGGGCCCGTGGTGAGCGTCGCCTCCGCCGCGGCAAAGTCGTTGTTCTAGGATGGCCTTCGCGCTCGGTCCTCGCGCATCGGCTGCGGGCTACAGGCTCGCGGCGTTCGAACGGACCGGCTCGACCAATAGCGAGGCGATCGAACACGCCAGGGCCGGCGAGCGCGGCCCGATGTGGTTCGTCACGTCCGAGCAGACCGCCGGCCGCGGCCGGCGCCAGCGCGCCTGGATCGCGCCGCGCGGCAATCTCGCCGCCAGCATCCTCGAAGTCATGGACGTCGCCCCCGCCGTCGCCGCCACGCTCGGCTTTGCCGCAGGGCTGGCCGAGGAGGCGGCACTGGAGAAGGTGAGCCTCGAGGCCGCGCTCCGTCTCGGCGAAGGCCGGCCCCGCTACGCGCTGAAATGGCCGAATGACGTGCTCGCCGGCGGCAAGAAGCTGGTTGGTATTGGCCTCGAGGCCGAGGCCGTCGGTGGCGGCCTTGCCGTCGTGGTCGGCATCGGGACCAATGTGGTCGCCGCGCCCGAGGGCACCCCGACGCCCGCGGTGTCGCTGGCCGCCCTTGGAGTCCAGATCAGCGCCGAGGAGCTATTCATGGCGCTGTCGGATACCTGGGTCGAGTTCCGCGGCATCTGGGACAATGGCCGCGGCTTTGCCGAGATCCGCAGGCTCTGGCTGGAGCGCGCCGCCGGCCTCGGCGAAAAGGTTGCCATCCACACGGGAACCATGACGCTGGAAGGTGTTTTTGACACGATCGACGACACCGGCTGCCTGATCGTCCGCACCGCGGAGGGCCGCCTCGTGCCGGTTGCGGCCGGCGAGGTGTTCTTCGGCCCCGTCGCCTCGGTGGGAGCAGCGTGATGGCAAGGCCGGACGAATTGGTGTTTGCGCCGCTCGGCGGCGTCGGCGAGATCGGCATGAACCTGTCGATCTACGGCCTCGGCAACCGTCACCAGCGCGCCTGGCTCGCCGTCGATCTCGGCGTCTCCTTCGGCGACGAGGAGCATCTGCCGGGCATCGACCTGATCATGCCCGACATCTCCTTCCTGGAGAAGGAGCGCAAGAACCTGATGGGCCTCGTGCTGACCCACGCCCATGAGGATCATTTCGGCGCCATCATCGACCTCTGGCCGAAGCTGAAATGCCCGATCTACGCCACCAGGTTCAGCGCCGCGCTGTTCGAAGCCAAATGCGCCGCCGAGCGCAACGCGCCCGAGATTCCGGTCACCGTGGTGCCCTCGGGCGGCCGTGTCGATATCGGCCCGTTCAACGTCGAGTTCATTCCGGTCGCGCATTCGATTCCGGAGGCACATGCGCTGGCGATCCACACCGACGCCGGCATCGTGCTGCATACTGGCGACTGGAAGATCGACCCGACCCCGACGCTTGGAGCCCCGACCGACGAGAAGCGGCTGCGCGAATTGGGCGAAGAGGGCGTGCTCGCCTTGATCGGCGATTCCACCAATGCCGTGCGCGACGGCCGTTCGCCCTCGGAGGCCGAGGTCGCCCGAACCATCATCGACCTCGTCAAATCCGCCAAGGGCCGCGTCGCGGTGACGACGTTCGCCTCGAACGTCGCTCGTGTCAAAGCGGTGGCTGAGGCCGCGAAAGCCGCCGACCGCGAGGTGGTCGTGGTCGGCCGGGCCATGGAGCGCGTGGTGCAGGTCGCACGCGAGACCGGCTATCTCGAGGGCGTGCAGAATTTCCGTTCGCCCGAGGTCTATGGCCACCTGCCGCAGGACAAGGTGCTGGCGCTGTGCACGGGCAGCCAGGGCGAGCCGCGCGCCGCGCTGGCCCGCATCGCCAATGACGACCATCCTGAAATCACGCTGAACCGCGGCGATAGCGTCATCTTCTCCTCGCGCACTATTCCCGGCAACGAGAAGGCGGTCGGCTCGATCATCAACAATCTGGTGCTGCAGGGCGTCGAGGTCATCACCGATCGCGATGCGCTGGTCCACGTCTCCGGCCATCCCCGCCGCGACGAGCTGCGCGATATGATCTCCTGGGTGAAGCCGCAGATCCTGATCCCGGTCCACGGCGAGGCCCTGCACCTGCATGAGCACGCCAAGCTCGCCCGCGCTGCCGGCGTGCCGCGCGTGCTGGTCTGCCGCAACGGTGACCTCGTCAAGCTCGGCCCCGGCGATCCCGGCATCGTCGGCGAGGTGCCGTCGGGACGTCTGTACAAGGACGGCACGATCCTGGAAGACTCCAAGTCCCGTGCCGTGATCGAGCGGCGGCGCATGGCGTTCTCCGGCTGCGCCTTCGTCGCCATCGCCATGACCGCCCAGGGGGAGCTGGTCGACGAACCCGAGGTCGATCTGGTCGGTATCCCCGACAAGAACAGGGCCGGCGAGACCTTCGACGACATCGTCTTCGATGCCGTGATGTCGACCATCGAAGGCCTGCCGCGGGCGCGGCGGCGCGATCCGGACGCGTTGGCCGAGTCGGTGCGACGCGCTGTCCGGGCCGTGATCAACGAACATTGGGGCAAAAAGCCCCCCTGTCTGGTACATGTACTGACGGTATAGGGAGGGGAACATGTTGGGCCGGCTCAACCATGTCGCGATCGCGACCAAGGACGCCGTCAAGGCCGCGAAGATCTACGGTGCGGCCTTCGGCGCCCAGATTTCCGAGGCCGTGCCGCTGCCCGAGCACGGCGTCACCACCGTGTTCGCGATCCTGCCCAACACCAAGATCGAGTTCATCGAGCCGCTCGGCGAGGCCTCGCCGATCGCGAAGTTCATCGAACGCAATCCCGACGGCGGCATCCATCACGTCTGCTACGAGGTCGTCGACATCATCGCCTCGCGCGACACGCTGGTGAAGGAGGGCGCCAGGGTGCTCGGCGACGGCGTGCCGAAGATCGGCGCCCACGGCAAGCCGGTGCTGTTCCTGCACCCCAAGGATTTTTCCGGCGCCCTCGTCGAGATCGAGCAGGCATAGGGCCGCGTCATGGCCATCCAGATTTCAACCTGGCTCGCGATCTATTTCGTGCTCTGGTGGGTCATGCTGTTCGTGACGCTGCCGTTCGGCGTGCGCAGCCAGCACGAGGACGGCGTCGGCGCGCCCGGCACCGATCCCGGCGCTCCCATCCTCACCCGCATGGGGCACAAGCTGATCTGGACCACGATCATCTCGGCAATCGTGTTCGGCATTGGCCTTGCGGCCTATCATGCCGGCTATCTCTCGATCGAGCGCCTGTCGAAGATGATGGGAATGCCGTTTTAAGTTTTGATTGGCGTTGCTATGGGGTCAAAAATGACATTTCAGCGTATCGTCATTGCGCTTCTGGTGCTGATCGTCGCAGGGCTCGGCGCCATCGGCTATTTCGAATGGCGGATGGCGACGCAGGTGCGCACCCTGAAGGCGTTCGTCGAGGGCTATGTCTTCAACGAGGCCGTGCTGGCCTGCGAGCAGGCCAAAAGCTCCACGCCGTTCAAGTGGAACGGCGGCAAGAGCACCTCGGTGATCGGCCTGAACTCGGTCAAGACGGACAAATACACGGTCAGCGCCAGCTACACGCTGGTCGCGGACAGCGTCTATTGCGACTACGATCCGATCAAGAGAAAGGCCGACATCGGCTCCAGCTTCCTGGAGCGGGAGACTTTCTAGCTAGATCGCGCGGCGCTGCCGGCCGGCGAAGAGACCGTAAACGAACAGCACGATGATCGCGCCGACCACGGCACCGATCAGGCCCGCACCCTCGCCAGGGCGATACCAGCCCAGCGCTTGCCCAAGATACGAAGCGACGAAGGCGCCGACGATGGTCGTCAGGATGAACCCTGAAGGTTCGTTGTCGCCCGGCATGATGAACTTGGCGATCACGCCGGCGAGAAAGCCAATGATGATGGTCCAGAGAATGCTCATGAGTACACCTTTTCGAGTTGAGCCGCTGCTTCTATGCGTCGGGCAGGCGTCCATCCGGCGTGTATTTGTCGATTGCGGAAGGAAGCTCGCGGGTTAGCCGTGAGACGATCTCCTCCTGGGAAAGCCCGGTCTGCTGTGCGAGCTTTTCCAGGACATCGCTGCCGATGGCCTGCTTCAGCTCCGGCGGGGAGATCTCCTTGTTGGGGCCCGGCTTCACCCATGAATCGGCGATCTCGCCCTGCCCATTCTGGTTGAACCTCTCCAGGAGCTCGCCAATCCCGCCATTGAGCAGGCCCCCGATTCCGCCAGCGCCGAGCATGCCGCCGAGATTGCCGAGCATGCCTCCGAGCGGTTGCTGGCCGCCGGTGGAGGAGCCGGCGCCGGCGCCTTTCAGCAGCTCCGCCAGCTTGTCGCGGTTCTGATATCCGGCGATGGCCAGCATCGCCAGCAGGGCAGTCATGGATGGCATTCCGCGGCTCATCGCTAGCTCCTTTTAGAAGGTCAGAAACCCAAAACCGTCTCAGCTTGCTTGAGTTCCTCAATCGCCCAATCGGAGCTCGCGACCAAGCGTCCCAGCTTGGCCGCCACCAAAGCACCGGGTGGCAGACAACGTACATTGTGGCTACGATCCGATGAAAAGAATGGCCGGATCGGCTCGAGCTTGCCAGCATCGGGAGTAGCGATCCGGCCCAGACATGGGATGGGATCGCAATGACCGGGGACCGGGCAGGGGACTATCGGATTTTGCACGAGGCGGACTTGCGAGACTATCTCGCAGGCCTGCCCGATATCGCCGCGCTCCTTGGCGGCGAGGCGTCCTCCTGGGCGATCACCGAGGTCGGCGACGGCAACCTCAACCTCGTCTTCATCGTCAAGGGCGCGCGCGGCGGCATCGCCGTGAAGCAGGCGCTGCCTTACGTCCGCCTCGTCGGCGAGAGCTGGCCCCTGCCGCTGTCGCGCGCCCATTACGAATATCTGGCGCTGTCGCGCCAGGCCCAGCTCGCGCCCGGCCTGGTGCCGGCCGTGCTGCATCACAACGAGGCCTTGGCGCTGACCGTGATGGAGCTGCTCGAGCCCCACATCATCATGCGCAAGGGCCTGGTCGCGGCAACGCGCTATCCACGTTTCGTCGACGATATCACGACCTTCATGGCGCGGACGCTGTTCTTCACCTCAGACCTCGCGCTATCGGCGGCCGAGAAGAAGGAGGCCATCGCGGCCTTTGCCGGCAACCACGCGCTCTGCAAGATCACCGAGGACCTGATCTTCACCGATCCCTACCGCATCGCCGAGCAGAACCGCTGGACCGCGCCCTATCTCGACGGCCTCGCCGCGAGCTTGCGCGAGGATCTGGAGCTGCATGTCGCGGTCTCCCGGCTGAAGCTGAAATTCATGGCGAGCCCGGAAGCGCTGATCCATGGCGACCTCCACACCGGCTCGATCATGGTCACGGACGGCCAGACCCGGGTGATCGACCCGGAATTCGCATTCTATGGTCCCATGGGCTTCGACGTCGGGGCCGTGCTGGCCAATCTCCTGATGGCCTATTTCGCCTCCGCCGGCCACGAGCGCGCGCCGGGCGAACGGGCGGCGTTCGAAGCCTGGGTGCTGGAAACGGTTGAGCAGGTCTGGACCGAGTTTGCCCGAAAGTTCCTCGATCTCTGGCGGGCGGGAGGCACCGGCGATGCCTATCCGGTCTCGCTTTTCGCCGACGAACAGGGTGCCGCGCGGTTGGAAGCCGAGCGACAAAGCTACATGCAACGCCTGTTCGCCGACACTGTCGGCTTCGCAGCCGCAAAAATCATCCGCCGCATCTTCGGCCTCGCCCACAACATCGATTTCGAACTGATCGAGGACCCGCGCACGCGGGCGGTCAGCGAAGCCCGTGCCGTGCGGCTGGCGAGGGCGATGATGGTGGAGACGGCGTCGTTCCGGACCATCGCGGATGTGACGAATGCCGCGCGAAAACTGCGGGACTGGATGCCGGAATTGTCGGGCTGAACCGGCCTCATGAGGAGCCCGCCCACGCTCCGTGATTGCCAGATGAGAGATCGTCCCCGGAACGTTAGTAAAGCCGCATCGGCAGCAGGACGCCGTCCGCGCCGGCCAGCAAACCCCAGGTCTCGTTGGCCGCGACTTCGAACTCCCGGCTCGCTGCCGCTCCGCCGTCCACCTTGAGGGTGACCTTGTACCTGCCGGGCGGCAGATCGAGCTTCTGGCTGTCCGGCAATTCGCCTGCGGCACCGTCGGAGTTCGCCAGTTCTTCGCCGGCGTGCGCCGCCAGATTGACGGCCTGGTCGGCGACGGTGATCACCGCCGCTTCATCCGTCTTGTTGCCGAGCATCAGCCTCACATGCCCGGGCTTCGGCAGGAGGCCGATGGTCGCCGGGGCGAATTTGCGCCTCGACAGCTCGGCAATTGTCTTGCCGTCCTGACGTGAGAGCCGGAGCAGGACCGGTCCCTCTCTCGTCAGAAATGTAATCACGGCCCGGTCCGGCTCTGCCACCGCACCGTCTTTCTCCGTCCCGCCACGCTTGCCGAGTGCGTCGCGATAGAAGCCGAGCACAGAGGCGAAATCGCGCGGTGTCTCGGCGTAGATCGACTGGATCTGCGGCGAATCTTTCGCCGTCGCGAGGGCCCAACCTTCGGGCAGCGGCAGGCCGGTATGCTCGGAGAGCTTGGCTTCGAAACGCGCTCCCGCACCGCGCGCCATCATCCCGACGGGAATGCTGAGCAGTCGTTCGACGAAATTGTCCAGAGTGTCATGGCTCCGGACCGCCCACCAGGTCTGGTCGACATTGTCGTTCGCGCCGGAGGTGCGACTCCAGCCGAACTGGATAGCGTCTGTCGCGCTCTCTCTACCGAGGCCGGCCGCGACCGGGCGCGCCAGCACGGCCGTCGCGGCGACCAGACCGGCCGCGAGCAGGGCAGCTAGCGTTCGGCGATTCATTTTTTCCAGATCCCTTGGGGCTCAGATAATGATCCTGAGCTTGGACGCGTTGATCAGGAAAAATGTTCATCGATCCTGGTCGTCGATGACGCACCGCGTCAATGCCCCGCCGAAAGACTGCCTCAGGAACCGGCATCATTTGCCGTCAAAACGAAGCTTGCTTTCGGCAGGCGACGAATGATCAAATCACTCATCGGAATACGCCTGCGTCGGGGGGACACATGATGTTCAAGACCATCGCGATCGTTGCCGGTTTGGGACTGGCGCTCGCCGCCACAGCCGAGGCGCAGACTCCGCGCAAGGGCGGAACCATCCGCATGACGGCGCCCTACGGCTCGAGCTTCACCAGCCTCGACATTCACACCACGCAGCGCGCCCAGGACGAGATCTACGCCAAGGCCCTGCACCGTTCGCTCTACATCTGGAATTCGGCGGAAGGAAAGCCGGTGCTGGAGCTCGCCAAGGAGGACGTGGTCTCGGGCGGAGGCCTCGTTCACACCTTCAAGCTGCGCGACGACGCCTATTTCCACAGCGGCCGCAAGATGACCGCCGACGACATCATCTGGTCCTACAACCGCATCATGGACGGCAGCAAAGCCTATCCCGGCGCGCGTTACGTCCGCGTGATCGAGGGCGCGGCAGCAGTGGAGAAGGGCCAGGCCAAGGAGATCTCCGGCCTGAAGAAGATCGACGACTTCACCATCGAGATGAAGCTGACCGAGAAGGTTGATCCCGGCTTCTACTTCTTCACCGCGCTGACCTCGATCTATCCCGCCGACGAGGCCGCCAAGGAAAGCTTCATCCAGAAGCCGATCGGTCTCGGTCCGTTCAAGTTCGTGGAGCACGTGCCGGGATCGCGCATCGTCCTGGAGCGCTGGGACCGGTTCTACAAGCCCGGCAAGCCCTATGCCGACAAGATCGTGGTGTCGGTGATGGGCGAGGCCGCGGCGCGCGACGTCGCCTTCCGCAACAAGGAGATCGACACCTCGGTGCTGGGACCTGCGCAGTACGTCGCCTACCAATCCGACGCCGACCTCAAGGGCACCATCGTCGAGGTCGCCGAGGTGTTCACGCGCTACATGGGCATGAATCCCGCGGTCAAGCCGTTCTCCGACAAGCGCGTGAGGCAGGCGATCAATTACGCCATCGATACCGATTTGATCATCAACAAGCTGGTCAAGGGCAAGGCCTACCGCGCCACCAGCTGGCTGCCGCTGACCTCGCCGGCCTACGACAAGGCGATGAAGCCTTACCCCTTCGATCCCGCCAAGGCCAAGCAATTGCTCACCGAGGCCGGCTACGCATCCGGCTTCGAGTTCGAATGGACCACCAGCCAGAATGAAAGCTGGGGTCTGCCGATCGTCTCGGCCGTCATTCCGATGCTGGACAAGGTCGGCATCAAGGCCAAGGTCAAGCAGGTCGAGACCGCGGTGCTGGCCGAGGTGGTTCGCACCGGCGACTATCAGGCCTTCATCTATTCCCAGGCGAGCGGCCCCGATCCTCAGGCCGCGCTCAAATGCTTCCATTCGGCGACGCCGCAGGCGGCCTGTAACTACACGACCTACAAAAATCCCGACTTCGACAAGATCCTCGATGAAGCCGGACAGGCCGACGATCCCACAAAGCGCATCCAGTTGCTGCAGAAGGCCAATGCGCTGCTCTACGAGGAGGCGCCGGTCTGGTTCTTCAACTACAACAAGGCGGTCATGGCGGTGCAGCCCTGGCTGAAGGGAATTCAGCTCAACGCGACCGAGCTGACCCACCAGAACGTCGAGGACCTCTGGGTCGACGAGACCTCGCCCGCGAAGTGACACGCGCGCTCCCTCCAGCGCGACGGGCGAGGGAGGGAGCCGGGAAAAGTTGAGATGCTCGCGTTCCTGATCCGCCGCGTCCTGCAGACCATTCCGACCGTGCTCGCCGTGGTGCTGCTGGTGTTCGTGCTGTTCAGCGTCGTTCCCGGCAGCATCGTCTCGAGCATGAGCGACGACAGCGATCCGCAAGTCGAGCTGCGCATGAAGAAGCAGCTCGGCCTCGATCAGCCCGTCTATATGCGTTTCGGCACCTATATCGCTGGGCTCGCGACCGGCGATTTCGGAACCTCGTTCCGGACCCGTGAGCCTGTCACGACCATGATCGCCAAGCGGGCATGGCCGACGCTGCAGCTGATCTTCGCATCCATGGCGTTTGCGATTCTGCTCGGCGTGCCGCTCGGCTTCGTCGCCGCCTTGCGGCCGGGCAGCCTCGTCGACACCGTCTCGATGATGCTGGCAGTGTCCGGCCTGTCATTGGCCAAGTTCTGGCTCGGGCTGCTCTTGATGTACCTGTTCGCGCTCAAGCTCGGCTGGCTGCCGAGTTTCGGCTACGGTGACGGCAGCCTCAAATACCTGATCCTGCCCGCCGTGACGCTTGGCGTCTCGCCGATGGCGCTGCTGGCGCGGACGACGCGCGCCGCGGTGCTCGAGATCATGACCGCGGATTTCGTCCGCACCGCGCGCTCGAAGGGCATGAGCGAGACCAGGGTCGTCAAGTGGCACGTGATGCGCAACGCGCTCGTCCTCATCCTCACGACCATGGGCCTGCAGTTCGGCGCACTGATGGGGCAGGCGGTCGTGGTCGAGAAACTGTTCTCCTGGCCGGGCATCGGCTCGCTGCTGGTCGACAGCGTGCTCCAGCGCGACATTCCCGCCGTCCAGGGCTCCATCCTCGTCGTGGTGATGTTCTTTCTCGCGATCAATCTGTTGATCGACATGCTCTACGGCGTGATCGATCCCAGGATCAGATACGCATGAAGCTGCGCGCCAATCTCGTCATCGGGGGAGCGTTGTTCGCGCTGGCGATCGTCGTCGGCCTGCTCGCACCATGGCTGGCACATACCGATCCCGTGATGGACGCCAACCTCATGAATGCGGAGGAGCCACCGAGCTGGACCTGGTGGTTCGGCACCGACGCGCAGGGCCGCGACATCTATTCCCGTGTCCTCTACGGCGCGCGCGTCTCGCTGACGGTCGGCATCGTCTCCCAGCTCATCAACAGCGTCATCGGCGTGGCGCTCGGCCTCAGTGCCGGCTATTTCGGCGGCTGGTGGGACGATGTCGTCAACGCCCTGACCAATCTCATGCTCGCGATCCCCTCGCTGATCTTCGCGCTCGCCATCATGGCGGTGCTCGGTCCCGGCCTGACCAGCCTCTTGATCGCGCTCGGGCTGACCAACTGGTCGTTCACCTGCCGGCTCGCACGGGCCTCGGCGCTGTCGCTGCGGAGCCAGGGCTATGTGCAGGCGGCCACCGTCCTCGGCTACGGTGATATCCGCATCATGATCACGCAGCTCCTTCCGAACATGCTGGGACCGATCGTCGTCATCGGCACGCTGGGCATGGGCAGCGCGGTCCTGTCCGAAGCCGCATTGTCGTTCCTGGGCCTCGGCGTCCGCCCGCCCTTTCCGAGCTGGGGCAGCATGCTGTCGGAAGCGCGCGAGCAGATCACGACGGCGCCGTGGCTTTCGATTTTCCCGGGCCTTGCCATCTTCCTCACCGTGCTCGGCCTCAATCTGCTCGGCGATGGCCTGCGCGACATCCTCGATCCGCAATCGCGGAGCCGGCGCACATGACCGGCGCGCCGCTGCTCGAGGTCGAGGATCTCCGCATCGATCTCGATGACGGATTAAGGCGCGTTGCTGCGGCCGAAGGCGTTTCATTCCGCATCGATGGCGGCGAGACGTTCGGCCTCGTCGGCGAGTCCGGTTGCGGCAAGAGCATCACGGCGCTCGCTTTGATCGGCCTGCTGCGGCCACCCTTGTCGATCGGCGGCGGCGTCATCCGGTTCCAGGGCCAGGAGATCCAGCACCTGTCCGCCGCGAGGCAACGGCAACTGCGCGGCAATCGCATCGCCATGATCTTCCAGGAGCCGATGACGGCGCTGAACCCGGTCTCGCCGGTGGGGCGGCAGATCGCCGAGATGTTCGTGCTGCACAAGGGCAAGAGCTGGCGGGAGGCCAACCAGCTGGCTGTCGAGGCGCTCGCGAGCGTCCGCGTGCCCGCGCCGGAGCGGCGCGTGAAGGACTATCCGCATCAGCTGTCCGGCGGGATGCGCCAGCGCGTGATGATCGCGATTGCGCTCGCCTGCGGTCCGGACCTGTTGATCGCCGACGAGCCGACCACCGCGCTCGACGTCACCGTGCAGGCGGAGATCATCGAGCTGATGCGCAATCTATGCGCCGAGCGCGGAACGGCGATCCTGATGATCAGTCACGATCTCGGCCTCGTCGCCAATGTCTGCCGCCGCGTCGCCGTCATGTATGCCGGCCGCATCGTCGAGGAGCGCGGCTCGGCCGATATCTTCCGTGCGCCCTCCCATCCCTATACGCAGGGCCTCGTCGACTCGCTGCCGCGGCTCGGCAGCCGTGCTGCGCTCGGCCGCAGCAGGCTAAAGGAGATCGCGGGCGTCGTGCCGGCGATTACGCGCTTCCCTGATGGCTGCAGGTTCAATCCGCGTTGCGCGCAGGCGACGGATATTTGCCGTACCACCGCGCCGCAGACGGATGGGCTGGAGGCGGGCGGTTTCGTCCGGTGTCACCACCATGCATGAACCACCGAAGAGAGCGGACGACGATGTGATCCTCAGCGTCGAGGATCTCGCCGTTCATTTTCCGCTCGGCGGCGGCCTGCTGGGCCGCGGCCGTCGGCTGCTCCGCGCCGTCGATGGCGTCGACCTCAAACTGAAACGCGGCGAATGCCTCGGCCTCGTCGGCGAGTCCGGCTCGGGCAAGTCGACGGTCGCGCTCTCGATCCTCGGCCTGCTCACGCCGACGCGCGGCCGCATCGTGTTGGATGGGCAGGTCGTCACGAACCGGCAATCGGGCGACCGGAAAGCACTCGCCCGCATCGTGCAGATCGTGTTCCAGGATCCCTACGCCTCGCTCAATCCGCGCCAGACCGTTCGCCGCACGTTAGAGGATCCCCTGCGCGTGCACGGCGTGACCGCGAAAAGCGAGATCGAGGACCGCGTCGCGACGATGCTGAGGCATGTCGGCCTGCGCCCCGAGCAGGCCGACCGCTATCCGCATGAATTCTCCGGCGGCCAGCGCCAGCGCATCGGCATCGCCCGGGCGCTGATCCTCAACCCGAAGATCGTCATCTGCGACGAGCCGGTCTCGGCGCTCGACGTGTCGATCCGGGCCCAGATCATCAACCTGCTGCTGGAGTTGAAGGACACGCTCGGCCTGTCCTACATCATGATCAGCCATGACCTCGGCGTCGTCGAGCACATGAGCGACCGCGTCGCCGTGATGTATCTCGGCCGTATCGTCGAGAACGGCGACTGGCGCGAGATCTTCGAGCGGCCCGCGCACCCCTACACGCAGGCCCTGATCGCGGCGATCCCCGATCCGCTGCGCCATGCCCCGCTGGCGACCACAGGCGGCGACTTGCCGAACCCGCTCAACCCGCCGAAAGGGTGTGCGTTCAGCCCGCGATGTCGGTATGCGGAAGCCGTGTGCCGGAACGAGCCGGGCCCATCACTCGTGATGCGGGCGGATGGGCATACCGTGCGGTGCTGGCGGAGTGAGGAGATAGTGGGGCGGACGGCATTAGTCTCGTCGGAGGGCTGATGCGCCCAAGGGGAAGGCGCGTCTATTCCACCAGGGCGTGTACTCACAGAAAGGCGAATATGTCAGCTTCGAAGGCATAGGAAAATCCTGTGATCAATCAGAGCATTATCGCACGTGATCGGGAGCGGACGTCTTGCGCATGAGCTGGCGACTATGCAGCCCCGTTTGTGCCGAACATGCTATAGCGCCGTCTGCGGTTAGCTGACCGGATGTTTTCGTGCCACAGTTCGTTGTCTTTTTGCGAGGAGCTGACGGAAACCAGTTGGCCCTTGGCCGAGATCGAGCTACCCGTAGCTCATGAGGACGAACAAGACTTTCCGGCTTGTTCTGATCAAGCCGTCACATTACGACGACGATGGCTACGTCATTCGATGGTGGCGCGGCGGCCTGCCTTCGAATTCGCTAGCCTGCCTTTACGGCATCGCGCTCGATTGTCGCGAACGCGGGGTTCTCGGGCCCGATTTCAACATCGAGATCGACGCCATCGATGAGACCAACTGGAAGGTGCGTGTCGCGGATCTGGCGCGCGCGATCAAGGCCGCGGAGGCCGGCATGGTGATGCTGGTCGGGGTCCAGTCCAACCAGTTTCCCCGATCGCTCGATCTGGCGAGGCAGTTTCGCAAGCTCGGAATCCATGTTGCGATCGGCGGCTTCCATGTATCCGGCACCCTCTCGATGTTGCCGAAGCGTGATCCCGGCGTTCAGGAGATGATGGATCTCGGTGTGTCGGTCTTCGCAGGCGAAGCCGAGGGACGGCTCGAGGAGTTGTTGCAGGATGCGGTCGCCGGGCGACTGCAGCCTCTCTACAACTACATCGATGATCTGCCACACCTGGAAAGCCAGCCTTTGCCGATCATTCCCCGCCAGCAGATCGGACGGGTCATCGGCCACACCACAAGCTTCGACGCGGGGCGCGGCTGCCCGTTCCAGTGCTCGTTCTGCACCATTATCAACGTGCAGGGCCGCAAGTCGCGACGCCGCAGCGCCGACGACATCGAGGCCGTGATCCGCGCCAACGTCGCTCAGGGCGTCTTCGCCTTCTTTCTCACCGACGACAATTTTGCGCGCAACAAGGATTGGGAAATTTTGCTCGACCGCATCATCGCGCTGCGCGAGAAGGAGGGCTGGGACCTCCGTTTCACGATCCAGGTCGACACGCTCTGCCACAAGCTGCCCAACTTCATCGAGAAATGCGCCAAGGCCGGCGTCCGGCGATGCTTCATTGGCCTTGAAAATATCAACCCGGACAGTCTGCTCGGCGCCAAGAAGCGGCAGAACAAGATCACCGACTATCGCGAGATGATGATGGCCTGGAAGAAGGCCAGGATCATGACCGTCGGCGGCTACATTATTGGCTTTCCCAACGACACACCGGAATCGATCGTCCGTGACATCGAGATCATCAAGCATGAGCTGCCGATCGACATGCTGGAGTTCTTCTTCCTGACGCCGCTGCCGGGCTCGGAAGACCACAAGACGCTCTACCTGAAGGGCGTCGCGATGGATGCGGACCTCAACAAATACGACCTGGACCACGTCACGACGGACCACCCGGCCATGTCCAAGGCGGACTGGGAGCGCGCCGTCGAGCTCGCCTGGAACACGTATTACAGCTGGGAGCACATCGAGACGCTGATGCGGCGTGCCGCGGCGATGGGCAATAATGTCGGCAAGATCGGCACCTACGCGCTCTATTTCAAAGGCTATCATCCCATTGAGCGCGTCCATCCGCTCGAAGGGGGTGTGCTGCGGCTGAAGAGCCGCGACGAGCGCCGTCCGCATCTGCCGGTCGAGCCTGCCTGGTCGTTTTATCCTCGCTATGCCGCCGACACCGCCGTGAAGGCCGTACAATGGGCTTCGCTCGCTCTGCGCCTCCACCGGCTGGCGCGCAAGGTCAAGTCGGATCCGCACCGGCTCGCTTATGTCGATGCGGCGATCACACTGCAGGCCGACGAGACCGCGAGTCTGGACTTGTACAAGACGCGGTCCAGCCAGGCGTTTCTCGATCAGCGGCGGCATATCGAAGAGGCACAGAAACCTAAGTCAGCCGAGGGATCGTTGCCAACCCGGGTTAGTTGATTTCTCACTCGCCGCAAACCATCGCATCAGATTGACCGACGTCCAGCTGCGCCGAACAGCCTCAAACCATCACTTCGGCTTTTGGTAACACCGACGTCTGGTGAGGCCGGCTTCTGCGCGGCTATCAGGATCTGCGCTCGGCGCGGGTTTAGGGGCGCGCGGAAATCTTGCGATCAATCAGTTCATTATCGCACGTGATCCAGAGCCGAAGTTTATTGATGCCTCCGTAGCGACCGCGAGAGCCCCGAGCGACTTCCTTACTTCCCCTCTAGGACGCTCCGAAGGGCCTTGAGGAGATAATCGGGCCTCCACGATTTTCCGACATTGACGGCGTCGCGCAATACTGGAGCGCCTTGGAGATCGGCGGCAACGTAGCCGCTGGCAAGAATGAACGGTACGGACATCGCCTGAAGCGCTTGCGCGACGGGGGTGACCCATTCTCCAGCGAGATTGACGTCGAGGATGGCCGCGTCGGGCCGGTCAGCCTTCAACAGCTTCAAAGCGCCATCAATGTCTGGGACGGGACCGATCACGCGGTATCCTGCAACCCTCAACTGGGTGTCGAGCTCCAATGCGATGAGGTACTCATCTTCGACAACCAGGATTCGGGGAGCGTCGTGCACAATGTGTCCCCGGGGGTTCAAGACTCCGCAGGCGCGGTGATGTGAACCTTTAAACCGGTTGGCTCATACTTCAGTTCCACCGCGCCGCGTAAGCCCTGCACGGCGCTGAGATCGATCAGTCTGGAGCCGAAGCCGGAGCGAGTTGGCGGAGTGACGGGTGGGCCGTTTTCCTCCCGCCAGTCGATGTGCAGGAAGGATTTGCCCTGCTCTTGCGACGTGCGCCAGCTCAGGTGGACGAGCCCTCCAGAGTTGGAGAACGCTCCATACTTCCAGGCGTTGGTGACGAGTTCATGCAGAATGAGGCTCATCGGCACGACTTGCCGTGGGCTGAGGCGAACTGCTGGCCCGGCGATCAGCCGGTATCGCTCTGGGCCAGCGGCCTTCAACGACTGCTCCACCAAGACACCCAGATCGGCTTCAGCGCTGCCGGCCAGTGCGAGGGTCTCGGCTTCGGCCACAGCTTGGAGCCGCCCCATGAAGGCATCGCGGTACTCCTTGGCTGACCGGCCTTCCACATCGGTCTGATTGGCAAGAGAGCGAATGATCGCCAGGAGGTTCTTCATCCGATGGCGCGTTTCCGCGAGAAGAATATCCTTTTGCGCCTCGCTGTGGCGCGTGTCGGTCACGTCCTCGAACAGGATCAAGATGCTGGTGCTGTTATTATCGGGGTGAACGAGGCGACGCGCACTGACCAGCATTATGCGCGGACCGATCGTCGGGAAGTCGGCTTTTACCTCGTATCCGACGACGGCGGTAGAACGGGGGATGATCTCGCCAACAAGGCGCCTGAGTTCGGGTATGTCCCACTGACCGTCGCCAAGGTCGAACAGGCTGCGCCCGACTGTGTCATCCCGAGCCACCCTGAAGGTTTCGTAGAACCCGCGATTGGCCGTAAGAACACAACCGCTCTGGTCAAGCACCAGCAACGGCTCCTCCAGGGTATCAACGATCCCTTGCGCCTGGACATGCTCGCTGCGCAGAAGCCGGTACAAGTCTTCGAGGTTCATTTCGGCGCTCACCCGAGGAGGTTTCGATTAGGCTAATATGGCGTGCGGTCGTTCACAACGGAATTGGGTTTGTCTGCTGGTGACAGATGCTAATCCAAGGCTCCCACCGAGTTCCCGCCGTTTCAAACTTCACCGGGGTTGAAAATTCAGATGGTCGTGTCGGGTCGAGTGTCATGGTTCAGACTGGAGAAGAAGTTCGGTTTCGTTGAATTGGACGATGGAACCGGTGATGCCTTTCTCCATTTCTCGGTCCTGAAAGCCGCCGGCTATGTGACCGTTCCGGCAGGAAGCAAAGTCCGTGCTCGCGTCGAAAATCAGGGAGACCGGCGGCGAGTTGTTGAAGTGCTTTCGATCGACACCAGCACCGCGCTCGCGAGCGAGCCCGCACCGGTTAGAAGCAAAAAAGCCGATTAAGGGCTCTTACTCCATGGCAGCTCCTAGCCCGTTGAGTCATTTCGCTGCGATGCGGAAGCTAGTGGCGCCCAGTTTGAAAATCGCAGCGGCCTAAGTTGCTTAGGAACCAAGATAACATAGGTTACTTGACCGCTCTGACACAGGGCGGATCAAAATGACGCGGTACTACTTCGATCTGATCGACAAGGATGGTCGAGCGGTTGACGAGGAAGGCCTGGAGTTTTCCACGCTTGAGCAGGTAGAGCGGGAGGCCGCCCGCGCAATGGCTGATGCGACCGCCGACAGTTTTGAACGCCCTGTCAAGCCGAGCAGGTCTTCAATCGAGGTCCGCGACGACTCCGGACCTGTGATGCGGCTTTGGTTCGCAGTCGAGGTAGAACGGCTTAGGACGCAATAAGGCCGCCCATGTTCATGAGCCCTGAAGAGTACCTTGCTGAAGCCGAGCGTTACCGGCAAGCCAAAGAGCAGGCTATCGACCCATTGAGGCGAACGCACCTTGAGGACATGGAACGGAGCTTCAGGATATTAGCGGAGAGCGAGGCGGCGCTGCGCCGCTCCGGCAAGATTGTAGGCGCACTAGATCAACGCGAGCGCCCTGAAGGGTAGGAAACTACGACGCTGCATCGGGATTTGCGGAGCATGCCGAGGTACTTCTTTCACGTCCACAACGTCGCGCCCAGCAAAGATGACATAGGCGAGGACCTCCCTAACGACGAAGTCGCATGGCGCGAGGCCACAAAGTACGCGGGCGCACTGTTGAACGACGTTGATGGTAAGTTCCGGCCCGGCCAGGAATGGAGCCTGGAGGTGGCGAATGAAGCGGGGAAGCCCATCTACTTCATTGCCATCACATCAAAGAAAATGAAGTAGGGCCGCCTCAAACTGGCGTCCTCTTTCATTTCAGCCCATGTTGACTTCCGCTGCTGGCCCAACTCTGACCTCTGCTGAGGCCGGCTTCTGCGGCGGCTATCAGCAGCGCAGCGGACTGCGTCCGCGCTCGGCGCTGGTTTAGGGGCGCGCGGAAATCTTGCGATCGATCAGAGCATTACCGTCCGTGACCCGAAGGTGAACTGCTGCTCTGCTTCTTGAAGGGTGGCGCAATCGCTCTGTCCTTACGTAGAGCGGATCAGATTTGCTCAACCTGAGTTCTTCGCGTTTTGACCAAAAGCAGACATTGGGCCGCAGAGTTTGTGGTTTCCATTCCCACTCGGTGGCGTGTAGTCTTCACCGTGGTCAAGCCGCACGCAGACATTTCTATGGCCGTGACCTCGTAGCGAGAGCAATTTTGAAGCGGCGCGAGTTCCTTGCATCTGTTCTCGGTGGTGCGGCGGCTTCGCATTTTGCGCCGCTATCGGCGCGTGCGCAACAAGCAAGGCTGCCGATCATGGGCGTCCTCGTGTTGGGTACGCCACCGCCCGAGTCGTTTATAAACGGACTTATCGATAAACTTGGGGCACTTGGTTACACCAACGGTCGTAACATACGGATTGAAATTCGTGCGGCCGAAGGAAACTCTGATCTTCTCGCTGCTAAAGCGGCGGAATTGGTGCAACTCAATGTTGATCTCGTTGTGGCATTCCAGACATTGCCTGCCACAATTGCCAAGCAGACAACCGCTCGGATTCCAATCGTCATGGCACTGGTCGGCGATCCAGTGGGTACTGGGCTCGTCGATAGCCTTGCTCGGCCAGGCCGCAACGTCACAGGGACTTCGGCAAGTGCCGCAGAGGTCGCTGGCAAGACCGTGGAATTGATCCGCGAGGTGATTCCACGAGCTCGCCGCTTCACTGTGCTCGCCAACGAGGCTGATCCTTTTACACGGCCATTCCTTGCAGAAAACGTTCGCGCCGCTCAACGCGTCGGCATGGAGGTCGACGCGGTTACAACCCTCCCAGGGAAAGCGTTAGAGACGACGCTAAGCGGCATAGTCGGCAAGCAAATAGATGCCGTCGTTCTGTAGGGAAGCCTGATCAGCAAAGAATCGGTCGACCTTGCAGTGAAAAACAAGCTGCCGGTTTTTTCGGCGTCGCGGCTGGGGCCCGAGCTAGGATGCCTCGTCTCATACACGGCTGATTTGAGCTCGCTGTACCGCGATACGGCAGTCTACGTCGGTAAAATTCTCAAGGGCAGCCGCCCAAGCGACTTGCCGGTGAGTCTTCCTACTAAATTTGAACTGGTCGTCAACCTCGAGGTCGCAAAGATAATCGGGCTTGAAGTTCCAGCGACGCTAGTCGCGCCGAGGTCCACTTAGCTAGGACGGCGCTCGACTTCGGCTTGTGGCCCAACTCTGAGCTCTGGTGAGGCCGGCTTCTGTGCGGCTATCAGTAGCACAGCGGACCTCATCCGCGTTCCAGCTGCGGCGCGGGTTTATGACGGCGCGCCATAGACGGTCATCGCGATTCTTCTCTGCACAGGTAGGGGGTCCGTTGAGTTGAACGGCAGTCCTCGGCTTCCGCACGCAACCTTGGGGCCCCGTCAACTCCCGACGCCGCCGACCAGGCGCGGGCGGCGGTCTGTGAGCGGTTTCGCCGCGGGCAGGGCGCGCAGCCACACGCGAAAACTGACCACCTCCGGACAATCTGCCGTGCCTTCAGGCGCAACCAGCCAATCACCCGGGCCCGATCCCTCATCGATCCGTTCGCAGCGATAGCCGGGATGGTGGCTCACGCCGCGGGCGATCAAGAGGTCCACCTTTCCCTCGACCAGCTCGTGCAGGCCGGCGGGCTGCAGCACGCTCAAGCCGATCTCCGCATGTGCGCTGCGAAACGCCGCAAGTTCGAGGCGGCGCAGGTCGTAACTGCCGTGGACCCCCACTTGCAGCAGCACCGTGCCTGCCGGCTTCAGCTGCGAGGTCGCCTCGGCAATGTGGCGGAAGCCTTCGGATATCCCGGGCAGATAGGCCTGGCCGGCCTCGGTGAGGATGAGCTGCTTATGTAGCCGCTCGAACAGCTGCACGCCGAGCCGCGCCTCCAGAGCTTTCACCTGCTGCCCCACGGCCGCGGGCGTCACGTGCAGCTCGTGCGCGGCCAGCTTGAAGCTGAGATGGCGCGCGGCGGCCTCGAAGGCGCGGAGCGCGTTGAGTGGGGGCAGGGCGTAGGTCATCGCAGCTGCACTTTGACACCGATAGGCCGCGGCCTTGCAATAGATTTTCTTGCGCTGAACCGCAGCAAAGATGCTTTGCGCAGCTTTGAGGCCGCCGGCTACGGTTGGCGAGCAAATCAGGAGAAACGCCATGTCGCCAGCTCACGTCGTCAGCCACAATCCCGCAACGGTTCATCCGCCCGCCGGCGGCTACTGCATGGGACTTGAGCTGAAGCAGCATAACCGCCTGCTGTTCATCAGCGGCCAGGTGCCTCAAAAGTCCGACGGCACCGTGCCTGAAGGCTTCGAGGCGCAATGCGAACAGGCCTGGCGCAATGTCAGGGAGGTGCTCGGCGCGGCAGGTCTCGGAGTCGAGCACCTGGTCAAGGTCACCACGTTCCTGACGGACCGCAGTCAAGTCGTCGCCAACCGCGCCATTCGCCGCGCGGTGCTCGGGGAGCATCAGCCGGCGCTGACCGTCGTGGTGGTCGAGACCGTCGACAGCAAATGGTTGCTGGAGATCGAGGCGATCGCCGCGGAATGAGGCAGCGTCGTCGCTGTTGCAATGAGTCAATCATATCAGGTGTCCAATGGCTGAGATTCATCCGTTCTACCAGACGCATCGCCGCGCGATGGAGGCCGCCATGCGCGAGCGAATAGACCTTGCCGAACCGATGCTCCGCGAGCGCGCGCATCTCTCCGACATCGACGCAATCAGGCAGCAGGTGATGGACGAATTTCAGATCGTCCTCACCCAGATGCCCTATGTCGGCGGCGCGGCAAGCCGCATGAGCGATTTCTTCATGCGTCTGACCGGATTCATGGCGATCAGCCGGGTGCTGCGGCGCCACGGCGTGCCGGTGCCCGTGATCGGCGAGATCGAGCGGGAAACCTACAAGGCGCAGCTGCTGACGATCCCCGAAGCCGAGCGTCTCGCCGCGGGGCGCCAGTTCATGTCGCCGGAGAACCAGGCCTTGATGCGCGAGCAGGCGGGAAGGAGCGTTACAAAAGATCACCAAGCGGAGTTTCCGGAAGATTTCGTCTACGATTTCGTCGAGCCGGGTCCGCACGACAGCTTCGAATTCGGCATCGACTACAAGGCCTGCGGCTTCTGCAAGCTCGCGGCGCGCCGCGGCGACACCGAGATCCTGCCGACCATCTGCGGCCTCGACTTCGTCGCCTACGCCACGCGAGGCATCCGCCTGGAGCGGACCCAGACGCTGGCAGGCGGCGCCAGCCACTGCAATTTCCGCTTCTCGCGGCTACCGTCGAATGTGAAGGCTGAGAGTTAGCCCCGCGTTGTCATTGCGAGCGGAGCGAAGCAATCCAGACTGCCGCCGCGGAAAGACTCTGGATTGCTTCGCTGCGCTCGCAATGACGGGGGGCACAGGCCTTTCGAAGCCGGCTGCCGATGATGACATCATACCCCTGTTTTGCCCGACGGAGCAAATTGGCTTCGCAAAATCCGCAATTTCACGACACCCGCCGGCAAGTCATTGATTCCGCTGGCCCCGGCTACTGTGCATGGGGTTGTTTTCGCACTTTTGTTTTGTCGGCGGTCTACTCCGCCGCTTTCTCCCTCAAGCGCTGCGCATAGACGTTGATGACCAGCGCCGCCAGGAGGATCAGGCCGCGGATCAGGATCTTCAGGAAGCTGTCGATGTTGACGTGGTCGAGGCCGTTGTTGAGTACGCCGAGCACGAACAGCCCGACGATGGTGTTGCCGATGCCGCCGCGGCCGCCGAACAGGCTGGTGCCGCCGACCACGACGGCGGCGATGGAGTCGAGCAGGTAGGTGTCGAACTCGTTCTGCTGCGCGCTGCCGAAATGGGCGACGCCGAGCATGCCGCCTAGCCCTGCGCACACCGCCGAGATCACCATCACCGCACCGAGGATCAGCTTGACGTTGAGGCCCGAATATTCGGCCGCCTCGCGATTGCCTCCGACCATGTAGACGTAGCGACCGAAGCGGGTGTAGGTCAGCACGAGATGGCCGCCGAGCAGCATGATAGCGGCGACGATGACGATCCAGGGGATGCCGCCGATCGAGCCCGAGCCGAGCGTCGTGATCAGGCTCGGCACCTTGTAGGCGATCTGGCCGCGCACCAGCAGCGCGGAGATGCCGGCGGCGATCTGCATCATCGCCAGCGTCATGATGAAGGAGGGGATGCCGATCACGGTCAGCCCCAGCGCGTTGACGAGACCGAGCAGGGCGCAGAGCAGGAGCGACAGGATGATCGCGACTGCGCCTGGCAGGGGGATGTTGGCGATATTGACGTAGGATTCCTGCAGCGTGAAGTAGGCGACCGCAATGCCCGTGACATTGGCAATGCTCGCGACCGACAGGTCGATCTCCGCGCAGAGGATCACGAAGGTGAGGCCGACAGCGATGATGCCCGTCACCGAGACCTGGGTCAGGATGTTGCCGAGATTGTCGAGCGTTGCGAAGGAAGGGCTGGCGAAGGCGAAGAAGGCGGTGAGGAAGATCAGCGTCAGGAACGGGGCGATGTTGCGCATCTGCGAGCGCAGGAAGGGCGCAAGGCCCCGCGCCCGTTGTCCTGTCGCCAAAGCCGTCTCGCTGCTCATGTGCTTCTCCGTCACGCCGCTTCCAGCAGGCGGTCCTTGCTGACCGGCTCGTTCTTGAATTCACGCACCAAGGCGCCGCGCTTGAGCACGAGGATGCGGTCGGCCAGCGACAGCACCGTTTCCGGCTCGGTCGACAGCACGATGATCGCGAGCCCCTTCGTTCTGAGGTCGCGCACGATGTTGATGACGTCGTTCTTGGCGCCGACATCCATGCCGCGGGTCGGCTCGCACAGCACCAGCAGCTTGGGCGGATAGGTCAGCCATTTCGCCAGCGCGACCTTCTGCTGGTTGCCGCCCGAGAGCATGCCGAGATCGAGACCGACCACTGGCGGCCTGATCTGCAGCTGCTCGACCTGGCGCTTGGCGATGTCGCGCTCCTGCGCCGGCTTGAGCAGCAGCGAGGAGATGCGGTCGAGAATGCTGATCGAGATGTTCTTGTAGACCGGCTCCTGGTGGAACAGCATGTCGCGCCGGCTCTCCGGCACCAGCGCCACGCCGGCGCGGCGCGCCGCCGCCGTGCTGGCGAACGTTTTCGTCACGCCTTCGACTGCAAGCGTGCCGCCGTCCGGCTTCAGCTTGCCGAACAGGATGCGCGACAGCTCCTGCTGGCCGCAGCCCATGAAGCCGTAGATGCCGAGCACCTCACCGGCCCGCGCCTCGAACGAGACGTCCTGGAGGCTGCGGGACAGCGACAGCTGGTCGACGCTGAGAATGACCTTGCTGTCGCTCGGCTGGGGCAGCATCAGATCGTCGGTGTAGCTATGCTCGAGCGCCTCGCCGCCGCGGCCGATCATGGCCTCGATCAGCGCGCCTTTGCTGGTCGCGGCGCTCGCCGTCTCCGCAACCTTGCGGCCGTTGCGGAACACGGTCACCGTGTCGGACACCAGCAGGATGTCCTCGATGAAATGCGAGATGAAGACGATCGCAGTGCCTTGCTCGCGCAGCCGCCGGAGCGTTGTGAACAGGCGCTCGACCTCGGGCGGGGAGAGGGCGGAGGTCGGCTCGTCCAGGATGACGATGCGCGCGCCGGAGAACAGCACGCGCGCGATCTCGATCAACTGCTGCAGCCCGATCGGAAGGTCGCCGAGCCGTGCCATCGGATCGACGTCGATGCCGAAGCGGGCGAGCTGCTCGCCCGCCTCGCGCGCCATCCGCCGCCATTGCACGAGGCCGAAGGCGTTGGTCGGCTGGTTGCCGAGGAAGACGTTCTCCGCGACCGTCAGGTCGGGCGCGACGCTGAGCTCCTGGTGCACCATGGCGATGCCGGCGGCGTGCGCATCGCGCGCCGAGCGAAAATGCATCTCCTGGCCGTCGACCAGGAAGCGGCCGGAGAACTCGGTGTGCACGCCGGCGATGATCTTCATCAGCGTGCTCTTGCCGGCGCCGTTCTCGCCGACGAGACCATGGATCTCGCCGGGATAGAGCGCGAAGTCGACACCACGAAGCGCTTCGACGCCGCCGAAGCTCTTCGTGATGCCCTGCAGTTCCAGGATGGGCTGTTGTCCCACGCTCATGAAGGATCTGGAGGCTCAGATCAGGAAGTGATCCTGCATCCACTGCATCCCGGCCGCATTCGCCTTGGTCACGACCGGACCGTCGGTGACGACGTTCTTCGGGATGCCCTGTCCGCTCTTCTCGCCGCCGACCACGGCGGAGACGCCCGCGACGATCGCGCCGCCATGGATGCGGCAGGACGGATTGCGGACGGTCGCGAACATGCGGCCTTCGCTGACCGCCTGGATCGCCGGCGGCATGGCGTCGACCCCGCCGATCAGGATGTTGGTGCGATTGCGCGCCTTCATGATGTTGGCGGCGGCCAGCGCCATGTCGTCATTGTGGAAGAAGGCCGCATCGATCTGCGGGTATTTGGTCAGATAGGTCTCCCAGAGACGGGCGGTCTTCGAGACGTCCCAATCGGCCGGCTGGGTGTCCAGCACTTCGATGCCCGGGAATTGCTTGACGACCGAGTTGAAGCCCTTGGCGCGGCCCTGCGCACCGGTGTGGCCGAGCGCGCCCTGCGTCATGATGATCTTGCCCTTGCCGCCCATGGCGTTGCACAGCGCCTGTGTCACCGAAGCGCCCATGAACTCGTTGTCGGGAGCGAGGAAGGAATGGACGTTGATCTGATCGAGCGGCGCGATCAGCGTGTCCATGTCGATCACAGGCGTGCCGGCATCGATCATCTTCTGCACCGGCTGGGTGAGGGTGCCGATGCCGAAGGCCTGGATCGCGACGAAGTCCCATTTCTGCGAGGCCATGTTGTCGATCGCCGCGCGCTGCTTCACCGCATCGAGCTGCCCGTCGAACCAGGTCACCTCGACATTGAACAGCTTGCCCCAGAATTCCGCCGCCTGCTTGCCTTGCGCGCACCAGGTGGCCTGGAGGCCGGCGTTGGAGAACGCCGCCTTCAACGGCTTCTCGCTGCGTCCGACTGCGGCCAGTGCGGGGTTTATGCCCATGCTGCCGAGGATGGCAGCTCCGGCGCCGGCGGTCGCAGCCGCCTGAAGAAGATCGCGCCTGGTCGTCGAGAAATCTTTCGTCCCGGACATCGCTCGCTCCCATATATTTTGTCGTCGGCGCGTCATTGGTAGCGCTACCGATCTCCGAAAGTCTCTCACAAGAGTTGTTCGCACTCAATCTGCATTCAGCCGCAGCGTCGTCGCAGCCCGTGCGTTGGTGCAGCGCAAAGCGTCAGGTGGCCGCGGCGGCGAATGCGTCGATCTCGGCGAGCAATGTATCCCAGGACTGCGCGATCTCGGGCGTCCATTCATCGCCGAGCAGATCGCGGAGCGCATCCCTGATGACGGCGAAGAACGCGATGAACAGCTCGCGCGGCGTGCCATAGGCGTCGTGCGAGGCGACCTCGCACGCGATTAGCCGGAAATGCCCGCGGCGCTCGCCGGCGAAGTCGAGAATCGCCTCGATCGTCAGCGCCAGCATCGACCCCTTCACGAGGTCACCGCCGTCCGTGCGGAACATCGCCTGCGTTTCCGGATGGAGATCGAACAGACGTCGATAGACGAACGGCGTGAGGTCGGCGCAGCGCGAGGCCGCACGTTCGAAGCTGTCGTGGATGGGATGAAAGGCCGCGTTCATCGACGGTTCAGCGCCGCGGGCAAAAAAAGAGCGGGGCCCTGGCCCCGCTCAAAAATTGTGTCGACCCTATTATCCCCGATCTTAAGATTTGATCTTGATTGACGGGGCGACGCTGCGTTTTGCGCGCCAGGGGCTCCTCCCGAGACTTGGACCACCAGGCCTCGACCTCGCGGTCAGCGCCTGAGCAAGAGGGATGCTAGATCAACTTTTCTCACTTGTCATCATTTTCGGCAACGAATGTTCAAAATAGGAGCAGCTGACGAAACGTTCGGGCTTCTGCCTACCTAAACATATGACAGATATAAGAAATTTGTGGATGGCCGGGCAGGTTTCCCTGCCTTAGATACCGGCCGGGCTCGGGCGTAGGGCGGTCCGGCCACAGCTTTCGAGCAGTTTGCGCAGGGCCCAACAGGCGGTGGAACTGGCCTCGACTCGGCTGCGCCCGAGTGATTAGTTAGCGCACGAACGAATGGTCCGGCGGATGCGCGCACGCCTGCAAAAATTTCTGCCTCTGGTCCTGCTCGCCTTGGTGATGCAGGTGCTGGCGCCGATCGCCGCCTGTCTCGCGGCCGGCCAGGCTGCGGCCGATCCGTTCTCTGCAGGCGTCATCTGCCACAGCGCAAGTGAGCAGGGCGGCCCGGTCGACGAGACCGGGACACCGGCCGCAAAAGCTGGCGCATGTGCGCTTTGTTGCCTCGCGCACGCTGACGCTTCGCTTGACGCGCCGCCCCATGCGGCGTTCTCAACTCCCGTCCGCCCCATCGCCCGCATCGTCTGGCACGTGGCGAACGCGCCCGTCCTCGCCGCCATCGACGGTTCGAGCGCTTGGGCGCGCGCTCCCCCTCGCATTTCCTGATCCGCGAAACCTTCAGCTCCGCGCCGGCTTCGGCCGTGCCGGGATCGCTATGCACCGGCTCTCCGCCGGCATCAGGAATGACCTCATGCCTCGTACAGGCTTCTTTCGACTGCTTTCCGCACGCAAAATTCTGCTTGCCTCAGCTTCTGCCCTCGTTGTGCCATCCAGCGCAATCGCGGAGGAAAACCGACGCGAGCTTCCTCCCGTCACAGTCGACGCGCCGCGGGAGAAACGCGCCTCACCAGCCCGCGCACAGCGAACGCCCGCGCGATCAACGCGGGCCCACGCGCCCGCAACTGCGCGTCCGCAACCGACGGCAGCTTCCGAAGGGACCCCTGGCCCTGGTGCCCTGGCGGTTCTCACCGCCCAGCAGGCACTGAGCGAGATCAACCAGACGCCGGGCGGCGTAGCGCTGGTCGCAGCGGAGGCCTACCGGAATTCGACTCCCGCCAGCACGATCAAGGATGTCCTGGACTACGTTCCCGGCGTGTTTGCGCAGCCGAAATGGGGCGACGACACCCGGCTTTCGATCCGCGGATCCGGCCTGTCGCGCAATTTCCATCTGCGCGGCGTGCAGCTTTACATGGACGGCATCCCGATCAATACGGCGGACGGCTACGGCGATTTCCAGGAGATCGACCCGACCGCCTACAAATACGTCGAGGTGTACAAGGGCGCGAACGCGCTGCAGTTCGGAGCCAATTCGCTGGGAGGCGCCGTCAACTTCGTGACGCCATCGGGACGCGACCGATTTCCGAATGGAGTCTCGCTCGACGTGGGAGCCTTCGGCTTCAGGCGACTGCAGGCCAATGCAGGAGGCGCCAACGGGCCGTGGGATGGTTTCGTCACCGCATCAACGCAGGCCACGGACGGCTTCCGCGATCACAGCTTCGGCTCGGGCAACCGCGTGAGCGGCAATGTTGGCTACCAGTTCTCGCCGGATTTCGAGACGCGATTCTATCTTAACGCCAACGAGGTGCGGCAGCGCATTCCAGGAACCGTCACCAAGGCGTCTGCCTTGACCAATCCGGAGGCCGCGGCTCCGGCGAACGTTGCGCTGGACCAGCAGCGCAACATCGACACGATCAGGCTGGCAAACAAGACGACGATCCGATTCGACGACACCAGGTTGGAGTTCGGCGCTTTCGGCGTCGATCGGCACCTCATGCATCCGATCTTCCAGTGGCTCGATTATCGCTACAAGGATTATGGCGGCTTCGCGAAGGTTACGGACGACCGCATCATCGGCGGTTACCGCAACAGGCTGGTTGCGGGCGTCAACCTGTTGAACGGCAGCATCGACAACCAGCAGTTCGCCAACATTGCCGGACAGAAGGGGGCATTGCTGTCGTCGTCGATCGATCGCTCGGAGAACACCTCGGTTTACGTGGAGGACAGCTTCTACTTTCTGCCGAATGTCGCCGCGATCGCCGGCACGCAATTCCTGCATGCGACCCGCAATCGGCAGGACCGGTTTCTCAGCGACGGCGACCAGTCGGGAGCAACCCGCTTTGATCTGTGGTCGCCGAAGGCGGGCCTGCTGTGGCAGATCGACCCGACGTGGCAGGCCTTCGCCAATGTTTCGCGGAGCGCCGAAGTGCCGAGCTTCGGCGAGAGCGCGCGCGGTCCTGGCATTCCGACGATTCCGTTCACCAGCATCCGCCCGCAGATTGCGACGACCTACGAGATAGGGACCCGCATGCGACGGCCCGACTATTCGTGGGAATTGACCACCTATCGCGCCGATATCCGCGATGAGCTGCTGTGCCTGTACAGCGCGTTCGGCAATTGCAACGTGACCAATGCCGACCGAACCTTCCACCAGGGCGTCGAGGCGGGGGCAGGGGCAGCAATCTTCCGCGATATCTTCGTGACAGGAGGCGCGCCCGACGAGGTGTGGCTCAACCTCGCTTATACTTACAGCGATTTTCGCTTCGACAGCGACACGGCGTTCGGCAACAACCAGCTGCCCGGCGCGCCGCGTCACTATTTGCGCGCCGAGTTGCTCTATAAGCATCCGACCGGGTTCTATGCTGGTCCGAACGTCGAATGGGTGCCGCAGGCCTATTTTGTCGACAGTATGAACACGTTGACGACCGAGCCGTATGCACTGCTCGGATTGAAAGCGGGCTTCGACAATGGCGGGCCGTTCTCCGCCTATATCGAGGGTCGAAACCTCACCAACAGGACCTACATTGCAAGCGTCAGTATCATCGATCGCGCCACCGCGACGTCGGCGTTGTTCGAGCCAGGTGCCGGCCGGGCGGTCTACACCGGAATGAGGTATCGATGGTAAAGCGCACTGAGGCTGCCGAAACCACCAAGACCGACCGTGCTCGATCAGATCAAAGCCGAGGGAACCAAATGAACAGGATCAATCTATCATTTCTCGCCGTCGCTATGCTGCTCGGCACCAGCGCAGGGGTCGCAGCCGAGGACGTCAAGGCCGGCGATCTCGTGGTCTCGCAGGCCTGGAGCCGGGCGACGCCGGGCGGCGCCAAGGTCGCCGGCGGCTATCTGACCATCGAAAACAAGGGGAGCGCCGCCGACAGGCTGGTCAGCGTGTCCGCCGATATCGCAGGCAAGGCCGAGATTCACGAGATGGCCATGGACAACGGCGTGATGAAGATGCGCGCGCTCGACAAGGGACTGGCGATCGAGCCCGGCAAGACCGTGAAGCTCGCGCCCGGCGGCAATCATTTGATGCTTCAGGAGCTGAAGGGGCCGTTCAAGCAGGGCGACAAGGTGCCGGTGACGCTTCAGTTCGAGAAGGCCGGAAAGATCACCGTTGCGCTCGACGTCCAGGGCGTCGGCGCGCAAGCACCGGGCGGTGGGGGGCACTCGGGTCACATGGACATGAAGAAAATGCCGGATCATTCGGGAATGAAGATGAAATGAGACTGTTCTGGACTCTCGGGAGACCGAATATGTCGAAGCGATGCTGCCTGATTCTGATTGCCGCGGTCGCCGCATCACCAGTGGCGGCGCATGTCTCTCTCGAGACCAAGCACGCCACAATCGGCGCGTCCTACAAGGCGGTGTTCACCGTGCCGCATGGCTGCGCGGGCTCGCCGACGGTGAAGCTCCGCGTGCAGATTCCGGAAGGGGTCATCGCGGTGAAGCCGATGCCGAAGGCCGGCTGGACCATCGACGTCGTCGAGGGCAAATATGCGGGGGAATACGACTATCACGGCAACAAGCTCTCGTCCGGCGTCAAGGAGGTGGCGTGGTCCGGCGGTAAGCTGGCGGACAAGAACTATGACGAGTTCATCATGCAGACGGTGCTGACCGACAAGCTCAAGGCGAACACGACCTTGTACTTCCCAGTGGTTCAGGAATGCGAGACCGGCGTTCGTCGCTGGATCGAGATCCCAACCGAGGGGTCAAGCCATTCGCATGAGGGCAAGTCGCCGGCGCCTGGCGTCAAGCTCCTGCCGAAACCCTGATGCGCCTCCTCGCAGCGCTCGCGACGCTGCTCTTCGCTGCGGGCTTCGCGAGCGGTGCGCTCGCGCATGCGGCGCTGATCTCGGTCGAGCCGGCGAGCGGCAGCACGCTCGCGACCGCGCCCAAGGTGGTGGAGCTGCGGTTCAACGAACCGGTAACGCCGGGCGCGATCCGGCTGATCGACGGGACGGGCAGGGCGCGGGACGAGACGCGCGTCAGTGCGTCCGGCGACACGATTTCGATCCAGATGCCGGCGGATCTGCCTGAGGGGACCGCGGTCGTCAGCTATCGCGTGGTCTCGCAGGATGGCCATCCGATCGTGGGATCGGTGATGTTTTCAGTCGGCATGCCGTCGGAGACGAAGCCGTCCGCGAGTACTGACCATTGGTTGGCCGCGCTGATCTGGCTGGCGCGCGTTGGCCTGTATCTCGGTCTGTTCATAGGCGTCGGCGGTGTGTGGTTTGCGCGCTGGATATCATGGTCTCTGGCCGGCATGACCGTGCCGCGCATGGCACTCGCGGTCGGCCTTTCGAGCGCAGTGGTATCGCTCGGAGCGCTAGGCCTCGATCTCCTCGGCCTGCCGCCGGCGGCGCTCGCGACGGCCGCGCCTTGGAAGGTCGCGGTCGCAACCAGTGCCGGCCGCGCGTTTCTAGTTGCTGCCGCCGCGATGCTGTTCGCCTTGCTGGCGCTCCGCAGCGCATGGTCTTCGCGGGCTCTTGCGATCATTGCCATGGTCGGCGTGGGCCTGTCGCTCGCCATGAGCGGGCATGCCGCAACGGCGCCGCCTCGAATGATGATGCGCCCGGCGATGTTTCTTCACGGTCTGTGCGTTGCGCTATGGATCGGCGCTCTTGCTCCGCTCGCGGCTTTGCTGTCGAAGCCGACGCCGGCAACACTCGCCCTCGTGAAGCGCTTCTCGGGCATCGCCATGCCGGCGGTCGGCGTGCTGGCATTGACGGGCCTCGCCCTTGCGATTGTTCAGCTCGAAAAAGTTTCGGCGTTGGTCGAGACCCGCTATGGCCTCATCCTCTCGATCAAGCTCGGCCTGGTTCTCATGCTGCTCGCACTTGCGGCGCTCAACCGCTTCCGCCTCACTCCGGCACTCGCCCGCGATCGTGGAGCCCAGACCATCCTCAAGCGCTCGATCCTCCTCGAATGCGTGATCGCCCTCGCCATCTTTGCCGTCGTCGCCGGCTGGCGCTTCACGCCGCCGCCGCGAACGATCATTCCGGAGACGCCTTTGGCGATCCACATCCACGGCGACAAGGCGATGTTCCAGGTGCTGGTGTCGCCTGGAAAGGTCGGCAAGGACGATTTCGTGCTCCAGCTCATGACCGGCGAGGGGACGCCCCAGGCGGCCAAAGAGGTGACGTTGACGCTCAGCCTGCCTGAGCGCGGCATCGAGCCGATGGAACGGGACGCCTTGCTCGGGCCGGATGGCTACTGGCACGTGCGCAAGGTCGAGCTGCCCTTCGCCGGCCGCTGGCGTGTGCGCATCGAGGCGCTCGTGAGCGATTTCGAGAAGATCACGCTGGCGGATGAACTCGAGGTGCCACCGCCCTAGGCTCACCGGCTTTGCTGAGCACGGTGCTCCTGAAGTCAAACCTGAAGGCAACGGAAAAATGACAAGTATTTCGCCGCGTTAGCGGCTTTTCTTCATTCCCGTCTTGTGTTTTCGCTCCCAATCCGGTTTCACTGCAGGCGATCACTGATTCCCAGAGTATTACCATGCGGTTGTCGCGGTTCTTTCTGCCCATCCTGAAGGAAAATCCGAAAGAGGCGGAGATCGTCTCGCATCGGCTGATGCTGCGTGCCGGCATGATCCGGCAGGAGGCGGCGGGCATCTATGCCTGGCTGCCGCTCGGCTTTCGCGTGCTGAAGAAGATCGAGCAGATTGTGCGCGAGGAGCAGAATCGCTCCGGCGCGATCGAGGTCTTGATGCCGACGCTCCAGCTCGCCGACCTCTGGCGCGAGAGCGGCCGCTACGACGCCTACGGCCCGGAGATGCTGCGCATCGCCGACCGCCACAAGCGCGAGCTGCTGTACGGACCGACCAACGAGGAAATGATCACCGAGATCTTCCGCGCCTATGTGAAGTCCTACAAGAACCTGCCGCTCAATCTCTATCATATCCAATGGAAATTCCGCGACGAGCAGCGTCCGCGCTTCGGCGTGATGCGCGGCCGCGAGTTCCTGATGAAGGACGCCTATTCCTTCGACCTCAACGAGGCCGCGGCGCGTGTCGCCTACAACAAGATGTTCGTCGCATACTTGCGCACCTTCGCGCGGATGGGGCTGAAGGCGATCCCGATGCGCGCCGAGACCGGCCCGATCGGCGGCGATCTCAGCCACGAGTTCATCGTGCTCGCCGAGACCGGCGAATCCGGCGTGTTCATCAATCGCGACGTGCTGGACCTGCCGGTGCCGGGCGAGGACGTGGATTATGAGAGCGACCTGACGCCGATCATCAAGCAATGGACTTCGCTCTATGCGGCGACCGAAGACGTCCACGATGCCGCGCGGTTCGAGCAGGAGGTGCCCGTGGACAAGCGGGTGAACACCCGCGGCATCGAGGTCGGCCAGATCTTCTATTTCGGCACCAAATATTCCGAGCCGATGAAGGCGCTCGTGGCGGGGCCTGATGGTGTCGACGTGCCGATCCATGGCGGCTCGTACGGTGTCGGCGTCTCGCGCCTGCTGGGTGCCATCATCGAGGCTTGCCATGACGATGCCGGCATCAAATGGCCGGAAGCGGTGGCACCGTTCCGCGTCTCGATCCTCAACCTGAAGCAGGGCGATGCGGCCGTCGATGCGGCCTGCGAGAAGCTCTATGCCGAGCTCACGGCCAAGGGCGTCGACGTGCTCTATGACGACACCGATCAACGCGCCGGTGCCAAATTCGCCGCCGCCGACCTGATCGGCATCCCCTGGCAGATCATGATCGGGCCGAAGGGGCTCGCCGACGGCAAGGTCGAGATCAAGCGGCGCAGCGACGGCGCGCGCGAGACCATGTCGCCTGCCGACGCGGTTGCAAGACTTGTGGGCTGAGAAGGCTGATCGGCTGAATATTGTTCATCGCGCGATATCGCGGCCGCCAATCCGGCCACAATTGACCCCGAATCATGGGATTATCGAGCGATGGATGAGACCATGACTGAAACCGTGCAAACCGCGCCTTTCGCGCCATTCGAGTGGATGCTGTCGGCGCGCTATTTGCGGGCGCGGCGGAAAGAGGGATTCATCTCGGTCATCGCCGGGTTCTCCTTTCTCGGCATCATGCTCGGCGTTGCGACGCTGATCATCGTCATGGCCGTGATGAACGGCTTCCGCAAGGAGCTGCTCGATAAGATCCTGGGCCTCAACGGCCACATCCTGGTCCAGCCCCTGGAATCGCCGCTGACCGACTGGAAGGACGTTGCCGACCGCCTCAGCCAGGTCGAGGGCATCCGGCTCGCGGCGCCCGTGGTTGACGGTCAGGCGCTGGCGTCATCGCCTTGGAACGCCTCGGGCGTCCTGGTGCGCGGCATCCGCTCCGACGATCTCAACAACCTCACCTCGATCGCCAAGAACATCAAGCAGGGCTCCCTCGAGGGCTTTGACGAAGGGCAGGGCGTTGCGATCGGCCGGCGCCTCGCCGATCAGCTTTCGCTGCATGCCGGCGACAGCATCACGCTGGTGGCGCCGAAGGGCGCAGTGACGCCTATGGGAACGACGCCGCGCATAAAACCGTACAAGATCGTCGCGGTGTTCGAGATCGGTATGTCCGAATACGATCTCGGCTTCGTGTTCATGCCGCTTGCCGAGGCGCAGGCCTATTTCAACCGCAGCAACGACGTCACCTCGATCGAGGTGTTCACGACCAACCCCGACAGGATCGACGCCTTCCGCAAGGCGGTGACGGAGGCGGCGGGCCGGCCGATCTTCCTGGTCGATTGGCGGCAGCGCAACTCGACCTTCTTCAACGCGCTCCAGGTCGAACGCAACGTGATGTTCCTGATCCTGACCATGATCGTGCTGGTTGCCGCGCTCAACATCGTCTCCGGCCTGATCATGCTGGTGAAGGACAAGGGCAGCGACATCGCGATCCTGCGCACCATGGGCGCCTCGCAGGGATCGATCATGCGGATATTCCTGATCACGGGCGCTTCGATCGGCGTGGTCGGCACGCTGGTCGGCTTCTGCGTCGGCCTCGTGATCTGCGTCAACATCGAATCGATCCGGCAATTCCTCTCCTGGCTGACCTCGACCGAGCTGTTCTCGCCGGAGCTCTACTTCCTGTCGAAACTGCCCGCCGAGATCGACGTCGGCGAGACCACGGCCGTCGTCATCATGGCGCTGACGCTGTCGTTCCTGGCGACGCTCTATCCGTCGTGGCGCGCCGCGCGCCTCGATCCCGTCGAAGCGCTCCGGTACGAGTGAGGGACTGATGGAGCAGCAGCAGGGGGCAGAAGATGTACCGGTCATTTATCTCCACGAGATAAAGCGGCAGTACTTGCAGGGCGAGGTGCCGCTGACGATCCTCGACGGCGCCAAGCTGGCGCTGTGGGCCGGCCAGTCCGTCGCCCTGGTGGCGCCGTCGGGCTCGGGCAAGTCGACGCTGCTGCACATCGCTGGGCTGCTGGAAGCCCCCGATTCCGGCGAGGTCTATGTCTCGGGCGCACCGACCTCGCAATTGCCCGACATCGAGCGCACCCAGCTGCGCCGCACCGATATCGGCTTCGTCTACCAGTCGCATCGGCTGTTGCCGGAGTTCTCGGCGCTCGAGAACGTCATGCTGCCGCAGATGATCCGCGGCCTGAAGAAGTCCGAGACCGTCAAGCGTGCCAAGGAGATCCTGGGTTATCTCGGCCTCGGCGACCGCATCACCCATCGCCCCGCCGAGCTGTCCGGCGGCGAGCAGCAGCGTGTCGCCATCGCCCGTGCAGTGGCCAATGCGCCGCGCGTGCTGTTTGCGGACGAGCCGACCGGCAATCTCGACCCCGGCACCGCCGAGCACGTGTTCCAGGCCCTGATGCAACTGGTCAAGGCGACGCACGTGTCGATGCTGATCGCCACCCACAACATGGAGCTCGCCGGCCGTATGGACCGGCGCGTCTCGCTGTCGAACGGCCAAGTGGTCGAACTCGACTAAAGAGCTCGAAAACAACCCCATGCACAGTAGCCAAGTGCTTGGTGAGACTTCCGAAAAAAATCGAAGACGGCGGTCCGTCGCCGCCTCACAATTCAGGGCCTGATCACCGTCAATTTGAACGGTCCGCCATTGGCGGCAGCATGCGCCACGGCTTCGTTGGCGTGGTCGAGATCGAAGGTCTCTGTCTCGTACTCTTCCAGCCGCAGCAGCCCGGCACGCACCAGTGCGATCAGGCGGCTGGCCGCATCGGGCGGATACATCCAGACGCCGTGGATGCTGATGCAGTTGCGCATGATCCAGGGGTAGGGCAGCTCGAGGCCCGGCCCGCCCGCCATGCCGACGCCACCCATCAGCACGACGCGTCCGTAAGCGCGGACCGTCATGACTGCCGCGCGCACGACGTTCGGGCTCACCGAGGGCGGCATGATGTCGAAGACGCAGTCGATCGGCCCCGGTGCGGCGCGCTTCATCGTCTCACGGTCGTCGTCCTCGTCACCCGAGAGCTTGACCGGCTTCACCCGCGCCCCGAAGCGGCGGACGAGGTCGGCGAGGATCCGTTCGTTGCGGCCCGGCGCGACCACGCAGGCTGCGCCCATCGCCAGCGCGACGGAGACGGCGGCGCTGCCGAAATTGCCGGTGGCGCCGCTCACCAGCACGGTCTCGCCCGGGCGAAGGTTTGCCGCAAGGAAGCCGCCATAGGGCACCAGCAGCGTGCCCAGCGCGCACCATTGTGTCGCCTGCTCGGACGTGATCGGGCCGAGGGGTTTGACGTTCTCGGTCGGCACCCGCATCTGCTCGGCGAAGGAGCCGTGGCGAAAGTGCTGTTGCAGGCGCATGCCGCCGGGTCCCGCGGCGGTCAGGCCCTGCAGGGCGATATCCGGCGGCGCGGCGTCATCGCGCGAGCGCACTGTCGGATCGCAGAACACCCAGTTGCCGACGGCAAGCCTGGTCGCGTCCGGACCGATCGCGCGCACGCGGCCGATGCCGCCTGGGCCTGGAATGATTGGCAGGTCGAGCGCGTAGTTGCGCGTCCCGTCGAAGACCTCGTTCATGTAGGACAGCACGCGCGTCGCGACGACGTCGACGATGACCTCGCCGGTGCCGAGCACCGGTTCGGGGACAGTCTCGATCGCCAGCGGCGAGCCGAAGGATTTGAGTACGGCAGCTTTCATGATGTTCACCTCGAGGTCGGGTGAAGTCCGTATGCGCTGCCCTGGCGGAAGTCAGGAAGGCCTGGTATTATCCTAGTATTTCATAGGCCCTCCATCGCCGGGACACCCGCCATGGTCGATCCACGCCGCGTTGAATTCGGGGACTTCCTGAGGTCCCGCCGCGAAAAGCTGTCGCCGAAGGCGGTCGGGCTTCCGGTGGGCCGGCGCCGGCGCACCGCGGGGCTGCGCCGCGAAGAAGTCGCGCAGCTCGCCGGCATCGGCGTCGACTGGTACATCCGTCTCGAGCAGGGCCGCACGGTCAGCCCGTCCGTGACCACCGTGGATGCGCTGGCCCGGGCCCTCCGTCTCAGCAAGGCCGAGCACGCCCACCTCAAGGCGCTGGCGCGCGAGCCCGCAAGGAGCCCCTTCACCCGCGAGATCGTGCCTCCGCCCATTCGTCGCATGATCGAGAGCCTGCATCAGCCGGCCTACATCACCGGCCGGCGCTGGGACGTGCTGGCCTGGAACGATGCGGCCGAGGAGGTGTTCGGGTTCGGGCGATTGCCGGAGCAGGATCGCAACACGCTGCTTCTTATGTTGACGAACAAGCAGACGCGAAAATCCTACGGCGCCGGCTGGACCGACGTAGCCAAGGCGATGGTGGCGATGTTTCGCGCCAATCACGACGTCTGGGCCGGCGATCCCGCCTTCACGGAGCTGCTGACGCGGCTGCGCGAGAGCAGTCCGGAATTCGTCGAATGGTGGGAGGCGCACGACGTTCGCAGCACCATCTCGGGCCGCAAGACCATGAACCATCCGACCAAGGGCGTGCTGCACTTCGAGCACACCAGCTTCCAGGCCAATGACGATCCCGCGTTGAAGCTCGTGATCTATACGCCGCTCTAAGCCCGCCGTTGTTGAAGACACTTGACCACCTGCATCGCGCGCTGGGCCGAGCAGGACCCGAGAGGCGTCTTGATACTGAGCCGCCCCTCGCGCCGGGAACCGAAGGCCCCACCTACAGTTACTGTCTCATCATTGTGCAGGTGGAGCGAGGGACGTGTTCGGGGTTAACCGATGACGACAGCGACCGGGGGATCCTCGGCCGACCGCAACGCCGTCTTGGCCACCCTCGGCGATCATATTCGAGAGATCGGCAGCCCCGACGATCTCGCCTATGCGGCGGCCGAGCTGCTTGGCCGCAGCCTCAATGTCAGCCGGGCAGGTTACGGCACCGTCGACACCTCCGCCGAGACCATCACGATCGCGCGCGACTGGAATGCGCCTGGGATCTTGAGCCTGGCCGGCGTGCTGCGCTTTCGCGACTATGGCAGCTATATCGAAGACTTGAAGCGGGGCGAGACGGTCGTCTGCGCCGATGCTGAAAAGGACGCTCGCGTCGGCGACCGCGCCCGAGCTCTCGAGGCGATCTCGGCGCGCGCATTCGTCAACATGCCGATCTCCGAGCCCGATGGGGTCGTGGCGCTGCTCTACATCAACAATGCCACGCCGCGCGAATGGACCCCGGCGGAGCTCGAGCTCATCCGCGAGGTTGCCGAACGCACCCGCACCGCCGTTGAACGTCGCCGCGCCGAGAGCGCGGTGCGCCAGAACGAGGCGCGGCTCCTCTTCCTGGACGCTCTCAACAAGGAAACGGCCAAGACGCGCGATGCAGACGGCGTCATGGCAGTGACGACGCGAATGGTCGGTGAGTATCTCGGCGTCTCCAACTGCGCCTATGCCGACATGGATCCCGATCAGGACGGCTTCACCATCCGCGGGGATTGGGCTGCCCCCGGTGCGATGCACATAGTGGGGCACTACAGTCTTGCCGACTTCGGAGAGAAGGCGGTGCGAGAGCTGGGCGCCGGCCGGCCCCTCATCATCAACGACAATCTGAAGGAGATCGCTCCCGAGGAAGCCGCCACATTCCAGCGCATCGGGATCGGTTCGACGATCTGCATGCCCTTGGTGAAGGAAGGGCGCCTGACCGCCTTGATGGCCATTCATCACCGCGGCCCGCATTCCTGGACGCCGCGCGAACTTGCCTTGCTCACCGAGGTGACGGAGCGATCATGGGCGCACATCGAGCGCGTCCGATCGGAGCAGGCGGCGCGCGAAGCTGCCGAGCGGCTCGTCCTCGCCAACAAGGCCGCCGGAATCGGCACCTGGGACTACGATCCGGTCAACGACATTCTTCGATGGGATAACCGCTGCAAGGAGGTGTTCGGTCTCTCACCGGATGCCGAGGTCAGCTACGAGGGCTCATTCCTGAAGGGCATCCATCCCGACGACAGGCAGCGCGCCCATGAGGCCGTCTCGACCGCGTTACAGCCCAATTCTCCGGGAAGCTACAACATCGAATACCGCACCGTCGGCATCGAGGATGGTGTCGAGCGCTGGATCGCCGCAACGGGTCACGCGATCTTTTCTGACGGCCACGCCACGCGATTCATCGGGACCGTGCTGGATATATCCGCGCAAAAGAAGACCGAGCGTCATCTGAGGATCCTCAACGACACGGGAGCATCGGTTGCCCGCGAACGCGATCTCGAGAGGATCGTGCAGATCGTGACGGATGCCGGCGTCGAGCTGACGGGCGCCCAGTTCGGAGCCTTCTTCTACAACGTCCTGGCCGCGGACGGCGGCAGCTACATGCTGTATTCGCTGTCCGGCGTGCCGCGATCCGCTTTCGAAAACTTCCCGATGCCGCGCGCCACCGCCGTGTTCGAGCCGACCTTCAAGGGCACGGGCGTGGTGAGGTCGGACGACATCCTGCAAGACCCGCGCTATGGCAAGAATGCGCCGCGGAAAGGCATGCCCGAGGGCCATCTTCCGGTCCGGTCCTATCTGGCGGTCCCCGTGATCTCGCGCAGCGGCGAGGTGCTCGGTGGGCTTTTCTTCGGTCATGCGGAGGTCGGTCGATTCCACGAGGAGCACGAATCCGCATTGCTCGGCATTGCCGGCCATGCCGCGACGGCCATTGACAATGCCCAGCTGCTGACCAGGCTCGAAGCGCTCAATGCCGAGCTGGAACAACGTGTCGCCGACGAGATCGCCGAGCGCATGAAGGCCGAGGAGCAATTGCGGCAATCGCAGAAGATGGAAGCCGTCGGGCAATTGACCGGGGGGATCGCCCACGACTTCAACAACATGCTGGCCGTCATCCTCGGCAGCTTGAATCTCGCCAAGCGGCGGCTCGGCAAGGGCGAGCTCAACATTGACCGCTTCTTGGATAGTGCAACGGATGGTGCGAACCGTGCCGCCACGTTGACGCAAAGATTGTTGGCGTTCTCGCGGCAGCAGCCTCTTGCGCCCGAGGTCGTGGACATCAACGAGATGGTCGGTGAGATGAGTGAGCTGCTCGAGCGCTCGCTCGGCGAGCTCGTCCGTCTCGAGACGGTCCTCGCGGCTGGCCTTTGGCGCGTCAAGGCAGACCCTGCGCAGCTCGAAAGCGCTCTCGTCAATCTTGCTGTCAATGCACGCGATGCCATGCCGAAGGGTGGCAGGCTGACGATCGAAACCGCCAACGCCTCGATAGATCGAAAATACGCCCGCGAATACGCGCTGCAGCCCGGGCAGTACGTGCTCATTGCGGTGACGGACAACGGCACGGGCATCGCGGCCGACGTGCTGGGAAAGGTCTTCGATCCGTTCTTTACGACCAAGGTCGTCGGCAAGGGGACTGGACTTGGCCTCAGCCAGGTATACGGCTTCGTGCGGCAGTCGGGCGGCCATGTCAAAATCTATTCGGAGGTGGACGTCGGCACGACCGTGAAGATCTATCTTCCACGCTTCGCGGGCGAGGAGCCTGTCTCAACCCCGTCGCACGGCGTGCTGCATCCCGGTGCAAGTCCGCAGAGCGAGACCATCCTCGTCGTCGAGGACGACGAGCGGGTCCGCGGCATCTCGTCCGAAAGCCTGCGCGAGCTTGGTTATACCGTCGTCGAGGCCGCCAGCGCCCGGGAGGCGATCGGCAAGATCGAAGGCGGTTTCGTTCCGGATCTGCTGTTCACCGACGTCGTCATGCCCGACATGACCGGTGCCGAACTCGCGGCCGAGCTGTCGAGACGATACCCGGATCTGAAAGTGCTGTTCACCACCGGCTACACGCGCAACGCGATCGTCCACAATGGCGTGCTCGATGCCGGCAAGCATTTGCTGTCCAAGCCCTTTGCGATCGAAGACCTGGCCGCCAAGGTCCGCTCCCTGCTCGATGAGGGTTGAATGAATGTTGCGTGTTGAATCGCCCGCCCGGGGCGATGTCCGACGTCATTTCAAGGCGACGGAGCGGGCCGAGGGTTTGTGCTGACGGTCAGTTGGGGGGCGGGCGTCCAAGGGCTCTCGGGCCAATGAACTGCCTGCCAGGGAGCCGCTTTCCCAGGCGTCGTCGGCCAGGAGCTTGTCGGGCCCGGCGTCGGCAATGCGCAGGATGCCTTGAGCCGAGCCCATTGTGACGGCAGGCCCGCCAGGTCGAGCTCGAATGTCATGATGTCCGTCTTGTCGTCCGCGATCGGCGTGCTTTCGCGGACATGCAGGGAGCGGGAGGCCAGTATCGCCTTGACCATGTCGGGGTCGATGTTGCTGCGCCAGACCTCGTGCTTGCCGGTCCGCACCGGAGATCCTCCGGCCGTCTTCTCCTTGTCGGCATCCGCCGTGATCAGGATCGTGCTCTTGCCGGTGGCCGTTTCGTCGACCTCGGCCGCAAATGTCAGCGGTGCGCCCTTGCTGCTTTCGCAAGACAGGCGCAGCTCCATCGTTCGGAACGCGGAGCCGTTCGCCTTCTTTGCGGTGGCGATCTTGCGAACGAACGGCCGGGCCTCCTTCTCCAGCGACCAGTTTGTCTCAGCGAGCGGTCGCGTGTCGATGCCGAAACCGTGGAGCTCGGATCGCGTCAGCACGTGCAGGCTTTCGAATTTCACCGTCCGGATCAGCGAATCGAGCTCGCGACCAATTCCCATCGCGGCGATGAACGCGGCACGATCGCGATCGGCCGCCAAGAGCCGGCGGCGCCTGTATTCCGCGACCGCCGCCGGATCGGGCCGTCCGTCGAAGGCGAGCACCAGCTTGGAATTATGGACCGCTATTGTGGCGTCGGGGGCGACCTCGCGCGATGCCGCCCCGAGAAACAGGTATGCGCAGGCCGAGTTGCACATGGCACGGTTCGTGGTGAGTTCGGCCTCGACCTCGCCGCTCGCGTTCTTGAGCTTCAAGCAAGCGGCGTCTCCCTGCGTGCCCGCGGCGCAGGCGGTCGCGATCGTCCGGCCGACCCTGGCAATCGCCTTGCGGCTGCGCAGCAACCGCGCGATCGCGTAGGACTGCTCGACGTTGCCGCCGGGCGAATGGAGATAGATCGGACGCTGCAGGTCCTTGACGGTGGCAAGGAAGCGGCGAATGCGCAGCGCCGCCTCCCGATCGATTTCGCCCTCGATGGCAATCCAGCGATCGCAGCCCGGCCCGCATGCGTCGGCAGGTCCCTTGGCGAGATAGATCGTCAGCCTGGAGGCGAAGCCGGCTTTCTCGGCCGGCATTGCTTCGGCACGCAAAGTGCCGGGAAGCAAGAGCGAGGCAAGGAGGAGCAGGATACGGACATGCATGCAGCAAGCGACCACGCACGGCGAGGAAGAGGTTCGACCCTACATGAGGACCACCGTTATCACAACTTTTGATGGCCGGCCGGTGCACGCTTATTTCGTTCACCGGCCACCGCAGCAACGCACCCATGCGCGGCGTGCTGTCGTCCGTCAGTCAAGATCAGGTCAGACGATCGATGATTTGCAACAGTCGATCGCAGGACGCCTCAATTCGTTTGAGCGGAGACGTTGCCACGCCGAGCAAAAGTCCCGGGCGCACTGATCCGTTCGACGCATACCAGAGCGATAGCGGCGTAGGCGCAAGTCCCAGCCGTGCTGCTTCCCTGGCGACGGCCAGATCGGGTGCTCCGTCCGCCAATTGCAGGACCGCCGCCAACCCGGCAAGCGCAATGTTCGCGGTGCGCGCGCGAAGGTACTTCAGCAATGCATCGCCTTGTGCAGCGTAAACCCGCTTCGTGCGCCGAAGATGCCGCAGATAATGGCCCTCGCGCATGAAGTCGGCCATCGCGCGCTGCACCGCCGGCCCAGGCGCGGGCGCAAGGCACGCAGCAGCTTCGGCAAATTGCGACGCCAGGGCGGCCGGTGCGACGACAAAGCCCAGCCGCAGGGCAGGCGTCACCGTCTTGCTGAAAGAGCCGATGTGAATGACGCGGCCGGCGCGGTCGAGCGATGCGAGCGCCAGCGTCGCCCGGCCCTTGAGCTGAAGCTCGCTGAGATAGTCATCCTCGATCACCCATGCCTTGCTTTGCGCTGCCCAGTCGAGCAGGCGTGAGCGCCGCACAAGCGACAATGTGGAGCCGAGCGGCGCCTGCTGGCCCGGTGTCACGACCACCAGTGCCGCATCAGGAGCATGTTTCATGCCGTAATCGACATCGATGCCGTCCGCATCAACGGGGATCGGCGCAACCGACAATCGCGCAAGCGCGAGACCGTGCCGGGTAAAGGGAAAGCCAGGGTCCTCCATCCAGGCCTTCTTCTGCTCGAGTCCGAGGACGCGGAGCGCCAAGCCAAGGCCGCCGCTGAAACCGGCAGTGACGATGATCTGGGACGGCGCGCATTCGATCCCGCGCGCCAGCGCGAGGTAGGCCGCGATCTCGCGCCGCAACGCCAGCTCGCCGCGTGGATCCGGGTAGATGGCCGGTGCGCTCACCTCCGCCCGAACTGCCTGCGCGCGCATCCGCGCCAGCAATGTCGCGGGAAGGGTCTCCTGCGCAGGCACGCCCATCTGGAAGATCGCGGGCCCCGCCGTCAGCTCCTGGTACATCTCCATGAACGAGCCGGGCGACGGGGCGCTGTCCCGCCTTACTGGGAACGGGGGCCTGTCGGCGACATGGGTTCCAGTCGCGCGGCTTGCGACGATCAGTTGGGCGGATGAGAGCTTTTCGTACGCCACCCGTACGGTGCCGCGGGCGACGCCGAGTTGGGCGGCGAGATCCTGCCAGGAGGGCAGGCGTGCGCCGGGGGCGAGAACGCCGCTTTCGATCGCGGTCCTGATCCCCTTGTGGATCTGCTCGGCCAGCGGCGTCTTTGCAGATCGATCGAGCTCCAGATGCAGCGGCCTCGTCATGCCTGCGTGGTACACGAGTTTTGTACGTTCTTGGTGCTTTTTTGTGGACCAGTGCAGGGGCACCTAAGGGGGCAAGAGGGAGGGTTCATCCCCCGATCATCAAGGAGCAGGCAGATGAGCGAACGGCTCAACTACAATCACGTCGCACCGGCAGGTATGAAGGCGCTGAGCGGTGTCTACGGCTACGTCATGCAGAGCGGACTTCCCGCGACGCTTGTCACCCTGGTCTATCTTCGCGTGTCGCAGATCAACAATTGCGCCTACTGCCTCGACATGCATACACGCGACCTGCTGAAGAGCGGCGTGAAAATCGAAAAGATCGCGCTGGTCCAGGCCTGGGCCGAGGCGGGCCATCTTTTCGACGAGCGCGAGCGTGCGGCTCTCGCATGGGCCGAGACGATCACCCGCGTCGCCGAGACCAACGTCCCGGATGAGGCCTATCAAGCCGTTCGCAAGGTCTTCGGCGAGCGCGAGCTGGTCGATCTCACGATCGCGATCAGCCTGATGAATGCGTACAATCGCATGTCGATCAGCTTTCGAAATACGCCGCAGGCTGCGCTCGAGGAGGCCGCCTGACCCGCGAAGGAATCAGCCGAAGCAGAGAGCAGGAACCTGAAAATGACGAGAGTGATCTCCGGCGTCAAAATTCCCGACAGCCAACTGGCTCGCGAGGCCGCCGAGCTGGTGCGCAGTTACGAAGACGAGATGTTGTTCAACCATTCCGTTCGCGTCTACGTGTTCGGCGCGATGACGGGATTGCGCCAGAAGCTGAAGTTTGATTCCGAGCTTCTCTATGTCGCGGCCCTGTTTCACGACCTCGGCCTCGTCGATCACTACCATACCGCGACCAAGCGGTTTGAAGTCGACGGTGCCGATGCAGCGCGCGAGTTTCTGCGGGCACGCGGCATCGCTGATTCCCAGGCCGATCTGGTGTGGGAGGCCATCGCCCTGCACACCACGCCCGGCATTCCGCAATATATGAGACCGGAAATCGCGCTCACCAACGCAGGCGTTCTGGTGGATGTGGTGGGCATCGGGTATGATCACTACACACCGGAGCAGCGCGAGCAGGTGATCTCGGCGTTCCCGCGCGGTGACTTCAAGAACGAGTTCGTGAAGGTACAGACCTGCTCGGCGCTGAAGAAACCGCAGACGACGTTCGGGACGGTCAACTTCGACTACATCGCAGATCACGATCCGAGCTTCCAAAGGCCGAACGCGTGCACGCGGATCCGCAATGCGCCCTGGCAAAGCTGAGCAGACGCAGCGCGCTCATCGCAGGGCTATGGCATTTGAGAGCTGTTCAGCCGTTCCTGCGACCATCCTTCGAGATGCCCGCTTCAGGCGGGCTTTTCAGGTGAAAGACGGTGTGTGAGGCTGCAGCTTCCAAAAGGCACTGTCGCTGATTGGCCTCATCACGCAGACGACTCTGATCGCGTATGGGGTGTCGCTTTGTCCGGCGAAGTACGCGCGGAGGCGAGCTAGCGATTGACGCGCCCACGAATGTGATGAAAGCGAGCGAAAAGATGGCGACAATTTGGATGAGGAACTTGTTCGCATTCGCCTCTTCCATCACGCGAATGTGCGCGCGACGATGTTGCGCGCGCATGCAGCTTGTCTCGCCTCGTCAACATTGAAACTGCTGCAAAACCCCTTGTTTGATGGGGTGTCCGCGATGCTCGATTAACATTCGTTAATGAGCAAAGTCCTTTCGATCACACTGTGGCGCCGCGGCTACAGCAATTCCGTCGATCGCTGTTATGACGACCCACGGCCGGGGGGCCCACTACTGAAGAAACTGGAACGGGAATCAAATGAAGAAGAATTTGTTGCTTGCAGCTGTCAGCCTGGTCGCGCTTGGTGCGACTGCGCCGGCACTTGCGGCTGATCTCGCGGCACGGCCCTACACCAAAGCACCGCCCGCGGCGATCGCTGCGGTGTATGACTGGAGCGGCTTCTACATCGGTATCAACGGCGGCGGCGGTTCGGCTGACACGTCGTGGGATCTGGTCGGCTTCGGTCCGGAAGGCTCCCACAACTCGACCGGCGGCACCGTCGGTGGCCAGATCGGTTACCGCTTTCAGTCCGGCCAGTTCGTGTTCGGTCTCGAGGGCCAGGGCAACTGGGCCGACTTCTCGGGTGACAACATCAGCGCAATCACCGGTTTGCGGAACCGGACGCGCGTCGATGCGTTCGGTCTGATCACAGGCCAGGTTGGCTATGCCTGGAACAACGTCCTGCTCTACGCGAAGGGCGGTGCGGCGGTCGTCAGCAACAAGTACGACGTCTACAGCGTCGTGACGGGTGCGAATCTCGACCGGGCCGACGAGACCCGCTGGGGTGCCACGGTTGGCGCGGGCCTGGAGTTTGGTTTTGCTCCAAACTGGACGGTCGGCGTCGAGTACAACCACATCTTCCTCGGCGACCACAACGTCACCTTCGCCAGTGGCGCTGTCGAACGCATCGGGCAGGACATCGACATGGGTCTCGTCCGCCTGAACTACAAGTTCGGCGGCCCGATGATCGGCCGTTACTGAGACTGACCGCTCCACGTGAGTGGCTGACGAAAGCCCCGGCCTCGGCCGGGGCTTTTTGCTGTTTGTCTTCAGCGAGTTAACCATCTCCTTTCGGCGGCTTCCGGATCGCTTGACTCCATAGAACAAAATGAGAACACTGTTCTTCATACGTTCCAACAAGGGAGCCGGCCATGTTCAGGGTTTTCGTGGAAGAAGCCGCCGCACTGGCGTCCATCACGCTGTTCGTCGGGATGATCGCGATCTGGGCCCAGGTCATTCCGCAGCTGTAGGCCGGCTTTCTCCGACCTCTTGGGGAAAAGCGGGACGACGCGCCCAAGCGGCCGCTCCGGCGTGGACTCTCAAGCTGTGAGACCCCACCATTGAGAGGCGAGTCGGCCGCGAGTGCATGATGCCTTGAGGCGCCGGAGACCGCTCCATCTCATCTGCAAGAGGCCGTCACGCGACCATGCCGAGCGCCGGATTTGTTCACCTTCACGTTCACTCGGCCTATTCGCTGCTCAAGGGCTCGATCAAGATCGCCAAGCTCGCCGAGCTTGCCAAGAAGGACCACCAGCCGGCGCTGGCGCTGACCGACACCGACAATCTGTTCGGCGCGCTGGAGTTCTCCGACAAGATGGCGAGCTCCGGCATCCAGCCGATCGTCGGCTGCGAGCTCGCCATCGATTTCGGCGATCAGGATCCCAACGCGCGCAACGCGATGGGACCCTCGCGCGTGGTGTTGCTCGCCGCGCAGGAGCGCGGTTATCGCAGCCTGATGCGGCTGAACTCGCGCGCGTTTCTGGAATCGCCGGACAGCCATGCTCCGTTCATCAAGCTCGACTGGCTCGAGGGCGAGACCGAGGGCCTGATTGCGCTGACGGGCGGGCCGGACGGGCCGATCTCGCTGGCGCTCGCCGGCGGCATGGCCGAGCTCGCCGGCGCGCGGTGCGAGCGTCTGGCCGCTCTTTTCGGCGACCGTCTCTACATCGAATTGCAGCGCCACAACGCCGAGAAGGAGCGGCGCGTCGAAGGCGGCCTGATCGACATCGCCTACGCCAAGGGACTGCCGCTGGTTGCGACCAACGAGCCGTATTTCGCAACCACCGACGATTACGAAGCACATGATGCGCTGCTCTGCATCGCCGGCGGCCGGCTGATCGCCGAGACCGACCGTGTGCAGCTGACGCCGGATCATCGCTTCAAGACGCGCGCCGAGATGGCGGTGCTGTTCGCCGACATTCCGGAGGCGCTGGCCTCGACGGTGGAGATCGCCGAGCGCTGCTCGTTCCGGCCGATGACGCGCAAGCCCATCCTGCCGTTCTTCACCGTCGGCGCCGCGGCGAGCTCGGATGCCGCCGCGGTCGAGGCGGCCGAGCTGAAGCGCCAGGCGGAGGAGGGGCTCGCCAACCGTCTGCGCGTGCACGGCCTCTCTCAGGGCACGACGGAAGAAGACTACAACAAGCGCCTGGCGTTCGAGCTCGACGTCATCATGCGCATGAAGTACGCGGGCTACTTCCTGATCGTGTCCGACTTCATCAAATGGGCCAAGGCTCACGGCATTCCGGTCGGGCCGGGCCGCGGCTCCGGCGCAGGCTCGCTGGTGGCGTGGGCGCTGACGATCACCGACCTCGACCCGATCAGGTTCGGCCTGCTGTTCGAGCGCTTCCTCAATCCGGAACGCGTCTCGATGCCGGACTTCGACATCGACTTCTGCCAGGACCGCCGCGGCGAGGTGATCAGTTACGTGCAGCAGCGCTACGGCCGCGACCAGGTCGCGCAGATCATCACCTTCGGTACGCTGCAGGCGCGCGGCGTGCTGCGCGACGTCGGCCGCGTGCTGCAGATGCCCTACGGCCAGGTCGACAAGCTGACCAAGCTGGTGCCGCAGAATCCGGCGGCGCCGGTGACGCTGGCGGCCGCGATCGAGAGCGAGCCGAAGCTGCAGGCGTTCCGCGACGAAGATCCCGTGGTGGCGCGCGCCTTCGACATCGCCCAGCGTCTCGAAGGCCTGACCCGCCACGCCTCGACCCACGCGGCCGGCATCGTGATCGGCGATCGCCCCTTGAGCGAGCTCGTGCCGCTCTACCGCGATCCCAAATCCGACATGCCGGTGACCCAGTTCAACATGAAATGGGTCGAGCCGGCGGGCCTCGTGAAGTTTGACTTCCTCGGCCTGAAGACGCTCACCGTGCTCGACGTCGCCTGCAAGCTGCTCAAGCCGCGCGGCATCGATGTCGATCTCGCCACGCTGCCGATCGACGATGCCGAGAGCTATCAGATGCTGGCGCGCGGCGACGTGGTCGGTGTGTTCCAGGTTGAAAGCCAGGGCATGCGGCGGGCGCTGATCGACATGCGCCCCGACCGTTTCGAGGACATCATCGCGCTGGTCGCGCTCTATCGGCCGGGCCCGATGGCGAACATCCCGACCTATTGCGCGCGCAAGCACGGCGACGAGGAGCCGGAATATCTGCATCCCGTGCTCGAGCCGATCCTGAAGGAGACCTTCGGCGTCATCATCTACCAGGAGCAGGTGATGCAGATCGCGCAGGTGATGTCGGGCTACTCGCTCGGCGACGCCGACCTCCTGCGCCGCGCCATGGGCAAGAAGATCCGCGCCGAGATGGACAAGCAGCGCGACATCTTCGTCGCGGGCGCCGTGAAGAACGGCGTGCCGAAGGGGCAGGCCGAGACCATCTTCGAATTGCTCGCGAAATTCGCCGACTACGGCTTCAACAAGAGCCACGCGGCGGCCTATGCGCTGGTGTCCTATCACACCGCCTACATGAAGGCGCATTATCCGGTGGAGTTCATCGCCGCGTCGATGACGCTCGATCTCAACAACACGGACAAGCTCTCCGAATTCCGCTCCGAGGCGCAGCGGCTCGGCATCAAGGTCGAGCCGCCGAACATCAACCGGTCGGGCGCGACCTTCGAGGTCGGCGAGAACACGATCTACTACGCGCTCGCCGCGCTCAAGGGCGTCGGCATCCAGGCGATCGAGCAGATCATCGCGGAGCGCACCCGGGGGGGCCTGTTCACCTCGCTCGCCGATTTCGCCGCGCGCGTCTCGCCGCGCGCGATCAACAAGCGCATCATTGAAAGTCTCGCCGCCGCCGGCGCCTTCGACACGCTGGAGCCGAACCGGGCGCGCGTCTTTGCCGGTGCGGATGCGATCCTCGCCGCCTGCCAGCGCGCGCATGAAGCTGCGACCATCGGCCAGAACGACATGTTCGGCATGTCGGCGGATGCGCCGACCATCATGCTGCCGCAGGTCGAGCCCTGGCTGCCGGCCGAGCGGCTGCGCCGCGAATACGACGCGATCGGCTTCTTCCTCTCGGGACATCCGCTCGACGATTACGCGACCGTGCTGAAGCGGCTGCGGGTGCAGAGCTGGGCCGAGTTCTCGCGCGCCGTGAAGACCGGCGCCACCGCCGGCAAGGTTGCCGCGACCGTGGTCTCGCGCATGGAGCGGCGTACCAAGACCGGCAACAAGATGGGCATCATGGGGCTGTCCGATCCCACCGGCCATTTCGAGGCGGTGCTGTTCTCGGAAGGCCTTGCGCAATATCGCGACGTGCTGGAGCCGGGCGCGGCCGTGCTGCTGCAACTCGGGGCCGAGCTTCACGGCGAGGACGTCCGCGCCCGCGTGCTGCATGCCGAGCCGCTCGATGATGCCGCGGCCAAGACGCAGAAGGGGCTGCGCATCTTCCTGCGCGACACCAAGCCGCTGGACTCGATTGCCAAGCGTCTCGCCGGGCCCGAGATGGCGGCTTCCAACGGCGGCGCGCCGAAGGTCGGCAGTCCCGGCATCGCACCGCGCGGAAACGGCGACGGCGAGGTCTCGCTGGTGCTGATGCTCGACCTCGAGACCGAGGTGGAGATGAAGCTGCCCGGCCGCTTCAAGGTCTCGCCGCAGATCGCCGGCGCGATCAAGGCGGTGGCAGGCGTCGTCGACGTGCAGCAGCTTTAGCTTCTCCGCCACGCGTTCCGGTTTTTGCAAAGTCGTCATACTGCATCGGTTGCAACCCTGCGCTGATTCCGACTAGCATGTCCCCGGGGAATGGAATGGGGCGTGTGATGCTGCGACAGGTTGCGTTGTTGTTGGCCGTTTGTGCCATGCTGACGGGGTGCGTCAGCAATCAGGTTGGGACGGACTTTGCGTCGGTGTCGAAAAAGGTTGGTCCTCCGCGCGCGGGGCACTCGCGTGTGGTGTTCCTGCAGGACAAGAGGAGCGGCTTGAGCATGGCCATTTGCGCCTGCGAGGTGAAGCTCGACGGTGCGCCGCTCGGAAAAGTCGTGGCCGGAAAATACGCCTATGCCGACCGTCCTGCCGGGCGTCACGACGTGCTGCTCACCGAGCTGATGTTTCCGGGCGAGACCAAGCGCGAGATCGTCATGGAGGCAGGCCGGACGCATTTCTACCTGATCAAGAGCAGCCCCCGGCACGATGCGGCCATGGGCGGCGCCGTGCTCGGCGGTTTGGCCGGACTTGCGGTCGTGTCCGTCGCGACGGCGGGCGAGGCCAATCTCGGTCCGGGCGAGCTCGTCGCGCTGGATGAGGCAACCGCGCGGACGAAGCTCGCGGAGCTGGAAGCCGTCGAGTAGGGCGCGCGGTACGACGACGTGCCTTTGATCGCGCCGGGCGCAGGGGCTCTTTGGCGGGCTGATCTCGAATGCATGCAGGCGGACGCATGTTCGTGCAATCGTCGGGCGCGGAATGACCGGCCTTTCGGCTTGCAGCATAGCGCGCGGTGCAGCAATCATCGGTTGCATCAACTAACAGTTGTTATTTCTTCATATCGGCGCACCTATCTTCGCGACGCTTCATTCGTCCACTGACCCGAGGAGACGTCACATGTGCGACAAGTGTTCTGACACTCTGCATCACCAATCTCTGCGCCAAGACATCGCGCCGTCGCGGCGATCGGCGATGCTGTTTGGCGCCGCCGCGTTCGGCATGACCTTCGCCGGTGGAGCTTTCGCCAGTGGCGCCTTGGCCAAGGACGCCAAGCAGCCGCCGAAGCCGCAGAATGTGCTGTCGCCCGACGCGTCGCTGAAGCGGCTGATGGAAGGCAATGGGCGCTACGTCGCCGGCGTGTCGCGACGTCACGATTTCAAGCACGAGCGCGAGGCGCTGGCCGGCGGACAGAATCCGTTCGCGGCCGTGCTGAGCTGCGCCGACTCGCGCATCGCACCGGAATATGCGTTCGACGCGGGGCGCGGCGACCTCTTCGTCTGTCGCGTCGCCGGAAATTTTGCCGGCACCGAGACCATCGCAAGCATGGAATATGCGGTGGCGGTGCTGAACACACCGCTGATCCTCGTGCTCGGCCATGATGCCTGCGGCGCGGTCGACGCGACGCTGAAGGCGATCAAGGACAATACGTCGCCGCCGGGGCACATTCCCTCGTTGGTCGATGCGATCGCGCCCGCCGCAAAGGCGGCGATGCAGCAGGGCGGGGACGTGCTCAACAAGGCGATCCGGCAGAACGTGGTCGACAACATCGCCAAGCTGAAGACGGCTGCGCCGATCCTCAATGCGGCCGCGGAGCAGGGCAAGCTGAAGGTCGTCGGCGGCATCTACCGGCTAACCACTGGCACGGTCGATCTGATCGCCCAGGGCTGAACGGGCCGAGGAGCCTTGTGCCGCAGTGCGGTCGCGAGGCTTGCAGGCCTCACGTGGAGGTTCGAGGTTTGACGTGAGGTTTGGCGTGGAGGTTTGAGTTGGGCGGCGGCGCCATGCCGCCGCCTCAATCCGCGCTTTTCGTTCAAGTGCCATTCAGCTGGCCGCGCGCCTGATATGCGGTATATGCGGTGGCCACCTCAACGACAAAAGCAGGCACAAGCCATGCGTGGGACGCTCAAAGTCTTCCTCTGCCTTCTCCTGCCGATGGCGGTCCTTGCCGCAGGCGCGCCGCATCAGGCGCGTGCCCAGCAGCAGGAAAAGCGTATCGCGCTCGTGGTCGGCAATGGCGCCTACGCCAAATCGCCGCTGGCGACCACCGCGAACGATGCCGGCCTGATCGCGCAGACGCTACAGGCGGCCGGCTTCGACGTGGTCGGCGCGCGCGATCTCGACGGCGACACGCTGCGCAAGAGCTTGCGCGATTTCATCCAGAAGGCCCAGGCGTCGGGCCCGGGCACCGTCGCGATGATCTATCTTGCCGGCTACGGCGTGCAGCTCGCCGGCGAGAACTATTTCATCCCGGTCGATTCCAACATCAGCCGCGACACCGACATACCGACCGAGGCCCTGCGCATCAGCGACTATGCGCGCCAGCTCGCCTCGATTCCACTCAAGGCCAATATCGTCGTGCTCGACGCAGCCCGTGCGCAGCCCTTCATCGAGGGCGGTCAGCCGATCGCGAGCGGTCTGGCGCTGGTCGAGCCCGAGGCGAACATGCTGATCGCCTTCAATGCCGCGCCCGGCACGGTGGCGCCGGAGGAGCCGGGGCCCTACGGCATCTATGCGCAGTCGCTCGCCGAGATGATCCGCACCGGCGGCCTGCCGCTGCCCGAGGTGTTCGACCGCGTCCGCCTGCGCGTCAACGAGGCCTCCAAGGGCGCGCAGGTGCCCTGGAACGAGCAGAAGATCTCGGCGCCATTCTCGTTCTTCGAGCGCGCGCCCGATGCGCCGCCGCCGCAGGCTGCGCCCGACCAGGTCGCCGCGATCCGCGGCAAGCCGATCCGCGATCTCGGGGTGCAGGACGCCTATGCCGCCGCGCTCGAGCGCGACACGCTGGCGGCCTATGAAGAGTTTCTCGCGGCCTATCCGAACGATCCCCTCGCCAAGCGCGTGATGGCGATCGTTGCCGCGCGCCGCGAAGCCATCACCTGGCGGCGGACCTACCGGACCGACACGCCGGAGGCCTATTGGTCGTATCTGCGCCGCTATCCGCGCGGGCCGCATGCGGCGGATGCGCGGCGCCGCCTTGCGATCCTCACCGCGCCGCCCGAGCCGCCGCCGACCTTCGCGATGATCGACTACGACGTGCCGCCACCGCCGCCGGAGGAGGTGGTCTATGTCGATCGCCCGGTGCTGTATTTCAGCGATCCCGATTTCGGCTTCGCGCCGCCACCGCCGCCGCCGGTCTATTATCTGCCGCCGCCGCCGCCGGATTTCGTCGTGCTGCCGCCGCCGCTGCCGGTGGTCGGTCTGTTCGTGCTGCCGCAGCCGGTGTTCGTGCCGATCCCGGTGTTCGTGAGGCCGCCGGTCTATGTCGCGCCGCCGCCGAACAACATCATCTACCAGAACATCCACAACACCACGGTCATCAACACCGTGATTAACCGCCCGCCGGCGCCGCCGCCGGCCGCGGGGCCGGCGCTCGGATCTGGGATCGGACCTGGCAATCTGGCGCCGGCGGTTGCCGGCCGCGCCACGCCGGCAGGTCCGGCCGTGCCGCAGGCGGTCGTTCAGCGTGCCGCCCTGATCCAGCAGGGCAAGGCGCCGATGCCGCCGAGCGCGACCATCCAGCCGACGGCAAGGCCGGGTATCGCGACTCCGGCTCCGGCCAATGTCGTCCCTGGCACGACAGCGCCGCCGCCCGCCGGCGCCAAGCTGCCGCAGGCCAATACTGTGCCGCCGCCGGGAGCTCCCGGCAGCCCGCCAGCCGGAGCGGCGCCCGGAGCTGGGACGCCGGGAGGCACACCCAGTCCGACCGCAAACGCTCCCGCCGGCAGCGCCGCTACAACCCCGCAAGCGCTGGCCCCGACCAAGCCGCCGCCGGCCAATACGCTGCCGGTGCCGGGATCTCCGGGCAGCCCGCCGGCCGGAGCGCCGCCCGCGACGGGGACGCCCGGCGGCACGCCCAGTCCGAGCGCGAACGCTCCCGCCGGCAACGCCGCAGCAACCCCGCAAGCGCTGGCCCCGACCAAGCTGCCGCCGGCCAATACGCTGCCCGTGCCCGGCACCCCCGGCGGGCCGCCGCCGGCCAGGGCAGGGGCTGTGCCCGGGACCGTCTCATCCCCTGGCAAGCCCGCCGCGACCGCCACGGCGCCGAGCGGCAACGTTCCGCCGGCGCAGCCGAACGCGGCAACGACGCCCAATCACCCGCCGGCTTCCGGAACCGCGGCGAGCCCGTCCGCGGCCCTGCCCAGGCCGCCGGGGACAACGACCCCGCCTGTGCCTGACCTGCGCGGCAGGCCGGGCGGGCCCCAGCCGGGCGCTTTGCCGCCGCCGAGCGCGGCCACCGGCAAGCCCGCGGCCCCGACTGCGGTCAAACCCGCGACACCTCTGCCGCCGCCTGTAGCGGCGCGGACACCGTCCGGAGTTCAGGATCATCGGCCCGCGCCACCGCCACCGCAGGCCGCCAGGACCGCCGCTCCGCCGCCGCCTCCTCAGGCTCTGGCAAGGCCGACGCCGCCGCCTCCGCCGCGCGTTGCGCCACCTCCGCCGCCGCGAGCGGCGCCTCCGCCCGTGGCCGTGGCGCGGCCGGCGCCGCCGCCACCTGTTGCCCGGCCGGCGCCGCCTCCGCCTCCGCCAGTAATGGCGCGGCCGGCACCACCTCCGCCGCCGGTTGCGCGGCCAGCGCCGCCGCCGCCGCCACCTCCGGTCGCCCGACCGGCGCCGCCGCCGATGGCCGCCGCGCCGCATGCGCCTCCGCGGCCGGCCGGCCCGCCACCGAAGAGCTGCCCCCCGGGCCAGCCCAGGTGTTAGGAGGCGCGAGGGGCAGGGGATACCGGGATGCGACAGCAGCCTAGAGGCGTCCCCAAAGGCCGTTATTTCCTTGCTTCTGGCCGAAATGGCGCTATATAGCGCGCCATCTCACACGGAAACATGGCTCACAAGGCCGTCCGGTGGCAACCGGGGCGTGAACGCTCCGTTTTGCTCACACGTTTCCGGAGGAACCAACCGGAGAATTAGAACGATGGCACTGCCCGATTTCACTATGCGTCAGCTGCTCGAAGCTGGCGTGCACTTTGGTCACCAGTCTCACCGCTGGAATCCGAAAATGGCTCCGTTCATTTTCGGCACCCGCAACAACATCCACATCGTCGACCTCGCCCAGACCGTGCCGATGCTGCACCAGGCCCTCCAGGCCGTCAGCGACACGGTGGCCAAGGGCGGCCGCATCCTGTTCGTCGGCACCAAGCGCCAGGCGCAGGACGGCGTTGCCGACGCGGCCAAGCGCTGCGCGCAGTATTTCGTCAATTCGCGCTGGCTCGGCGGCACGCTGACCAACTGGAAGACGATCTCGGCCTCGATCAAGCGCCTGCGTCACCTCGACGACGTGCTCTCGGGCGGCGAAGCCAATTCCTACACGAAGAAGGAGCGCCTGACGCTGCAGCGCGAGCGCGACAAGCTCGACCGCTCGCTCGGCGGCATCAAGGACATGGGCGGTCTGCCCGACCTGATCTTCGTGATCGACACCAACAAGGAAGACATCGCGATCCAGGAAGCCCAGCGGCTCAACATCCCGGTCGCTGCGATCGTCGACACCAATTCGGACCCGAAGGGCATCACCTATGTGGTGCCGGGCAATGACGACGCCGGCCGCGCCATCTCGCTGTACTGCGATCTCGTCGCGCGTGCGGCGATCGACGGCATCTCGCGCGCGCAGGGCGATTCGGGCATCGACGTCGGCGCCTCGGCCCAGCCGGTCGCCGAAGAGCTGCCGGCGGCGTCCTCGAGCGGCTTCCAGGGCCTTGCGGGTCCCCGCGGCACTGCCGACGACCTCAAGAAGCTCCCGGGCGTGTCGGGCGCGATCGAGAAGAAGTTCAACGACCTCGGCATCTTCCACTATTGGCAGCTCGCCGAGCTCGACCACGACACCGCGCACACGATCGGCGAAGAAGTCGGTCTGCCGAGCCGTGCGGATGCCTGGGTGGCCAAGGCCAAGGCGCTGACCGCGGAAGCGGAATAGTCAAAAAGAGCGATGGGTTGGCCGGATAGGATCCGGCCACCATTTCAGTTGACGCGAATTCCTGAGATGGACCGCGGCGGGGCGATTCGATGCCGCGCCGCGGCAAACCGGCAGGCACAAAGGATTTTCAACGATGGCAACGATCACAGCTGCGATGGTCAAGGACCTGCGCGAATCGACCGGCGCGGGCATGATGGACTGCAAGGCCGCGCTCACCGAAAACGACGGCAACATGGAAGCGGCGCAGGACTGGCTGCGCAAGAAGGGCCTGTCCAAGGCCGCCAAGAAGTCGGGCCGCGTCGCCGCCGAGGGCCTGATCGGCGCGCTCACCAAGGGTACCAAGGGCGTCGTGGTCGAGGTCAACTCCGAGACCGACTTCGTTGCGCGCAACGGCCAGTTCCAGGGCCTGGTCAAGATGATCGCCCAGGTCGCGTTCGACGTCGGAGCGGACGTCGAGAAGATCAAGGCCGCCAAGGTCGGCGACGTCACGATCGAAACCGCCATCAATGATGCGATCGCCACCATCGGCGAGAACATGACGCTCCGCCGCGCCGCCGCGCTCGAGGTGAGCCAGGGCGTTGTCTCGCACTACGTCCATGGTGCCGTCATCGACGGCGCCGGCAAGATGGGCGTGATCGTGGCGCTGGAATCGCCGGGCAAGGCCGATGAGCTCGCAGCGCTCGGCCGTCAGATCGCGATGCACATTGCGGCCGCCAACCCGCTGGCGCTCGATCCGTCCGGCCTCGATCCGGCCGTGGTCAAGCGCGAGAAGGACGTACTGGCCGACAAGTACCGTCAGCAGGGCAAGCCCGAGAACGTGATCGAGAAGATCGTCGAGTCCGGCCTCAAGACCTACTACAAGGAAGTCTGCCTGCTCGAGCAGGCCTTCATCCACGACACCGGCAAGTCGGTGGCGCAGGCGGTGAAGGAGGCCGAGGGCAAGGTCGGCGGGGCTGTGAAAATCGCGGGCTTTGTGCGCTATGCTCTCGGCGAGGGAATCGAGAAGCAGGAAAGCGACTTCGCGGCCGAGGTCGCCGCGGCCAGCGGCAAGAAGTAAGCGCCGGAAGTTCCTTCCGGCGTGCCGCCGGAAGCGGCGCCCGGACAAGGAAAGTGCTCATGACTGATCCGGTCTATCGTCGCGTCGTGATCAAGCTGTCCGGCGAGTATCTCGCGGGACGGCAAGGCTTTGGCATCGATCAGCCGACCGTCGACCGGGTTGCGGACGATCTGATCGCGGCCCGCCATCTCGGCACTGAGGTCGCGGTCGTGATCGGTGGCGGCAACATGGTCCGCGGCGTCGAGGTCTCATCCCGCGGGGTGTCGCGCACCACCGGCGACACCATGGGCATGCTCGCCACCATGATGAATTGCCTCGCGCTGGAAGCGGCGATCGAGCGCAAGGGAACGCCGGCACGGACCCTGTCGGCCTTCGTCATGCCCGAGATTTCCGAGCTGTTCACCCGCACTGCGGCACACAAATACCTGGCCGAGGGCCGCATCGTGCTGCTCGGCGGCGGGACCGGCAATCCGTTCTTCACCACCGACACGACCGCGGTACTGCGGGCCGCCGAGATCGGCGCGCAGGCGGTCCTGAAGGCGACGAATGTCGACGGGGTCTACTCGGCCGACCCGAAGCAGGATCCGACCGCGACGCGGTTCGACCGCCTGACGCATTCGCAGGCGATCGAGGGCGGTTACAAGGTGATGGATGCGACCGCCTTCGCGCTTGCCCGCGAGACATCGCTGCCTATCATCGTATTCTCGATCGCGGAGCCGGGCTCGATCGGCGCGATTCTGCGTGGCGTCGGCCACGGAACCATCGTCGCCGGCTGACGGCTCATCTGGCGCGCCGAAAGGACGGTGCGGAGCGGTCGCCGGGATTTTGAAGGAGAAACGTGATGGCCACGGGTAATTTCGATCTCAACGAAGTGAAGCGTCGCATGCAGGGCGCCGTCGCCTCGCTCAAGCACGAGCTCGGCGGCCTGCGCACGGGACGCGCCTCCGCCTCGATGCTCGATCCGGTGCAGGTCGAGGCCTATGGCAGCCACATGCCGCTCAATCAGCTCGCCACCGTCAGCGTGCCGGAGCCGCGGCTGATCTCGGTGCAGGTCTGGGACAAGTCGATGGTCAAGGCCGTCGAGAAGGCGATCGTCGATTCCAATCTCGGCCTGTCGCCCGCGACCGAGGGCCAGGTGCTGCGCCTGCGCATTCCCGAGCTCAACGAGGAGCGCCGCAAGGAGCTGGTGAAGGTCGCGCACAAATATGCCGAAGCCGCCAAGGTCGCCGCGCGCCATGTCCGCCGCGACGGTCTCGACGTGCTCAAGAAGCTCGAGAAGAATCACGAGATGTCGGAGGACGACCAGAAGCGTCACGCCGACGAGGTGCAGAAGGCGACCGACGGCACCATCGCCGAGATCGACCAGTTGCTGGCCGCCAAGGAAAAAGAAATCCTCACCGTCTAAACCGCGATGAGTATCATCATCGCGCTCTAGACTATTGTTCGCGCATGATTTTGTCGGAAAACCGCTTCGCACTTTTCCGGATCATGCTTTAAGGCATCGCCTTCATGTCCAACGCCGCCGCGCCCGCAACGGAAGGACCCGACAGGTCCGAGGCGCCTGCGCATGTCGCCATCATCATGGACGGCAACGGGCGTTGGGCGGCCGCGCGCGGTCTGCCGCGTGCGGAAGGGCATCGCCGCGGCGTCGACGCGCTGCGCCGCGTGGTGCGCGCCTCGCACGAGCTCGGCATCCGTTATCTCACCATCTTCTCGTTCTCGTCGGAGAACTGGTCGCGCCCGGCGAGCGAGATCGGAGACCTGTTCGGCCTGCTGCGGCGCTTCATCCGCAACGACCTGGCGAGCCTGCACCGCGACGGCGTCAAGGTCCGCATCATCGGCGAGCGCGAGGGGCTCGAGAGCGACATCTGCGCCTTGCTGAACGAGGCCGAGGAGCTGACGCGCGACAATACGCGCCTGACGCTCGTCGTTGCCTTCAACTACGGCTCGCGGCAGGAGATCGCGAAGGCGGCGCAGAAGCTGGCCCGCGAGGTCGCGGAGGGCAGGCGGGATCCTGCCACGATCGACGCCGAGACGCTTGGCGCGCATCTCGACGCGCCCGACATCCCCGACCCCGATCTCATCATCCGCACCAGCGGCGAGCAGCGCCTGTCCAACTTCCTGATGTGGCAGGCCGCCTATAGCGAGCTCGTGTTCGTGCCGATCCATTGGCCAGACTTCGACAAGGCGGCGCTGGAAAGCGCGATCGCCGAATTTGCCAGACGCGAGCGCCGTTTCGGCGGCCTGGTTGCGAAGACCGCCTCGTGAACGAACCCGATCCTGCATCGGCGGGCGCCAAGCCTGCCCCGAGCAATCTGGCGATGCGGGTCCTCGCAGCGCTGGTGCTGGCGCCGCTGGCCATCGCGATCGCCTATGCCGGCGGCTGGTTGTGGGCGCTTCTCGTCACCCTGGTCTCGATCGGGCTGTTCGCGGAATGGCTGATGGTGGTGGGCGCAGCATCGGCCGCGCTGACCGGGGCAGGGACGGTCGTGATCGCCATGATGGGAGCCTCCGTCGCTTTCGGCGCGCTCAAGACCTCCGTCGTCACCGGCCTCATCGGCGGTGCCATCGTGACGCTGATCGCCCGGGGCAAGTTCTTGTGGGCGGCGAGCGGGTTTGCCTATGCGGCGGCGGCGCTGCTGGCCTCGATCCTGGTGCGCAAGGATCTCGTCAACGGCTTCTCCGCGCTTATGTTCGTGCTGCTCGTGGTGTGGGCGACCGACATCGGCGGCTATTTCGCCGGACGCAGCATCGGCGGCCCGAAATTATGGCCGCGCGTGAGCCCGAAAAAGACCTGGGCCGGCGCGCTCGGCGGCTTTGCGGCGAGCCTTGCGGTCGCGGCCGGCTTCGCCGCCTGCGGGATCGGAAAGCTGGTTCCGCTGCTGCTTGTCGGCGCCGTCCTGTCGGTGGTGTCGCAGCTCGGCGATCTCTTCGAATCGGCCGTGAAGCGGCGCTTCGGTGTCAAGGATTCCAGTCACTTAATTCCCGGCCATGGCGGGCTTATGGACCGCCTGGACGGATTTGTCGCCGCCATCCTGGCGGCCTGGTTTATCGGCTTTTTCCGCCATGGTGTGCATAGCGCCGGAAGCGGTCTTATGGTTTGGTGAGGATATGAGCGCCGTTCCCTTGCGTAACAACAGGCTTGCTGCGTCCGACATTCGCAGCGTCACGGTCCTCGGTGCCACCGGCTCGATCGGCGACAGCACGATGGATCTCTTGCGCGCCTCGCCCGAGCGCTACCGTGTCGAGGCGCTGACGGCGAACGGCAATGTCGCAGCGCTTGCCAAGCTCGCCAAGGAATTCAACGCGCGCTATGTCGCGATCGCCGACACCTCCAAGCTCGCCGAGCTCAAGGCTGCGCTCGCGGGCACCAGTACCGAATGCGGCGCCGGCGAAAGCGCGGTGATCGAGGCCGGCGCGCGTCCGGCCGACTGGGTGATGGCGGCGGTCAGCGGCGCTGCCGGGCTGAAGCCGGCGCTCGCCGCGGTCGATCGCGGCGCGCATGTCGCGCTCGCCAACAAGGAGTGCCTGGTCTGCGCCGGCGACTTCTTCATGCAGCGCGCGGCAAAAGCCGGCGCCTGCATCCTGCCGGCCGATTCCGAGCACAACGCGCTGTTCCAGGCGCTGAGCTCAGGCAATCGCGACGAGCTCGTCCGCGTTATCATCACCGCCTCCGGCGGCCCGTTCCGGACCTGGAAGCCCTCAGACATCGAGCAGGCGACGCTCGAGCAGGCCCTGAAGCATCCGAACTGGAGCATGGGCCAGAAGATCACGATCGATTCGGCCTCCATGATGAACAAGGGGCTCGAGGTGATCGAGGCGTCCTATCTGTTCGCGCTCTCGCCGGACGAGATCGACGTGCTGGTTCATCCGCAGTCGATCATCCACGGCATGGTCGAGTTTTCCGACCGCTCGGTGGTGGCCCAGCTCGGTGCGCCCGACATGAGGACGCCGATCGCCCATTGCCTCGGCTGGCCCGATCGAATCAAGGGCCCGGCGGCCAAGCTCGATCTTGCCAAGGTCGGCCAGCTGACCTTCGAAGCGCCGGACTTCGAGCGCTTCCCGGGACTGCGGCTGGCCTACGAATCGCTCCGGACCGGGAAGGGCGCGACCACCGTCTACAATGCCGCCAACGAGGTCGCCGTGGCCGCCTTCATCGACGGCAAGATCCGGTTCGGTGCGATTGCCCGGCTGGTCGAGGCGACCCTTGAGGATTGGATCAAAGGCGGCAACCAGGCGCCCCTGACCTCCGCAGACGATGCAATCTCTGTTGACCATGTTGCGCGAAATAGGGCTGCCGCCCTATTGCCTCAAATTGCCTTAAAGGCATCCTAGTTGGTTCGGGACCAGGGCCTTGCGGCGCTGGGTGAGGGAATTCGATGATCGACTTTTTCGTCCATAGTTTCAATACTTTGAGCCATGGGCTCCTCGGCTACGCGGTTCCCTTCCTGTTCGTCCTGACCATTGTCGTGTTCTTCCACGAGCTCGGCCATTTCCTGGTCGCGCGCTGGGCGGGCGTACGCGTGTTAACCTTTTCGCTCGGCTTCGGCCCCGAGCTGGTCGGCTTCAACGACCGCCGTGGCACCCGCTGGAAGATCTCGGCGATCCCGCTCGGCGGCTACGTCAAGTTCTTCGGCGACGAGAGCGAGGCCTCGACCCCGTCGGCCCAGACGCTGGCGGCTATGTCGGCCGAGGAGCGCGCCGGCAGCTTCCACCACAAGAAGGTCGGTCCCCGGGCGGCGATCGTCGCGGCCGGACCAATCGCCAATTTCATCCTGGGCGCGCTGATCTTCGCCGGAATGGCGCTCTATTACGGCAAGCCGAGCACGATCGCCCGGGTCGACGGTGTCGTCGCCAACGGCGCGGCGGCTGCCGCCGGCTTCAAGGTGGGCGACGTCGTCATCCAGATCGACGGCAAGCCGATCGAGAGCTTTGCCGACATGCAGCGAATCGTTGCGATGAACGCCGGTTCGGCTCTTACCTTCCAGGTGAAGCGCGACGGCGCCGTCGTCTCGCTGACCGCGACCCCGGCGCTGCTGGAGCGCAAGGACCCGTTCGGCAACAGCCACCGTCTCGGCGTTCTCGGCATCGAGCACAAGTCGCAGGCCGGGGAGGCCTCGACCACCCCGGTCGGCGTCGGCGAAGCGCTCAAGATCGGCGTCGAGCAGGTCTGGTTCATCATCACCAGCACTTTCAAGTTCCTGGGCTCGCTGTTCGTCGGCCAGGGCAATCCGAACGAGGTCAGCGGCGTCCTGGGAATCGCGAAAATGTCGGGGCAGGCGGCCAGCGCCGGGTTCCAGTTCGTGATCAATCTCTGCGCGGTGCTGTCGGTGTCGATCGGCCTTTTGAACCTGTTCCCGATCCCGCTGCTCGATGGCGGCCACCTGATGTTTTATGCGGCCGAGGTGGTCCGGGGCCGGCCTTTGTCCGAGCGGACCCAGGAAATGGGGTTCCGAATCGGGCTTGGCCTGGTGCTGATGTTGATGGTGTTTGCGACCTATAACGACATCCTGCGGATGGCAGCTTCCTGATAGGGGCTTTTTTGTGGCGTTGCTGTTGAGCAACGTCTTGGAATGAAATTGAAATTACGGCGCTTTCGGCCGTTTGCGGCGTCGGCGAAATTGGCTACAAGCGGCCTGAACTTGGGGAATCTCCGGACCGGCGTTGGGGTTGGGTCTGGCAGGGAATGATAAGGGCGCGTTGCGCGATGAAGTTTGGACTGCGACTCCGGGGGGGCTTGCTCGCGACCCTGATCTTGTTCGGCGCGCCGGTGGTTGCCCCGGTTGGGGCTGTTTTCGTGTCTTCGTCTGCGCTCGCCCAGACCGTGCAGTCGATTTCCGTCGAAGGGAATCGCCGCGTCGAGGTGGAGACGATCCGCTCCTATTTCAAGCCGGGTCCCGGCGGCCGGCTGGATCAGGCCGCCATCGACGACGGCCTCAAGGCGTTGATCGAGACCGGCCTGTTCCAGGACGTCAGGATCAACCGCGGTTCCGGCGGCCAGCTCATCGTCTCCGTGGTGGAAAACCCGGTGATCGGCCGTATCGCCTTCGAGGGCAACAAGAAGATCAAGGACGAGCAGCTCACTGCTGAAGTCCAGTCCAAGGCCCGCGGCACCTTCTCCCGCGCCATGGTGCAGTCGGACACGCTCCGTATCGCCGAAATCTATCGCCGCTCCGGCCGCTACGACGTGCGCGTCACGCCCGAGATCATCGAGCAGCCGAACAACCGCGTCGACCTGATCTTCACGGTCGAGGAGGGCGTCAAGACCGGCGTCCGGTCGATCGAGTTCGTCGGCAACAATGCCTTCTCGTCCTACCGCCTCCGCGACGTGATCAAGACGCGCGAGACGAATTTGCTGAGCTTCCTCGGCAGCGGTGACGTCTACGATCCCGACCGCGTCGAAGCCGATCGCGATCTGATCCGCCGATTCTACCTCAAGAACGGCTTCGCGGACGTGCAGGTCGTCGCGGCGCTGACCGAGTACGATCCGGAGAAGAAGGGCTTCAACGTCACCTTCAAGATCGAGGAAGGTCAGCAATACCGCGTCGGCGCGGTGGATTTCCGCAGCAGCATTCCGAACTTCGATCCGAGCTCGATGCGCGCCTATTCGCGCCTCAATGTCGGCTCGCTCTACAACGTCGAATTGGTCGAGAAGTCGGTCGAGGAGATGCAGATCGAAGCCTCCCGCCGCGGCTATGCCTTTGCCGTGGTCCGGCCCGGCGGCGACCGCAACTTCGAAGCGCACACAGTGTCCGTCGTGTTCAACATCGACGAGGGCCCGCGCACTTATATCGAGCGCATCAACCTGCGCGGCAACACCCGCACGCGCGACTACGTGATCCGCCGCGAGTTCGACATCTCGGAAGGCGACGCCTACAACCGCGCGCTGGTCGACCGTGCCGAGCGGCGCCTGAAGAACCTCGACTATTTCAAGAGCGTGAAGATCACGACCGAGCCGGGCTCGTCGAGTGACCGCGTCATCCTGATCGTCGACATGGAAGAAAAGTCGACCGGCGACTTCTCGGTCTCGGGCGGTTACTCCACCACCGACGGCGCGCTGGCCGAAGTCTCGATCTCCGAGCGCAACCTGCTTGGTCGTGGCCTGTTCGCCAAGGCTGCGGTGACCTATGGCCAGTATGCGCGCGGCTACTCGCTGTCGTTCGTCGAGCCGTACCTGCTCGACTACCGCGTCGCGCTCGGCCTCGACCTCTATCAGCGTGAGCAGAAGTCCAACAGCTACATCTCCTACGGCACCAAGACGCTCGGCTTCTCGCCGCGCCTCGGCTTCTCCTTGCGTGAAGATCTCTCGCTCCAGGTGCGCTACTCGATCTATCGGCAGGAGATCACGCTGCCGAGCTACCTGGCGAACTGTAACAACGTGGTTGGTTCGGCGGCCTTCAATCCCAGCCCGGCCTTCTCTGCTGCCACCGGTATACCTCTGGATCCGTCCACCAACGGCCTCGGCTGCTACAACGATGGCGAAGCCTCGCTGCCGGTGCGCAAGGAGCTCGCCAACGGCAAGACGCTGACTTCGGCGCTCGGCTACACGCTGACCTACAACACGCTGGACAACAACAAGAACCCGACCGACGGTCTGCTCGTCGACTTCCGGCAGGACTTCGCCGGCGTCGGCGGCGACGTCTCCTATCTGAAGTCGGTCGTCGACGCGAAGTACTACACGCCGCTGGTGTCCGACATCGTCGGCCTCGTCCGCCTGCAAGGCGGCATGCTGAACAAGATCGGCACCGATCTGCGCATGCTCGACCACTTCCAGATGGGCCCGAACCTCGTCCGCGGCTTCGCCCCGAACGGCATCGGTCCGCGCGACTTGAACCCGTTCGGCACGCAGGATGCGCTCGGCGGCACCCAGTATTGGGGTGCTTCGTTCGAATTGCAGATGCCGTTCTGGTTCCTGCCCAAGGAAGTGGGTCTGAAGGGCGCGGTCTATGCCGACGCCGGCGGCCTCTATGACTACAAGGGACCGACGAGCTGGACCACCACCAACGAGGTCAATGCGCCGGGATGTATCCCGTCGAGCATCAATCCCTCGAGCACTGGGACCTGCACCGGTCTCGTCTATGACGACAGCAAGGTCGTTCGCTCGTCGGTCGGTGTCGGCGTGATCTGGCAGTCGCCGTTCGGACCGCTGCGCTTCGACTACGCCGTGCCGCTCAGCAAGGGCAAGTACGACCGCACGCAGGAATTCCGGTTCGGCGGCGGCACCACGTTCTAATTCGATCAGCACGGCACGATCCGGATCACCGGAACCGGTTTCGGAAAGGGATCGTGCCGATCCAGGACATGAGGCATGATGCGGCCTGACCGCTTCATGCCGAAGCCGGACCGCGACGGGGTGGAATGGCGCAGCCGATCTTCTTCACAAAGCCGCCTGCCGCAGCGTTGGCCGACATTGCCACGCTGACAAAGGCGCAGCTGGTCGACCCCGCGAGGGGCGGCCACGTCATCACGGGCCTTGCTTCGCTCGACGAAGCGGGCCCGATGCATCTGGCGTTCTTCGACAACCTCAAATACGCCGATCAGCTCAGGGCGACCAAGGCGGGGGCCTGTCTGGTCAGTCCGCGCTTCGAGGCCGAGGTGCCCGAACATGTGGCCGTGCTGCGGGTGGCGCAGCCATTCCGCGCCTTTGTCCGGATCGCGCGGGAATGGCACGCCGACGCGCTGCGGCCGCAATCCTGGGTCGGCAACGATGGTATCGCGCCATCGGCCATCATCGATCCCACGGCCCGGCTCGAGGACGGAGTGGTCGTCGACCCCCTGGCCGTGATCGGCCCGGACGTCGAGATCGGCAGTGGCACTGTGATTGGCGTCGGGGCGGTGATCGGTCCCGGCGTCAAGATCGGCCGGGATTGCAATGTCGGCGCCCGGACCGCTATCCAGTGCGCCCTGATCGGCAACAACGTGCTGATCCATCCCGGCTGCTCGATCGGCCAGGACGGCTACGGCTTCATCTTCTTCGGCCCCGAGGGCCATCTGAAGGTGCCGCAGACCGGGCGCGTGCTGATCCAGAACGACGTCGAGGTCGGGGCCAACACCACGATCGACCGCGGGTCCTTGCGTGACACTGTGATCGGCGAGGGGACCAAAATCGACAATCAGGTCCAGATCGGCCACAATGTGACGATCGGCCGGCACTGCCTGCTCGCGGCCCAGATCGGGCTCGCCGGCAGCCTGACCATCGGCGACAACGTGGCGCTCGGAGCGAAGGTTGGCATCAACAATCACCTCAAGATCGGCGACGGGGCGCAGGTGACGGCGATGAGCGCGGTCAAGGACGACATCCCGCCGGGCGGCCGCTGGGGCGGGCACTTCGCCAAGCCGACCAAGCAATGGTTCAAGGAGATCATCGCGGTGGAGCGGCTGGTACGCGACAGCAAGGCCGATCCGAAGGACGAGGGACGGGAATGACGGCGGAATCACCTGTTAAGTTCGAGCTGGTGGACATCAACGCGATCCTCCAGACACTGCCGCACCGCTTTCCGATGCTGCTGATCGACCGCGTGATCAACATCCGCGCCGATTACAGCGGCATCGGCATCAAGAACGTCACCTTCAACGAGCCGGCGTTCCAGGGACATTTCCCCGAGCGTCCGGTCTATCCCGGCGTCATGATGATCGAGGCGATGGCGCAGACCGCGGGCGTGATCGGCATCAAGTCGGTCGAGGGCACCGAGAAGCCGCGGGCGGTCTATTTCCTCACCATCGACAAGTGCAAGTTTCGCAAGCCGGTACTGCCGGGCGACACGATCGAGTATCACATGCGCTCGCTCGGCCGCCGCAAGACCATGTGGTGGTTTCACGGCGATGCAAAGGTCAACGGTCAGGTCGTTGCCGAAGCCGACGTCGGCGCCATGCTGACCGATTGAGCGGCACTGGGCTCAGGTGCAATCGTAGCGGCTGCCGGTCGCATCCCGCCTGATAGTCCGGTTGAAGAACTGGCCCATGGAGGGCGCGCCGAGGAGGCGTTCGACGGTGTCGGCCGTCACGCCGCAATAGCGGTGATAGGCGCCGTTGCTCGCGACGATCAGGTCCTGCTGCGCGCGATCGTAACAGACCCGCTGAAGCACCGTGCTGCGGGTGATGTCCCGGCACTCGAATGTCCGCAGATCGACCAGGCGGTGTTCGCCGGTCTCGACCGCCTCCGACACGATCGGAGTATCCGCGAGCTGCGCCAGCAGAAGGATCAGGGCCCTGACCACGATCGTTGAAGCTCCGCATGAACCTGACGACGGGACGGGAAGGCCGCCTCATCCGGCACTTGAAACACGGCGAGATGATACGTCACTGGACAGATCGGGCATAGTCGCGCTAACCAGCCGAAAACCGAGCGACTTCAATACATAACCCGACCTTCTTGACGAGTAAGATTGGCTTGATGAGCAAGATTGATCGCACCGCGCGGATCGCGGACGGCGCCGTGATCGGCGAGGGCACCGAGATCGGACCCTATTGCATCATCGGCCCGAACGTCGTCATCGGCGCGAACTGCAAGCTGATCGGGCATGTGCACATCACGGCGCAGACCACGATCGGCGACGACTGCACCATCTATCCGTTCGCTTCGCTGGGCACGCCGCCGCAATCGCTCAGCTATCGTGGCGAGCTGACGCAGCTCAGGATCGGCGCGGGCTGTACCATCCGCGAATCCGTCACCATGAACGCGGGTACCGTCGCTGGCGGGGGCGTCACCTCGGTTGGCGACCGCGGCTATTTCATGAACTGCAGCCACGTCGGCCACGACTGCCATCTCGGCAACGACGTGATCTTCGCGACCTCGGCAACGCTCGGCGGCCATTGCGAGATCGGCGACTTCGTCTTCATCGGCGGGCTGTCCGCCGTGCATCAGTTCACCCGTATCGGACCGCAGGTCATGGTCGGCGGCGTGTGTGGCGTGCGCGACGACATCATTCCGTTCGGTCTCGTCAACGGCCAATATGCCGTGCTCGAAGGCCTCAATCTGATCGGCATGAAGCGTCGCAAGTTCACCAAGCAGCGGCTTGCCACCGTGCGTGCGTTCTACCAGAAGCTATTCCATGGCGCCGGCACCTTCGCCGAGCGGCTGGAGGCGGCGCGGCCGCTCGCGGGCGAGGACCCCGCGATCGCCGAAATCCTCGACTTCATCGGCAAGGGCAAGCGCCCGCTCTGTCTTCCCGCCATCGCGAAGTGATCTTGAAATGATCTTGGAGTGATCTTGGGATGGCCGCGGGCACGACATCGGCGGCTTTGCAGGTTTCGTCACCGGTCGGCATCGTCGCCGGCGGCGGTGCCATGCCGTTTGCGGTCGCCGAGTCGCTCGCCGCGCACGGCATCACGCCGGTGCTGTTTCCGCTACGCGGGGCCTGCGATCCCCAGCGGGTGGAGAAGTACCGGCATCGCTGGATCTCCGTCGGCCAGCTCGGACGCGCGATGCGGCTGTTCCGCGAGGAGGGCTGCCGCGACCTGATCTTCATCGGCACGTTGGTGCGGCCTTCGCTGTCCGAGATCCGGTTCGACTTCACGACGCTGCGCCTGCTCGGCAACGTCATTCGCGCCTTCCGCGGCGGCGACGATCATCTGCTGTCGGGTGTGGGCCGCATCCTCGAGCAGGACGGCTTCCGGATGGTCGGCATCAAGGACGTCGCGCCGGATCTCCTGATGCCCGAGGGCTGCATCAGCCGCGCCTGGCCGAGCGATGCCAGCAACGCCGACATCGCGCGCGGCCGGGCGGTGCTGACCGCGCTCGGCCCGTTCGACATCGGCCAGGCCGTGGTCGTGATCGATGGCCACGTGGTGGCGGTCGAGGACATCGAGGGCACCGACGCGCTGCTCGCCCGCGTCGCGAGGCTGCGCGAGGAGGGCCGCATCCGCGCCGCCACCGGACGCGGTGTGCTGGTGAAGGCGCCGAAGAGCGGCCAGGACCTGCGCTTCGACCTGCCGACGATCGGTCCGCGCACCATCGAGGGCGTCGCGGCTGCCGGCCTTGCCGGCATCGCCGTCATCGCGGGCAACACCATCGCCGCCGAGCCGCAGGCCATGATCGCGCTTGCCGATGCCAAATATCTCTTCGTCATCGGCCTGCCCGCGTGATGTCGCGTGATCCCAAGCGCAAGATCTTCCTGATCGCGACGGAGGAATCCGGCGACAGGCTCGGCAGCGCCTTGATGAAGGTGCTGCGCCAGCGCCTTGGCGACGGCGTGCAGTTCGTCGGCGTCGGCGGCCGCACCATGGCGCGCGAGGGCCTGGAATCGCTGTTTCCGATCGAGGAGCTCTCGATCGTCGGGTTTGCCGCGGTGCTGCAGCAATTGCCGAAGATCCTGCGGTTGATCCGGCAGACCGCCGACGCAGTGACCGAGGCCGCGCCCGACGTGCTCGTCATCATCGACAGCCCCGACTTCACCCATCGCGTCGCCCGCCGCGTGCGCGCGCGCAATCCCGCGATCCCGATCGTCGACTACGTCTCGCCGCAGCTCTGGGCATGGCGGCCAGGACGGGCGCGGACCATGCTCGGCTATGTCGACCACGTGCTCGGCCTGCTGCCGTTCGAGCCCGAGGAATACCGCAAGCTCGGCGGCCCGCCCTGCAGCTATGTCGGCCATCCCCTGATTGAGCAATTGGGCTCGCTGCGGCCGAGTGCGGAGGAGCAGGCGCGCCGCGACAGTGAGCCGCAGGTGCTGCTGGTGCTGCCCGGCAGCCGCCGCAGCGAGGTCAGGCATCATCTCGACGTGTTCGGCGCAACGCTCGGTCGCTTAAGGGGTGAGGGCTGTGCGTTCGAACTGATGCTGCCGACCATGCCGCATCTCGAAGCCACCATCCGCGAAGGCATCGCGAGCTGGCCGGTCAAGCCTCAGATCGTGATCGGCGAGAACGAGCGGCGTGCGGCCTTCCGCATCGCTCACGCCGCGCTGGCGAAATCCGGCACGGTGACGCTCGAGCTCGCGCTGTCGGGCATTCCGATGGTGACGGCCTATCGCGTCGGCGCGATCGAGGCGTTCATCCTGCGACGCGCGATCCGTGTCTCCTCGGTGATCCTTGCCAATCTCGTGATCGGCAAGGATGTCATTCCCGAGTATTTGCAGGAGGAATGCACGCCGGAGAAGCTGGCGCCGGCGCTTCGGGACGTGCTGACGGAGTCTCCGCTGCGCCGGCAGCAGGTCGAGGCCTTCGCCAGGCTCGATCAGATCATGTCGACCGGCAACACATCGCCGAGCGTGCTCGCCGCCGACATCGTGCTCGCAACGATGCGCCAGGGTCGGCGAACGAGCCAGGGTGTTTCATAGAAGTCTGCTTGAGCCGCCCCCTCCAAAGCGTGAGCTGCCCTCCAAAGAGCAGACGCCAAGAAACGCAACAGCGAAGGCGTGAGTTACGCTAAAGCGACGTGGGTCACTCCTGTTGCGAAGGCAGACTAAAGTGAAACACCGCCCCCCGTGGTTCATTGGCACCGGTCCAAAGTCGTCCTCCGTGCGCTTCGATGATCGATTGGCAGATCGACAAGCCCATGCCGGTCCCGTCGGGCTTGGTGGTGTAGAAGGGCTCGAACAGGCGATCAACGATTGCGACGTCAAGTCCAGGTCCGGTATCCCGTACGGCGACAACAACGAGATTTGTATCTGCAGCCGTGCTGATCCGCAGCTCTCGTCCGCCAACGTCGACGCAGTTCATTGCCTCGATCGCGTTGAGGATCAAATTGAGAACCACCTGTTGCAGCTGAACGCGATAGCCCTTCACGAGCGGCAAGCCCGGAGCGAGGTCGGTCTGGATCGAGACATCATGTTTGAGCAGCTCGCTACGGGCGATGGTGATCACGTCCAGGATTGCACCATTGACATCGACGCTCTCCTTCGGCGCCGGAGCTTTCTTGATCAAGGAACGGATCCAACTGATGATCTCGCCGCCTCGCTTGGCTTCTGTGACGATGGATACGAGCGCCTGCTGTGCCTTTTCGAAATTCGGAGATTGTGTTCCTAGCCAGTTCAGTGCGGCCTCTGCGTTGCAGAGCACCGCGGTGATTGGTTGGCTTAGTTCGTGTGTCACCGAAGCCGTGACCTGGCCCATTGCCGCCGCGCGATTGGCGTGTGTTAGTTCAGCTTGCATCTCGCGGAACGTCTCGGCGGTTCGCTTGCGTTCGGTGATGTCGCGGCTCAGACAAATGATTCGTGACTGTCCGACTTCGCAGAACTCGCGCATACGAACTTCGACGGGAAACACAGTGCCATCCTTTCGGCAATAGCGCCTCTCGAGCGTAGCGATGCCGCCGGCCTTGAGACGCTCGCGGTTGCGACGCCAAGTCGCTTCATCCATCTCCAGATCGAACAAGGCCGCAGTTGCCCCAACCAGTTCGGTCCGGCTGTAGCCGAGACTTTCGCAGGCATTCCGATTCACATCGAGAACGTGACCATCTTCACTGTGCAGCATGAACGTATCGGTCGCGTGGTCCACGAAGGTACGGAAACGGGCCTCGCTCTCGATCAGCGCCTGTTCGGCGCGCTTGCGCTCCGTGATGTGGCGCCCCACACCTCGGTAACCCACGAAGTTCCCTGTCTTGTCAAAGATGGGCAGCCCAGAGACGGAAATATAGCGCTTGCCGCCGTCGGGCATCGGCCGCGCGAGCTCGAAATCGCGAAACGGGAGGTGAGCGTCGAGTATCTCCCGGTGTTTGCGCCAGCCATCTGCGTCAGGTTCGAGATACGGGATCTCCCATCGTGTCCTGCCGATCTCGGAGACCGGCGGCTCGGGAAGCGTCTCGGCGAACTCCTGGCGGATGAAGCGATGCTCCGCGTCCGTTTCCCAGTACACATCGAAGGAGAATTGCACCAGCGTGCGAAAGCGCTCCTCGCTCTCGCGCAGTGCCTCCTCGGGGCGCTTGCTCTCATTCGAATCGAGGGCGACCGACGGCACTTCAATCGCATGTTGCATGATCATCTCTTGCTCACGCGTGATGGATCAATCGACAGATTTCTCGTGCCGGATCGCGTCCCCCCGGAGCCGATCAAGATCGATCGGGAATATGCCTTTGGCGACTATACTCCCGTATACAGGGCTTCTCTATAGCGACGTGGCTGTGACGACCCCGAGCCGAAACAACGCGAGCTAAAACCCGGTTCCATCAACGTATGCGTGTGAGGTGGGCCCTGTTTCTGTCTCGCGGGTGGCCGACGCTCATTTGCAAAGTAACGACGCGGCCGACATGGACGGGAGGGCAAGGACGTTCGTGGTGAGCTCTTAACCAGTGTTTCTGACCGCCTCAGCCAGAATGGCGTAAAGCTGCTGCCGGCTGAATTCCTTTGGCAGCTCCCTCTCTGCTGTACTCGGCGACACCCTCCGCGCGATGGGACGGGCGCAGGCGGCCGACGACGGCCTCAGCTTCGGGGCCGGCCTTATCTGGGGCTGCGCTGTGGGCGGCTTGTGGCCGCGCTTCAGGCCCAGACGGTTCAGCATACCGCATACCGCGTTACGACTGCAGCCGAGATGGCGCGCAATCTGCGCCGCGCTCTGCCCCGCGGACCAGAGCCTTTTGAGAAGCGCTATGTCTTTCGCATCCCAGCCCATGAGAGATAGTATAACGGCGACTGCCAGACACCGGCTAGTCTAGTCTTCGTCCGGCTCGCGCACGACCGCCGGTTCGTCGGCATCATCTTGCTCATCCTCGTCTTCGTCCTCCTCGTCTTCATCCTCCTCGTCTTCATCGGGATCCCTGGGTGGCATCACGATGCGCATCCGCATGAGCAGTTTCCTGGCTGTGGTGGAAAATGCTTCGGAGGTGTGTTGCTTCATGGCATTGTGCTCCTCGAAAATTAGCGCAGTCGCCAGATTCTTGGCCGGCATATGCCGGTGCCGGGGCGCGACCGCCGCAAACGCGATGCAGGTCGGGTAGACTGCACGATCAGCGGGCGGCGGGCCATGCAACAGGCAGCGTTTTCGGCTACTTGATGCCCGAGGACCCATTGGGCTCTAAGTTCACCAAAACCTCGCCGGCAGCGATTTCAGGAACTCCAAGATCGAGGTCGGGTAGACTGGCTTGAACAAATGCCAGTATCTTGGCGTTCGCTGCGTTGGCGCTTTCGCGGTCGTCAAATATCATCACCGCGATACCGACACCGTCGCCCGCATCCAGCACATGGTAAGATTTGAATCCCCGCGATTGTCTTAGGATCTCACCGACGCCGCTCTTGGCGCGACGAGCGGCGTCGGCGACCGAACGAACCTTACTGTACTTGCGAATGACCATGTACATGGGGCCACCACGCGCCATACGCTCCTTCGCATCAAAGCATTTCAGTCCCGCTCGGACTAGTGCCAACTTCCGGGATGGGCCACAGCGTCCGGCTGGCGGACCGCAACGCGCCTGTCCAATGAGCCGTCCTCGCCCGAAGCGGCGAGGTGCTGAGGCTCAGGAGCCCTCGAACTTGAACGATACGTTGAGCTTGGCGCGATAGGCCTCAACTTTTCCCTTGTCATCCAGTTGCATATCGAGCTTGACGACCTCTGCAATGCGGAGATCTCGGAGAGATTTAGCAGCTTGCTCGACTGCGTTAGCGGCCGCCTTCTCCCATGAGTCGCTGCTGGTACCGACCAGTTCAATGACCTTGTAGACGCTATCGGGCATGTTCGTCCTCCCAATCGCTAGGAGCAGGAAGTCTAGCACTGGGATCTCGACGCTGATACATCTCGGGATGCCGCGGAAAGGGTCCGATTGGCTGTCACTTTCCTGTTCGACCCAAAAGAAGAACTCGGGTCGTCCTGTCGGAAATTATGTTCGCATTTTCAGCCCGAACGAACGCGGACAGGTATCTTCTTCGCGCTCTCCGGCTTCCGAGTATAATTTTGCGCGCCTAAGTCGTCATTGCCGCCAAGGTTCCGATCCATGAAGCGATGGCACCGCGTAAGCGTCAGCAGCTTGGTGATTGCCCTGAGTCTGGTGTGTGCCGGGGCCCTGGTGGTCAATCAATCGCACGTGCCATCGGAAGCCATAGCGTCATCGGTCACACGTACTCCGGAGCTTATTGAGCGTGCGTGGCACCTGCCCGTGGCAGCAACATTTGAACGACACGTTGATTGGCAGTCAAATGGCTCTCGCTGCGGACCTGCCGCTGTTGCAAACGCGTATCGGTCCCTTGGCGAGGCGGCAAGGACGGAAGGCAAGGTGTTGGCCGGGACGTGGAGTTGCTGGACAGGCGTATGCATCATGGGGCTCACGCTTGACGAACTGGCCAACATCGCCCAGTCCAACACCAGCCGGAAAGTTACTGTCTTGCGCGATCTCAGCGAAAACGAGTTTCTGGAGCATCTCCGTCGCTCCAACGATCCGCGGCGACGCTACATCGTGAATTTCGATCGCGCTCATATTTTTGGTGCTGGTAGTGGACACCATTCCCCAATTGGGGGCTATTTCGAAGCCGAAGACCTCGTTTTCGTGCTCGATGTCAATTTCGATTTCCAGCCGTGGCTAGTCGAACGGAAGCGGCTGTTCGACGCTGTAAATACGTTTGACGGCGATAAGAAGAGGGGACTGCTGTTCATAGAGTGACATCCCGCTCCATGTCGCCTCGTGACCCTTAGCCGGATCATTTGAGGCAGTTGGGATGTCGTCTATCGGCGGTGGACAGAACGCGGGGGGCCGTCTTGCCTCGACTGGCGCTTGTGCGCCCTATGACGGCCCGCCACTTGCCCCCGGGGTCTCGCTCCACGCGTACACTGAGCGCGACATACTGACCCCGGGAGGACATTTGGGCGGCAACCAGGCGGACGACACGCTAACCCGGGACCGCATGCGACCCGTGAATTGGCCACTTCCGGCGCCCGCGCAACTCGCCGTAGACGCAGAGCAGGCCGAGTGTTCTATTTCGGAGTGCCGGTCTGGCTACCCGAACCCGTGGTCTGCTCACTTCCCGGTCGGCCCGGAGGATGCGCCGAAGCGGCCGGCTTGTCTTGATCGGCCACGTATCCGGACTCTCCGGAGTTGCGGGTCTTGATCCCTTTGTCCGCATCGCGCTGCATCTGCTCGTTGGGCTGGCCAGCCTTGAGCTCCCGGTCCACGTCGCGCTTCATCTCCTCCTTGGTTTGCTCACTGGGTGCGGCCTTTTGCTGTTGGGCCGTTGCTTGGAAGCTCATTGCGCTTCCGGCAACTACAATCAATGCGAGAATTGCTGTTCGCATGCTTCTCCTCCACGGCTTGCTCCGGCCCCTAAACGCGCGAACCTCCCAAGGTTTCCTAGTTCCAATCACTATTGTCGAACGTCACGTAGGGCTAAGCAAAGGGCACTCGAACGGTCTTATGCGCACCGGCCTAGGCGAGTCCGCCATCAACCCTGAAACACTGGCTGGTGATGCGCTGGCTTTCGTCGGAGGCGAGGAACAGTGCCATATTGGCAATGTCTTCGGGCGTTACCGCATCGGGCACCGCCTGGCGCGAGCGTATCTCGGCGATGACCCGATCGTCCGGATACCACAGCCTGCGCTGGCGCTCGGTGATGACCATGCCCGGCGCGATCGCGTTGACGCGAATGCGGTCGGGGCCGACGGAGCGCGCCAGCGAGTTGGTGAAGCCGACGATCGCCGCTTTCGCCGCGGCATAGACCGGCAGCGCCGGCGCGCCGCGCATCCAGGCGATCGAGGACATGTTGATGATCGAGCCGCCGCCGCGCGCCTGCATCTGTGGCACCACCGCTTGCGCCGCGAAGAAGACGTGCTTGAGATTGACGCCGATCATCCAGTCGAACTCGGACGGCGTGACCTCGGCGAGAGCCTGGCGCTGATCGTTGGCGGCGTTGTTGACGAGAACGGCGGCGTCGCCAAGCGAGCGGCGGGCTTCTGCCATCGCGCTGCGCAGGGCATCGATGTCGAGGAGATCGCAGGGCACGAACAGCGGCGCAGGCCCGGACGAGGCCGCTATTTCCCGCACCAGGGCTTCGCCGGCGTCCTTATCGATGTCGAAGAAGGCGACCCGGGCGTCTTGGCCCGCGAAGGCCCGGACGAAGGCGGCGCCGATGCCGCTGGCGCCTCCGGTGATCAGCACCACGCTGCCGGCTAGGCTGGAATAGGTCGTCTTCGTCATGCGATCAGGCGCTCCGTCTCGGGGTCGAACAGGCAAATGCGGCGGGTGTCGAGCGCGAAGGCGGCGGACGTGCCGGGCGCGGGGCGGATATCCGGCGAGACTCGCGCCATCACGGGCTCGCCGCCGAGCCGCAGCAGCACCATGGTCTCGGCACCGGTCGGCTCGACCAGCTCCACCGGCGCTTCGACGAGGACAGGCGCTTCGCTGGAGAACGTGCGGCTGCCCTCGGCAATGCATTCCGGCCTGATTCCGAACACCACCTTGCGCCCGACAAAAGGTGCTGCGGCGTCATATCCCCTGAGGCGCAGACGAAGCTCGTCGGGTCGTCCCGCGCCGATCACGACGACTGGGCCGTCATTTTCGGCCTCGAGCCGGGCCGGTATGGTGTTCATCGGCGGCGAGCCCATGAAGCGGGCGACGAACAGATTGGCGGGGTAGCGGTAGACGGTGTCGGGGTCGGCGAATTGCTGCACGCTGCCCTGATGCATCACGGCGATCCGCGTCGCCATCGTCATGGCCTCGATCTGGTCGTGGGTGACGTAGACGATGGTGGCGCCGATGCGCTGGTGCAGGCGCTTGATCTCCATCCGCATCTCGACGCGCAGCTTGGCGTCGAGATTGGAGAGCGGCTCGTCGAACAGGAAGAGCAGGGGATTGCGCACCAGCGCGCGCCCCATCGCCACGCGCTGGCGCTGGCCGCCGGACAATTGCGAGGGCTTGCGGCCGAGCAGCGGCTCGATCTGGAGCAGTTTTGCGACATTGCCGACCGCAGCGTCCTGCTCGGCTTTGGGAACGTGACGGCATTCCATGCCGAAGGTGATGTTCTGACGCACGGTCATCGAGGGATAGAGCGCGTAGGACTGGAACACCATGGCGATGTCGCGGTCTTTCGGCGCGACGTCATTGACGACGCGCCCGCCGATTTCGATCGTTCCCGCGCTCGGGCGGTCGAGCCCGGCGACGATGTTGAGCAGGGTGGACTTGCCGCAGCCGGACGGGCCGACCAGCACGGTGAACTCGCCGCTCTCGATGTCGAGCGCGATGTCCTTCAGCACCTCCAGATTGGCGTAACGCTTGGACAGGGCGCGAATGCTCAGTGCTGCCATGACAACTCCATCATTTCACGGCCCCGGCAGTCAGGCCGCGGACGAAGTACTTGCCGCCGAGCAGGTAGATCAACAGCGTGGGCAGCGCGGCGATGATCACCGCTGCGCTCTGCACGCCATGCTGCGGGATATCCGCGACGGCGGCGGACAGCGCGATAAGCGCTGCGGTGACGGGCTGCTGCTGGCCGGTGGTGAACGTCACGCCATAGAGGAACTCGTTCCAGATATGGGTGAACTGCCAGATCACCGTGACGATCAGGATGGGACCTGAGAGCGGCAGGATGATGCGCCAGAAGATGCGGAAGAAGCCGGCGCCGTCGATGCGGGCGGCCCTGATCAGTTCATGGGGAATGGCGACATAATAATTCCGGCAGAACAGCGTGGTGAATGAGAGCCCCTGAATGGTGTGAATCAGCACGAGGCCGGTCAGGGTGTTGATGAGGCCGACGTCCCGCAGCACGATGGTCCAGGGCAGCAGGCGCATCTGCTGGGGGAGGAACAGGCCAAGCGTCACGATGCCATAGATCCAGTTGTCGCCTCGGAAGCGCCAGAGCGACACGGCGTAACCGGCGATTGCGCCGAGCAGGGTGGAGAAGATCGTGGCGGGAATCGTGACCAGCGCGGAGTTCAGCATGTAGGGCCGGATGCCGGCGCAGGTCTCGGCGACGCAGAAGCCGCTCCAGGCTGCGGCGTAGTTGCTCCAGGCCAGATGCTGCGGCCAGCCGATCATCGATCCCTGCGCTATCTCCTCGTTGCTCCGCAGCGAGTTCAGCACCACGACCACGAGCGGCGCGAGCCAGGCCGCGGCGATCAAGAAGACGGCGAGATAGACCAGAATCCGGGTCGGTGCGAAGCTGCGGTCAGGCATGGGCGCCTCGCCGTCGCTGGATGTATCGCCACGCCGCGTAGGGCAGCAGCACCGCGAGAAGAATGAGCAACATCAGCACGGCCGCCGCCGCGCCGCGGCCGAGCAGGCTGCGCTGGAACATCAGGTCGTAGACGACGAGTGCCGGCAGCTGGGTCGCGATTCCCGGTCCGCCGTTGGTGAGCGCGCGCACGAGATCGAAGGTCGAAATCGCGAACTGCAACTGGATCACCACGACGGTGACCGTGATCGGCCACAGCGACGGCAGGATGATACGCCGGTAGGTTCGGACCGCTCCCGCGCCGTCGATCTGCGCGGCCTTGATGATGTCGGGATCAACCGAGCGAAGGCCGGCAAGGAACAGCGCCATGGCAAAGCCGCAGGATTGCCAGATCGCGGCGATGACAATGGTCCAGATCGCCATGTCGCGGTCGATCAGCCAGTCGAACTTAAAGGAGGTCCAGCCGAGGTCGTGCACCAGCTTCTGGATCCCGAGACCGGGATTGAGCAGCCAGCTCCAGACCGTGCCGGTGACCACGAAGGACACCGCCAGGGGATAGAGGAAGATGGAGCGCAGCACGTTCTCGCCACGAATGCGCTGATCGAGCAGGATCGCGAGGATGAGGCCGGTCGCTGCGCTCAGCAGCACGAAAGCGCTGCCGAACAGCAGCAAATTGTCGAAGGCGATTTGCCAGTTGCGCGATGCCGTGACCGCCGTGTAGTTGCGCAAGCCGACCCAGCCCGCAACGGGAACGAGGGTGGACGGCGTGAACGAGATCCAGATCGTCCAGAGCGAAAACGAGACGAGGTGCGCCGCCGACAGCAGCAGCGGCACCCAGATCGTCAGATATTCGGGCAGCCGGCGCACCCATTCGGGAAGAGCCGGCCGGCCCGGTCTCATCGTGGCGGCATTGCTCAACGCGCGCCCTCGACGGCCTCGGCGAGGCGGGTGGCTGCCTGCTCCGGCTTGATCGTCTTGTTCTTCACGTACTCCGTGATTACGTCGATCATCGCCGCGGTCATTCCGTTTTCCTGCGCCATGTTGTGCGCCATGCTGAGGACGGCCTGATCGCTGGCGATGGCCTCCTTCAAGGCCTTCGAGGTTGTTCGTTGCCCTTCCGACCAGCCTTCGCCTGATAGATCGACGTCAGTGCGCACGGGGATGGAGCCGGTGATCTGCGAGTACATGGTCTGGATCGCCGGATCCATGACGAGCTGAGCCATCAGGGTCTGGCCGGCTTGCAGGTCCGCCTCCTTGCGCTGCCAGAAGATGAAGGCGTCGGCATTCAACAGGAAGACCGGCTTGCCGTTGTCGCTCGGGCCTGGCGCAATCAAGAAGTCCTCGAGCTTGAAGCCGGCATTGCGCAATACGCCCTGCGCCCATCCGCCCATGATCATCATGCCCATGTCGCCGTCGATGAAGCGCTTCAGGTTGGTCGAGAAATGCTGGGCGCCGACGTTGGGGTCCATCCAGTCGGCGATCTTGCGCACCTGGGCGAACGCGGCCTTGATCTCCGGACCCTCGAGGGCCTTCTTCTCGAGATTCATGATGGCCGCGCGATAGGCGAGCGGACTGATGCCCGCGAGAGCCGCCTCGAATTTCTGTCCGTCGTCCGGGCGGGTGCCGCCATTGGCGATGGGAGAGGCGACTCCGCCCGCCTTCATCTTTTCGGCGAGGTCGTTGAAGTCGGCCCAGGTGACGGGGACCTTGTCCGCCTTCGCCTTGTCCATCGCGCGCTTGGACAGGAAGAGCATGTTGGTGCTGTAGATCTGTAGCGGCAGCGCAATCCATTTGCCGCCGGGCTTGTGCAGCTTTGCAAGGTCCGGAGCGACAACCTTCTCGTAGCCGGCGGCCGCGACGAGGGCATCGAGATTTACGGTGGGCGCAATCTTCGACCAGGCCGCAATCTCGGGCCCCTTGAGCTGCGAGCAAGCCGGCGGATCGCCGGCCATGATCTGCGCGCGCAGCTTGTTCATCATCTCGGTGGTGAAGCCGGGGACGGGCGAGTGCTGCCAAACGCCGCCCTTCTCCTCGAATTTCTTGCCGAGCGCCGTAATGGCCGCCCCGTCGCTGCCCGCCGACCATTGCGAGATCGCGGTCAGTCGCGGCTTGGCCGCGCCTTGCGCGCGGGCAAGGTGCGGAAATGCGAGCGCGGCAGCGGAGCCAGCGAGCAGACGACGCCTTGTTGTTGTGATCGGCATGGCAGTTCCTCCCGGTGTGAAATCTTTCGCGCTTTACAGGCCGTTTGGGCTCAGCGCATGTCAGGCCGCCTCCGTCGATGCCGCGGGCATGCCGCCACGGCTGGCGAGACAAAAGGCGGCGAAGGCGAGCGCAGCCTGCGGATCGTTGCCGGTCGACGGCGGCACGAAGGCGAGGGAGACCTGCGCCAATTTGCGTCCGCCCAGCAGGCAGGCGTCGATGCCATCGACCAGTGCTTGCCGATCCTCTTCAGCGAGAAGCGACGGCCAGCCGCTGATCGCAACGCCGCCGCACGGCTTGACGTTCAGCGTATTGCCGATCGCAAGGCCGAGCCGGAACAGCCGACGGCGCAAATCCTGCCGCACGCGCGATGAGATCGGGACCGTGTTGACCCATTCGTTGCCGAGCTGGAGCAGCTCGGTCTCGGAAACGCCGAGAAGCGCAGCCAGCGCGGGAATCGACGTATAGGCCTCGACGCAGCCGTGATGTCCGCAGCGGCAGCGCGGTCCGTCAGGCCCGAACACCATGTGGCCGAGCTCGATCGGCTGCAGAGCATCGGTCTCGGCCGGATCATCCATCCAGGCGCCGGCGACGCCGTGGCTGACGAGCACGAACAGATGCGTGTCGTTGAACGGGTAGTTTTCCGTGCGGCAGCGGTGAAAGGTGGCATGCGCGACGACCGAATTGGTGAATTCGAGCGGCACGCCCGCGAACGTCTCGCCGAACATGTCGCTGATGCGAGCGACGTCGCAGGGAATGATCGGATTGGCCGATATGCTGAGACGGCCGAGGCCGGGAATCGAGACGCCGATCTGCGAGAGGGTGATCCGGCGGCGCCGCGTCCAGTCGCGCAACAACGTCATCGCTTCGCGAAATGCCCGGCCGACGGTCTCGACGTCAGGCGTCTTCGGGAGCGGCACACGCTCGGTGTAGTGCAGCTCACCCGACAGGCCGCCGACCCCGACGCTGAGCCGCTGCGTCGTCAGCTCGAAGGCTGCCAGCGCCACCGCGTGGTCCAGCGACACGAGACCGGTCGGGCCGCCGACGTAAGGGGCAGGGCGCCGCACTTCCTCGATCAGGCCTTCGGCCTTCAGGTCAAGCAGGATGCGCGACAGGCTCGCTTCCGACAGACGCACGGCCTTGGCCAGTGGCGGACGAAACGAGCCGCCCGACTGAAGCAGATGAGTCAAAATGGCAGCGCGCGTCTGCCGCCGACTTCTCGGCTGCTCCGGCATTTCCATCCCTGTCGTCATTCTTACTTAGAGTAAGAATGCGCGCGGAGCATTTCGGCTGTCAAGGCGCTTGCCGCCGTGAGCATGGACTTGTTGTTGTGCGCGGCAGCACGAGGAAAGTGCGGGCGCAAAACAAAACGGCGCCATCTTGCGATGGCGCCGCTGCGAAAGGCGTGATGGCCTGACGTTAGCGCTTGTCGATCGGCACGTAATCGCGCTTGGCGACGCCGGTGTAGAGCTGGCGCGGGCGGCCGATCTTCTGTTGGGGATCCTCGATCATCTCGCTCCACTGGCTGATCCAGCCGACGGTGCGGGCGACCGCGAACAGCACGGTGAACATCGAGACCGGGAAGCCCATCGCCTTCAGCGTGATGCCCGAATAGAAATCAACGTTCGGGTAGAGCTTGCGGTCGATGAAGTACTGGTCGCTGAGCGCGATCTTCTCGAGCTCCATCGCCACCTTCAGCATCGGATCGTCGCCATGGCCGGTCTCCTTGAGCACGGCATGACACATCTTCTGCATGATCTTGGCGCGCGGATCGTAGTTCTTGTAGACCCGGTGGCCGAAGCCCATCAGGCGGACTTCGGAATTCTTGTCCTTCACCTTGGCGATGAACTCGGGGATCTTGTCGACCGTGCCGATCTGATAGAGCATGTTCAGCGCGGCTTCGTTGGCGCCGCCATGGGCCGGGCCCCAGAGGCAGGCGATGCCGGCCGCGATGCAGGCGAACGGGTTGGCGCCCGAGGAGCCGGCGATGCGCACCGTCGAGGTCGAGGCGTTCTGCTCGTGGTCGGCGTGCAGGATGAAGATCTTCTCCAGCGCGTCGGCGAGCACCGGGCTGACCTTGTAGTCTTCGCAAGGCACCGCGAAGCACATGTTCAGGAAGTTCTCGGCAAAGCCGAGCGAGTTCTTCGGATAAACGAAGGGCTGGCCGACGGTGTATTTGTAGGCCATCGCAGCCAGCGTCGGGATCTTCGCGATCATGCGCATGGAGGCGATCATGCGCTGCTTCGGATCGTTGATGTCGGTGCTATCGTGATAGAACGCGGCGAGGGCGCCGACGGCGGCAACCATGATCGCCATCGGATGGGCATCGCGGCGGAAGCCCTGGAAGAAGCGGGCCATCTGCTCGTGCACCATCGTGTGATGGGTCACGCGGTAGTCGAAATCCTTCTTCTGCGCGGCGGTCGGCAGGTTGCCGTAGAGCAGGAGGTAGCAGGTCTCCAGGAAGTCGCCATGCTCGGCGAGCTGCTCGATCGGGTAGCCGCGGTATTCCAGCACGCCCGCGTCGCCGTCGATATAGGTGATCTTGGACTGGCAGCTCGCGGTCGAGGTAAAGCCCGGATCGTAGGTGAACAGGCCGGACTGGCCGTAGAGCTTGCCGATATCGATGACGTCAGGCCCGACGCTGCCGCTGAGGATCGGAAGATCGAAATTCTTGTTTCCGACCGTCAGCGTCGCGGTCTTTGGGCTTTCTTTTGCGTCCATCAGAGGTCCCCGATGTGTGGTGAGACGGGCCGGAGCCGGAGACCCCCAGGGCGACCATGGGGGCAGGCCGGATGTTCCAGAATGTGGAGGAGATGGGTATATTATTGCTATGTGCGCTGCAAGATCGCCGCACGCATGGTCGACTTACGTCGTAGACTGATCCCTAAGTCGGCCGAGGCTTTCCTGGCGTCCAAGCACCTCCAAAACCTCAAATATACCAGGGGACGTCGTCCGTCCGGTGAGCGCCGCCCGAAGCGGCTGGGCGACCGCGCCGAGCTTGAGACTATTTTCCTCGGCAAAGGCGCGCAGCGCGGCCTCGGTGGTGGCGCCGCTCCACGTCTCGACTTTCTCCAGCGCGGAATGTAGCTGGCCGATCAGCTTGCGGTTCTCGGGCGTCAACAGCGCCTGCGCCTTGGGATCCGGCGCCAGCGGCCGGTCGGCGAAGATGAAATGGGCGCCGTCGATCAGCTCGATCAATGTCTTGGCGCGCTCCTTGAGCGCCGGCATGGCCTTGAGCAGCTGCGCGCGCGTGGTGTCGTTTAACTTGGCCTTGATCTCGTCGCGGCTCGGCACGACGTGGTCGAGCACGTCCTCGAACATCTTCACGAGCGATTGATCGTCGGCGTGGCGGATGTAGTGGCCGTTGAGGTTTTCCAGCTTGGCGAAATCGAAGCGGGCGGCGGCGCGGCCGACGCTGCCGAGATCGAACGCGTCGATCATCTCCTCGGTCGAGAAGATCTCCTGGTCGCCGTGGCTCCAGCCGAGCCGGACCAAGTAGTTGCGCAGCGCAGCCGGCAGGTACCCCATCGCGCGGTAGGCATCGACGCCGAGCGCGCCGTGCCGCTTGGAGAGTTTCGAGCCGTCCGGGCCGTGGATCAGCGGGATATGGGACATGCTGGGCAGCGCCCAGCCCATCGCATCGTAGATCTGCTTCTGGCGGGCGGCGTTGATCAGGTGGTCGTCGCCGCGGATCACATGGGTGACGCCCATGTCGTGGTCGTCGACCACCACGGCGAGCATGTAGGTCGGGTTGCCGTCGCCGCGCAGCAGGACGAGATCGTCGAGGTTCTCGTTTTGCCACACCACGCGGCCCTGGACCTGGTCCTCGATCACGGTCTCGCCGGTCTGCGGCGCGCGCAGGCGGATGGTGGGCTTGACGTCGCTCGGCGCCGTCGCCGCGTCGCGGTCGCGCCACATGCCGTCATAGAGGCGGGTGCGCCCCTCGCTGCGCGCCTTCTCGCGCATGGCGGCGAGCTCTTCGGCGGTGGCGTAGCAGCGGTAGGCCTTGCCATCGGCGAGCAGCTGCTCGGCAACCTCGCGGTGCCGGGCGGCGCGGGCGAACTGGTAGATGACCTCGCCGTCCCAGCCGAGCTCGAGCCACTTCAGCCCGTCGAGGATGGCGCCGATCGCCGCCTCCGTGGAGCGTTCCCGATCGGTATCCTCGATCCGCAGCAGCATCTTGCCGCCGTGCTTCTTGGCATAGAGCCAGTTGAACAGCGCCGTGCGGGCGCCCCCGATATGGAGGAAGCCGGTCGGCGAGGGAGCGAAGCGCGTGACGACGGAATCGGACATTCTTGGCAGGGCCTATGCATTGGAGGCGGTGGTGTATAGCAGGAACGGGACATAACTAAAGGGCGACGGCGGACCCGGCAGGCCTTGCTTATGCTCTTGGCGCGGCCACGCGAATTTGGCAGAAGAACCGCTGATTTCCCTACAGGATTTTCGTAATGACAGAACCGGTGGCAGCTGAGGTTGGGCGCGATTTCATTCGTGACATCATCCAGGCCGACCTCGATCAGGGCAAATACAAGGAGATCGTGACCCGGTTCCCGCCGGAGCCGAACGGCTACTTGCATATCGGCCACGCCAAGTCGATCGCACTCAACTTCGGCGTCGCCCAGGAGTTTCCGGGCCGCTGCCACCTGCGCTTCGACGACACCAACCCGGTCAAGGAAGAGCAGGAATATATCGATTCAATCCAGGCCGACGTGCGCTGGCTCGGCTTTGACTGGGGCAAGAACCTGTTCTTCGCCTCGGACTATTTCGACCGCCTGTACGAATGGGCGGAGCAGCTGATCCGCGACGGCCTCGCTTATGTCGACGACCAGACCCAGGAGGAGATCCGCCTCTCGCGCGGCACGTTGACCGAGCCCGGCAAGAATTCGCCGTTCCGCGAACGCTCCGTGGAGGAGAACCTCGACCTGTTCCGCCGCATGAAGGCGGGCGAATTCCCCAACGGCGCGCGCGTGCTGCGGGCCAAGATCGACATGGCCGCGGGCAACATCAATCTGCGCGACCCAGTGCTGTACCGCATCCTGCATGCGCACCATCCGCGCACCGGCAACGCATGGTGCATCTACCCGAGCTACGACTATGCCCACGGCCAGTCGGATGCCATCGAAGGCATCACGCATTCGATCTGCACGCTGGAGTTCGAGGACCACCGACCGCTCTACGACTGGTTCATCGAGAAGCTGCCGGTGCCCTCACAGCCGCATCAGTACGAATTCGCGCGGCTGAATCTCACCTATACGCTGCTGTCCAAGCGCGTGCTGACCCAGCTCGTCCGCGACGGCCATGTCGCGGGCTGGGACGATCCGCGCATGCCGACCATGGCGGGCATGCGTCGCCGCGGCGTGCCGCCGGCTGCACTTCGCGAGTTCGTCAAGCGCATCGGCGTCGCCAAAGCCAACAGCGTGGTCGATGTCGGCATGCTGGAGTTCTGCATCCGCGAGGAGCTGAACCGCACGGCGCAGCGGCGCATGGCGGTCTTGAAGCCGCTCAAGGTGGTGATCGAGAATTATCCGGAAGGGCAGACCGAGGAGCTCGAGGCGATCAATCATCCCGACGATCCCTCGGCCGGCACGCGGAAGATCACGTTCGGCCGTGAGCTCTATATCGAGCAGGACGACTTCATGGAGAACCCGCCGAAGAAGTTCTTCCGCCTGTCGCCTGGCAACGAGGTGCGGCTGCGCTATGCCTATTTCGTCAAGTGTACCGGCGTGATCAAGAACGACAAGGGTGAGGTGGTGGAGCTGCGCTGCACCTATGATCCCGCGACCAAGGGTGGCAACGCGCCCGACGGCCGCAAGGTCAAGGCGACCATGCACTGGCTGCCGGCGGCGGCCTCCAAGCCGGCGGAGATCCGCATCTACAACCAGCTGTTCGCCAATCCGAGCCCGGATGCCTCGAACTTCGCGACCGATCTCAACCCGAACTCGCTGGAGATCCTCGCCGATGCGCGGGTCGAGGCGTCCGTTGCGGAGAGCAATTCGACCGAGCCGATGCAGTTCGAGCGCCAGGGCTATTTCGTGCGTGACAAGGACTCGACGCCCGGCAAGCCGGTGTTCTCGCGCACGATCGGTCTGCGCGACACGTTCGCGAAGGAAGTCGCCAAGGGTTGAGAAGGGCTGAGCAGGACATGAGCAGCGAGGCCGACGCCATCGTTTCCGCCATCATCGCGAAATGGTGCGCCGGCTTCGCGACGCTCGATGCGGCCGCGCTGTCCTCGCTCTATGCGAAGGACGCATTCTTCTTCGGCTCCAACCCGAAGCTCTATCGCGGCCGGGACGGCGTCGCCGAATACTTCAACGGCCTGCCGCGCTGGCGCAGGCCAAGCGCCGCGTTCTCCGATGTGCACGCCGCGCAGGCCGGCCCTGATCTGATCAACATGGCCGCGACCATCACGTTCGGTCTCGCGGGCGAGCGGGATGATCTCGTCGTCAAGATGAGCTGGGTCATCATCCGCGAGGACGGCGGCTGGAAGATCGTCAATCACCACGCCTCGTCGCAGGCGCCGCTGATCTAGCAACGGGCGCCAGCCCGGAGAAAGTAGGGCGGTCTTCGCCTGTTCCCGATCCGTACCGCTATTCGCGCAGCCGCACGGTCCGGTAGCCTCCGCAGCCGTCGCGTATCGTAAGGTGCAGGGGAATGGCGGAGCCGGGCCGGCCAGGACGGTCCCAGGGAGTTGCCGGGACGTGGCCGGTCGGCCGCGCTACCCCGGCCGGCGGTTTTGCGCCGGCGGGCTTTGGCATCTGGCCGGCGATCATCGAGACGCTGCGCCAATGGGCTCGGGGCGAGGCCGGGCCTGGCCGGCTGTTGCCGTGGGTGCCGGTCGCCTTCGGCGGCGGCATTGCGCTTTATTTCGCCGCCGATCATGAGCCGGTGCTGTGGGTGGTTGCCGCCACAGCCATCGCGCTGATGCTCGGCGCGGTGCTGCTCCGGCGGAGCCGGCTGTTTGCGCCCGCCATCATGCTCGCGGCGGTCGCGGCTGGTTTTGCCGTGGCGACCTGGAAGACCGCGCGTATCGCGCACACCGTTTTGGCAAAACCGCTCTATTCGGTGTCGCTGTCGGGCTTCGTGGAAGCGCGCGACATCCGCGAGCGCACCGACCGCTTCGTGCTGCGCGTCAGCGCGATGGAGGCGCAGCGCAGCGACGTCAAGCTCGAGCGCGTCCGCCTCTCGGTGCGCAAGGGCACGGCGCCTGAGGTTGGCAGCTTCGTGCAGCTGAAGGCGCGGCTGCTCCCGCCGATCTCGCCGGTGCGCCCCGGCAGCTATGATTTCTCGCGCGACATGTTCTTCCAGGGCATCGGCGCCTCCGGCTTCGTGATGGGCGCGATCACGGCGTCCACGCCGCCGGATGCTGGCGGCCTGCGGCTGCGCTACGCGGCCTTCATGCAGGGCCTGCGCGATGCGATCGATGCGCGCATCCGCGCAACGCTCGAAGGCGATAACCGCGCGATCGCGACGGCGCTGCTCACGGGGCGGCGCGATGCGATCACCGCGCCTGTGAACGATGCCATGTTCGTCTCGGGACTCGGCCATGTGCTGTCGATCTCCGGCTATCACATGGCGGTCGTCGCCGGCGTCGTCTTCTTCGCGGTGCGCGCGCTGCTGGCCTTGATCCCGGGGCTGGCGGCCGGCTCTGCCATCAAGAAATGGTCGGCCGCCGCGGCGCTGGTCGCGGCCGCGTTCTACCTGTTGCTGTCGGGCGCGGAGGTTGCAACGCAAAGATCGTTCTTCATGACGGCGGTGGTGCTGATCGCAGTGATGGTCGACCGCCGCGCCATCACCTTCCGCACGCTGGCGGTTGCCGCGCTGATCGTGCTTGCGGTCGCGCCGGAGGCGTTGGTGCATCCAAGCTTCCAGATGTCGTTTGCGGCAACGCTCGGGCTGGTGGCGCTGGTGCAGATCGGCATGCCGAACCTGCTCGCATCGCCCGATCATTCCGCGACTGCGCGGATCGCGTTGTGGGGCGGCCGGGAAATCGCGATGCTGTTCCTGGCCTCGCTGATCGCGGGGCTCGCGACCACGCCATACGCCGCCTTCCACTTCCATCGCGTGACCCCATACGGCGTGCTCGCCAATCTCGGCGCCATGCCGGTGGTCTCGGCGCTGGTGATGCCGGCCGGGCTGTTGGGGCTGCTCGCGGCGCCCTTCGGGCTCGACGGCGTGTTCTGGTGGTTGATGGGGATCGGCATCGAGTGGATGGTCCTGGTCGCGCGCTGGGTGGCGGCCCTGCCGGGCGCCGTCGGCCGCATTCCCGCCTTCGGGATCGCGCCGCTGATCGCAGCGAGCCTCGGGCTCATCGTGATGGGCCTGTTGCGCACGCCCTTGCGCTGGTCCGGCGCCCTGGTGCTGCTGGCAGCGATCCTCTGGGGACTGTCGGTGCGGCAGCCCGATATCCTGATTGCCGGGGATGGCGCGAGCGTCGCGGTCCGGGGCGGGGATGGGCGCTTGCAGGTGATCCGCGCCAGCAAGGACAGCTTCCTGCTGAAGGAGTGGTTGGCTGCCGATGCCGATCCGCGCGATGCCGGCAACGCCTCGTTGGCGAGCGGGGTGTCGTGTGACGAGTCCGGCTGCGTGGCGCCGCTCGCGGACGGACGACTGATCGCGTTGGCGACGCGTATCGACGCGCTGGCCGATGATTGCAGCCGCGCCGCGCTGGTGGTGACGGCGCGGCCTGCGCCACCCGATTGCGCGGCGATGGTGGTCGATCGGGCGCGTCTTGCCAGTCAGGGCGCACTGGCTCTGACGAGACGCGGCGAGGGCTTTTCGGTGCAGGCGGTGAGGACGAGGGGAGCAAGCCGTCCCTGGCTGCCGGCCGGCGCCGGCGAGGGGGATTTCGACGGCAGCCTCGTGCCGAAGGCGGCCGTGCCCCGCAACCGGGACGCAACGCCATCGGAGGCCGACTTGCAGGCCGACGATTGACGCGGATCACAAATACCAGGCCAGCACGGCGTCAAGCCTTCCGTTGCCGATAACCGGCAGGGCCACCATTCGGCTCAGCCCGGCTGCGCAGGCTTCGGAGCCGGCGATCGAGCCGTCAGAGGTGAGATCGTCGTTGAGCGCGGGCATGCCGGCGGCCCAGGCGCCGCCGATGCTGCCTTCGCCCCTGGCGATGGACTGCGCCGCATAGCGTGCGGCGAGGTCGGTCTGCGCGCTGCAATCGCCGGCGCGAAAGACCAGCGCCGAACGGCCCTCGTTCGGGACCCAGATCTCGAAGCGTCGTGCAATCGGCGTTGCCTGCGCGGAGAGGAATGTCAGAACCCAGGTCTGGTCGGTACCGGTTCGGTAGGGCACGCCGACGCCGAGATTGATCCCGACCTTGGCGGCGTCCTCCCAGCGCAGGAAACTCTTGGCGTCGTGCAAGTCCTTGATGATCAGCGGCAGGCCCGCCTTCCAGGTGCGTCCGGGCAGGCCGAAGCCGCGCGGAAATCTGGTGTGGCGGGAGTTGAATTCGAACATGTCCGCGGTGCCGTAATAGCCATCGACGAGCCCCATCTCATGCGAGAGATCAGGATCGTTGTGCCAGAGTTCGATCGCGCCGACATGCGCCTCGTCGTCGCCGCAGAACAGCACCAGCACGGCTTGCAGGAATTCGCCCGCGAACACCGGCACCGCCACGCCGCAGGTGAGGCCGGCCGCAGCGGCCTGATCGGTCCGCTTGAAATAGGAGTTGGCGAATTTCGTGAGGATGACGGGGTGGCCACAGGCCCAGGCCTTGCCTGGAAGTCCCTCGTCATATCCGAAGTGCAGCTCTTCGCTGACGGCTTTGAACGCGGACAGCCCATCGTCGTAGAGGCCGCCGCCGAATTCCAGCCGCATGCGCGTCCGGTCGGGTACCCAAAGTTCAACGACGCGAATGAAGGTCTTCATCGAGCGTGTCCGCCGCCTCAAACCACGACAGCATCGGTCATTTGGCTGCGGAGCGGACGTTCAAAATGCGGGCAGCACGGCCCAAACTTCGTGCGACGACGAGGCGCGGCGGTGGGCTCGCCGATCGAATGTCCTGAAACACAAACTTACCGGGCTCGCCGGCCTCGGCCGGCGACGGCAATTTCAATCCCGGGCTCGGCCTGTCGGCCGAAGGGCGTCAGCCGATCGGCAGGCGCGTGATCGTGGGCCGCGTGTCGGCGACGATCTGCGGCTTGTGCTCGCGCTCGGGGGCTGGCTGCGTCACCGGCAATTGCAGCACGGTCGCGCGCTGACCTTCGACGAGCTGCGTCACCAGCACGTATTTGCCGTCGGGGAATTCGATCGCGTCATGATGGCGATCGGGAATGTGCGGGTCGATCTTGCCGAACTTGCCGACGCGAGAGTTCACGGTGCGCGTCCAGATCCAGCGGTTGTCGTAGCGGACATTGTCGGCGAAAGCGAGCTCCGTCCCCGGCAGCAGACAGACCGCGACGGAGGGATCGGCTTCGGAAGCGAAACCGCGCGTCGAGGTGCCGCGGAAGGTTGTCGTGACGATCGTCTCGCCGACTTCGGCGGGGCGCGTCGCGACGGCATGCAGGCTGTAGTCACACATCGGGTGCTCCTCATGCTGGGATAGCGACCCGCGTCTCTTTCGAGGCGCAGGCCTCTATCAGAGTGGAAGCATACAACGCTCTGCTCGGTTATGGGCAAATCTGCGGCTCGCGTCCGCAGCGCGCGATCACATTATCTTTCCCGGATTCGATAGGAACAAACCTCGCGTCCTTGCATTCGGCCGGAGCTATCAGCACTGCCGGCACAACTCTACCGGCGAAGCAGAAATGGCTGCGCGCCTGCGCGGGGGAATGTCGCGCGGGAAGATGGACCGGACAGCCGGCGCAGAACCAGAGAAACCGTCCAGCCGGAGCGGACAAGTATCCGCTCCGATCCTGGATCGCCGATGCCGATCGAAACGCGCGCGGCGCTTGATGTTTCCCGTATCAGTACTTCCGGTAAAGCCCGATCAGCTTGCCCTGGATCTTCACGCGGTTCGGCGGAAGAATGCGGACCTCGTAGGCGGCATTGGCGGGCTCGAGCGCGATCGAGGCGCCGCGGCGGCGGAAGCGCTTGAGCGTGGCCTCCTCGTCGTCGATCAATGCCACCACGATGTCGCCGGTATTTGCGGTCTCGTTGCGCTGGATCAGCGCCATGTCGCCGTCGAGGATGCCGGCCTCGACCATCGAATCGCCGCGCACTTCGAGCGCGTAGTGCTCGCCCGAGCCGAGCATGTCCGGCGGCACGCTGATGGTATGGCTGCGGGTCTGCAGCGCCTCGATCGGCGTGCCGGCGGCGATGCGGCCCATCACGGGCACCGCGACGGGGCGCTCGCCCTCGTCCGCGGGCGGGCTGGAGCTCGCGCGCACCTTGCCGAGATTGCCCTCGATCACGCTCGGGGTGAAGCCACGGCGATTGCCGGCGGCGGCCTGGAGCTCGGGCAGCTTGATCACCTCGATGGCACGGGCACGGTTGGGCAGGCGGCGAATGAAGCCGCGCTCCTCGAGCGCAGTGATCAGGCGATGGATGCCTGACTTCGAGCGCAGGTCGAGCGCATCCTTCATCTCGTCGAAGGACGGCGGCACGCCGCTTTCCTTCAGACGTTCGCTGATGAACCGCAGAAGCTCGTATTGTTTGCGCGTCAACATCTCGACCAAAGTCCCCCGGTTGATGTCGTTCGATTCCGACACGATGAAGCCGGCACTAAGCCGCTACATCCTCGAAACAAATCATGAACGGACACTATATGTTCGATATGTGTTCCGCAACTGCTTAATTTATGGTGAACGCGGCCAAGCTCGCGGAATGCGTGTGGCTGGGCGGCTCAGACGGGCAGCCGGAGCACCTCGCAAGGCGTGCCGGCCTCGGCCTTCGGCGCGAACGGTGCGCGCACCAGAAGTACCTGTGCCGCAGCGAGATTCGCAAGAAGGGAGGAGTCCTGATGGCTGACCGGAAGGGCGACGCGCGTGCCGTCGTCGCGCTCCTCCAGCCGCGCGCGCAGATAGTCCTCGCGCTGGTCGTTGGCGGCGAGATCGCGGCCCAGCACGGCGCGCTCGCGCCGATGATGAATCGCTGAACGGCCCGACAGGGCGCGAATCAAGGGGACCATGAACAGGAAGGCGCACACGTAGGACGACACGGGATTGCCGGGCAGGCCAATCACGCGCATCGCGCCTATCCGACCGTGCATCATCGGCTTGCCCGGCCGGATCGCGATCTTCCAGAACGCCATCGCGATGCCTTCGCCCTTGAGCGCCTGCTGGACCAGGTCGTGGTCGCCGACCGAGGCACCGCCGGTCGTGATCAGGATGTCGGCGCCGCTCTCGCGCGCGCGGCGGATGCCGGCGGACGTCGCCTCCAGTGTATCGGCGGCAATTCCGAGGTCGATGGTCTCGGCGCCCTCGCTGCGGGCGAGCGCATGCAGGGCATAGCCGTTGGAATAGACGATCTGGCCGCGACCAGGCGTGGTGCCCGGCATCACGAGCTCGTCGCCGGTGGCGAGAACGGCAACCCTCGGGCGGCGGATGATGGCGAGATGCGGATGATTCATTCCGGCGGCAAGGGCGAGATCGCGCTCGGTGAGGCGGATTCCCTTGCGCAGCAGCACGTCGCCTTCGCGGAAGTCGACGCCTGCAGGGCGGATGTGCCGGCCGAAAATGGCGGCTTCCTTGATCGTCACATGTTTGCCGTCGGCAGCCGTGTCCTCCTGGATCACGACGGCATCGGCGCCGTCGGGAACGACGCCGCCGGTGAAGATCCGCACGGCTTCGCCGGGGCCGACGCTTCCCGCGAGCGGCCGGCCCGCCGCGACCTCGCCGACGACGGTCAACCTCGAATCGTTTGCCGCGTCGGCCGTGCGCACGGCATAGCCGTCCATCGCCGACATCGCCTCCGGCGGCTGCGTGCGCCGCGCCGCGACATCGCGGGCGAGCACACGATGGTAGGCCTCGTCGAGGCAAACCATCTGTTCAGCCAGCGGCTCGACGCCGGCCAACACCGCAGCAAGCGCGTCAGAAACCGGCATCAGGGCCACGGGCGAACTCCGCAACAAATCAGGACTGGGTCGGCAAGTTCTAGCCGAGCGGAGGAGCTGAAGCAAAAGGCCTCCCTTGCCAGCCAGGAACCACACTTCCTTTTGGTCTCGAACCGGCTTATCTTCTGCCAATGACAGAACTGCTCGAAAAGGCGCTGAAGGCCGTGCGGCGGCTTCCTGCGGATAGCCAGGACGAGATTGCACGCGCCATGTTGGCGTTGAGCGACGCCGGAGAGGAGGCTGAGGAAGTCGATCCCGGTCATCTTGCGGCGGTCCTCGAGGGGCTCACGCAGGCGAACCTCCGGCAATTTGCGTCTGACGCCGAGATCGAAGCCGCCTTTCGCCGCTTCGAGCGATGAAGCTCAGATTTACGCAACGCGCGGCCAAGGATCTGATTGAGATTGCCGATTATGTTAGGGAGCACAGCCCCAAAGGCGCATTGCGCGTGCGCGCTGCGATCCTTGAATCCCTTCGAGATCTTGTTCGCTTTCCGCAACTTGGACGACGGCAGGAGGTCGAGGGCGTGCGCAAGCTGGTAACGCGGCGGTACCGTTACCTGGTTTACTACCGGCTGGAGGTAGAGGCCGGCGAAATCGTCGTTCTTGCGATCAAGCATCCCGCACAGGAACGCGAGCACTCTGACGTCTGAGCGGGCTCAACTCCGCCGCGGCATGATGCGGAAGGCGAGACAGACCGGAACGAGGATTGCCATGGCAAGGACGAGAATGACGAGTGCCACGGCCAACATCGGTCAACGCCCCGTCGGATCGCCCGGACTGATGTCCGCGACGTCGGGCGCCTTGGGACCCTGATCCTTGTCCGGCAGCGGGTCCGCCTGGGATTTCAGGTCGGCGGCCTTGCTGATCAGCTTGGCGGAGAGGTCAGAATCCGAGGTGGTTCTGGCGAATTCGAGCAGGAGAGAGGCTTGCTTGGTGAGATAGGTCTTGCCCAGCACGTCGATCAGTCCAATGTAGAAGTCCCAACGGACTCATGAGTCCGAAGGGTGGTATTCCGTTCCCGGAACTCTGTATAAAAATGCACAAAGTGATCAGGTTCCACATTTTCAGCAGTTTTTGTTCCGGCAAGTGAGCGCGCTCCGGGCTTTCCCGCGGCTCAGATCCCCAGTGCTTTCAATGCGTTCCCGACATCACGCGGCGAGGTGACATGCACGGCGGTCAAGCCGCGCGCCCGTGCTCCCTCGATGTTCTCGGCGAGGTCATCGAAGAACACGATGCGCTCGGCCGGCACGCCGATCGCCGCCACGACATGGTCGAAGGCCTCGGCATCCGGTTTGCGCAGGCCGATGCTGGAGGACAGATACAGCTCGCGGAAATGGCCGAGCAGACCGGCATATTCCTTCGAGAAATGGTCGACGTGCGGCCGATTGGTGTTGGAGAAGGCGTAGAGCGGCATCTGCTTCGCCGCGCGCGGCAGCAGCTCGGCGATATCAGGCATCTCGCCGGCGAAAATCGCGTTCCAGCCTTCCAGGAATTGCGCATCCGAGATGCCGATCCCGAGCGAGGACCGCAGCGAGGCGAAATAGTCCGCATCGCTGATCTTGCCCATCTCATGCAACCGGTAGGCCTCGTCGCGCACATAGCGCGCGATGATGGCCTCGGGCTGGCAGCCGGCATGTCCCGCCCAGCAGGCGATCGCCTTGGAGAAGTCGATGTCGAGCACAACGCGCCCGAGGTCGAACAGCAGCGCATCCGCGCTGCCGGGAGAGAGCGATGTCATTGCGTCCTTTTCACTTCGGTATGGCGCGTCAGTAACGATAGGGCTCGTGGTCGAACAGCGGGAACGCGCTGAACACGCTGGGCGCGTTGGTGGCGTCCGCCGGATGCAGGCAGGATTTGTCGAGCTCGGCGAATGAGGTGGCGCCCAGGAGGCCGAGGCAGCGCAGCACCTCGTCTTCGAGCAACTCCAGCATCCGCGCGACGCCGGCTTCGCCGGCTGCCGCCAGCGCCCAGCATTGCAGCCGGCCGATGCCGACGAGGTCGGCGCCCGCCGCGATCGCCTTGACGATGTCGGTGCCGCGGCAAAAGCCGCCGTCGACCATGATCCTGGCGCGGCCCTTCACGGCGTCGACGATCTCCGGCAGCACGTGCATGGCGCCGCGGCCGTGGTCGAGCTGGCGTCCGCCATGGTTGGAGACGTAGATCCACTCGACGCCGTGATCGAGCGCGATCTGCGCATCCTCGGCCGTGGCGATACCCTTGAGGATCAGCGGAATTTTGAACGTGTCCTTGATCATCTTCACGGTCCGCCACTCCAGGCCCTTCTGGAAATCGCCGCCGGTCGCGCGCAGGCGGCTCTCGCGAACGTAGCGCTTGGCGATGTCACGTTCACGACGGCTGTAATGGGCGGTGTCGACGGTCAGGCAGAAGGCGGCATAGGCGTTCTTCTCGGCCCGGTCGACCACGTCGGCGACGAAGGCATCGTCGCCGCGGACATAGAGTTGATAGAGACGCAGTGCATCGGGGGCAGCCTCGGCGGTCGTCTCGAGGCCGGGCTCGGACACCGAGCTCAGCATGTGCGCCGCGCCGAACCTGCCCGCAGCGCGCGCGACGCTCGCCGCGCCATCCGGATCGAAGATCTCGAGTGCGCCGACGGGAGCCAGCACCACCGGCAGACGCAGCTTGCGGCCGAACTGCTCGACGCTGCCATCGATCCTGCGCACGTCGCGCAGCACGCGCGGGCGGAAGGCGATCTCGTCGAGCGCCATGCGGTTGCGCCGCATCGTGGTCTCGGTCTCGGCGGCGCCGATGATGTAGTCCCAGGCATTCTGGTTGAGGTTGGCGCGCGCCTTCCGGATGAACTCGTGCAGGTTCTGGAACGGCTCGTCGCTGGCGCCGAGCTCGACGTTCCGTTCCGGCCGGATGCGGGGCGCTTCATTCATTGTTGTCCTCCCGAGAATTTGAAGTCTTGTCGCCATCGCCTATCGCGTCCGGCCCTCCAAAACCATCCTAAAATCGCATAGCTGCGAAGCGTGGGCGGCCCGGACCGGTGTCGTGTTGCTTCGAAACAGTTTCGGAACGTTGCCAAAAGTTTAGGCCAAGGCGAAGGGATTTCTTCGGTGTACCCGCCAGCGCGGCATCCCGGCCTTGAAGAAACCAGAATGGTATTGTGAGAGATGGACTGGATCGCCATTTGCATGGCGTCTCCCAGCCTCAAGAGAAACGCCAAGCACAAAAGGCACCTTCATGCGGAAAACCCTGCTGTTCCCCCTGGGCGCGCTCACGGGAGCGTGCCTGACCCTTCTGGTAGCGAGCCCGCAGGGCGGCGTATGGGCAGCACGGGCGGCAGTGAGTGCGGGTGATGCTTATTCCCAGCTCAATCTGTTCGGCGCGGTGTTCGAGCGGGTCAAGGCCAGCTATGTCGAGAAGCCGGACAATGCCAAGCTGATCGAGGGGGCGATCACCGGCATGGTGACCTCGCTCGACCCGCATTCGCGCTACATGAACGCCAAGGCCTGGACCGAGATGCAGGAGACCACCTCCGGCGAGTTCGGCGGGCTCGGCATCGAGGTCACGATGGAGGATGGCCTCGTCAAGGTCGTCTCGCCGATCGACGACACGCCGGCTTCGAAGGCCGGCATCATGTCCGGCGACCTCATCGGCAAGATCGACGGCGAGGCCGTGCAGGGCATGACGCTCGAGCAGGCGGTCAACAAGATGAAGGGACCGGTCGACACCAAGACCAAGCTGACCATCATCCGCAAGGGTGCGGATGCGCCGCTCGAGGTTGCGATCACGCGCGAGATCATCCATGTGCGTCCGGTGCGCTTCCGCGTCGAGAACGGCGACATCGGCTATATCCGCATCACCTCGTTCAACGAGCAGACCGCCGACGGCCTGAAGAAGGCGATCGCCTCGGTCTCCAAGCAGGTCCCGCCGGAGAAGCTCGCCGGCTACGTGGTTGATCTGCGCAACAATCCGGGCGGCCTGCTCGACCAGGCCGTGTCGGTGTCGAGCGCCTTCTTGCAGCGCGGCGAGGTCGTTTCGACCCGCGGCCGCAGTCCGGAAGAAACCCAGCGCTTCACCGCCCATGGCGGCGACCTCACCAAAGGCAAGCCGATCGTGGTGCTGATCAACGGCGGCTCGGCCTCGGCCTCGGAGATCGTTGCCGGTGCGCTGCACGACCACAAGCGCGCGACGTTGATCGGCACGCGATCGTTTGGTAAGGGCTCGGTGCAGACCATCATTCCGCTCGGCTCCGGCAATGGCGCGCTGGCGCTGACCACGGCGCGCTACTACACGCCGTCGGGCCGCTCGATTCAGGCCCAAGGCATCGCGCCCGACATCGAGATCCTCCAGGACGTGCCGCCCGAGCTGAAGGGGCGGATGGACACCATGGCGGAATCCCAGATGCGCGGGCATCTGTCGGCCGACGGCACCGAGCAGACCGGATCGCAGTCCTACGTTCCGCCGGAAGAGAAGGACGATAAGGCTCTGCACGCAGCCTACGACTTCCTCCACGGCGTTACGGCAAATGCCGTCGCTGCCAAGCGCGCGACGAAGGCTGCAGTGCCGAACTAGATCTTACGACGTTCCGGATCATGTTTCGCCCGGGAGCGGAGGACCGCTTCCGGGCGATTTCGTTTCCAGCGCCGTTTCGACCTAACCGACCTCGCGGCGGCGGCTCTCGCTGCCTTCGCGCCGGGCGCGCCGGCTGCGGTGCAGCGCGAACAGCTCCAGCATCTTGTCGGCGGGCTTGGCGGCGCTGAACAAATAGCCCTGCATCTCGGAGCAGCCGAGCGTACGCAACAGGCGCTGCTGCTCCTCGGTCTCGACACCCTCGGCCGTCGTTGTCATGCGACGGGCGGCCGCCAGGTTGACGACGGCTTGAACGATGCTGGCGGAGCCGTCGGGACGGGCGATGTCCTCGACGAAGCAGCGGTCGATCTTGATCTTGTCGAACGGGAAGCGGTGCAGATAGCTCAGTGACGAGTAGCCGGTGCCGAAATCGTCGAGCGCGATGCGCACGCCGATGGCGCGGAGCTGGTGCAGGATGGCAAGCGCGGCATCGTCGTCGCGGATCAGGACCGCCTCGGTGATCTCGAGCTCGAGTCGGCTCGCCGGCAGGTTCGACGTGGCGAGCGCCGTCATGATCTTCAGCGCCAGCGTGCCGCTCTTGAACTGCACCGGCGAGACGTTGACGGCGAGACGGATGTCGTCGGGCCAGCTTGCCGCGTCCCGGCACGCGGTCGCCAGCACCCATTCGCCGATCTCGTTGATCAGGCCGGTGTCCTCGGCGATCGGGATGAAATCGGCGGGAGAGACCCAGCCGCGCTCGGGATGGCGCCAGCGCACCAAAGCCTCGCAGCCGGTGATGCGGTCGTCCTTCAGGCCGAGGCAGGGCTGGTAATACACCTCGAGCCCGCCTTCGCGATCTCCTTGCGCGATGGCGTGGCGCAGGTCGCCCTCGAGCTGGCGGCGTTCGCGGACCTTGGCGTCCATGTCCGGCTCGAAGAAGCGGTAGGTGTGGCGTCCGGCGGACTTGGCCGCGTACATTGCCATGTCCGCGTTCTTCAGGATCTGGTCGAGCGCCGTGCCGTGCTCCGGCGCGAGCGCGATACCGATGCTGGCGTCGCTGGTGAGATGATGGCCCATGCAGTCGACCGGCGTGCGGATGGTTTCGAAGACGCGCGCGACGAGCTCGTTGACCTGATCCAACGACGTTACCGCGCCCTGCACGATGGCGAATTCGTCGCCGCCGAGGCGCGCCACGAAATCTGCGGGACCCGCACAGCGGCGGAGGTTGGTCGCGATCGATTTCAACAGCTCGTCGCCGATGAGATGGCCCAGCGCGTCGTTGACGCCCTTGAACTCGTCGATGTCGATGTAGTGCACCGCGGTCTGCTCGCCGTCGCGGGCCGCGGCCAGCTCCTGCCGCAGATGCTCGTGGAACATGGCGCGGTTGGGCAGGTCCGTCAGCGCGTCGTAATGGGCGAGGTGGGTGATGCGCTCCTCGATGCGCCGGCGCTCCGTGATGTCCTCGTGGGTCGCCACCCAGCCGCCATCCGCGAGCGGCTCGTTGAGGATGTGGATCGAGCGGCCGTCGGCGGTATCGACCACCATGGAGTTGCGGAGATGGATGTCCTTCAGGACGCGCGCGGCGTAGGCATCGACGTCGCCGGTAAACGAGCCGGTCGTCTTGCGATGGGCGATGATGTCGCGAAAGCTGCAGCCGGGCTTCACGACATCGGCCGACAAGCCGTACATCTCGATGTAGCGCTGATTGCAGACCACGAGCCGCTGCTCGGAATCGAACAGCAACAGGCCCTGCGTCATGTTGTTGACGGCGCGGTCGAGCCGCTGCTTCTCCAGCGTCAGCTGTTCGCGCGAAAGGCGGTGCTGCTCCAGCAGCTTGCGCACGACGGCAATCAGCACGCCTGCGATCGCGAGCGCGGAAGAGGCTGCGATCGAGATCAGAATGCCGATCTGCTCGCGCCAGTCCGCCAAGGCCGCTGCGCGCGTCGTGGTGGCCATCACCAGGATCGGGAAGTGGGGCAGGGCGCGGGAGGAGATCAGCCGGTCCTGGCCGTCGACGGGGCTGTTGAAGCGGCCGGCGAAATGATCGAGCCCGAACACCCTTTGATGCTCGAACGGTCCGGTCTTGAAGTTTCGCCCCATCAATTCGCCGGACTGCGGATAGCGGGCGAGCAGTGTGCCGTCGCGATGCAGCATCGAGATCGTCGCGCCTTCGCCGAGCACCACGGAGGCGAAGAATTTCTCGAAATTGGCGGGCTCGATCCCGCGTCCGACCACGCCGAGGAACTCGCCGCGTGGCCCGACGACCCTCCGGGCCACCAGAATGGTCCACGCGCCGGAGATGCGGCTGTGCAGCGGCTCGATCAGGACATCAGGCGCATAGGGATCGTACTTGAAGGTGCGGAAGTAGGCGCGATCGGCGACATTCACCTTGGGCGTCGGCCATGCGGTCGACGAATTGATCAGATTGCCTTCGGCATCGATGATGTTGAGGCCGCCCATATAGGGCAGCGCCTCGATCTTCGACCGCAGCATCCGGTGCACGTCCTCGCCCGAGAGGCGCTTGCGATACTCCTCTCCGGAGGTAATTCCGGTGGTGCGGACGTAGTCGACGAAACCCTTCTGGATGACGGCGAAGTCCTGCAATTGCTGATCGAAATGATGAGCAAGCAGCAGCACGGTGTTTTCCAGCTCGCGGCCGGAATTGCGCAGCGCCCGCTCCCGGAAGTTCTGCGCCATCAGGACCGAGCCTATGGCGATGGCCGCGATCAGCAGCGTGCCGCCAACCACAAGCCAGCGGATCGGGCCGCTGCGCACGAAGACCTGGTCAAAGAGACGACTGCCGAATTTCATCTTCATGCTGGATTCGCTGCCGCGCACACGTCAGGATCAATTCAGGACCCTGAGAACATCCGTTGGTTTACGGTGACGGTGTGGAAGTAAAGTTAGGAAGCGCGGTTAACGAGACGTGAATACTCGCGCGCAAAAGCAAACCATGCGCGCGGCGCGAAAGTGGGGCGCTAACGCAAGCCCGCTTCAGGCGCGGTAATGGCCGGATTTGCCGCCGAGCTTCTCGACCAGATGGATGCCCTCGATGCGCACGCCGCGCTCGACGGCCTTGATCATGTCGTAGATGGTGAGGCAGGCGACCGACACCGCCGTGAGCGCCTCCATCTCGACGCCGGTCGGTCCCGTCACCTTCACGGTGGCCCGTATCACGCAGCCCGGCAGCTTGGCGTCAGGCTCGATATCGACAATGACCTTCGACAGGGCGAGCGGATGGCAGAGCGGGATCAGTTCCGAGGTGCGCTTGGCGGCCATGATGCCGGCGATGCGCGCGGTGCCGAGCACGTCGCCTTTCTTGGCGTTGCCGGACACGATCAGATCGAGCGTCGTCTTGGTCATGACGACGCGGCCCTCGGCGACCGCCAGCCGCTCCGTCGCTGGCTTGTCCGAGACGTCGACCATCCGCGCCTCGCCGGAGGCGCCGATATGGGTAAGGGCGGGGCCGGCCTTTGCTTTGGCCTGCTTCGTCTTGGCTGAAATGGTCTTCGCCGGCTTGCGCGCCATGTCAGCGCGTGCCCGCCGCGCGCGCCGTCGCCTCGCGCGCGAGCAGCGCGCGCGTCGCCGCCGTGACGTCGGCCTGCCGCATCAGGCTCTCGCCGACCAGGAACGTCGACATACCGACGCGCTCGAGCCGGGCGAGGTCGGCGGGCGTGAAGATGCCGCTCTCGCCGACCATCAGCCGGTCCGAAGGGATCAGCGGCGCCAAGGCCTCGCTGGTCGCGAGCGTGGTTTCGAAGGTCCGAAGATTACGGTTGTTGACCCCGATCATCGGCGAGCGAAGTCTCAGCGCCCGGTCGAGCTCGGCGCGGTCATGGATCTCGATCAAGACGTCCATGCCGTAGGCGAGGGCGGCGTCTTCGAGGTCTCTTGCCGCGGCGTCATCGAGCGCCGCCATGATGATCAGGATGCAGTCGGCGCCGTGTGCGCGGGCCTCGACCACCTGATAGGGATCGAACAGGAAATCCTTGCGCAGCACGGGGAGCGAGGTTGCTTCGCGCGCGGCTACCATGAAGTCGAGATGGCCCTGGAACGAGGGCGTGTCGGTCAGCACCGACAGGCAGGCAGCGCCGCCGGTTTCATAGGCCTTTGCGAGTGCCGGCGGGTCGAAATCGGCGCGAATGAGTCCCTTGGAGGGCGAGGCCTTCTTGATCTCGGCAATCAGCGCGTAGCCGCCGTTGGCGTGCTTTGCCTTGATCGCGCGCAGGAAGCCGCGCGGCGCGGAGGCGGCCTTGGCCTGCGCCTCGACGGTGGAGAGCGGACGCGCTCGCTTCGCCGCCGCGATCTCCTCTCGCTTGTAGGTCTCGATCTTGGTCAGGATGTCGGACATGCGGGAGTTCAGCTCTTGGAGATCGTGACCAGGTGCTTCAGCTTCGCGTTGGCCGCGCCGCTGTCGATCGAGCGGACGCCGATCGCGACGCCCTCCTTGAGGTCCTTGGCGCGGCCGGCCACGACCAGCGCGGCGGCTGCGTTGAGCAGCGCCACGTCGCGATAGGGGCTCGGCTTGCCGTCGAGCACGCTCTGCAACGCGATCGCGTTGGCATCGGCGTCACCGCCTTTGAGCGCACCGGCCTCGCAACGCGGGAGCCCGGCTTCCTCCGGCGTCACCTCGAAATTCCGGATCTCGCCGTTGTGGAGCGCGGAGACGAAGGTCGGGCCGGTGAGGGTGATCTCGTCGAGACCATCGGACCCGTGCACCACCCAGGCGGAGTCGGAGCCGAGATTCTTCAGCACCTGCGCCAGCGGCTGCACCCATTGCCTGGAGAATACGCCGACCATCTGCCGCTTCACGCCGGCCGGATTGGACAGGGGACCGAGCAGATTGAAGATCGTGCGCGTGGCGAGCTCGACCCGGGTCGGGCCGACGTTCTTCATGGCGGGATGGTGGGCGGGGGCGAACATGAAGCCGATGCCGCATTCGCGCACGCAGCGGCCGACCTGCTCCGGCTTGAGATCGATCTTCACCCCGAGCGAGGCCAGCACGTCGGCGGCGCCCGAGCGCGACGACAGCGCGCGGTTGCCGTGCTTGGCCACGGGCACGCCGGCGCCCGCGACGATGAAGGACGCGCAAGTCGAGACGTTGACCGAGCCGGAGCCGTCGCCGCCGGTGCCGACGATGTCGACCGCCTCCGGCGGCGCCTGTACGGTCAGCATCTTCGCGCGCATCGCCGCGACCGCGCCGGTGATCTCGTCCACGGTCTCGCCGCGCACCCGCAGCGCCATCAAGAGCCCGCCCATCTGCGAGGGCGTGGCCTCGCCGCTCATCATGGCATCGAAGGCGGAAGCGGCTTCGTCACGCGACAGGCTCGCGCCGGTCGCCACTTTTCCAATGATCGATTTCAGGTCGTCCATCGCGTGCTTTCAACTCACTGGTTCGCGCCGGTCACCTGCGCGAAGGCGGCCTGATTAATGGTGGTCCCGATGTCGGTTTCAAGCTTGTTGACGTAGGAAGCGACCTGCTCCTCGGTCTGGGCGCGGTCGAGGCTCTCCTTGAGCTTCTTGACCGCGTCCGAGGCAATGTCGACCGCAGGATCGACGATGTCGGTGACGCGGAAGACGATCACCTCGCTGCCGCCGCTCACGGCCGTCTGTCCGATGCCGTCCTTGGCGGTGCGGAAGGCGGCCGCCACGACGGTGCCGGCCACGCCAGCGGGCGAGTCGTCGCGCTTGAAGCTGGCCGCGGTCTCGACCTTGGCGCCGACAGCGGCGGCCTCGTCGGCGAGCTTGCCGCCCGCATCGAGCTTCTGCACCATCTCGGTCGCCTTGGCCTTCAGCTTGGCCGCGATCTGGTCCTGGCGCCATCGCGCCTCGACCTGATCGCGGACCTCGTCGAGATTGCGGTCCCGCGAGGGGGTGATGGCGAGCACGTCGTACCAGACATAGCCGCCTTTGAACGAGATCGCGTCGTTGTCGACGCCGACATCGGTGGTGAAGGCCTGCGATACCACGTCGAGGCCCTGCGGGATGCTGGCGACCGGCTGGCCGTTCGGGGCGCGACCGGAGCGGTCGACGGCCTCGATGGTCACGGCGGTGAGGCCGAGCTTCTGCGCCGCGTCGATCACGCTGGAGCCGCCGCCACGCTCGTCTTCCATCTTGTCGCGGAGGTCGGCGACCTTGACGCGTGCACGCTCAGTCGCGATCTCGCGCTTGATGTCGCCGGCAAGCTTGGCGTAGTCGGCCTCGGCGCCCGGCTCGATCTTGTCGACCCTGACGATCGCGACGCCGAGCCCGCTCTGGATCGGCTGGCTGATCTCGCCGGCAGGCAGCGCGAACGCGGCATCGCCGACGGCGGGCGCGAGCGAAGACTTAGTCACAAGCCCCAGGTCGACGTCGGAGGCGCTCAGCCCGCGTTCCTTGCCGATGTCCTCGAACGACGTGCCGCCGACGAGGCGCTCGCGAGCGGCCTGCGCTTCGGCAACGTTCGGAAAGACGATCTGCTGGATCTGGCGCTTCTCAGGCGTGCCGAGCCGGTCCTTGCGCTGCTCGAACATCTTCCGGGCATCCTCGTCCGAGACCTCGGTCCATTTGCCGATTTCTTCCGGCGAGACCACGACGAAGGAGATCTTGCGATATTCGGGCGCGCGGAACTGGACCTTGTGATCCTCGAAATAGGCGGCAAGCGCCTCGGGCGAGGGCGGGTCGATCGGACCGGCCTGTCCGGCGTCGAGCCGGACGAATTCAATCGAGCGTTGTTCGTTCTGGTAGCGCGTCAGGACGTCGACCATGGCCTTCGGGGGCTCGAGGCCGGCGCCGACCGTGCCGGTGATCTGCCGGCGCAGCGATACTTTGCGCTGCTCGGCGACATAGCGCTGCTCGGTGTAGCCGAAATTGCGGATCAAGGCTTGGAAGCGATTGGGGTCGAAATTGCCGCCGATACCCTTGAAGTTGGGGTCGTTCATGATGAGCTGGCGGATCTGCTCGTCGGATTGGCCAAGGCCGAGCCGGCGCGCCTCTTCGTCGAGCGCGGCCTCGGCAATGGTCTGCTGCAGCACCTGGCGGTCAAGGCCGAACGCGCGCGCCTGGTCGGGCGTCAACGGACGGCCGAACTGGCGGCTGATCTGTTGCAGGCGGTCGGTGTAGATCTGGCGGAACTCGTTGAGCGAGATCTCGGTGCTGCCGATCTTGGCGACCGTGGACTGGCCGAAGCCCTTGAAGATGTCGGCAATGCCCCAAATGCCGAAACTGATGATCAACACGCCCATCACCACGGCCATAACGATCTTGCCGAGCCAGTTCGATGAGGCCTTGCGTATTCCTCGGAGCATTTGGTCCAACTTGTTTGGTCAGGAGGGGAACGGTGCGCGTCTTAATGCAGATTCCGCAAAAGCGCGTCACCAAATTGATAGATCATCATAAAGTGGTGGCTTTCCCCCCGCAACCTCGCCCCGGGTGACCACTTGAAGCTGCGGCGAAAGGGCCTCTGGTCTCTGGAACTGCGGGAGCACCTCTGCTAGCGCAAGAACAAACCTCTTCTGCTGGACATTGACATGACTGACGCCATCCGACCGCTGATCGCGGGCAATTGGAAAATGAACGGCCTGAAAGCCCAGGCTGCTGAATTCGACGCCATGCTCAACGGCGCGGCAGACGTGGCTGGCAAGGCCGACCTGCTGGTCTGCCCGCCGGCGACCCTGGTTGCGGCGTTCGCCGAGAAGGCGCGCGGCAAGAAGGTCGCGGTCGGGGCCCAGGACTGCCACCCCAAGGCCTTCGGCGCCCACACCGGCGATATCGCCGCCGAAATGCTCGCCGATGCAGGCGCGACCGCCATCATCGTCGGCCATTCCGAGCGCCGCGCCGACCACGGGGAGGGAGACGCGCTGATCCGGCAGAAGGCCGAGGCGGCCTGGCGCGCCGGGGCCGTTGCGATCGTCTGCATCGGCGAAACGCAGGGCCAGCGCGACGCCGGCCAGACCCTGGACATCCTGCGCGGCCAGCTCGACGGCTCGCTGCCAGATGGATCGACGGCGGCCAATCTGGTCGTGGCCTATGAGCCGGTCTGGGCGATCGGCACCGGGCTGACCCCCACAGCCAAGGATGTCGAGCAGATTCATGGGTTTATCCGGGAACTCCTGATCTCCCGGTTCAAGGCTGAGGGCGCCAAGATGCGAATTCTCTACGGCGGCTCGGTCAAGCCCGCGAACGCAGCCGAGCTGATGGCGGTGAAGAACGTCAACGGGGCTCTGGTCGGCGGTGCCAGCCTGAAGGCGACCGATTTCCTTGCGATCGCTAAGGGCTGCCCCTAGCTAAGTCCAAACCGCGGAACCGGGCCCGATCGGGGGTGGCAATGCCACCTCCGATCGTGTAACACCGCGCAACTTCAGGAAAACCCGCGAAGCGCGATCGGCCGCCGTCAGGCGCCGCCCGCTTGTGACGGAAGGATATCATGCAGACCGTTGTCATCGTCATCCACCTCATGATCGTCGCCGTCATGATCGGTGCCGTCCTGCTCCAGAAGTCGGAAGGCGGCGGCCTCGGCATGGGCGGCGGCGCGGGCTTCATGTCGAGCCGCGGCACGGCGAACCTTCTGACGCGGACCACCGCGATCCTGGCCGTCGGCTTCTTCCTCACCAGCCTGTTCCTGTCCTGGTATGCCGGTTACGACCGCAAGCCGTCGTCGATCATCGGCCAGCCCTCGCAGACCCAGCCGGCCGGCGGGTCGCCGATCGCGCCGCCGACCTCGGGCGGCATCCTGGATTCACTGAAGAAGGCCGACGAGCAGCAGCAGGCACCGGCTCCGACCGGTCCTCAGGTGCCGCGCTCGCAATAAAGCAGGGGGGCCATGCAGGGCAGTGGCTACCGTCCTGCATCAACAATCCCCATCAAGGCACTGTCATCACTCTTCGTTTCGGCTCACCCACAGGCCCGCAAAATCTTTGGGGCGGAATACGAATCGCTTTGGCGAATCGTATTTAGGGGATTAGAGGTTAAGTCCCATGGCGCGGTACATATTCATCACCGGCGGCGTGGTTTCTTCGCTCGGCAAGGGTCTGGCTTCGGCGGCACTGGGTGCCCTGCTGCAGGCCCGAGGCTACAAGGTCCGCCTCCGCAAGCTCGACCCCTATCTCAACCTCGATCCCGGAACGATGTCGCCGTATCAGCACGGCGAAGTGTTCGTGACCGATGACGGCGCGGAGACCGATCTCGATCTCGGTCACTACGAGCGCTTCACCGGCCGTCCCGCGACCAAGGCCGACAACATCACCACCGGACGCATCTACCAGGACATCATCTCCAAGGAGCGCCGCGGCGATTATCTCGGCGCGACCATCCAGGTTGTTCCGCACGTCACCAATGCCATCAAGGAATTCGTCCTCGACGGCAATGACGATTACGACTTCGTGCTGGTCGAGATCGGCGGCACCGTCGGCGACATCGAGGGCCTGCCGTTCTTCGAGGCGATCCGCCAGCTCAAGAACGAGCTGCCGCGCGATCACGCCGTCTACATCCATCTGACGCTGCTGCCCTACATTCCCAGCGCCGGCGAATTGAAGACCAAGCCGACGCAGCACTCGGTGAAGGAGCTGCGCTCGATCGGCATCCAGCCGGACATCCTGCTCTGCCGCACCGACCGCGAGATCCCGAAGGAAGAGCGGCGCAAGCTCGGGCTGTTCTGCAACGTGCGCGAAAGCGCCGTGATCGAGGCGCGCGACGTCGACAACATCTACGCGGTCCCCGAGGCCTACCACAATGCGGGCCTCGACGACGAAGTGCTCGCTGCCTTCGGCATCGCCTCGCGGATTCCGCCGGAGCTGCGCAGCTGGCAAGAGATCAACGAGCGCATCCGCAATCCCGAGGGCAACGTCACCATCGCCATCGTCGGCAAGTACACCGGCATGAAGGATGCGTATAAGTCGCTGATCGAGGCGCTCTCGCATGGCGGCATCGCCAACAAGGTGAAGGTCAATCTCGACTGGATCGAGAGCGAGATCTTCGAGAAGGAGGATCCGGCGCCGTTCCTCGAGCACGTCAACGGCATCCTGGTGCCCGGCGGATTCGGCCAGCGCGGCGCAGAGGGCAAGATCAGGGCGGCGCAGTTCGCGCGCGAGCGCGACGTGCCGTATTTCGGCATCTGCTTCGGCATGCAGATGGCGGTGATCGAGGCCGCGCGAAACCTCGTCGGCATCGAGGACGCCAACTCCACCGAGTTCGGCCCGACCAAGGAGCCGCTGGTCGGCCTGATGACGGAATGGCTGCGCGGCAACGAGCTCGAGAAGCGCTCGCAGGCAGGCGACCTCGGCGGCACGATGCGGCTTGGCGCCTATCCTGCAACGCTCAATCGCGGCAGCCGCGTCTCGCAGGTCTATGGCGGCGCGACCGAAATCTCCGAGCGTCACCGCCATCGCTACGAGGTCAACACCGCCTACAAGGACCGCCTCGAGCAGCACGGCTTGAAGTTCTCAGGCCTCTCGCCCGACGGCGTGCTGCCTGAAATCGTCGAGTACGAGGATCACCCCTGGTTCATCGGCGTCCAGTTCCACCCCGAGCTGAAGTCGCGCCCCTTTGAGCCGCATCCGCTGTTCGCTTCGTTCATCGAGGCGGCGGCGAAGCAGAGCCGGCTGGTGTAGCCGGCTCGGTCTGCCCTGACAAAGTCTTGCTCGCACCTCCGGCTACGCGGCCGCGATGTCCATCCTGCGGCAGAAGCAAGATGCCTTGATCGGCACCTCCGCGCGCGACTGGGCGAGGTCAAGTCGCTGCTTGATCAGCGGCCTCTCGGCGCTGTCGCCACGCCGCATGAGACATTCGTGCAAGCCGTGAAGCGACCACAGATTGTCGGGATGCTGGCAGGCCCGGCTCAGCTTTCCATCGAGGCCGAGATCGGAACGGTACACTGCCTCGGCTTCCTCGATCCGTCCCTGCTCCAGCAGCAGCGCGCCGAGTGCGTGACGCGGTGGCTGCATCCATCCCCACGGCTCGTCATAGGGCAAGGCGTCGCTGAGTGCGACCGATCTGCGCAGCTCAGCGAACGCGAAGTCGTAATTGGCTTTGCGATATTCCAGTTCGCCATTCAACATCGCTTCGGCCACGCCGAGCAGGGCGACGACCTTGTTGTTGTGCACGAGCCGGCTCTCCGGCACGCGTGTCTTCGCCTGAGCGAACAACGCTTTCTCGGTTTCGGCCTCAGTGACGTGGCCAAGCGCTGAATGAGCCACCGCCTTGGCGTAGTGGATCATTGCCGTCACGGAGCAGTATAGCTCGCGATCCTCCGGCAGCTGTTGGGCAATGATGTCGTGCCATTTGCCGAAACGCACGAGAACGTGCTGCTTCATCGTCAAGTAGCCTTCCAGGAAGTCCGCCATGGGGGGCGATTGAATGCGCAGCACTGGCTCGGGCACGGTGGCAATGAGTTCCTCGGCCGCTGCGATAGCGGGGGCGTATTGACCCAGGAACATCGCGCCGTAGATGGCGAAGTGGAAGTTGTGGATGACATAGACCAGGTAGACACCCGGATCGTCCGAATAAGCGAGGAATCTGCGGTCGGTCGCCAGCGCCTTCTGATTGTAGAGCAGGACGTCGTTGTACTGCCCGCACAGCACGTCGAGATGCGTCGGCATGTGGATCAGATGGCCGCTATCGGGGGCGATCCCGCGCAGCCGGTCCCCAGCCCGCATCGCCTTTTGCGGGAAGGGCGACATCTCCATGAGGTGGACGTAGAGATGGAGCAGCCCCGGATGATTCCACGCAGCCGGCCATCGATCGAAAGCTTGTTCGAGCACGGCCCTGCATTCCTCGGTGCCAGCGCCCTTGGTGGGTTCTCCAGACTCAAGGTCCCACATCAGCCACGGCGTCTCGTTCATGATCGATTCGGCAAAGATGGCTCGGACCTCGAGATCTTCGGGATACGTGGCGAAGACCTTTCGCATCTCTCGCGTGAAGGCCTTGTCCCACGGCGCCATGTCCTCGATCGCGTCACGCTGCGGATAGCGCGCCGACAAGGCGCGGATCAGCGCTTGCTCGACCGGGCTCGCCCTCTCCGCCTGCGCGAGGGCGTCCTGCGTCGCATCGTATGATCCCGCCAGCGCCAATTGACGGCCTTGTGCGTCATAGCGGACCCAGGGCAGGTTGTAGTTGGGACCCGCGGCGTAGCCGATGCCCCAATGCGCCATCGCGCAGCTGCTATCGAACTCGAGCGCCTTGCGAAAACATTTGATCGCCTCGCCGTGGTTGAATCCGAACACCCAGTTGAGCCCTCGGTCAAACCAGAGCTGCGCATCGGGCGAAGTCGTGGTGATTTTGCGGCTGTAGGGTCCGAGATCAAAATAGGTCATTGCCTTCGCCCCCTTTGATCGCTTCGGTCGTTTTGCCGATTGCTCTCGGGCCGTCGGCGGCTGATGCGCCCTGACCGAGCCTGCACATTATCAAGAGCGCCGGCCCCGCGCTATCGAGCTATGCACGGAACGCCATGAGGGGGCCCCGGGTGAGGCTCAAGACAGAGTTGTGGCCAGCGGGTATAACCGCCGCTCCTGTCAGGGAGGGAGCAAGAATGATCTACGAAATGCGCGTCTATCGTTGCGTGCCCGGCCGCCTACCGGCATTGCTCAAGCGGTTCGAGACCGCCACGCTGAAGATCTGGGAGAAGCATGGCATCAAGCAGGCCGGGTTCTTCACCACCCTGATCGGCGAATCCAACCAGGAGCTGACCTATTTCCTCGCCTGGGACTCGCTTGCCGAGCGCGAGAAGAAGTGGGGCGCGTTCATGACCGATCCGGACTGGATGAAGGCGCGCGCCGAGAGCGAAGCCGACGGCCAGATCGTCGCCAACATCGTCAGCCAGATCCTGGCGCCGACCGCCTTCTCGGCGGTGAAGTAGCAGGCGGCGGGCAGGGAACCCTGGCGCAACCCTGATATTCGGACCGTCCGGGCGGAAGAGGGTTGATCCAACCCTCATGCCGGCTATGGTCGCGCCGAAACGAGGGATGTGCCTTGAGCTCTTCGAATTCAGCGGCGCCGGTCGTCACCATCGGCAGGGTCAAGTTCGGCAATGATTTGCCGATCGCGGTCATTGCCGGGCCCTGCCAGCTCGAGAGCCGCCAGCATGCGCTGGAGGTCGCCTCCGCGCTGAAGGAGATCGCGGAGCGGCTGAACATCGGCCTCGTCTACAAGACCTCGTTCGACAAGGCCAATCGCACCAGCGCGGCGGCGGCGCGCGGGCTGGGTCTTGCGCAGTCGCTGCCGATCTTCGCGGAAATCCGATCCTCGCTCGGCTTGCCTGTTCTGACCGACGTGCACGAAGCCACGCAATGCGCCGAGGTGGCGCAGGCTGTGGACATCCTGCAGATTCCAGCCTTTCTGTGCCGGCAGACCGATCTGCTGCTGGCGGCGGCCGCGACCGGCAAGGTCGTCAACGTCAAGAAAGGTCAGTTCCTGGCACCCTGGGACATGGCCAATGTCGTGACCAAGATCACGAGCGCTGGCAATCCCAACGTGCTCGTCACCGAGCGCGGTGCGTCCTTCGGCTACAACACGCTCGTCTCCGACATGCGCGCGCTGCCGATCCTGGCGCGCACCACCGGCGCGCCCGTGATCTTCGACGCCACCCATTCGGTGCAGCAGCCGGGCGGGAAGGGGATGTCCTCGGGCGGCGAGCGCGAATTCGTCCCGGTGCTGGCGCGTGCAGCTGTCGCGGTCGGCGTTGCCGGCGTCTTCATCGAGACCCATCCCGATCCCGATCGCGCGCCGTCCGACGGTCCCAACATGGTACCGCTGCGCGACTTCGAGGGGCTCATCGCCCGGCTGATGGCGTTCGACGCGCTGGCAAAGAATCCGCGCTGATGCAGCAGAGCGAGGCGCGGCCGCAAGATCACGGCTTGCCGACGGCGCTTTACGTCATCTCAGGCGCAAGCTTCGCCGCTGCCTTATCGGCCCGTGCACTCGATCCGGTGCTGCCGCACGTCGCCGAGGATTTTGGCGTCAGCATCGCGACCGCCGCGGGCTTTGCCGCGGTGTTCGCCTTCACCTTCTCGATCATCCAGCCGATCATCGGGGCCGCCGCCGACCTGTTCGGCAAGACCCGGCTGATGATCGGCTGCCTCGCGCTGCTCGGCTTCGCGAACATCCTAGGCGCATTCTCGCCGTCGTTCTCGGTTCTGTTCGCAACTCGCATCCTCGCGGGCATCGGCTCCGGCGGCGTATTTCCGGTGGCGCTCAGCCTGACCAGCGATCTCGTCGGTCCCGAGAAACGTCAGGTTGCGATCAGCCGCACGCTCGCCGGCGCCATGACGGGCAATCTGCTCGGCGCCTCGGCCTCAGGCCTGATCGGTGATTTCCTCGGCTGGCGCGGCGTGCTGGCGGTGCTCGGTGTCCTCGTGATCATCGCATCGATCGCGGTCGCGGCCGGCTTTCGCGGCGCCAAGGTCAAGCATCCGCCGAAGACGAGCCTCTCGGCGCTGAAGGCCGGCTATCGCACCATCTTCACCAACCCGAATGCCTATGTCTGCTATTCGGCTGTGTTCATCGAAGGCTGCTGCGTGCTCGGGCTGTTTCCCTACATCGCTTCGTTCCTGTTCGAGCTCGGCCAGACCTCGCTGTCGATCGCCGGCATCGTCATCGCCGGCTTTGCGGTCGGCGGCCTGTTCTACACGCTCACGGTGTCGCGCCTGCTGCCTTGGCTCGGCGTGAAGGGCATGATGATCGCAGGGATGACGCTGGTGGCGTCACAGCTCATCGCCGTCGCCTTCGGTCCACGCTGGGAAGTGCAGGCGCTGAATCTTGTCGTGATGGGCTGGGGCTTCTACATCGCCCATGGCTGTCTCCAGGTCTTCGCCAGCGAGCTCTCGGTCGAGGCGCGCGCCACCGCAATGTCGCTGCATTCGTTCTTCTTCTTCATGGGGCAGACGGTGGGGCCGCTCGCCTACGGCTTCGGGCTCCAGCATGCCGGCAAGATGGCGACCCTGTCGGCGAGCGCCGCGATCATGGTGCTGCTCGGCCTCGTCTGCGCGCGGCTGCTCAAGCAGCGGGCGCCGTCAGATGCGCGCGTCTGAGGGCGCGTCCGGACGAAGCGCCCTCTCTAAAAGCTTCGCAAGCAGTCCTTGTGGCGCTCAGGCGCTCGCGTAGGCCTCCTGCCAGAGGTCAAGCACCTCGTGACGCGTAATGCCACGGGTGATGAACACGATGCGCGAACGGCGGTCGGCAGCATGGGGCCATTTTGCAAGCGCCACCGGCGGATGGAAGACGTGGTGGACGCCATGAACCGCGACCGGCGTCTCTTCATCGCGAAGATTCAAGATGCCCTTGACCCGCAAGAGGTCCTCGCCCCGGGTGGCGCGCAGATGCGCGAGCCAGCGCGATACGGCCATCCAGTCAAGGGGATCGTCGAATGCGATCATGAAGTTAAGGATCGATGCATCGTGGCTATGATGCTCGTGATGGGCATGACCGCCATCGTGATGGTGGCCGCTCTCATGTGCAGCCTTGGCGACGTCGGCGAACGCCTGCTCGTTGAGCCAGCGCTCGATATCGGCTGTCTTCTTTTCGGGGTCAATGAGGGCGGCGCCGAACAGTTGAGCCGGATCGACCTCGCCATGCGCCACGTTCTCGATCCTGGCGCTGGGATTGAGCCGACGAAGCCGCAAGTCCAGTGCGTCAGTATCATTGACCAAATCGCGCTTGGTGATCAGCAGCCGGTCAGCGAGCGCGACCTGCTTCACCGCCTCGTATTGGCGGTCGAGCTGCCGCGCTGCATTGACCGCGTCGACGGTGGTCACCACGGTGTCTAGCCGAAGGAAATGCGAGACCAAAGGGTTGTTCAGCAGCAGCTGAGCGATGGGGGCGGGGTCAGCCAACCCCGTTGTCTCAACCAGAATCCTGCGGAACGGCGGGACCTCGCCACGATCGCGGCGCACCAGCAGCGCGCGCAGGGTCTCTTCCAGATCGCTGCGAATAGTGCAGCAAATACAACCACTCGCAAGCACGGCGACTTCGCCGTCCACGCGTTCCACGAGGAGGTGGTCGAGGCTGACCTCGCCATATTCGTTGATGATGACGGCGCTGTCCTTCATCGCGCCGTGGCGCAGCAGGCGGTTGAGCAGTGTGGTCTTGCCGCTGCCAAGAAAGCCGGTGATCAGTGACACCGGAGTCCGCTCGGCGGATTTGTCGCTCTCGAAAAGGCTCATCGGCGTCCTCAACCCTGGTCTTATTTTTGTCGCTGGACAACAGCCTAATGGAGGACGAGCATTCCGAAAACAGGATCTTAAGCCCGATCTCAGCGGGCACAACCCGGGAGGAAACGATGGACGATGCCAAAGGCGATGAAGAGAGGGGCGGTGCCGCGACCGATCGGCGGACCTTGCTGCGCACGGCAGGCCTTGCTGGTGCGGCTGGGGCGGCATTCGCAGGTGCGATGCACGGCAAGTTCTCACTCGCACCGATCACCGCGGCCCAGGCCCAAACGCCGGCGATGCCAAAGGGCGTGGACAAGCCTTGGTGGCCCTCGAAATGGGGCAAGGACGACGAGGCTGGCGCGTCGAACCACATCACGCCGGCGAAGGTTCTCGATGCCGTGAAGTGGATCAAGGATGGCAAGATCTACAAGATCGGCCGCGTTTACGAGCAAGGCATGCCGTTGTTCGGCGCCCGCGCATTTTCGTTGCGCATTCCCGGCGGGCCGACTGGCGGCCCGTTCGGCGACAACAAGCTCGTCTATCACGACGAGTTTCTCGCCACCGAAATCGGCCAGACCGGCACACAATTCGACGGGCTCGGCCATATCGGTATCCAGTTGGGCAAGGACGGCGACAAGAGCGAGATGCGCTTCTACAACGGCTTCACTGCCGCTGAGATCGGCGACGCCTACGGCCTGAAGAAGCTTGGCACCGAGAAGCTCAAGCCGCTGTTCACACGCGCCCACCTGATCGATATGGTCGCGCTGAAGGGCGGCATGATGGATGCGGGCCAGGAGATCACCTCGGCCGATATCAAGGCGGCGCTGGCGAAGCAAAGCATCGCGGAGAGCGACATCAAGCCGGGCGATGCGATCATGTTCCACACCGGCTGGGGCTCCCTGTGGATGAAGAACAATGATCGCTACAATAGCGGCGAGCCTGGGATCGGCCTCGATGCCGCGAAGTGGATCATCGAGAAGGATCTCGCGCTGACTGCGGCCGACACCTGGGCGGTCGAAGTGGTGCCCAATCCCGACAAGTCGCTCGCTTTCGCGGTTCATTCCGAATTGCAGACCAAGCACGGCATTCTCAACCACGAGAACCTGATCTTCGACGAGTTGATTGCCGACAAGAAGTACCAGTTCGTCTACTGCTTCACGCCATCGCCGATCAAAGGCGCGACCGGCAGCAATGGCTGCCCGATCGCGATCACCTGAGGCGGATGAAAAAGCGTGTGGGCGGGACGTCCCCGCCCACCGCGCGAGCTGCGGAGCGGCGTGCGGCTCGCCTCGCATGGTCCCGGCATGGAATTCGGCGAGATGGCGATCCTGGAGCACAGCCGCAGCGCCGACGTCTTCGCCGACACGCCCGTCACCTGCCTCGAACTGCCGCTCGACAGCTTTGCCGATTACCGCCGGCTGCACCCGGAAACGTCGTTGAAGATCATGCGCAATCTTGCCGCCATCCTGGCGCGGCGGCTGGTGCTGGCGAATGCCAAGGTGGATTTGCTGAGCGCCTACTGACTATACCGAGACATTGTTTTTCGTTCCCCTGATGCGACGCAGCGCGCCGCACTTGCGGCGTGGTGCGTTGCTGATCCGGGGTCCGGAATTCGTGGCGCTCGGTCCCGGCTGTGCGGGGGCGCAGCGTTTCGCGCTGCACCTTGCGCGGAACACGGGTGGGGGCTGTCTCACTTCGTCCACGTCACACTGGGCGGAGGAGGCTAGCTCGCGCAGCTCTTGCGATACTCAGCCGGCGTGACGTTCATGTGTCTGCGGAAAATCCGATTGAGATGGCTTTGATCGGAAAATCCGCTCAAGAGCGCAATTTCCTTCAGGGCGAGCCGATCCTTGCGCAGATGTTGGCGGGCGCGCTCCACCTTGCGGCTCAGGACATAGGCATGCGGCCGCATGCCATAGTGCACCTGGAACTTGCGCGCGAACTGCACCGGCGAGCAGTTGCAGATGTTGGCTAGCTCCTCGAGCGTGATGTTCCTGGAGATGTTCTGTTCGACATAGTCCTCGATCAGCCTTGCATGCGCTGGCCTGAAGCGCCCCTGCGGACAGGGCAGCTTGAATTCCACCGAGGCGTATTTTCGCAAGATGTGCACGCTCGCCTGAAGTGCCAGCGCATCGTAGCAGAGCCGGCCGCCCGGGCCGCCTTCGGACACTTCCTGCACCATCCGGTCACCGATCCAGGTCAGCACCGGATCTTCGATCCTGAGCAGATCGTGAAGTTCGACGCCGTCTGACTCGCGGTCGAATGCCTCGCTCGCGGTCTTCGTCATCAGGCTCGGCGAGATGTAGAAATGGCTGACTTCGAGGTCATTGCTCCAGCGCCAGTTCGAAGGCTCCGCACGTGTCAGCAGGGTTGTGACACCGCGTCCGACGTGATCCTGCTTCCACGCGCCGGTCACACGGCGGTTCATTGACGTGGTGCCTTCGCGATAGACGACGATCAGGAAATTCTCGGACGGCGGCACCCAGATGTCGGACGGCGCATAGCGGAAGACGCGCAACCGAAAGTCAGCCTTGCCCACGGCGGAACTGTCCAGCATCAATTGGCCGGGAGCGTAGCGGGGGAGCTCCTCAACCGTGATTAATTGGCCCATCGCGCGCGACTCCTTCCCTGATTCTAAGGCGCGGTTGACCGCTTCTGCTTCTCATTGGCCGAACGGCGGAGACGAGCATAAGCCGGTTTTGCCATTTGCCAAGCGAGCCGCGTTGCCGAACTGCAGAACCGGCAACGGACGTCCGGCTTCGTTCAAAGAATTGTCCGATTTGTTCAAGCTCCAGCCGCCGGAATACTCATAGCTTCCCCCGTCCCGCACTGATGGGATCAACAATGACGCGCTGCACCACCATCCGATCGTATGACGGATGGGGAAGGTCGTGCGCACTCAAAAATCACCGAGGAGGAAGAAATGGCGGAAGCCCTGACCAAATCCAATGGAAGCAACGGTTCGCATGGACCAGCGAGATTCGATGCCGTGGTTGTCGGAGCCGGCGTCGCCGGGCTCTATCAACTCTATCGTCTGCGCGAGCAGGGATTGAGCGTCAGGGGGATCGACGCCGCGTCAGGCGTAGGCGGCACGTGGTATTGGAATCGATATCCCGGCGCGCGCTTCGACTCCGAGGCCTACATCTATCAGTATCTTTTCTCCGAGGAGCTCTACAAGGATTGGAGCTGGAGCGAGAAGTTTCCGGGCCAGCCCGAAATCGAGCGCTGGATGAACTACGTCGCCGACCGTCTCGATCTGCGCAAGGACATCCAGTTCAGTACGACGGTCAAGAGCGCGCACTTCAACGAGGCCACGCAGCGCTGGCTGGTCACGACCGACCGGGCCGACGTGATCGACACCCAGTTTCTGGTCACCTGCTGCGGCATGCTGTCGGCTCCCTACGTATCCTTTCCGGGGCAGGAGACTTTCAAGGGACGGTTGTTCCATACGGCGCGCTGGCCGGAGCAGCCTGTCGACCTCGCAGGCAAGCGCGTCGGAGTCATCGGCAACGGTGCGACCGGCATCCAGGTCATCCAGACGATCGCCGGCGATGTCGGCCATCTCAAGGTGTTCATCCGGACGCCGCAATACATCATCCCGATGAAGAATCCGAAATTTGGGGCCGCGGAGGTCGAGGACTACAAGTCGAGATTCAAGTCACTCACCGAACGCCTGCCGCGCACATTCACCGGCTTTGAATACGACTTCGAGCACGCCTGGGCAGACCTCACGCCGGAGCGCCGCCGCGCGGTGATCGAGGCCTGCTGGAATGACGGTTCCCTGAAGCTATGGATATCCTCGTTCGCCGAGCTGTTCTTCGACCCAGAGGTCAATGCCGAGATCTCCGAATTCGTGCGCGGGAAGATGCGCGAGCGGCTCGGGGATCCGAAACTGTGCGATGCGTTGATTCCTGCCGATTATGGCTTCGGAACGCACCGTGTGCCGCTCGAGCAGAACTTCCTCGAGGCCTTCCATCGCCCCAACGTCGAGATCGTCAGCGTCAAGAGCAATCCCATCGATCGCGTCACGCCCACTGGTATTCAGACCGCTGACGGTACGGTCCATGAGCTGGATGTCATTATCCTAGCAACCGGCTTCGACGCCGGCACCGGTGCCTTGACGCGCATCGATATCAGGGGCCGCGACGGCCGATCGCTGAGGGAGGACTGGGGCAGGGACATCCGCACCACGATGGGCCTGCAGGTTCACGGCTATCCCAACCTGTTCACGACCGCCGTTCCGCTCGCTCCGTCCGCCGCGCTGTGCAACATGACCACGTGCCTGCAGCAGCAGGTCGAATGGATCGATGACTGCATCAAGTACATGCGCAGCAAGGATCTGAAGGTGGTCGAGCCGACAAAGGACGCCCAGGACAGCTGGGTGGCCCATCACGATGAGATCGCAAACGCGACGCTGATCGCGAAAACCAATTCCTGGTACCTGGGCTCGAACGTCGAAGGCAAGCCGCGCCGTGTCCTGTCGTACTGCGGCGGCGTCGGCGCGTATCGACAGAAGTGCGACGAGGTCGCGGTGAACGGTTACGAGGGCTTCGCGATGCAATGAGCGCTCGCGACGCGAGCGTCGACCACATCAAACAATCCAGCACGGGAGGACGATCATGATCATGAATTTTGGCGCGACGGCAGATGCCGTTCTCGACGGCGTCGTCACATCCACGCCGCGCGTGCCCGGCGTTGTCGCGATGGTGACGGACCGCCGGCGCAACATCTATGAAGGCGCAGCCGGCAAACGCCGTCTCGATCGGCCGGCGGACATGACCACCGACAGCGTCTTTGCCCTTTTCTCCACCACCAAGGCGATTACCGGCACGGCCGTTCTGCAACTCGTCGAGGAGGGCAAGCTCGATCTCGATGCGCCCGCGAAGCGTTACGCGAACGAGATCGGAAAGCTGCAGGTGATCGAGGGCTTCGATGCAGCGGGCGAGCCGATCCTGCGTGCACCGAAGCGCGATATCACCACGCGCATGCTGATGACCCACACGGCGGGCCTGAGCTACGATTTCATCAACCACACCTACAACCGGCTGGCGCAGGAGAAGGGGCAGCCCAGCGTGATCACCGCGACCAAGGCCTCCCTGATGACCCCGCTGCTGTTCGATCCCGGCGAGCGCTGGGACTATGGGACGAATCTCGACTGGTGCGGCCAGATCGTCGAGGCCATCACGGGCAAGCGACTCGGTGAAGTCTTCAAAACACGCATCTTCGAACCGCTCGGGATCGAGGACATGACCTTCGAGCTGACCGATGCGATGCGCCAGAAACTGGCCGGCATCCACGCGCGGAATGCCGACGGGTCGCTGACGCCGATGGATTTCGAGCTTCCGGCAAAGCCCGAAGTCCATATGGGCGGCCACGGCCTGTACGGCACGGTCGGCGACTACATGCGTTTCATCCGCATGTGGCTGAATGATGGGGTTGGCGAACACGGCCGCGTGCTGAAAGCCGAAACCGTTCGGATGGCGGAAAGGAACCACCTGGGCGACAGGAAGGTAACGCCGATCACGGGGGTCATCCCGTCACTGTGCAACGACGCGGAATTCTTTCCGGGCCAATCCAAATCCTGGGCGTTGAGCTTCATGGTCAACGACGAGGAAGCCCCGACAGGACGTCCCGCCGGCGCGCTGGGCTGGGCCGGGCTTGCCAACCTGTTCTACTGGATCGATCGGCAGAACAACGTCGGCGGGTTCTGGGCCACCCAGATTCTGCCCTTCGGTGATCCGACATCATTCATCGGCTATATGAACTTCGAGACGGCGCTCTACCAGAGCCTGAGGCAGCGCTTGGCAAGCTAGGACCGTGCTGCGAGAGCGGCCTCGTCGCTGTCGACCGAGGCCGTTTTCTCTTGATGGTCACACGTGACCGAGCATGCCCTAGCCCCGCCCGCGATAGGGCGCCACGCCTTGCTCCGGCACCCAGAGTCCCTTCGGCACGCGGCCGGTCTGCCAGAACACGTCGATGGGGATGCCGCCGCGCGGATACCAATAGCCGCCGATGCGCAGGAATTTCGGCTTGATCTCGGACGCGATACGCTTGCCGATCATCACGGTGCAGTCCTCGTGGAAGGCGCCGTGATTGCGGAAGCTCGCGATGTAGAGCTTGAGCGATTTCGACTCCAGGAGCCACGCCCCCGGCGCGTAGTCGATCATCAGATGCGCGAAATCCGGCTGGCCCGTAACCGGGCAGAGCGAGGTGAATTCCGGCACGGTGAAGCGCACCAGATAATCCGTGCCTTTCTGCGGATTGGGCACGCGGTCGAGTTGGGCCTCTTCCGGCGTGTGCGACCATTCGACCGCGCGGCCGAGCTGGAGGGACTTTTTCGCCATCGTCGTCAACATCCTGTGGAGCATGATCCGGAAAAGTGGGCACCGGGTTTCCGAAAGATCATGCTCAGTTAAGCAATAGGAGCGCGATAAGATCGCGCTCCAGAGGATGCCGGGATGGACGCAAACGGGCTCGTCGTCAACCGGCGGCGATTGTCTGGATCATGACGATGCGGTCGTTGCCGGACTCGCAGCCCCAAAGCTCGCCCGGCCGCCCGTCGAGCTGGCGGACATTGGCGTTGGCCTTGTCGCTGGCGAAGACGTTGAACTTCTCGGTGGCGGGATCGAAGCGCACGATGGCGTTGGCGGAGAAATCGGTCAGCCAGACCTTGTCCTTGTCGTCGACATAAACGGCATAGGCGCGGGGACGTTCGCCTGGCAGCTTCCAGGTCTTCCACGAGCCGTCCGCGGGATCATGCACCGAGACGTGGCCGCTGTTCCACTCGCTGACCCAGATCCGGCCCCTCGAATCCGACCAGACGCGCCGTGAACCCTGGTTCGGGGTCGGCGGCTCGACCACGGTCGCATTGCCGCCCGCGCGGTCGATCTTCGCGATATGGCTGCCGCCGAGGGAGGCGTACCAGACATCGCCCATGGGTGTGACCGTGATGCCGTAGGGGCCGACCCCCTTCGGCGCCTTGAACACGTTCATCTCGCCGGTCTTCGGAGACAGCCGGCCGTAATAGCCGGACTGGCCGGTGAACCAGTAGGTGCCATCCCTGTCGAACACGCCGGTGTTGAGATTGGCGGAGGCTAACTTTTCCGGCAGGCGGAACAGCGTCACCTTGAGATCGGCAGGGTCGACCCGCGCAATCGCGTTCTGGCCGCCTTCGGTGATCCAGGGCGCGCCATCGGGCCCGATGGTCACGCCGTGTGGGGCCGCGCCCTGGCCGAGGCTGACCGTCTTGAAACGGCCATCGCGTGGATCGAGGCTGCCGAGCAGGCCCTTGCCCTGCGCCGTGAACCAGATCGTGCCGTCAGGGGCGGGCGTGAGATCGTGCAGGCCGATGCCTGGGCTGATCGGGTAGTATCTCGTCCGGAACGGGCCTTCCTGCGCAAAACCTGGACGGGCGGCAAGCAGCGCGGCGCTCGAAGCAAGAAATTGGCGGCGATTCATGGCGTTACCCCGACTGTTTGAGATTGAGGTTGGGCACGCGGACCAGACGTGGTCGAGCATATTCTGAGGCGCCTTTCGCGTCAGTCGGAGCCGTGCGTCCAAGCGTTCACATTTGCTTGCGGCCCGTGTAAGACCCGCGGCACCGATCAGCCCCAACGAACGGAAGTGGACATCATGACCGCCATCATCGACATCATCGGCCGCGAAATTCTCGATAGCCGGGGCAATCCCACCGTCGAGGTCGATGTCGTGCTGGAGGACGGGGCGCTCGGCCGCGCCGCGGTTCCGTCCGGCGCCTCCACCGGCGCCCATGAGGCCGTGGAACTGCGCGACGGCGACAAGGCGCGCTATCTCGGCAAGGGCGTGACCAAGGCGGTCGGCGCCGTCAATGGCGAGATCTTCGAGGCCCTGAGCGGCCTCGATGTCGAGCAGCAGGCCCAGATCGACCAGATCATGATCGACCTCGACGGCACGCCGAACAAGAGCCGGCTGGGCGCCAACGCCATCCTCGGCGTCTCGCTGGCCTGCGCCAAGGCGGCCGCGAATTCGCTCGACATGCCGCTCTATCGCTACGTCGGCGGCACCTCCGCGCGCCTGCTGCCGGTGCCGATGATGAACATCATCAATGGCGGCGTGCACGCCGACAACCCGATCGACTTCCAGGAATTCATGATCCTGCCGGTCGGCGCCTCGAGCTTTGCCGAGGGCCTGCGCTACGGCGCGGAAGTCTTCCATACGCTGAAGTCCGAATTGAAGAAGGCCGGCCACAACACCAATGTCGGCGACGAGGGCGGTTTCGCTCCGAACCTGCCGTCGGCGGACGCCGCGCTCGACTTCGTCATGAACGCGATCGGCAAGGCCGGCTTCAAGGCGGGCACCGACATCATGCTCGGCCTCGACTGCGCCTCGACCGAGTTCTTCAAGGACGGCAAATACGTCTATGAAGGCGAGGGCAAGACCCGCTCGATCTCCGAGCAGGCGAAGTATCTTGCCGACCTCGTCGCGCGCTATCCGATCGTGACCATCGAGGACGGCATGTCGGAAGACGACATGGACGGCTGGAAGGAGCTCACCGACCTGATCGGCAAGAAGTGCCAGCTGGTCGGCGACGACCTCTTCGTCACCAACGTCAAGCGCCTTGCCGAAGGCATCAAGACCGGCCGCGCCAACTCGATCCTGATCAAGGTCAACCAGATCGGCACGCTGACCGAGACGCTCGCCGCGGTCGAGATGGCGCACAAGGCCGGCTACACCTCGGTGATGTCGCACCGCTCCGGCGAGACCGAGGATTCCACCATCGCCGACCTCGCGGTCGCCACCAATTGCGGTCAGATCAAGACCGGCTCCCTTGCAAGGTCCGACCGGACCGCCAAATACAACCAGCTCTTGCGCATCGAGCAGCAGCTCGGCAAGCAGGCGCTCTATGGCGGCAGGGCGGCACTGAAGGCGCTGGCGTAAGCCGGCGTCTCGATCCGCGCGAACAGAAGGACAGGGGAGGATCGACATGAGTGACGGCAAGACCGGACTGGAATTGCGTTCGCTGCTCAAGAAGAGCGGCGAGCTGGAATTGTCTCTCGTGACGGTCCCGACCCCGGAGCCGGCCGACGATGAGGTCGTGGTTCGCGTCGAGGCCACCCCGATCAACCCGTCCGACCTCGGGCTCCTGATCGGTCCCGCCGACATGTCGGCCGCCAAGGTCTCCGGCAGCAAGGAGATGCCGGTCATCACCGCCACGATGCCGGAGGCGGCGATGCGGATGATGGCGGCGAGATTCGATCAGTCGCTGCCGGTCGGCAACGAGGGCGCCGGCACGGTGATACGGACCGGATCGTCGGATGCGGCCAGGGCCCTGATGGGCAAGACGGTGTCGATGATCGGCGGCGCGATGTACACGCAGTACCGCGTGCTGAAGGTCCGCGACGTCATGGAGCTGCCGCCGGGCACCACGGCGGCGGACGGCGCCTCCTGGTTCGTCAATCCGCTGACCGCACTCGGCATGACCGAGACGATGCGGCGGGAGAACCACAAGGCGCTCGTGCACACGGCCGCCGCCTCCAATCTCGGTCAGATGCTCAACAAGATCTGCATCAAGGACGGCATCGGCCTCGTCAACATCGTCAGGAACAAGGAGCAGGCCGACATCCTGCACAAGATCGGCGCAAAGTACGTCGTGGATTCCAGCGCGCCCAGCTTCATGGACGATCTGACCAACGCGCTGGTCGAGACCGGCGCCACCATCGCCTTCGACGCCATCGGCGGCGGCAAGCTGGCGAGCCAGATCCTGACCGCGATGGAGATCGCAGCCAACAAGACCGCGAAGGAATACAGCCGCTACGGCTCCAACGTGTACAAGCAGGTCTACATCTATGGCAGCCTCGACACGCGGCCGACGGAGCTGAACCGCTCGTTCGGGCTCAGCTGGGGCGTCGGCGGCTGGCTGCTCACGCCATTCCTTCAGAACATCGGTCCGGCCGAGATCGGCCGCCTGCGCCAGCGCGTGGCGTCCGAGCTCAAGACCACCTTCGCCAGCCATTACACCAAGGTTGTCTCGCTCGCCGAGGCGCTCGATCCCGCCAATATCGCAGTCTACGCCAAGCGGGCCACCGGCGAAAAATTCCTCATCAACCCGAACAAGTGATCGCTTCGGTCGGTTATCGACACGCATCAGGCCGCCGCTTGGCGGCCTGATTGCTTTTGATCGTGGCCTGGACGGATCGCAACCGGACCCATTTCCAGAAACGCAGCGTTTCCAAATCGGACCGGTTCATGCACTTGCATCTATTGGCCCGGATGGCTTAAGTGCCGTCCCGGCATTTCCGCTCGAGCCTTCAAGGACACCCAATGGCCTACAACATCGTCACGATCGCTGGCAGCGTGCGCAAGGACAGCTTCTCGCTCAAGATCGCCAATGCGCTCGCCAAGCTTGCGCCTGCCTCGCTCAAGCTCGAGGTGATCACGCCGGCGGGCATCTCGTACTTCAACCAGGACCTAGAGGGCGCGCCGCCCGCGGACTGGCTCGCCTTCCGCGAGAAGCTCAAGACGTCAAATGGCGTCCTGTTCGTCACGCCCGAATACAACCGCTCGATCCCGGGCGTCCTGAAGAACGCCATCGACGTCGCCTCGCGCCCCTATGGCAAGAGCTCGTTCCTCGGCAAACCGGTCGGCATCATCTCCAATTCGCCGGGGCTGCTCGGCGGCGTCAGCGCGGCCAAGCATCTGCAGAACATCCTGCCGGGCATTTCCGGTCCGGTCCTCCAGCAGCCGGAAATCTATCTCAGTAGCGTCGGCGATGCCTTCGATGCGGACGGCAACCTGACCAAGGACTCCCTCAAGACGGTGCTGCAGCAATACATCGACGCCTTCGCCGCGCATGTGGCGAAGAATCAGGGCTGAGCTTCCGGCCAAGCCGACGCTCCGTCATGCCCGGGCTTGTCCCGGGCATCCACGTTCTTCGTTATCGCCGGCAAAGCACGTGGATGGCCGGGACAAGCCCGGCCATGACGCGTCATGGGGATAGTGCCTCGTTCTGGCAATTAGCACTCCCTTAACCAACATGTCCCATCTTCCAAAGATGGTCTCCCGCGCGCGCCTGAAATCGATCCTGACCGGTCTTGCCCTCTATGCGATGGCGGCGGCGATCGTCGGCTATTTCGGCGTCAACGCCTACACCGGCAAATACGGTCTCAACGCCCGCCAGGAGCTCGACCAGGAGATCATCGCGCTGACCAGCGAGCTGGCTCAGCTCAAGCGCGAGCGCGCCAGAAGCGAACAACGGGTGTCGCTGCTGCGGTCCGAGAAGATCGACCCGGACATGCTGGACGAGCGGGCGCGCTTCCAGCTCGACTATGTCCATCCGCGCGATCTCGTTCGAATGATCCCGGCGAACTAGCGGCATCCGCAGCTTTCGAACGCCGCAGGGAAAGTCGCTGCTGACATCCGACCACCACAACTTCGCCTCCTCCTGCGAAGGTCGTAACCCCCGAACCGGGCGGTTCCCTTGACGGCGGCGCCGCGGCGGGCTCATGCCTTTGCTGGCGCGCGCTGAAGTTGACGCAGATCAACCGGGGAGCACCGGCGCGTCCTACAATCGATATCCGGAGGAAACTGTGATGAATGGGACAATGCCCCGGCATCACGCGGCCCGCGTCGAGGCCGCCATCGCGTCAGGCCAGGCGGCCCGGTCCGCGCTCGTGGCCTCGTGGCGCCGTTCCTCCCGATTGCACCATCTCGATCCCGGCGGCCACGCCGCGCCGATGCGGCTGACCGAGGCCGAGCTGCAGCAGGCGCGCGAGCGCATCGCGCCGCTTCTGGCGGCCGCCCAGGGCGCCATGGACCGGCTTTATCAGGCTGTCGGCGCTGCGGGCTGCTGCGTGCTGCTCGCCGATCGCGAGGGCGTGCCGGTCGATCGCCGCGGCACGGTGGCGGACGATGCGACGTTTCAGTCCTGGGGCCTTTGGACCGGTGCACTCTGGAGCGAGGAGCACGAGGGCACCAACGGTATCGGCACCTGCCTCGTCGAGCAGCGTCCGCTGACGATCGATCGCGACCAGCACTTCTTTGCGCGCAACACGCTTCTGAGCTGCACCGCCGTTCCGATCTACGATCACGAGGCGGCGCTCGCGGGCGTGCTCGACGTCTCCTCCTGCCGCGCCGACCGCACCGACGCCTTTGCCAGCCTGATCGCGCTCGCGGCAGGCGAGGCGGCCAGGCGGATCGAGGCCGACCTATTTCGCAAGGTCTTCGCCCATGCCCGCATCGTGCTGACACAGGCGGCGGATGGAAGCTGCGGCGGCCTCGTTGCGGTCGATGCGGACGATCTCGTGATCGGCGCAACGCGCTCCGCCCGGCTGGCGCTCGGCATCGCGCCCGGCGGTGCGTTGCGGCCGGTGCCCGCGGCCGATCTTCTCGGCGGCGATGCCGCGCGCGATCATCTTGCCGGCGGCCAGCGCGCGGTGCTGCAGCGGGCGCTGCTCCGCGCCGGCGGCAATGTCTCCGCCGCCGCCAAGGCCCTCGGCGTCAGCCGCGCCACGCTCCATCGGAAGCTGAAGCGGTTCGAGCTGAACCACTGAGCTCAGCCGTCATTGCGAGCGCAGCGAAGCAATCCAGAATCTTTCCGCGGAGGGACTCTGGATTGCTTCGCTGCGCTCGCAATGACGGTAGGGTGGCCGTGAGCGCTCCATCTCACGCTTACCTCGTCCACGACTGTCGCAGTTCTGCGACAGGTCCGCCCCACCATCGCTTCCGCCCGGGCTGACAGAAAACACCTCCCGCATCATCGTCGGCGCAAGTCGCGAACAGGCGACGACAAGCGCAAACAGCAACATCGGGAGTGATCAATGAACAAGGTGGAATTCCTCAGCGTCACCAAAGTGCCCTTTGCCGAACGCTACGACAATTTCATCGGCGGCAAGTTCGTCGCGCCGATCTCCGGGAAATATTTCGACAATGCCTCTCCCCTGACCGGCCGGGTGGTCTGCAAGATCGCGCGGTCCGACGCGCAGGACATCGAGGCAGCGCTCGACGCGGCGCATGCCGCCAAGTCCGCCTGGGGCCGCACCAGCGTCGCCGAGCGCGCCGCGGTCCTGAACCGGATCGCCGACCGCATGGAAGAGAACCTCGAGCGCCTCGCGATTGCCGAGACCTGGGACAACGGCAAGCCGATCCGCGAGACGCGCGCCGCCGACCTGCCGCTCGCGATCGACCATTTCCGCTATTTCGCCGGTGTCGTCCGCGCCCAGGAAGGCTCGATCGGCGAGATCGACCACGACACCATCGCCTATCATTTCCACGAGCCGCTCGGCGTGGTCGGCCAGATCATTCCCTGGAACTTCCCGCTTCTGATGGCCTGCTGGAAGCTCGCGCCGGCGCTGGCCGCCGGTAATTGCGTGGTGCTCAAGCCCGCCGAGCAGACCCCGGCCTCGATCATGGTCTTCGCCGAGGTCATCGCCGACCTGCTGCCGGCAGGCGTGCTCAACATCGTCAATGGCTTTGGCCTCGAGGCCGGCAAGCCGCTGGCGTCGAGCCCGCGCATTGCCAAGATCGCCTTCACCGGCGAGACCACGACGGGCCGGCTGATCATGCAATATGCCAGCCAGAATCTGATTCCTGTCACGCTCGAGCTCGGCGGCAAGTCGCCGAACATCTTCTTCAAGGACGTCACCGCCGAGGACGACGATTTCTTCGACAAGGCGATCGAGGGATTCGTCATGTTCGCGCTGAACCAGGGCGAGGTCTGCACCTGTCCGAGCCGGGCGCTGGTCCACGCCGACATCTATGACCGCTTCATGGAGCGGGCGCTCAAGCGCGTCGCCGCGATCAAGCAGGGCGATCCGCGCGATCCCACCACCATGATCGGCGCACAGGCCTCCAGCGAGCAACTCAGCAAGATCCTCTCCTATATCGACATCGGCAAGCAGGAGGGCGCCAAGGTGCTGGCCGGCGGCGGACGCGCCGATCTCGGCGGCGATCTCACCGGCGGCTTCTACGTCCAGCCGACCGTGTTCGAGGGCCACAACAAGATGCGAATCTTCCAGGAGGAGATTTTCGGCCCCGTCGTCTCGGTCACGACCTTCAAGACCGACGAAGAGGCGCTCGCGATCGCCAACGACACGCTCTACGGCCTAGGTGCCGGCGTTTGGAGCCGCGACGCCAATCGCTGCTACCGCTTCGGCCGGGCGATCCAGGCCGGCCGGGTCTGGACCAATTGCTACCACGCCTATCCCGCCCATGCGGCGTTCGGCGGCTACAAGCAGTCGGGCGTCGGTCGCGAGACCCACAAGATGATGCTCGATCATTACCAGCAGACCAAGAACCTCCTGGTCAGCTACAGTCCGAAGAAGCTCGGCTTCTTCTGATCGGATCGGAGAGGGCGGCGCCGCTTCGGCGCCGTCCGCTCCGCATGTCGGGATTGGCGTCGTGCACTGTTCTTGATCCGCTCACGAATCTGCGCGCGCGATGGCGCTCATAGATTTGTTGCCCGATCAGCGCCAAAGATTTTGCAATATTTCGATCACGTTGCAGTGCGGCATAATGAAAGTCGTGCCATGCCGCCGCGGTGCTTTCCAAGGGCGTTTGACTTGGGTTAGAGAGGGCGAAAGTTTTCTCTGACCCGGAATTCCCATGGCCGCACCCAAGAAAGCCGCCGCAAGCGCTCCACAGGACAAGACCGACGGCGGTTCGCCCCCGGAATTCACGAAGGAGCAGGAACTCAAGGCGCTCCGCGACATGCTCCTGATCCGGCGCTTCGAGGAAAAGGCAGGCCAGCTCTACGGCATGGGTGCCATCGGCGGCTTCTGCCACCTCTATATCGGCCAGGAGGCCGTGGTGGTCGGCATGCAGATGGCCCTCAAAGAGGGCGATCAGGTCATCACCGGTTATCGCGACCACGGTCACATGCTCGCGACCGGCATGGATGCCAACGGTGTCATGGCCGAGCTGACGGGACGCCGCGGCGGCTATTCCAAGGGCAAGGGCGGCTCCATGCACATGTTCAGCAAGGAGAAGCACTTCTACGGCGGTCACGGCATCGTCGGCGCCCAGGTCTCGCTTGGCACCGGCCTTGCCTTTGCCAACCACTATCGCGGCAACGACAATGTCAGCGTCACCTATTTCGGCGACGGCGCGGCCAATCAGGGCCAGGTCTATGAGAGCTTCAACATGGCGGAGCTCTGGAAGCTGCCGGTGATCTACGTCATCGAGAACAACCGCTACGCCATGGGCACCTCGGTCTCGCGCGCCTCGGCACAGCAGGATTTTTCCAAGCGCGGTGCGTCCTTCAACATCCCGGGCAAGCAGGTCGACGGCATGGACGTCCGCGCCGTGAAGGCGGCGGGCGAGGAGGCGGCGGCCTGGTGCCGTGGCGGCAAGGGTCCTTTCATCCTGGAGATGCAGACCTACCGCTATCGCGGCCACTCGATGTCCGATCCCGCAAAATATCGCACACGCGAGGAGGTCGAGAAGGTTCGCCACGACCAGGATCCGATCGAGCAGGTTCGCAATCGGCTGCTCGCTGCCAAGGTCAGCGAAGCCGATCTCAAGGCGATCGACGCCGAGGTGCGCGACATCGTCAACGCCTCCGCCGATTTCGCCCAGCATGATCCCGAGCCGGATGCCGCCGAGCTCTGGACCGACGTGTACCGCTGAACGCGCGCAAGCTTTCTTTGGAGAAGATATGCCAATTCAAGTGCTGATGCCCGCGTTGTCGCCCACGATGGAGAAGGGCAACCTCGCCAAATGGCTGAAGAAAGAGGGCGAGACGATCAAGTCCGGCGACGTCATCGCCGAGATCGAGACCGACAAGGCGACCATGGAGGTTGAGGCGACCGACGAGGGCACGCTCGGCAAGATCCTGATCCCCGAGGGCACCGCCGACGTCGCGGTGAACACCCCGATCGCGACCATCCTCGCAGACGGCGAGAGCGCGGCTGATCTCGCCAAGGCACCCGCAGCGGCGGCGAAGGCTGCGGAGTCCGCGCCGCCGGCCGCAGCAAAGGCCGAGGCGCCCGCGCCGAAAGCCGCGCCTGCTCCCCAGGCCGTCGCCGAGCCGGATCCGGAAGTCCCCGCTGGCACCGAAATGGTGACGCAGACCATCCGCGAAGCGCTGCGCGATGCCATGGCCGAAGAGATGCGCCGCGACGCGGACGTGTTCGTGATGGGCGAAGAAGTTGCCGAATATCAGGGCGCCTACAAGGTGACCCAGGGCCTGCTCCAGGAGTTCGGTGCCAAGCGCGTGATCGACACGCCGATCACCGAGCACGGCTTTGCCGGGGTCGGCGTCGGTGCCGCGATGACCGGTCTCAAGCCGATCGTCGAGTTCATGACCTTCAACTTCGCCATGCAGGCGATCGACCAGATCATCAACTCCGCGGCCAAGACGCTCTACATGTCCGGTGGCCAGATGGGCTGCTCGATCGTGTTCCGCGGTCCGAACGGTGCGGCCGCGCGCGTTGCCGCCCAGCACAGCCAGGACTATTCGGCGTGGTATTCGCACGTCCCGGGCCTCAAGGTGGTCGCGCCGTATTCCGCCGCGGACGCCAAGGGCCTGCTCAAGGCTGCGATCCGCGATCCCAACCCGGTGATCTTCCTCGAGAACGAGGTGCTGTACGGCCACACTGGCGAAGTCCCGAAGCTCGACGACTTCATCATTCCGATCGGCAAGGCGCGCATCGTGCGCGCCGGCAGTCACGTCACCATCATCTCCTGGTCGAACGGCATGACCTATGCGCTGAAGGCTGCGGACGAGCTCGCCAAGGACGGCATCGAGGCCGAGGTGATCGACCTGCGCACGCTGCGCCCGATGGACACGGAGACCATCATCAACTCCGTGAAGAAAACGGGACGTGCGGTTACGGTGGAAGAGGGGTGGGCCCAGAGCGGCGTCGGCGCCGAGATCGCCGCGCGCATCATGGAGAACGCCTTCGACTATCTTGATGCGCCGGTGACGCGCGTGTCTGGCAAGGACGTGCCGATGCCCTATGCCGCGAACCTGGAGAAGCTCGCGCTGCCCTCGGCGGCGGACGTCGTCGAGGCCGCTAAAGCCGTCTGCTACAGGTAGACCATGGCAGGCCCTAAGGAGCAGCCACTGCCGCCAGACGTCATGACCCGCGACGACGCGGTCGAGATCCTGCGCGTGTTCGTCCTGGACGGTGGGCTGTCGATGGCGTTCCAGCGCGCCTTCGAGGAGCCGGACATGTGGGGCCTCCTGCTCGTCGATCTCGCACGTCATGCCGCGCGCGCCTATGCGCGCGAGAGCGAATATACCGAGGAGGACGCGCTGAACCGGATCCTCGACATGTTCCAGGCCGAGATCGAGCGCCCCACCGACACGGGCACCACCACGCCACGCGGCAAGGGGCACTGACCATGGCGATCGAAGCCTATCATTACGATTTCATGCTGGAGGCGATCCGCGAGGCGGAAGCCTCGATCGCGCAGGGCGGCTTGCCGATCGGCGCGGTGCTGACGCGCGACAACAAGATCATCGCCCGCGGCCACAACAACCGCGTGCAGGAGAACAATCCGATCCTGCATGGCGAGATGAGCTGCCTGCGCGAGGCCGGCGCGATCTCGTTCCACGACACCGTCATGTACACCACGCTGTCGCCTTGCTCGATGTGCGCCGGCGCGCTCGCGCTGTTCAAGGTCAAGCTGGTGGTGATCGGGGAATCCGTCACCTTCGAAGGCTCCAAGGACATTCTCGACAAGTTCGGGATTCCGTGGATCGACCTTGCCGACGACCGCTCCATCACCATGATGAAGAATTGGCGTTCCATCCCAACCAATGAGCGCCTGTGGCAGGGCGACATCGGCAACTAAACCTGGTCTGTTCGTCGCCGCTGTCGGATGACGACGTTTTGCAAAGTTCTTCTTGAGGTCAGCATGCCCATCAACATCCTGATGCCCGCTCTCTCGCCGACGATGGAGAAGGGCAACCTCGCCAAGTGGCTGAAGAAGGAGGGCGACAAGGTCAAGTCCGGCGACGTCATCGCCGAGATCGAGACCGACAAGGCGACCATGGAGGTCGAGGCGATCGACGAAGGCACGATCGCCAAGATCCTGGTGCCAGAGGGTACGCAGGATGTCCCGGTCAACGACGTGATCGCCGTGCTCGCCGGCGAGGGCGAGGACGTGAAGGCTGCGGGTAGCGCCAAGCCCAGCGCCTCGGCCGCGCCGCCAAAGGCCGCTGAGGCTCCCGCTGCGCCGGCTCCCGCGCCTGCGCCCGCCGCACCGAAAGCTGCTGCGCCCGCCGCGGCACCCGCGCAGCAGGCTGCAGCTCCGGCAGCGCAAGCCAATGGTCATGGCGGCCGTGTATTCTCGTCGCCGCTGGCGCGCCGTCTCGCCAAGGAGGCCGGCATCGATGTCGCCATGGTCGCCGGCACCGGTCCGCACGGCCGCGTGGTCGCCCGCGACGTCGAGCAGGCCAAGTCCGGCAAGGGTCTGAAAGCGCCCGCCGCGGCACCGTCAGGCGCGCCTGCGATCGCGCCGACCATGTCGGACAAGCAGATCTTGTCGCTGTTCGAGCCCGGCTCCTACGACATCGTCCCGCATGACGGCATGCGCCGCACCATCGCCCAGCGCCTGACCGCATCGATCCAGAACGTCCCGCACTTCTACCTCACCATCGACTGCGACATCGGCAAGCTGCTCACTGCCCGCGAGGAGATCAACGCCGCCGCGCCGAAGGACAAGGAGAAGAAGCCGCTCTACAAGATCTCGGTCAACGATTTCGTCATCAAGGCGATGGCGGTCGCGCTGCAGAAGATCCCGAACTGCAACGTCAGCTGGACCGAAAGCGGCATGGTCAAGCATCACCATTCCGACGTCGGCGTCGCCGTCGCGATGCCCGGCGGCCTGATCACGCCGATCATCCGGAAAGCGGAGACCAAGACGCTCTCGACCATCTCCAACGAGATGAAGGATTTTGCCGCGCGCGCCCGCTCGCGCAAGCTCAAGCCGGAGGAATACCAGGGCGGCACCACGGCCGTTTCCAACCTCGGCATGTACGGCATCAGCCACTTCACTGCGGTGATCAATCCGCCTCATGCCACGATCCTTGCGGTTGGCACCAGCGAGGAGCGTCCCGTGGTGCGCGGCGGCAAGGTCGAGATCGCGCACATGATGAGCGTGACCTTGTCCTGCGATCACCGCGCCATCGACGGCGCGCTCGGCGCCGAGCTGATCGGCGCGTTCAAGCAGCTGATCGAAAACCCCGTGATGATGATGGTCTGAAGCGGCGGCAGAGAGGGCAACCTTGCATGTCCGGACCCGCTGGCCATGGATATCGCTATTGCTCGGAGTCATCGTCGCGCTCAACCCCGTCGGGCTCGATTTTCTTCACTCTGCGTTCTTTGCCGGCGAGCAGCTGGCACGGAACATCGCCCAGCCGATCGTGCTCACTGCGCTTGCCATCATAGTCCTGGTGGTGCTGCTCGAATGGCTGGTGAGGTCTTTTCTGGTCAAGCGCCGCGCCCGCGGCGCTTCTTGAGTTGAACGGGAGCCGCTATGGCCGACACATCCTTCGACGTCATCATCATCGGCTCCGGCCCCGGCGGCTATGTCACCGCCATCCGCGCCGCGCAGCTCGGCTTCAAGACCGCGATCGTCGAAAAATCCTATCTCGGCGGCATCTGCCTCAACTGGGGCTGCATTCCGACCAAGGCGCTGCTGCGTTCGGCCGAGATCTACCACTACATGCAGCACGCGAAGGACTACGGGCTCTCCGCCGAGAAGGTCTCGTTCGATCCGAAGGCGGTGGTGCAGCGTTCGCGCGGCGTCTCCAAGCGCCTCAACGACGGCGTCGGCTTCCTGATGAAGAAGAACAAGGTCAGCGTGATCTGGGGCGCGGCCTCGATCGATGCGCCCGGCAAGGTCACCGTGAAGAAGTCCGACGTCGAGGGCCCGAAGGGCGCGCTAGGCGAGGGGACCTACCAGGCCAAGCACATCATCGTCGCCACCGGCGCGCGGCCGCGCGTGCTGCCCGGCCTCGAGCCGGACAAGAAGCTGGTCTGGACCTATTTCGAGGCGATGGTGCCGGAGCGGATGCCGAAGTCGCTGCTGGTGGTCGGCTCCGGCGCGATCGGCATCGAGTTCGCCTCGTTCTTCCACACCATGGGAAGCGACGTCACCGTGGTCGAGGTGCTGCCGCAGATTCTGCCCGTCGAGGACGCCGAGATCGCGGGCCTCGCCCGCAAGCGGCTGGAGAAGCAGGGCATCAAGATCATGTCCTCGACCAAGGTCACGAAGCTGGAGAAGAAGGCCGACAGCGTCCTCGCCACCATCGACGACGGCAAGGGCAAGCCCGTCACATCAGAGTTCGAGCGCGTGATCTCGGCGGTCGGCGTCGTCGGCAACATCGAGAATCTCGGCCTGGAAAAAGTCGGCGTGAAGACCGACCGCGGCATCATCGTGGTCGACGGTCTCGGCAAGACCAACGTCCCCGGCATCTACGCGATCGGCGACGTCGCCGGCCCCCCGATGCTGGCGCACAAGGCCGAACATGAGGGCGTGATCTGCGTCGAAGCGATCAAGGGCCTCAATCCGCATCCCCTGGACAAGAACCTGATCCCGGGCTGCACCTACTGCCAGCCGCAAGTGGCCTCGGTCGGTTTGACGGAAGCCAAGGCGAAAGAGAGCGGCCGCGAGATCCGCGTCGGCCGTTTTCCCTTCGTCGGCAACGGCAAGGCGATCGCTCTCGGCGAGGACCAGGGCCTGGTCAAGGTGATCTTCGACAAGAAGACCGGCCAGCTGTTAGGGGCCCACATGGTCGGCGCCGAGGTCACCGAGCTGATCCAGGGCTACGTCGTCGCCATGAACCTGGAGACCACGGAGGAAGAGCTGATGCACACCGTCTTCCCGCATCCGACGCTGTCGGAGATGATGAAGGAGGCCGTGCTGGATGCGTATGGAAGGGTGTTGAACATTTGAGGGGCGAGCGCGTCGCCCGCCGCCGTCATTGCGAGCGAAGCGAAGCAATCCAGACTGCTGCTGCGGAAAGATTCTGGATTGCTTCGCTTCGCTCGCAATGACGAGCAGAGAGAGCTGTTTGCAGAACAAGAAGGAAATCATCCCATGCACGACAACGACAATCTCACCATCGAACGTCCGACCTTCGTCACCCATCTCGAATGCGCGATGGAGGGCGATCATTACGCGGCCGACGAGGTTCACAACCTCTCCAAGGCCGGCAAGCCGCTTCTGGTCCGCTACGACCTCGCGGGCGTGAAGAAGGCGCTGACCAAGGATGCGCTCGCCCAGCGCCCCGGCGACATGTGGCGCTACCGCGAGCTCTTGCCCGTGCGCAAATGCAAGGACATCGTCTCGCTCGGCGAAGTCACGACGCCCCTGATCCGGCTGCCGAAGCTCGGCGCAAAACTCGGCGGCGGCGAGATCATCGTCAAGGACGAGGGACGGCTGCCGACCGGCTCATTCAAGGCGCGCGGCCTCGTGATGGCGGTGTCGATGGGCAAGGCGCTCGGCATCAAGCACATGGCGATGCCGACCAACGGCAATGCCGGCGCGGCGCTGGCGGCCTATGCCACGTCCTGCGGCATCAAGACCACGATCTTCTGCCCGGCCGATACGCCCGAAGTGAACGTCAGCGAGATCGAGCTGCAGGGCGCGACCGTCTACCGCGTCAACGGCTATATCGACGATTGCGGCAAGATCGTCGGCGAGGGCAAGGCGAAAGTCGGCTGGTTCGACACCTCGACCTTGAAGGAGCCGTACCGCATCGAGGGCAAGAAGACGATGGGCCTCGAGCTCGCCGAGCAGCTCGGCTGGGACGTGCCTGACGTGATCTTCTATCCGACCGGCGGCGGCACCGGCCTGATCGGGATGTGGAAGGCGTTCGACGAGCTGGAGAAGATCGGCTTCATCGGCTCAAAGCGCCCGCGCATGGTCGCGGTGCAGGCCTCCGGCTGCGCGCCGATGGTGCGCGCCTATGAGGCCGGGACCGAGCATGCGACGCGCTGGGAGGACGCACACACCATCGCCTCGGGCATCCGCGTGCCGCAGGCAATCGGCGATTTCCTCATCCTGCGTGCCGTGCGCGAGAGCAAAGGTTTTGCCATTGCCGTCGATGACGACAAGATCTCGGCGGCGCTGAACGAGGTCGCGCGCGAGGAGGGGCTCTTGCTCTGCCCCGAGGGTGCCGCGACCTACGCCGCCTGCAAGGAAAGTCTCGCCGACGGCCGGGTCAGCAAGACCGATCGCGTCATGCTGTTCAACTGCGCGACCGGGCTGAAATATCCGCTGCCGCCGGTCACCCGCACGCTCGATCGCCACAAGCCGATTGACTATTCGAAGTTCTAACTGGCTTCTCCCTCTCCCCGTTCTTACGGGGAGAGGGTCGGGGTGAGGGGCTGCTTCCGCAAACACAGTGAAAGTTGAGTTCGCGGAGACTCCCCCTCACCCGAATTGCTTCGCAATTCGACCTCTCCCCGCAAGCGGGGCGAGGTGAAGAAAAAGACATCACTGGGGAGAAGACAATGAAGAAGGCCTTCTGGGCTGCGCTGATTGCTGTTCTCGCTGTTGCAGGCGCCGCGCGCGCCGACGATTTTCCCTCGCGTCCCATTACCATCATCGTGCCGTTCGCGGCCGGGGGCCCTTCGGACGCAATGGCGCGGGTGCTCGCCGAGCGCATGCGGGTGCCGCTCGGCCAGCCGGTCGTGGTCGAGAACGTGACCGGAGCCGGCGGCTCGATCGGTGTCGGCCGCGCCGTGCAATCGCCGCCCGACGGCTACACCATCTCGTTTGGCCATCTCGGCACCCATGTCGCCAATGGCGCCGTCTACAAGCTCAAATTCGACCTCGTCGCCGACCTCGAGCCGGTGGTGCTGCTGCCGAGCAACCCGATGATCGTGGTCAGCAAGAATGCGGTGCCCGCGACCTCGCTGAAGGAGCTGATCGACTGGCTGAAGTCGCGGCCGTCGCCGCCGACCGCCGGCACGGCCGGCGCAGGCTCCGGCAGCCACATCGCCGGCGTCTATTTCGAGAGCGTCTCCGGCATCAAGCTGCAATACGTGCCGTATCGCGGCACTGCACCGGCATTGAACGATCTCATCGCCGGCCAGATCGACATCATCGTCGACCAGACCTCCAATTCCATCAGCCAGGTCCGCGCCGGCACCATCCGCGCCTACGCCGTGACCGACGACAAGCGCCTCGCCTCCGCACCCGAGATCCCAACCGCGGAGGAGGCGGGCCTGAAAGGCTTCAACATGACGCTGTGGTCGGGCATGTGGGTGCCGAAGGGCACACCGAAGGAGATCGTCGCAAAGCTCAACGCCGCGGCCGTGGAGGCGCTGAACGATCCTGCGGTGAGGAAGCAACTCGAAAGCCAGGGTCTCGAGATGACACCGAAGGATCAGCTCACGCCCGAAGCGCTCGGCACGCGGCAAAAGGCCGAGATCGCCAAATGGTGGCCGATCATCAAGGCGGCCAACATCAAGGTGGATTGAACCGGCGGCGCACTCCTCGCGGCGTCACCGCCGCGTTTGCTGGCGGCGGGGCGCTCACGACGTGGTTTGGTGACCTGGTGCCAGCGCACGGTCCAGGCATTGCATCAGATCCGAGGCGGCGAACGGCTTACCGAGAAAACAGATTGCGCCCGCATCGAGCGCCCGCACACGCACGCCCTCATCCGGGAAAGCTGTGATGAATATGAACGGCGTAGCCGACCCCTGCGCCCGCATCTTTGTCAACAGATCGATTCCGCTCATCAGCGGCATCTGCACGTCGGCGATCACGCACGAGGTATCGCTCGAATCGGTCGAGCTCAGGAACTCTTCCGCCGAGGCGAATGTGTGGACGTTGTATCCGCGCGATTCCAGGAGATTGTTGATCGCGGCCCGAACGTAGGGGTCGTCGTCAAGCACCGAGATGACCGAAGCCACTGACAAGACGTCCGCTCCTCGCCGGGAATTACGCTTGCCGTCGCCACGGCTAGAACATAAGGGCGCAAGGTGGACCTGCCGGTCACGATTGGAAACTCATACTTAGGTTTGTGCATCGGGCTTGTTCGGGCCAATCCCGAGCGCCTCGCTCATTCTCACCAGATCGGCCAGCGACTTCGCGCCCATCTTCCGCATGATCTGGCCGCGGTAGATCTTGACGGTGATTTCGGCCAATCCGAGCTGGGCGGCGACCTGCTTGTTCATCAGGCCGGACGTCACCAGTGACAATACGTCTCGCTCCCGCGAGGACAGTGACTCGAAGCGTGATCTGACCGTCGAGACCATCCTGTTGAGGTCGCGGCGCTTGCGGTCTCGCTCGATCGCGGCCTGAACTGCGTCGAGAATGTCCTGATCGCGGACCGGCTTGGTCAAAAAATCGATCGCCCCGCTCTTCATGGCCCGAACCGTCATGGGGATATCGCCATGACCGGTAATGAAGATGATAGGCGTGTGGATATTTGCCTTTGCAAGGTCGGCCTGCAGCTCGAGGCCGCTCGTTCCGGGCAGGCGGATGTCGAGCACCAGGCAGCTCGGGACGTCTGGCGGCTTGGCCTGGAGGAGCTGCGGCGCCGAGCCGAATGCTTCGACCTTGAGACCGACCGACTCGAACAGATTGGTGAGCGCACGGCGCATGGACGCGTCGTCGTCGACGATGAGGACAAGGGGCTGATCGCCGTCCTTCTGCGGTGGCGAAGATTCCGCGCGCTCGGTCACGATGCTTCCTCTCGGTGGAGAGGCAAGGTGATCTGAAAAGTCGCGCCGCACTCCTGATTTGGTATGGCCGAAAGTCGCCCGCCATGGGCCTCGATGATCGATCGACAGATCGACAGGCCCATGCCCATGCCGGAGGACTTCGTGGTGAAGAACGGCGTGAACAGGCGGTCTATCGCCTGTTCGCTGATGCCGGTTCCGCAGTCGGAAACGCTCACCTGCATCGCGCTATCGCCGCTCGCCTGTGAGCGAATCGCCAGCTCGCGCGGGCGATCGTGGACGTCTGCCATGGCCTCGATCCCGTTCATGATCAGGTTGATCAGGACCTGCTGCAATTGGATGCGATCGCCAAAGATCCTCGGCAGTGCCGACGACAGCTCCATGCGGACGGACACGGCGTGGCTGGCCATCTCGCGTTGAACCAGCGCGACGGCCTCCCGCACGACCGCATTGGCGTCGAGCGGAACCATCTCGATGTCAGAACGCTTGGCGAGCGCCCGAACGTGACGGATCACGTCGCCGGCACGCCTGCCGTCCTCGATGATCCACTCGACCGAGCGGCGGGCCGCTTTGAGATCCGGCGGACTGCGCTGCAGCCAGGCGAGGCAGGCGTCGGCGTTTGCGATCACTGCAGCGAGCGGCTGATTGATTTCGTGCGCAATCGAAGCGGTCAGCTCACCCAGTGTCGTGACACGTGTCACATGGGCGAGCTCGGCCTGGGCCTTGCGCAGCGCGTCTTCGGCTTGGTTGGCCCGGATGGCGGCGGTTACGTCCGTGCAAACGCCACGGTAGCCCAGGAAAGTGCCGTCCGCGTCGAAGAAGGGCTTGCCGCTGGTCCGGACGTAGATCGGCTGCCCACTACGGTCTTTGCTGCGGTACACCAAGTCGCGGAACGGGACGTGGGCGTCGAGCGCCGCTCGATGTTGTCGCCATTTTTCGGGCTCGAGAGCGGCGTCGGGCGCAATGTCCCAACGCGTGAGCCCGATCAGGCCGGCGGGGGCGGTGTTGGTATCGGAGTGCTCGGATATCTGGGTGACCCGGTGGTCCGGCCCGGTTTCCCAGAACCAGTCAGACGCAGTTTCGGCATAATCGCGAAAGCGCTGCTCGCTGTCACGAAGCCTGCGTTCTGCCTCCTTGGTAGCGGTGATGTCGGTTACCGATCCGACGAACTCAACGCGACCGCTCGCATCTCGCGTTGCCCGTGCCACCGCTCGGACGTATTTGATGGAACCGTCGGGCATCACCAGCCGGTATTCGTGATCATAGTCCTTGCCCTCGCGCGCCGCCCGGCCCGTCGTCTGCTGCACGGCGAGCCGGTCCTCCGGATGGATCCGCTGGAGCATGAAGGGGATCGCGGGCTTCGTCCCTTCCTCGCATTCGAAGATGCGATAGGTCTCCTTGGACCAGGTGATCTCGCGGGTTGCGGCCTTCCAGCCAAAACTACCAGTGTGGCTCAATTCCTGCGCCTGGGCGAGATAAGCCTCGCTCTGTCGCAGCGCGTTCTCGGCCTCCTTCCGCTCAGTGATGTTCTCGCAGGCGACCAGCACGATCGGCCCGCCATTGGCTCGCAGCATGGCCTTGGCGTTCTCGCGCACCCATAACATCGAGCCGTCCTTGCGAACCTTCCGGATCTCCCAGGTGTGTGACTGATCAAGGGTCTTGAGGCACAACGCGACACAGGCGCGGACAGTGGCGCGATCTTCCGCGAGGAAGACATCCAGCACGGATCGGCCGATCAACTCCGCCGGCGTGTAGCCCAGCTGCTCGGCGCCGAATGTGTTCACGTTGATCACGGTACCGGCCGGATCGACCATGAAGTACATGACCGGCGTGTGCTCGAAGACCTGCTGCCACTGCTTGACGGCCTCGAGCAAGTCGGCAGCATTAGGATCAGTGCGCTGCTTGGCGGGAACAGCTTGCCTCAGGCAGCCTACGAGGAATTGCGCGGCTGACTTCCCGAACGTCGCTGCCCGGCCAGGCTTCATCGCTGGCGCTCCCGGCGCTCTCTGCGTGAACAGAAGTAGAGCACGTTGCGGCGAGAGGAGCAATTCCAGCCAAAGTCGGGTCGGCTATCATGACGTTCGCCTTTGGCTGTCCGCTCGCCGCCGGGTCCCTTGCGGCGCATCAAGGACACCATGCCGGCCAAGGTTTCACGGTGACCGTGCAGCCGGTGCGTCGTGCGCCGTCTCGTTGAACTCGGGCCGCGTGGGCCCGGGCGAATACGGGACAAACTTAGGTATAGCTCCTCCATGCCTAGTCATGTCGGCCATTTTACCTCCGTACAATTGAGCGTTTCGTGCCCGGCGGACTAGCCTCTCGACCATCGGGAGTGTCGAAGCGAACAGCCGAGAAAAGCGCAAGCAACAGAGGGAGACAGCAATGTGCGATATGTCGGTACTTCCTGAGCGTCGCCCATCGGCGTCCGAAAGTTGCTCCTCAGTCAAGGGCTGTGCGGTGTGCGGCGGCAAGTTTGGCCTGATCCGCTACTATTCCTGGCGCACGGCGCTCTGCTCCAAGAAGTGCGTTGATCGTTTCCGCACGCGGAGCGAACGCGACCGCCGGTGGTTGTTTCGGGCCCAGGTCGCATAAGGCTGGATTGGAGAGTTGATCCGGGAGGCCGTGCGTTGAACCGCTCATGCAAGCTCTTCTGCTGGATCGTTCTCATCGCCCCCATCGCGGCCGGCCAGGCACAGGAGACGGGACACGGTGCCGTTCATCGCAAGCACCCACCCCAGGACCAGGCGCTGCACGAAAAGTTCTATTCCACCTGGCACATGCCTGATAACCCGAGCCTCAGTTGTTGCAACAGCGCCGACTGTTATCCGACCGACATCAAGTACATCGACGGCCAGATCTATGCGCGGCGCCGGGAGGACGGGAGATACATTCTGATCCCACCGCAAAAGGTGGAGCGAAACAGGGATAATCCGGACGGCCGGAACCATCTGTGCGCTCCACCGCCCGCACTGTCTCCGCTCGACAGCGTTTACTGCTTCGCTTTGGGAGGTGCCACATGAGATTCGCTTTCGTGCTGGTCAACGGCCGGACCCCGTTCCGGCAGACCTCGTGCATGCAGTGCTGCGAGCCGATCAGCGGCAGCTATTTGCGCGAGATTGCGACCCGTCTGCCTTACTGCGATCATCAGTGCTACGCGCTGTTCTGCGAGACGCTCGCCAAAGATGGCGTGAGAGCGGCTTCATGAAATTCGTGGTGGTCAATCACGAGCCGCCGTTGCACGCGGCCGCGTGCAGCACATGCTCGCGGTCGCTCCGCTCCGGCTATGTCCGCCATGCGCGGACGCAGCGCCGTTACTGTGACGACGATTGTTACCGGCGCGGCGAATTCTCCACGCTGTTCATGCACTGGCCGGTGCCTGGGCGGACGGAACCAATTGCCGGCAAGGTCGAGCTCGCCGCTAGCAGCATGATCCAGACGTTGACGGTGATGAGTGCCGTCTGGTGCTGGGGCTGCACGATCACTGCCTGGACCTTCGCGAGAGCTTTGACCGGCGCCTATTTGGACAGTCGCGACCCGATCACGATGGAAGGAGGTGACACCTAGAGCATGATCCGGAAAAGTGTGAAGCGGTTTTCCGAAACGATCATGCTCAAACAATAACCTAAAGCGCGATGACGATTCATCCTAATCGCATCGCGCTTTAGCTGCGCGGCTGCACGCGCGTAGAAGCCGCAGCACCGTATTCTTGCAGGCGCCGCGTCCAGCCCCGGCGGCGTTGATCAGGGAATGGGTGCTGCGGCCGCCGCTGGCTCCGTTGCGCTGGCCTCGTGCGTCACCACGCGCTGGTCGCTCTTGCCGGCGATCATGCTGCTGCCCTCGAACCTTGCCCGGTAGACCAGCACGTTCTCCATCACGCGCTGGACGTAGTTGCGCGTCTCGGACAGCGGGATGCGCTCGACCCAGTCGACCGGATCGATGTTGGGGTCCCGGGGATCACCGCGCTTCTGCACCCATTCACGCACGCGGCCGCGGCCGGCATTGTATCCGGCGAAGGTCATGATCTGGTTACCGCGATATTCCGAGAACAGCGCGCTGAGCTCGGCGGCGCCCATCTGCGTGTTGTAGACGGGGTCGGAGACCATCCTGTCCCAGTCGTAAGTCAGGCCGAAGCGCTTCGCGGTGTCGCGTCCCGCTTCCGGCGTCACCTGCATCAGCCCGACCGCGTTGGCATGCGACTTGTCGCGCTGCTCGAACGAGCTCTCGGTGCGTGCCACCGAATAGATCACGCTGGTCTCGATCGCCGGTGCGACCTGCTTGTGCTCGGGGATGCCGATGGTCGGGAAGGCGTAATGGTCGAGCGCGAGCCCGCGCGCCAGCGCGGTCTTGCCGACCTCCAGCATCACGCGCGCATCGTTGCGCCGGCCCGCAAGCTCGCCGAGCGCTTCCAGCGCGGCGACGTCGGTGCTCTCTTTGGCGAAATCCTCGGCGTAATAGAACACCATGTCGCGCTCGCCGATGCCGTAGAGCATGTCGGCGGCGCGCACGCGCTCGTCCGCAAGCTGCGCATCGGCCGAGGCCAGCACCGGCGAGGGCGGACGCAGTTCGATGCCGTCGAGGCCAAGCCTGGCGCGGGCGAGCTGGCCGTAATAGGCGGTGTGATAGCGCGCCGCCGCCCGGTAGCTCATGCGCGCGTCGGCCGCCGCGCCCATGGCTTCGGCCGCGCGGCCGCGCCAGTAATGCGCCCGCGACAGCGCGATCGGATTGGACGAGCCAGCGTCGATCGAGGCGAAATGCACCATCGCCGTCTTGGGATCGTCGAGATAGCGTAGCGCGATCCAGCCGCACATGAAGTGATAGTCGACGCGGTAGACCTCCTTTTCCGGCACCGCGGCCGTGTGCACCACGTCATAGGCGATCCTGGCCTTGCCCTGATCGAGCAGCTTGCGCGCCAGCATGCGGCGCTCGCGCCACCAGGCATCGGTGTCCTGCGCGGCCATCATGTCGGGCTTGGCAGCGAGGATCACCTCGGCCGCGTCGTCGATGCGGTCGTTCTGAAGATGCCACTGCGCGCGGCACAGCACGTAACCGAGATCGCGTCGCTCCTCGGCCGCGACGTCCTCGAGCAGATCCTTGGCCTTGCTCGCCTTGCCGGTGACGGCGGCGCAGGCCTTCACGATCGCGAGCGCGTCCTCGCCGAGCCGCTTCGCCGCGCGCCGCGCACCTGCATAATCCTTGGCGCCGAGGCGCTTGTCCATGCGCGCGCGGTGATCGTCGGCGGACAGAAGGTCGCCGAACGCCGCATAGGAATCCTCTTCGCTCCGCTCGGACAGTTCCTCCGCGCGCCAGGTTTCCCGGACGAGCCGCGCAGCCCTGTCGGTCTCGCCTTCGGCGAGCAGGACGCGCGCGAGTGCGAACTTGCCCTTGGCGCTGGTCGGGCGATCCATCGTGAACTTGTGCACGATGGCCGCGTCGGCCTTCTCCTGCCACAGCCGTGCCTCGGCACGGCGGCGAAACAGGGCGCTGCTCGGCCAACCGGGATTGGCGGCGAGGAAGGCGGCGTAGCGCTTGAAATTCGCGGTACTGTCGGGATGGCGCAGCATGAACCAGTCGGCGAGCTTCTGTCCGGCAGGGTCCGTGATGCGGTCGCGCGCAGCGCTCGCGTCTTCGGTCTTGCCCTTGCGCGTCAGGTCGATGGCGTCCTTGAGCGCGGCAAGATCGCCGGTCAGCGGCGGCTTGGCCGCGGGCTCCTCGACCGCCTTCTTCGATTTGCGCTTGGCCTCGGCGTGCTTGCCGTGCCGCGCTTTGCCGGCGGAGGCGTGGCGGTGCTTGCCCGCTTTCGCCTCATGCGTCTTCTTCGGTGCGGATGATTTTTGACTGCTCTTCGCCGCAAGCTCGGTGGGAAGGAGGGCCATCGCGGCCACGGCAACGACACACGCGAGCGAGCGTAGGCACTGGTTCATTGGATGGTCCCCCCTGCGAAAACCACTACAAACCAAGGTCCGCGACATGCGGCTTGCGAATCAAAGTACCGAACGATGCGTCGGCATCGTGTCGCATCCTCAGGCTGTCGCAACAATGCGGCAAAATACGGATTGGAACTGGGGAACTTCCGAAGTGACGGAAGAGGCAGTGGCTTTAACCTTTGTTAACGATCTGGAACTCGCGCGACGATTGCGCACGGTACAGGACGCCGGAACGGCCAGATTGCGCGTGTTCCCTCGGCGAAATCCGGTGTATGAGTTCCTTCTCTTCATCCTTTCAACCTTTGCCCTGTACCTATGCCGATTTTCAACCAGTCGATCCGGCGCAAGATCGTCGGCATCGCGCTCGGATTGATCGTCCTGATGCTGGTCACCTCGATCCTGTCGATGGTGATGTCCAGCCAGGTCGGCATTTTGCTCGACGAGCTGACCAACCGCTACATCCCCGCCTATAGCCATCTGGCGCGCGCGAACATCCGCTCGCTGGAACGGGCGCTGGCGCAGCGGCGGATGGTGATGACCAGGATGGAGGCGCCGTCGGACGAGGAGGCCTACGCGGCGCGGCTTCGCGACTTCGAGGCCTTGGACCGCAATTTCGAGCGGGAGGCCGAGGCCGCTCGCAAGCTCATCAACGCGATCATCGACGACCCCAGGACGTATTCCGACAACGCCGCGCTGGCACGGCTCGACGTCCGGATCGAAAGCTCCGTCACCGAGCTGCGGCGCGATCTGGACGAGGGCAATGCGAAACTGCTCAAGCAGGTCGACGCCAAGGATATGGCCGCGGCCCGCGGCACGCTGGAACACCTCGACACGCTGCGCGATGCGTTCAACCGGAAGGTCGATGCCATCCGCGCCGACATGCTGGCGCAGGTCTATTTCTCGACGTCTCAGGTGATCGGCCGCCAGCACCAGACCATCATCGTGTCGGGGGTCGTAACCCTGCTCGCGGCGATCGTCGGCTTCGTGTTTGCGCTGCTGGTGAGTAGCGGCATTACGCGACCGGTGCGCCTGCTGCTGGCCGGCGCCCGCGAGGTCGAGGCGGGCCGGTTCGACAAGCCCATCACCGTCTCGACACAGGACGAGATCGGCGAGCTTGCTGCCGCCTTCAACCGCATGATCGAGCAGCTCAGGCACAACGAGCGCATTCGCGAGACCTTCGGCCGTTACATCGACCCGAAGGTGGTGCAGGGCCTGATCGACCGGCCGGAGGTCGCCATCGACGGTGAGCGCCGGGTGATGACCATCTTGTTCTGCGACATGAGCGGCTTCACCTCGATGAGCGAGGGCATGACGCCGCGCGGCCTCGTCAAGGTGATGAACCACTACTTCACCGTGATGTCCGCTCCCATCAGGAACAATCGCGGGATCATCGACAAATATATCGGCGACGCCATCATGTCCTATTGGGGGCCGCCCTTCATCGAGGAGGATGAGCAGGGTCTGCTCGCAGGGCTCGCCGCCGTCGAGATGACCGATCAGGTGCCCGCGCTGCAGAAGCAGCTGCCGGACCTGCTCGGCATCCGCGCCATGCCGGCGCCGTGCGATCTTCGCGTCGGCATCGCCACTGGCGAGGTCCTGACCGGCAGTATCGGTTCCGAGCTGATGATGAGCTTCACCGTGATGGGCGATGCCGTGAATCTCGCCTCGCGGCTGGAGGCCGTCAACAAGGTCTACGGCACCCGCATCCTGATCTCGCAGGCGACCGCGGACGGGATCGGATCGCGCCTGGAATTGCGCGAGATCGATCGTCTGGCGGTCGCGGGCCAAAGCGCGCCGCAGGCGATCTTCGAGCTGATGGCGAGACCGGGCGCGCTCAGCGATGCGCAAGTGAGCTTGCGCACGCATTATGCCGATGGTCTCGCCGCCTATCGTGCGCGGCGCTTCGACGAGGCCCGCGCCGCCTTCAACGCGGCGCTCGAGGCGGTCCCCGGCGACGGCCCCTCGCGCACGATGCTCGGCCGCATCGCTCAATTTGCGGCCAATCCGCCGGATCCCGATTGGGACGGCGTCTGGCGGCTGGAGCAGAAATAGCCGTGCTTTGCGGTCGGGCACGCCGCGCCGGAAAAAAAGATGCTACTCCATAACGATGTTCGCCGTGACCTATTTCCCGGGCTTAGGTTGGATGTCCATGAGGCGTCTGATGGGGACACGCCGATGACACATCTCGAAGACAGGTTGGAACGGTTCGAGACGCTCACCGCCGAATGCGAGCTGATCGCCAAGCTCGCCACCGACAGCAGCAAGCGCGAGTTCTATTTGAAGCTCGGGGAACAGTACCGTCAGCTGGCCGTCGATATCCGGCAGGCGATCGCGACGACGGCTGCGGCCTGAGCCGGCTGAAATCCGTTCTTAACGTTTGGCGCGCATCCTTGGAGCAAGCGAGCATCGCCGGTCGGTGACACTCGTTGGTGGGAAGGCCGGGGTTCGCTGCAATGCAGCGCGCCTCGTGAGTGTGATTTGCCATGTCTGACAGGGCAATCCCATGCGCCTCGTTGCAGTGATCATATTCGCGCTCATGACGGCGGCCTGCGATCAGGAGCAGGACATCACCGGCTCGACGAATCCGGCCTGTCCGTTGCGCAACTACAGCTACAATCCACGCGACATGAACCAGTGCGTCAGCGCCTGCAAAACGTGCGACCGCGGCACGACGGTCACTTGCACGACCTCCTGCACCCTCAAGGGCGCCCGCTGAGCACTTTGCGGATGCGCGGAACCGGTAGGGCCCTCGAGCCAATGCCGGCGGTGCTGGAGCACCGGAACGATTCACATGCATTAATCATTGAAGGAGGCGGCAGGACGCGGAGTCCAATGGAATGGGTATGCTCGATCCCGGTCGATTTCTGGTGTCGTGCTCGCATTGCGATGCCTGGCCGATGGCGGCCAATGTGAAACGGTCGAGCTGGTCGGCGTCGCCGCACGAGGTCCGCTTCGTCTGCACGCGTTGCCGCCGCGAAGAAACGGCGATCGTCTCGGCCTCCGGCGAATTGACCCCCATCAAGCGCGTGGATGCCCCGCCACGCGATGTCGCTGTCGCCTGGGCCCAGGCGCAACGCTCGCGCGGGCGGTCCTGATGTTCGGCGTCGCCGTCTCGTCGGTGTGTCGCTTCTCTGTCAATCCATCTGCGCGAAAATATTCCGCTTTACCGAAATTCGGAAATATCGTATGTGTCGCCCATCCCGGCTCAATCTCGAGGGGCGATCATGAGGTCGTCATTGTCGCGAGCCGGGCTTGCGGTGGACGCGGCAGCGTCGTGTACGAGAGCTGAGGGCAGGGCGGATTGCTCTCCGTGAGCCC
>NZ_JADYVG010000099.1:0-443 GCF_020193585.1 Bradyrhizobium sp. IC3195 | reverse complement strand
CCTCGGGAGAGTCCATCTCGCAGAAGAAACCGGGCCATGTCCACACTAACTGGTTGTTTGAGAAGCCAGGTACCTACACCATGAAGGTCCGGCTGAAGGGAGTCCCGGTCACGGCGACTGATGGCAAGGCCGTTGTTTCCGAGCCGGTGACGTACACGTGGGTTGTCGGTGACCGAAGCGGTAGCCAATCGTCTGCGGCGCCGACCGTTCTTCCGTCAGTGACGGTGCCGACCGGCCAACCATCTGCGGTGGTCAGTGCTCGCCAGCTTGTCAAGAGGGTGGATGAGAAGACAGCTCCCGAGCCGTTTACGCCGAAGCCGACTCCGGCCCCGACTTCCGGTGAGCGTACCGTCAAGCCGGTTCCGGGTGCTGCCACTACGACGGCAACCACCGTCGTTACCGATGGAAATGATCAGGGTGTTGCGCGCGTCGCTGGTGGGATA
>NZ_JADYVG010000098.1:0-444 GCF_020193585.1 Bradyrhizobium sp. IC3195 | reverse complement strand
GTCTCCAAGCGCATATTCCGTCACTTTGCTCCCGCGTTCAACTACTTCACCAACGACCATGTTACCTAGCTGAAACTCGCCAAACACAATGCCTCGTGCACTATTTGTTTCACGTGAAACAAATAGATTCCATTCTGGTGAAAATTCTTCATCAATAAAAGGACTAATTCCTCTAAAATCAACTACTTCTGTACCATGTTTTGGAGAAGCAAATTGTACTTTAATTTTTACTTCATCTTCTAAAACTTCACGATCATTATATTCTACTAATGCCGCCACACGAGGCGCTGTTGCTACTAATTTTTTCATGTTAAATTACTTCCTTTCTTATCCTTTAACTCCACCATCAGTTAAGTTTCCTTTGATAAATCGTTCTGAAATTGCGTACATAATAACGACTGGAAGCGCCGTAACAAGCGATGCCGCCATCATTCTACCCCAAAT
>NZ_JADYVG010000097.1:0-444 GCF_020193585.1 Bradyrhizobium sp. IC3195 | reverse complement strand
CTTCTAATACTAAGACTTCTTTATCTTTATCTTCACTCAGACGATTACCTAGTACAGAACCTGCACTGCCTCCTCCAATGATGACATAATCATATGATTTGTTTTTGTTACTCATCGTTATGACCTCCAAAGTTTGTTGTATTTCAAAGTGAGTATTGCATGAAATATTTGTTAGTGGCTGATTGGTTATCGTTGAATTGCTAAACTTAGCTAACCAAAACACTCGCTTTTCCTTTTACGATTGTTACTAACAGTCATGAAATAATCTATGATTCATTTTGCGTTTAGTCCAAATTATCAATCAACATTTCGCCACTTATACAAAACAAAGTGAGTGTCTTGTGTTCTTACAATGGCACTCACCTTATCTAATTTTTATTTGCTAAACCAATTCACTAATTGTGGATTTGTATTTGTTAAAATGTGTTTTGAAACAAGGTACTC
>NZ_JADYVG010000096.1:0-449 GCF_020193585.1 Bradyrhizobium sp. IC3195 | reverse complement strand
GGGCTGGCGCGCCCGGTGTGGATCGACGACCGTGAATTCGACATCACTTATCACATCCGGCGTTCGGCTCTGCCGTCTCCGGGCAGCGACGCCCAATTGCACGACCTGGTGGCCCGGCTCGGGTCACGGCCGCTGGACAAGACACGGCCGCTGTGGGAGATGTACCTCGTCGAGGGGCTGGCCGGGAACCGCATCGCGGTCTACACCAAGTCCCATCAGGCGCTGGTGAACGGCATGTCCGCGCTCGAGGTGGGCCACGTGATCGCCGACCGGACCCAGAAACCGCCCGAGTTCGGTGAGGACATCTGGATCCCGTCGCGTGAGCCGACCGACCGCCAACTGGTGCTCGGCGCGATCGGGGAGTGGATCGCACGCCCCACCAGTCAGGTCGCGGCGCTGCGCGACACCGTCACCGAGGTGGCCACCAACGCAGGCGAACTCGCCGCGGT
>NZ_JADYVG010000095.1:0-452 GCF_020193585.1 Bradyrhizobium sp. IC3195 | reverse complement strand
GGTAAAGTCCTCACCGGCCTGACCAAACGTATTGTTGACACCCTGACCGCTTCCGCGCTTAACGAGCCGGCGGCGATGTCTGCGGCGCTTGAGCAATAAAAGAGGAAAACCATGAGTTTTGAAGGAAAAATCGCGCTGGTTACCGGTGCAAGCCGCGGTATTGGCCGTGCCATCGCTGAAACGCTCGGCGCCCGTGGCGCGAAAGTTATCGGTACTGCGACCAGCGAAAGCGGCGCGCAGGCGATCAGCGACTATTTAGGCGCAAATGGTAAAGGTCTGATGTTGAATGTGACCGACCCGGCATCTATTGAATCTGTTCTGGAAAATGTGCGCGCAGAGTTTGGCGAAGTGGATATCCTGGTGAATAATGCCGGGATCACTCGCGACAATCTGTTAATGCGCATGAAAGATGACGAGTGGAACGATATTATCGAAACCAACCTGTCATCGGT
>NZ_JADYVG010000094.1:0-459 GCF_020193585.1 Bradyrhizobium sp. IC3195 | reverse complement strand
CAAATACGACCAAACATTTTGTTCTTTGATAAGTGCCCCGTCCAAATAATTATTGAATTGGAACGACATACCAATCGATTGAATAAATGCTAAAACAATTGTGAAGTAACGTGTGAAGTTGTTTAACTTCTTACGACCAGTTTCACCTTGCTTTGCCCATTCAGTAAACTTAGGTACAATATCCATTTGCAATAGTTGCATAACAATTGAAGCAGTGATGTAGGGCATGATTCCCATAGCAAAAATGGAAAAGTTCTTCAAGGCTCCGCCACCAAACGTGTTTAACAAGTCAGTGACGCCTTGAGAACCTTGTCGATTATCAAATGCTGCTGGATTAACACCAGGTGCTGGGATATACGTACCTATTTTGAAAATGACTAACATTGCAAGAGTAAAAAGTATCTTGTTACGAACTTCTTTTGTTTTAAAAAAGTTCACAAGCGTGTGAAACATTAGATC
>NZ_JADYVG010000093.1:0-461 GCF_020193585.1 Bradyrhizobium sp. IC3195 | reverse complement strand
GACCACGTTCTGGCGGCGGGCGGCGCTGTTGGTGCGGCCGAACGTCGTGTCGAGGGTGATCTTGGACGACCGGATGTCCGCGCCGACTGCGGTGGTCTCGGCGACGCCGACGGTGGAGCCCGCCAGCTCGGCCTGACGGATGGTCACGCACTGGACCTTCGCCGGGCAGCCCTTGGTGGTGTAGCGGATGTCGACGGGGTTGCTCTTGGACCAGCGTGCCGCAGCCGACTTCACGGGCCAGGTCTGCGAGCCGCTCTTCTTCACTCCCGCGGTGGTGTCGTAGACGTAGATGACGTCCTTCGGCCAGGAGGTGAAGTTGACCGTCGCGGCGTCCGCGGTGAGCACCGAGCCGGGTCCGACCAGCGCGGCGACGAGGAGAGCGGCGAACACGGCGATCGAGGCGAGGATCTTGCGCATGACGGTCCCTGGGGGTTCGGGTGGGACCTGGCGGTCCCTGACAC
>NZ_JADYVG010000092.1:0-461 GCF_020193585.1 Bradyrhizobium sp. IC3195 | reverse complement strand
ATAAGACGTTTTGATAGTTTTTTACCTAGATTACTAAAAAACGCGTTATACGGCTTCTATGACGTTCTCAGATGCAATATAGTTACTAATCTTTCTATCAGCACACGTTTTACTTCCGCCTGCTCCTCTTTTAACTGCTCGTTCTCTTGCTGAAGCTTCTCTATCAACTCAATATTTTTTAACACAATTGGTCTTGTTTTAGTCAGCGCTTTTTGTTTTACATATTGCGTAGGATTTACATGCTCCAACGCTGACAAAATATAAATTTTTGAATACTCTTCATCTGTCAATCTTATCGATATTTGCTTTTGTTTATTCTTTGCTGTCATTTTGTACACTTCCATTTCTAACATAATGCTTTTTAAGGTCTTTTAAATACATGAGCATAAGGGAATGTGATATCACTTTTGTTCAAAAATTTGAACAAAGTGCTTAATTTGGCGGTGCCAAATCCATTAGAA
>NZ_JADYVG010000091.1:0-468 GCF_020193585.1 Bradyrhizobium sp. IC3195 | reverse complement strand
CATTTTGGTGAGGTTAAAGCGGAAGTACTTAAGTTTAAAAACATTCCTTATCAAGTGAAACTGACAACACCTAAAGAGGAAAATCGTCAACAATTGAGCGACATATTCGTCAATGCGATGCTCGAAGCACAACAACCGCATGATAATGTTGTCTTTTTACGTAAATGGGAAACATTAGGTGTCCGTTATGGCGATTTAGATGACGTCATGCAAAGTGTTGTAGAAGAAATCAATGCGCTTTATCCTGAACATGTTTTGAATCTACTCGTGCAAGAGGCGAAAAATACTGATGTTACAGTGCCACAGAAACAATATGAACACGTGACATTAGAAACATATCAACAAGAAATTGATTGGAAAGCACGATTACGTATGTTGAAGTCTTTCCCAACACCTACAAGTGATGACTATCCATTACTTGATTATGCCTTAAATGAGGATAAAGTGCCATTACGCCGTGAAGCAGTC
>NZ_JADYVG010000090.1:0-473 GCF_020193585.1 Bradyrhizobium sp. IC3195 | reverse complement strand
CTTATATAATTCATTTCAATGGCAAGTATGCTGTAAAGAACGGCAGTTATGAAGAATTGCGTCCTATGTGCGATGCTATTTTAGATCGCGGCATTAGCGCTACCCTGGAGGTAACGGCATAACATCTTCACCATTATGCCAATTCTTTGTTCCGACGAAAATCAATTTTACTTTCCACCCGTAACATTTGCAGATGAAGAAGGTCTTCTTTTAGTCGGCGGGAACGTAACAGAAACACGGGTTGTGGAAGCTTATACAAAAGGCATCTTTCCTTGGTATAATGAAACAGAACTCCCGCTTTGGTGGAGCCCGGATCCACGCTTTGTTTTATTTCCGCAAGATTTATACATCAGCAAAAGCATGGCAAAGCTGATGCGAAAGAGTCCATTTCAATTCAGCTTTGATAAAGCATTTGAAGAAGTCATCTCAACTTGCGCTAAAATAGAACGTAAGGGGCAGGATGGAACATGGAT
>NZ_JADYVG010000008.1:0-299900 GCF_020193585.1 Bradyrhizobium sp. IC3195 | reverse complement strand
CGCCCGGCCCGACCCAAAATGCGCGGGTGACGAGGCGGCTTTCTCTCGGGCCGGTTCAACGGACGACGACGTGTCGACTTGCTCAAGCCCAAGATTGTCGGGGACGCGATCCGCCGTCGTCAGATGCGCGGCAGGGTGGAACGGATCCATCTGCTTATCGAGCCGGCCCATCTCCGCTCTCCATGCAGCTATCTATCAACTTCGCCAGTTCCGCCGACGCGGCAGAATGAGGGTACCCGAGGATTCGATCAATCGGAACGGAAAAGGCTCCAATCCGCGCGTGAGCCGCTCCAACGGTAGCTTGCAAGAGACACGGCGCCAACCAGGGTCTACCCCGCGGATGCTCCGACCGCGCGGATGTTAGCCGGTGAAATGCAGCACTTTGATCGTGCGACGAACGCCCACTTTCAGTCGGATAAGCCCGGTCGTGCGACCAGCAAGTCATTGATCGTTCTCAACCCAAGGCTGACTCTTAATCAGCGGGTCCCAGGTTCGAGCCCTGGTGCGCCCACCAAGTTCTTCAAGGACTTGCCCTCGCCAACCGTTTGAGACGACCGAACTGAAACGGTTTTTCAAACGGTGATTTTGGCGACCAATCGGCGGGGCCACTCTCGGCATTGTGATCTACTTTACCCGCCGAGGCGGAGGCGAAGCCGACCCGAAGGCCGCCCGACAGAACCGCTTTCAACGTTCTGTCTGGATTAGAGCCGGCCGACATAGCCGGCATCTTCCCACTTCGTTTCTTTGTCGTCGGCGACGCATGGGGGCAGCTGCGCCGCGCTGCGAGTATGTAGAGAGACCGGCGCATCCTGGCCATGGCAACCCCACCTCACAGTAGGATTGTCGCTGCGAGTGGCACCAGTCATGCCGTCAATGCCGCTCGCGCAACGATTCCTGTCCTCTCGTCAGGCTCGGCGCCGTCGAGAAAGACTTTCACCGCGGTGCGAGCGCGCAAATCGATGTCGGAAAGCGTTGGTACGTCGCCGAGCTGAAGCACGGCCTCCAGATGGACGTTTCCATGGAGCATCCCAAGAAACTGGCGGGCGCCGGCTTCGCAATGTGCTAGATCGATTTCTCCGGCCTGCTTCGCTTTTGCCAGAATTTTCGTAAGGACCGCGATGGCTGGCGTAGGTCCATGTTGCGCGTAGGCCCGTGTCGCATCGGGGTAGCGGTCCGCTTCAAGTATGGCTGTATGACAGACCTCCAGCAACGACGGCGTCATCATCGTTTCGAGGAGATTGCGCCCAATGATGATGAGTAGTTCCCTGAGTGGCAAGGAAAGCTGGTCGGCACTGACACTCAGCGCGTTGGACGAGTAATGGCTGACGACTTTGGTGAACTGGTCGACGAGAAGTTGCTGCACGTTCTCGCGCCGCGTTGACCTTTCGCGCAGTAGCTGCCGGTAGAGACCGTGCGGCGTCCATGTCCAGCTCGGTCGGCCGAGCAAGAACGCCGAGAGAACCGCGCAGTTCGACCAACCGCGAAGCTGGCTCGCTTTGCCCGGGACCGCTTCGCGGACCCGCAGGATATCGCCCGTCGCACCCCACCGAAGAAATCTGACGGCATCGGCCGGTGGCAGGATCGTCACCATCATGCGCGTCCACCACGGCTCGACGAGCAGCCAACTCCCCGTGCTCGTGGGCCGCATCGCAAAGACATGCTTATGTCTGTGATGGACGAAGCGATGCCACCATTGCCGTCGAAGGCCGGGCACGAAACAGACGATCCAGTCGGCGGGGTCGACTGTCACCAGGGACCCATTATCGTCGATGCTGTTCGCCAGGTCCGCCGGGACGTCGCCGACAACCTTCAGTCTTGAAGGGCTCTCGCTCGGGCCAGACCATCTTGACCGGCCAATATCATTGGCTGCGCTCATCGCTTCATGCTCCGCGTGCTCCCGCATCCATGAATGAAGCTTTCGATACCGGCTCTGACGCGGTCGGCGGCTGGGGCTTCCAGGCTCATTGCCGGAGTCAGCATCAGCGCCTGGTAGAGCGGTTCTCTCAGTAGTCCCAGCAATTGCTCGGCGTATAGCTGAGCGTCCGATATCGACAGGATCCCCCGCTCATTTGCTGCGGACAGAAACTCCCGTAGCTTGAGTGTGACAATCGCTTGTCCCGCCTCGTGCACCCGCTTCTTCAGCGCAGGATTGCGTGCACCCTCGGTCATCATCATCCGAACGAACCCGACCAGGGTGGTCGAGTATTCCTCCCAGGCAACGCGGCCGAACGCGATGAGTGTCTCGCGTGCATCGTCTACGGTGCCGGGGTGCGCTCTCCTCACCAACGGCTGCGATATGAGGGAGGCTTTGTGTTCGGCGATCGCGACGATGAGCTCGTCGACGCACTTGAATGCCGATAGAATGTCTTCCTTCGAGTATTCGCTTCGGTCCAAAATACTATCGAGGTCAGCGGGCGCGCCGCTCGGATGGGCGAGGGCCTCGCTGACCGCCAGCACGATCTCGGCGCGAGGGTCTGGCCTCGACACGGCATTGGCTTGGCGGGAGGGTTTCGACGCGGGGTATGTCATGTACGGCTCCTCGGTTCGGGCCAACTGCGCCGCGCGCTTCTTCGCGTGCAGGGCAAACGCGATCTTGATGGTGACCAGAACCGGCGCAGCGATGACGAAAAGAAGAGCGATGGCAGCGAACGAGGTGTCGAAAGCGATCACCGTGGATTGACCGGTGAGGGCTCGACCCAACAGACCCATCGCAGTCCGGCCGGCGGTCACGCTGTCCATTCCTCGTGCTGCGAGCATGGCACTCGTCGTTCCCAGCCGCTCGCTGACCGCGGGAAGGCCTGCGGTGACACTGGCGCTGAGCACCGTGGCATTGGTGGTGACATTGTGGTCGATCATGGTCTGGAGCCCGGCTACCCCCATGAGGCCACCGAGCTGGCGCCCGGCGTTGAAAAGACCGATGCCGGACGCTCGATTGCGGTTGTTGAGGTCGCTGAAAGCGATAAGGGTGATCGACAGGAAGAGGAAGCCAAGTCCAAAGCCGCGAAGCAGGATGGCGGCCATCATGTCATCGGCGCCACTTTCGCTGGTCGAGCCGGACAGCATCCACATCGCGGCCATGATCATCAGGATTCCGAACGGCACCGTGGCGATAGGGGGAGCGCCCCTGACCTGCATGAGAAAGGCAGCAATGAGGAGCGCGCCGACGAAAAGCGCGCCGCTCGGCAATAGGAGCTGGCCGGCCTCACTTGGCGTGAACGCGAGTACGGACACGGCAAACGACGGGATCAGGAACGCGCTGCCGAACAAGGCGGCACCGGCGACGAAACTGACGATGAAGGCGAAGGAAAAATCGCTCGACCGGAACAGGGTGAAATCGAACAAGCCTTGGCTTTTGGCCATCGCCTGTTGGCTGAGAAACGCCAGCAAGGCGGCTGCGCCGATCACGGTCAGCCACGCGATGCGAGGCTCTTCGAACCAGCGCCATCGGCTGCCTTGGTTGAGAACATAGGTGAAGCAGAAGAATGTGACTGAGATCAGCAAGAAGCCGACCCAGTCGAACGGAAGGCGCGCAGCCGCAACGGGCCTGGGGCCGTCTGCGATCAGCAGAAGTCCGATGCCGGCGAGGGCTACCGGAACAACGCCGAAGAAGATCCATGCCCACGACTGGCTGTCGATCAACCATCCCAGGAGCGCCGGAGCGATGGTCGCAGGAGCCACCACGGACCCCATCGCAAACAGAGCCTGAAGGATCGGCTGGCAGGATCGCGGATAGGCGAGAAAAATGATCGACTGTCCCGCGACAAGCAAGGTGCCGCCGGAGAAGCCCTGTATGATGCGGAGTGCGACCAGCAGATCTAACCGATACGTGATGGCGGCGATGCCGCAGGCCGTGCCCATGACCAGCGTCGAACCGATGATCAGGCGGCGCGGACTGGTGCGTGTCATGAGCCAGGAGGCGGCCATGAACCCGACTAGCTTTGTTGCGGTGTATCCGATGTCCAGCCAGGCGAACTCGTCGGGAGTCGCATGGGTGTCGCCAATGATGTCGTTGCGTCCGAGCGACAGGACGGTGCTTGCGATCGCCTCCGTCAGAGTGGCGAGCACGATGCCTGCGACAAGAATGCTTCCTGCCGCGCGCCTGTCGTAGCCTGGCGTGGCGTCGGCGATCGCGGTCATGTGCCGCTTCCTCGATCTATTTGGACACGCGCCGACAGGCCAGGCACGACGCGGCCGGGCAATGGATTTCTGTCGAAGCGGATTTTCACAGGCACCCGTTGAACGACACGAATGAAGTTCCCCGTCGCATTGTCAGCGGGGAGCAGGGTGAACGCAGAACCGCTGCCGGGCGCAAAGCTGTCCACCACACCTTCAATCGTCTGGTTCGGATAGCCGTCCACCTTGATGCGGGCGCGCTGACCGGGCCGGATATGTTCGATCTGGCTTTCCTTGAAGTTCGCCACCACCCACACGTCCTTGACCGGAACGATATCGAGCAAGGAGGTGCCCGGCGTGACAAGCCGGCCGACGCGAACCTGGCGGTTGCCGACGACGCCGTCGACCGGCGCATGCACCACGGTGTGGTCGAGATCGATCTGGGCGAGATCGCGTGCGGCGTGCGCTTGCGCCACTGCAGCAAGTGCAGCTTCGCGCTGGCTGGCAAGGACGGCGATGCGTGCCCGCTGGGCCTCCACCGTTGCCGCCGCCGCCGACACCCCCGCCTCGGTTCTCGATAGCGCCGCATCGCTTTCATCGACCTGCGCCTGGCTGACCGCGTTGGTGCGGATCAGTTCGCGGCGGCGATCGGAGGCCTTTCGCGCCAGATTCAGCTCGGCCACGCTCGCAAGTCTTTGAGCTTCGGCCTGCCGTATCAGGGCATGCTGGAGTTGGATCTCCGCATCGACATTGGTGAGGCGGGCTTGGGCGGCTTCGACATTGGCCTCGGCTTGCGCCAGGCGTGCGCGGTAGTCGCGATCGTCGATCCGGAACAGGACGTCGCCTGCACGAACGGTCTGGTTATCCTGAACCTCCACGGCCGTGACGTAGCCTGCAGCCTTCGGCGTGAGCGAGGTCATTTCGCCGCGAATATAGGCGTTATCGGTGAATGTCTCGTTCGAATGGGCATACGCCCAGCCACCAGCCACAAGCACGACAGCGCCGAGGCACAGCACCAAGCCGACCGCCTTCTTGTTAACATGCACCACGATACCCTCCTGCAACGGTTGTTGTCGCTGACAGCTCTGCCCATTCACTCGCGTTCCGGCCGCCATCGGCGGAGATCGCGGTTTCCCCGCAATTCGTCGCCAAACCTAGTTGCGCACCGTTATGGCCTTCTTGTATGTCGCGGGGTCATCGAGGATCTTGACCAAATACTCGGCCACGTCCGCGCGGGTGGCTGTTGAGGTGATGTTCCAGCGCAGATCGGTCCCGGCCTTCAGGTTTCCGCGAGCACGCTTGAATGTCAGCGTCGCCGGTCGAACGATCGTCCAATCGCAGTCACTCTCCCGGACAGCTGCCTCCTGCGCCTCCTTGTCTGCCATCACCTCCTTGAGTGCGAGCTTGACCATGAAGCCTGCGCCAAAACTCCCGGTGTGGTAGCTCTCACCGACACTCACCGAGCTCTCAACGATGAGTCGACTCTGGCCTGGAGGCATGGCGGCCAGAATGTTCTTGGTTCCCACCGAGCAAACCGGGACACCGGGCTGGCGTCGACCCAGATCCTCCTTCGCCTGAGGTACCATCCCCAACGTGCAGATCACCGCATCCGCACCTTGGACCGCAGATGCCACCGAGGCTGCATCCATTGCATCGCCCCTGACGATCCTGAGATTCGGATGCGTCAAGGGCATGCGCTTTGGGTCACGGACAAAGGCAGTGACGACGTGACCCGCGGACAAGGCGGACTCAACGACGAGCCGTCCTGTCGACCCCGTTGAGCCAAAGACAACGACGTTCATCACACTCTCCCATCGCGCGGCTTCGAGGCGCGATCGCCGTGCGGAGGGTCCGTGAAGCCAGCAGCATCTTTGCGCGGACACTCAGGTTGCGCCGGGTCATCAACGGGAGCGGGCACTCACCGTGGCGGGTGGCTTCCTTGATATGCATGTGCACGCAGAAGGCGCAGCCGTTGACCTGCGAGGCGCGCACGGTCTCGTGTTTCATCGAGGTCGAGCTCCAAGAGGATTTTGGGTGAGCGGGCCGCGTTCCGGCGCCGGTAACGCGGCCCTTATCGAATAAGTGCTTACGATGCGCCTCTCGATCGAACTGTGCGATCAGTAGTCCCAGAAGACCGGCACCCAGCGAAAGGCGTCGCCGTCGACTGCCACATGTCCGACGGACGGGAACGGCAGGTGAGTGGCCACCAGCAGTCCACCGGTCTCAGCCAGTTCCCGCAAAAGACTGATACGAACGCGGGCCGACTCCTCGGGATCGTGTTCGAAGCCGTTGTACCAGTCGGGGTGCTCGAACCCGACCGCGAACACTAGGTCGCCGGCGAACGTCAGCCGGTCGCCGCCGGACGCCACGCGGACCACGCTGTGCCCGGGGGTGTGGCCGCCGGTGCGAGTGACGATCACTCCCGGTGCCACCTCGTACTGCTCCTCGAACGGCCGTAGCTGGCTGCGGTACTCTTTCACGAACCGCTTGGCGGTCGATCGAAGCGCGTCCGGGAAACCCGGCGGCATGGCGACGTGGGAGAAATCGGGCGCCTCCCAGAACTTGACCTCGGCGGCCGCCACGTGGATCCGCAGGTCCGGACGTAGCTGTTCCTTGACCCCTTCGACGAGCAGCCCACCGATGTGGTCCATGTGCATGTGGGTCAGCACCACGTCGGTCACGGACGCAAGATCGATGCCGGCGGCCTCCAGTCGCTTGATCAATTGCCCGGCGCGCGGCAAGTGCAAGTCCGGGTCGAGCCCAAGCCCAGCATCGACGAGTATGGTCCGGTCGCCGCTGCGCACCACGACCACATTCAGCGCCCAATCGTAAGCGTCGGGCGGCAGGAACATGTCTTTCAGCCAGGTCGCCCGGACGGCCGGGTCGATGTTGTGTGCCAGCATCGCGGTTGGGAGCGGTAGCACGCCGTCGCTGACCACCAGCACGTCAATGTCGCCGACCTGAACCGCGTAGCGCGACGGAACCAGTTCGTTGGGCCCCGGTCCGCCGGAGTGTGAGGTGTTGGCTAAGCTCGTGTCGACGTCCATGCTCGATCTCCTGTTTCATGTTCAAGGTGCTGGCTGATCTCGGTTGAGTTGGCCGCGCAGCCAGCGAGAGGCGCGGCCCATTTCGCGTGAAGCCTAGAAGAAGCCACTCACGTCAGTCACACGCTCCGGATCGGCAGCGGCCAGCGCGGCGGCACGCTCGGGCTGCGGCGGATAGATCCAGACGGTGTTGATCTCCTGCTTGGTCTTCTTGGCGACCTCGCCGACCATCGCCACCTTGCGTTCCCAGCCAACGGTGAACAGCGCACCGGCTTCGCCGAGGTCGAGGCAGGTGACATAGCCCTTCTGGTGATAGGGCTTGGTCGGAACGCCCAACAGTTCGGCGGCGGCGTTGTTGCCGGCAAAAGCGCCCATTCGCGTGGCGTGCTGACACGACATCAGCGCGTAATTGCCGATATCGTCGCTTGCGGCCCTGGCGGCATCGCCGGTAGCGAAGACACCTGGCACTGATGGCACGCGCAAATCCCGGTCGACCAGTAGGCGGCCGAAATTGTCGCGCTCGGCCGGGATCTGCTGGGTCAACGGTGCCGCGCGAATACCTGCCGCCCAGATCACGGTCTCGGCCTCGATGTGCTCGCCGTCGGAAAGCGTGACGCCGGATTCGTCTAGCGATGTAATGCCGGCGCCAAGCCGGGTCTCCACGCCGAGCTTGCGCAGGGCCTCTTCGATGACAGGACGGGGGCCTTCGCCCATATCAGGCGCGATCGCCTTGTTGCGGTCGACGATGATGACGCGCGTCTTGGCGTCCTTGCCGAGGATTCCGCGCAGTCGCGAGGGCATCTCGGTGGCCGCCTCGATGCCGGTGAAACCGCCGCCGGCAACGACAACCGTGTCACGCCCGTTCGCCGCCGGCCGTTTCGCCAGGCCGTGCAAATGCTTGTCGAGGGCGATTGCATCATCGAGCGAGTCGACGCTAAATCCGTGCTCGCTGAGGCCCGGAATGTTCGGACGGAATAGCCGGCTGCCGGTCGCCACCACCAGCCGGTCGTAGGAAAGGGTCTTCTTCGCACCCTTGGTGGCGACGATGCCCACCGTGCGGGATTTGGCGTCGATGGTTTCGGCGCTGCCTTGCACGTAAGTAACATCGACGGCCTTGAGCACATCCAGCAGCGGCGCCGTCAGGGTCTCGGGCTTCGGTTCGTACAGCCGCGGCCGGACCACCAGCGTTGGCTCTGGCGCGACCAGCGCGATCTCGAGCTCCTCGGGCGAAACGCCCTGGATATCGCGCAGGCGGGCTGCGGAAAGTGCGGCGTACATGCCGGCGAAGCCGGCTCCTATGATAACAAGTCGCATGTGATCTACTCCTTGGTTTGATTTTCTCGGTAGTGCACCGCCGCTTCTCTTTGGCGGCAAGCATCCTCCGATCGACGTCGACGCGAACAGGCGGACCGAAGACCGGCGGACCTATGGTAGGCAGTTCGGTTCCGAAGACATCGGCATGGGGTTTTCACAAGCCGCGCGGCAGCCTCCGAAAGGGGATGCCCAGCCACGGTTAAGGGTCACGGGCAAAGCTGGGCTCGGGCCCCAGTTCTGGTAGGGGAGCTGGGCGCCTACTTTGGACATGATGGAAATCACGGGACTGGTCCGTTGCACGGCCTGCGCTGGAATTTCCACCTCCTCCCCCGCTGCTGAAGTGAAGCGAACTCCCAATGAAAGTCCGTACACGAGTGCGGTCACGAAGCCTTTTCGGCGTGAAGTGATTGCAAGCCGGTCGACCAAGTTCTTCCTGAGCATGTTGTCTCCGTCTGCTGGGGCGTGGGGCACCCTCATGATCTAGCGGACCGAAGATGCGACTGCGCCAGAGCGATTGCTGTACCTGCAGAGCGATTGCTGCTAACGCACGCGGCGTTGCGCTAGGGCTTTCGCCCAGCCAATCGCTGAACGCCACGGCGGGGCGTACGAGGACCGCGTAGCCGAGCTCCGCCGCCAGCGACAAAAAACCATGCGTCGGCGACTTGCAGCATGTTCATGGTGATCGAGCGGTACTGTGGCGCAGCCGAACGGACGGCGAGATCCCGGTGCTTTCCTTGAAGGCTCGGCAGAAGTGGAAGCTCGACAGGCCCGCCTCGCGAGTGAGACATCGGTATCGATGTCCGCGCAAGTGTTCGCCGGTGCGGCGGCATTGCCATCGGCGACAACGCGTCAATGACCGGCTGGATCGCGGTCCAAGAGATCGCAGGGGATGATGCCGTGCCGGACAACGCGCTCGACTGTTGTCTGCGGATTACAGCATCATGTTTCAAGAACCCGGGAATACCCATCGCGAGGTTGAGCCCGGTCGATGAGTGTCATCGTGCGAGAACGCGCCGCTCCAAACACCGCCGATATCCCACTCACCGCTAGAACCGCAGTGATGCCGTGGGGGAGAGCCATGGACGTGGTCGGCCATAAGTGCGACTGCGTCGTGGACATTTCCCGCTGTGGGGAAAAGCTTGTTACGGTAGAACGAATGCCGTCAACGCTTGTGACGTCTCCAGTCGCTTGGCGTTTCGCCGGTCAGTTTCTTGAATGCCGCGGCGAAGGCGGTCTGGGAGGAGTAGCCGAGGGCCGCCGCGATCGAGACGACGGATTCATCGCTATCGCGCAGCATGCTCATGGCCTGCTCGAGCCGGTACTGGCGCAGCCAGGCATGAGGCGAAAGCCCGGTGCTTTCCTTGAAGGCACGGCAGAAATGAAAGCGCGATAGACCGGCATCCGAAGCCAGCGCCGCGAGCGAGACGTCCGAATCGCTGTCCGAGCGCAAGCGGTCGGTGGCACGGAGCAGGACCTTCGGCGAAAGCCCGCCCATTGTTGGCTGGATCGTCGTTGGCGAGCCGGTGTGCGCAGCCAGAAGACGCGTGGCCAGAAGGTCTATTAATTGGTGCCTGAACAGCGTATCCAGCGCCTCATTGCTCTCCAGGACATCCGTCGCGCTCAAGATCAATCGGGACGTAATGGGGTCGTGATGCGCCGTTCGCTCCACGAGGTCGATCGGTGTGGCGGTGTTGGCTTCGTCAGCGACGCGCTTGAGCACTGCGTGAGGAAGATAGAGCTGAACGACATCAACAGGTTTCGGAATATCCCATCGTGAGCTTGATCCTTCTGGAATGATTATCAATACACCGGGCCGAAACGTTCCGATCGCAACCGATCTGCCTGTCCGACGCTCCATGCGCTGCATCGAGCCGTTGTAAGCCATGATGACGTGATGGCTCATAGGCTCGACGACGTCGTGCAATGGCTCATGTTTCCAGTGAGCGATCGCGCTCCCAGAGGGGTCCAAAGCCATGCTGAGTGGTTTGGTGTGAAGCACGCGTGCCATCTCAACATCGGCAGGACGGCGGTCGGAAACCTGCAAATAACGCTGCTGCGCGCCGGAAGCGTCTGACTGGTTTTGTTGGTGCGAATGATCGCGCAAGATTGGCTGGCTCATGAACCTGTCCTAGCTTCGAGGAGCATCGTTGAGCGTTCGGCGCGCGTTCTAAGCGGGTACAGGCCCAGCGTCTTTCTCAAAACTCCCGTGCTTTGCCTGATCCTGCTGTAAGCTGATGCTAGGCGCCCGCGCCGCGATTAAAGTCGCAATCAGCGCGGCGGACGGTGGCGGTTAACTGCTGTCGAAATAGGCAATCGACGCCGGGAGCCGTCGTAAGCGGCAGCGAATGGACAAAATCGCTGACGTTCTCGAGCAGACATCGAGCTTTGTGTCACGAAACTGCCACGACGAAACTGGACGACCGTGCGCTAGCGTCAGATAATGGTTCACGAAATCACGTGCGGGCGCTTGTCAGTCCAACTTCGCTGAGAGAGTTATCCTATGACCCAGGCGAGCGCCTTCGGCCGGAAGCTCGGGCGGTTTTTGCACCTGAAGGATGCGCCGCCCTCGCTGATAACGAGTTCGCTGCGCGGGGTGGAGCTCGCGGTCACCGAAACCCGGGATGACAATCCAGTGCCGGGTCTTTCCGGTTCCTTTACCGCGGAGGATGCTTTCGTCGTCAGCCTCAAACTTCACGATTATCCCGACTGCGAACTCTGGGAAAATGGCAAGTGCGTGATGAAAGCGGATGTTCCCGCGGGAGCGACCTATCTGTACGACCTCAAGCGCGATCCGCGCTACGTGATCGACAAGCCGTTCCACTCCCTGTTTTTCTATTTGCCGCGCTCGGCGCTCGACGCTCTCACTGAGCAGCCCCGCATGCCGCGCGTCGGTCAGCTTGCCTGTGAACTCGGCGTAGGCCATGACGACACGGTCGTCCGTCATATCGGCGCGTCATTGCAACAAGCGCTGCGTCGACCAGACGAGACGAACCAGCTTTTCATCGATCACATGATGCTCGCGCTCACCGCACACGTCGCCCAGGCCTACGGCGGGCTACGTCCTTCTGAACCGAATCGCGGCGGCCTTGCGCCGTGGCAGGTCAAGCGCGTCTGCGAAAGGCTGGAGTCCGATCTCGGCGGAAAGCTTTCGTTGCAGGAAATCGCGGCCGAGTTCGATCTTTCGATCAGCCACTTTTCGCGCGCGTTTCGCATCTCCACCGGCCTGCCGCCGCACCAGTGGCTGCTGCGCCAGCGTGTGAAGGCGGCCAAGCAACTGATGACGGTTCGCGACCTGTCGCTGTCGGAAATCGCAATATCGGCCGGGTTCGCCAATCAAAGCCACTTCACGAGGGTGTTTTCGTCTGTGGTCGGCGTCAGCCCGGGAACGTGGCGCCGCGAGGCGCAGGGTGCACCGGAAAGCAAGAAGTGATCGGAGCCCCGGCAGAAGCCTTTTCGCTCAGCGACGCGTTGCCTGCGAGATAGCGTAAGCGGCGCGACGCACCGCAAACATTTCGTCCAACGGATGACCGATTCCTTCGGCCAGAGTTGCCGGATTGAACACGGGTTCGTCGCAGGCATCATTTTCTTCGACACCAGTGATCACGATCGTTCCCAGCCGTACCGCTTCGCGTCCGTCCTCATCGGGCCATCGGACGGTCACGTCCATGACCGGGTCGCCCGGACGGTCCAGCAGCGCCATCACACTGAACCTCATATCGCGAGCCGCGATCCGGGATTCGAGGTCGTGCAGCAGCTCGGTGGGTTTTGCGTTGGCTGCGGCCCTGCGCCTCGCCGCCTGTTCGCCGACTGGCGCGACCTTGAACTTGATGAACCTTGTCTCGCCTCTTGAATTGGTCGCGGGGAACGCGTGCACGCCCCAATAGGTTGTTGAGGCAAAGCTTGCGGCAGGCGGATGCGCGGCGATGTAGCTCGCCTGATGCAGCGTCTCGGGATTGGCAACTGAAAATGTCTCGACCATTTCCAGATCCGGCTTGCCGTCGGGTCCTGGAGTACGGGCTCGAAGGAAAGCCAGCATCTGGTCGGGGGTCCTCGCGAAATGAACCGGGGCACTCTGGGTTAAAATATCCGAGCGCTCGCCATCGCTGCCAAGCCGGAAGCTGAATCCGCGCAATAACAGGTAGTTGGTGTCTGGGCCTTCCGCCACCGAGAAGCGCGCCAGGAGGCGCGAAGGCTTGGTGAAGCTACAGGATTTCGTGATCTCCTTCGCCTGGTCCGATGGGGTATAGGTGCCGCGAACGCATCGGCCATTGGCAAAGCTCGCACGTGACTTTGGCGGAAGGCCGGCAACCGTCTTCATGGCGGCGACTATGGATGCGGAGCCGGCAAGGCCGCGGGGGAACTTGGGCAGGACGGGACCTCGTGATCTAGAGTTGGTAAAGTTCTTGGGCAGGACAACTTGGGCGTCTTTCCCGAATCCTTCCCGCCTTGTCTGTTTCTGCGACAAAGCTTGCCGACGGCAGCATCCCCGATGCGTACCGTTCGCAGGACCTCAGTTCGCTTCTGGTCCGGCGAACTTTGGCCAAGGCTGATGCTTGGCCCGCCATTTCGGGCCAGGGCCACGCATGTAGTGCAGCTCGGGCCGGTAGCTATCGCGTAGGTCCAAAAACAGGTTCTGAAGAATGCTGGCGATGTCGGACACGGTCACAGCCGCCTTCGAGAAAAAAACAGACTTTGCGGACCAGCGCGCAGAAGCCGGTGCGATCACACGAGGACTGACAATGTTTTTCCAGATCATCGTTTTTCTCCGTCCGCTTGGATGTCGGCCGATGATTTAGCGGATCGGGTCTGCTGCTGCGCCAGAGCGATTGCCGTACCTACAGAGCGATTGCTGCTAATGCATGCGCCCGGCCAATCGGTCGGGCCTCCGCAGGTTCCGCGAGACCTTCAGGCACACCGTGACCTCGGCCAAGCGGCTCCCGATGAATCTGCTCGATGCCTTGCGAGCGGTCGAACATTCAAGCGTGCTGCGGGATCATCTCGGGGAGTTCGTACCCGCCTATCTCAAGCTGAAGCATGAGGAGTGGAACGACTACGCACGCCATCTGACCCAATGGGAGCGAGACAACACTCTGGACTGTTGAGTCGCAACAGGTGTTCAGCACTGGCGCGATGGGAAGCCGGCACGCGCCGTATCACACATAGACGATCTGGAGGACCAGGTACCAAACCATTTGCTCGTCAACGAACCATCATTGTCGGTCCAGGGGATCGGTGGCAATTGCGGCAGGTAGGATGCATATGGCATCACTTTCGCAAGCGTCACCCTGCCCGGATACCGTGCGAGAAAAGCCTTGTTCATTCCGCCGTCGAATCCGCTGTAGATCGGGGCAACTGGCACGTTGTCTTCAAGCAATTGCGCGTACGCGCGCTCGTCGGCGCGCCGTTTTTCCAGCGCCCTTCGCGCGATTTCCGGATTGACGACGAAGGGAGGGCATTTCTCGATCGGATTGAACACGAGAGGGTGCGGCGAATTCGGGGAAGGTTGCGCATCGAACACATAGCGGCGGCTACACACATCCACTTTGGGTTCGAGCTGTGTCGTCTCGAAATGATCGTTGCCGACCTTGAGCATTTCCCAGAAGGGCAGGTTGGGATTGTTTCGATGGCGCGCCAGATTCACCGGTGTCAGGCGGAACGGATAGGCTTGGACCTGGAACGATGTTCGGCCGCCGCGGAATGAGTCACGCGCCAGCGAATAGATCTCGCTGATCTGTTCGTCCGTCATGGCATAGCAACCGCTCGACCAGCAGTCGCCGTGGATCATGAGGAAGCTGCCGTTTCGCTTGTTTGCCCTGTCGAAGCTGTTCGGATAGCCGAGGTTGATCGAGAGATAGAAATTGGAGTTGGGGTTCATCAACTCAGGCGTAACTGTATAAAAGCCTTCCGGAGCCTGTCGGTCGCCCTCGTACAATTTCGGCCCGAGATCGCCCGACCACCGGCAGATCGGATAGGTCTTCAGCAATTGGAAACGGCCGGCCGTGTCCTGCTTCCAGACTTCGAGCTCTGCCTCGTCCTTGAAAAGACGCACAAGGATGGGGGAATATTTCGGCATCTTCTTCTGTTTGAGCAGCGCGAGCAGCTCGGCCGGCAATTCCTGCGTCGCCTTGGCGGGCAACGGCTTGCTGCTTTCGCCAAAGCATGTGGCAGGTGCTAAGGCAGCGGCAAAAGCCGCCGCCAGCACAATTGCGTGTCGGACCATGGCGCATATCACTGCTGTACCTCCAGCCCGTCGCGCGCCGCTATTTCTCAAATCCGACGAACATCGTAGCCTCCTCGACCGACTTCCGCTCTGACACCATCGCATTCGCCGGAAAAGTCTCATCATTCTGCCCCCGATGTCGCCGAACCACCGGACGCTGCTTCAGCAGTTCGACGCCGTGCCGGCAAGCACGCGAAGGCGCAACACAAGTCGTTCGATTGCAATACTATGGATCAATCGGACGACATCGTCTACGGAGTGAACGACCTCGAGGCAAGGTGCTCTCCGCAAGCCTCGCCGGTTCGGCAGGCTCGGCTGAACTCGACGAGAGGTGATCGCGCTGGTGCACCGTGCCTCGCCGGTACCTCCGGCAGGCGCCAGGCGATCCATCACGGCGCCTGTACGCTTCAGCACGCGATGACACATCATGGTTCTGCTGCAAGATGGTCCCCGCTCCGGGCGAAGGCACGCGCTGGCGCGACCACCATTACTACAAGATGGCTGTCTCGGCGCGGCTTTCATCTCGACGAACCGGCGTCGTCGCTAGCGACTAGCGCAGCACGACTTCTTGATCTGTCCAGCGAAGATAATGCCGCGGTGCAGCGCCTAGCTCGCGCTTAAACATGGCGGCGAATGCGCTCGGGCTGTCATAGCCCACGTCCAGCGCTACGCATGTGACGGGTTCGCCTGCGCCCAGGCGTGCCAAAGCTTCCAGGAGCCGCACGCGTTGTCGCCACATTGAAAAGCTCTGACCGGTCTCGCGGCGGAACAGCCTCGTCAGCGTTCGCCGGCTGAGGCTGTATTTGTCTGCCCAGTCGTCGAGCGTAAGGTCCGAGGAGGGGTCTCCAAGCACTGCCTTACAGATCGCCGCAAGGCGGGGGTCCGGTGGCACCTGCACGTGAAGCGTCACCTCCGGCATGTGTGAGATCTCGGCGAGCAGGAGTTCGAGAAGCTTGCCGTCGCGTCCGTCCTGGTCGTAGGTCTGCGGCATCCGCACCGCCTCGTCCATCAGGGCTTCGACGAGCGAGGATGCACGAATCAGGCGGCACGTCTCCGACGTTCCTCGTCGGCGATCAGGCGTGACATAGATCGTCTGGGCCTCGACTTCACCCCAGGCGCGCGACTGATGTACAACGCCAGCCGGAATCCATAAACCATGCCCGGGTGGAACCACGAAATGACCGCGCTCGGTCATCATCGCCGTGACGCCGGTGATCTGCAGGATGAACTGGTCGCGCCGATGCGCGTGCCGCGTGCTGGTGCTCTCGTTCGGATAAGTTGCGGTCATCGCGGCGACCGGCCGCGCGATCGTCTGAAGTTGTCCGGCATAGTTGGCGGCCGCTGCGGGGCCCTCCTGTTTGCTGCAGGTGCGCAATTCGCCAGTCACATCTCGCCGCGCTACGACTTTCACGTGTCGTGAACTCCCGATCCAAGTCCTTTTCTGCAAGGCTCTTATGCATCTTCCGGGCCAGATATGGCCCGATCGCGATGGTTCTTGTCCCCGATCAGGTAGCGCGGGACAGGGCGTTTGGCAACAATGCTCGCGCCGGCCAGATTCGCCAAAGCCGAATACGGCGTCTGGCGAGGTCCTTCTCACGCCGATATGCGACACGGAGAGCTCGATGAACAGACGCGAATTCACCCAGGCCATGCTGGCCGCCGGCGCCGCTATCCCCTTCGGCATCACGCGAGCGGCCGGCCAGACCCGCGGTGGAACACTCAACACCATCATCCAGCCCGAGCCGCCGCTGCTGGTCACCGCCTTCAACCAGCAGCAGCCGACGCTGACGCTCGGCGGCAAGATCTACGAGAGTCTTCTCAAATATGGCGCTGACCTCAAGCCGATGCCGGGCATGGCGCAGTCCTGGGAGATTTCGCCGGACGGGCTGACCTATACGTTCAAGCTGTTTCCCAACATCACCTTCCACGACGGCAAGCCGATGACGTCCGAGGACGTCGTGTTCAGCTGCATGAAGGTGTTGACCGAGACGCATCCGCGCGCGCGGCAGAATTTTGCGCGCGTCGCTTCGGCCGAGGCGCCCGATCCGCTCACCGTCGTGTTCAAGCTGAAGCAGCCCTTTGCGCCGTTCCTCGGCTGCTTTGACTGCACCTCGGCGCCGATCGTGCCAAAGCACATCTATGAAGGCACCGACTACCGCAAGAACCCGCTGAACGACAAGGCGATCGGCACCGGCCCATTCAAGCTGAAGGAATGGGTGCGCGGCTCGCATGTCCATCTGGTGCGCCATGAAGGATACTATCTGAAGGACCAGCCGTACCTGGACGAGATCATCTACCGCATCATCCCGGATTCGGCATCGCGCGCGCTGGCGCTGGAGAACGGCACGGTGCAACTCGCGCAATGGACCGACGTCGAGTTCTTCGACGTGCAGCGCTTCAAGGCGCAGAAGAACCTCGAAGTCACCACCAAGGGCTATGAGTATTTCGCGCCGCACCAGTGGCTCGAGATGAACAACCGCATCGCGCCGATGAACGACAAGCGCTTCCGGCAGGCGGTGATGCACTTGATCGACCGCGATGCGCTCGCCAAGCGGGTCTATTTCGGCAGCGCCAAGGTCGCGACCGGCCCGATCTCGTCCAAGACGAAATTCTACGACGGCAAGGTCAAGCGCTACGACTATTCGATCGACAAGGCCAAGGCGCTGCTCGACGAGATGGGACTGAAGCCCGACACCAACGGCAAGCGCGCTGAGATCAAATACATCGTGCCGCCTTACGGCGAATCCTATCAGCGCGCCGGCGAGTTCTTCCGCCAGAGCTTTGCCCGCGTCGGCATCGATCTCGTCCTCGTCGGCACCGACATGGCCGGCTGGGCCGAAAAGGTCGGCAACTGGGATTATGAGATGACCCAGAACCTGCTCTACCAGCTCGGCGATCCCGCGCTCGGCGTCTCCCGCACTTACGTGTCGTCGAACATCAAGAAAGGCATCCTGTTCTCGAACACCGAAGGCTATTCCAACCCTGAGGTCGACAGGCTGTTCGACGAGGCCGCCGTCACGCTCGACGAGGCCAAGCGACAGGAGCTTTATTCCAAGGTGCAGCAGATCCTGGTCGAGGACGTGCCGGTCGCCTGGACGCTGGAGCTCGAATATCCCATCATCTACGACAAGGCGTTCAAGAACATCGTGTCGACCGGCATCGGCTCGCACGAAACCTTCGGGTCGGTCTACAAATCGTGATCCGTCTCGGCAGCGCGGCGCCGATCGGGCTGATGGCACTGAGCCGGATTGCCCAGCTCGTCGCCGTCATCCTCGTCATCGCCACTTTCAACTTCGTGCTGGTGCGGGCCGCCCCTGGCGATCCCGCCCAGGTCATGGCCGGCCAATCCGGCGCGTCCGATCCGAAGCTGCTGGAAGATCTGCGCAAGGAATATGGGCTCGACAAGCCCTACGCCGTGCAGCTCGCAAGCTATCTCGGCCGCGTCGTCAGGCTCGACCTCGGCTATTCCTACCGCCAGCGCCGCGCGGTGGTCGATCTCATCCTGGAAAGGCTGCCGGCGACGCTGCTGTTGACGGTGACGGCCTTCTGCCTCGCGCTGCTGATCGGCACGACCCTTGGCGCGCTGGCGGGGCTGGCGGCGGGCAGCGTGCTCGATACGGTCTTCACCGTGCTGTCGCTGGTGCTTTATGCGACGCCGGTGTTCTGGCTGGGGCTGATGCTGGTGCTGGTCTTCTCCGTGACACTCGGCTGGCTGCCGCCGTTCGGTTACGAGACCATCAACGTCAAGCTCTCGCCGCTGGAGCATGCGCTCGACATCGCCAAGCACATGATCATGCCGGTGACCTCGCTGGCTGCGATCTATCTCGCGATCTATGCCCGGCTGATGCGGTCCTCGATCATCGAGGTCGCCCAGCAGGACTTCATCAAGACCGCGCGCGCCAAGGGCCTGTCCGGGCCCAGCATTGTGGTCGGCCACATGCTGCGCAACGCGCTGGTGCCCGTCGTCACCGTGGCCGGCATGCAGGCCGGCGCGTTGGTCGGCGGCGCCGTGGTCATCGAGACGGTGTTCGCCTGGCCGGGCCTCGGCCGGCTGACCTTCGATGCGCTGCTCCAGCGTGATTATCCCGTGCTGCTCGGCATTTTTCTCATTCTGTCGATCGTGGTCATCGTGCTCAATCTGCTGACCGACCTCATCTACAGGCTGATCGATCCCCGCATGACGACAGGAGCTGCGTGATGGATGCGGTTCGCGCCTTCCTGCGTCATCCTAGCGGCATGGTCGGCCTCGTCGTGCTGCTTGTCGTGGTCGTCATCGCGCTCATCGCGCCCATCGTCTTTCCGGTCTCGCCCTGGGAAATGGTCAGCGCGCCGTTCACGCCGCCCGGCGAGGACGGCCTGCTGCTCGGCGGCGACACGCTCGGCCGCGACGTTGCGGCCGGCGTTGCCTATGGTGCCCGCGTGTCGCTCGTCATCGGCATCGCCTCGGCCATGGCGGCTATGGTGATCGGCGTCACGATCGGCGCAATTTCCGGCTATTTCGGCGGCAAGGTCGATCTCGTGCTGATGCGGGTGACCGAGCTGTTCCAGACCATCCCCGCTTTCGTGCTTGCGATCCTCTTGGTCGCGACCTTCAACCCGTCGCTGCTGACGATCATCCTGACCATCGGCGCCGTGAGCTGGCCGCCGCTGGCGCGCCTCACCCGCGCCGAGTTCCTGCGCCTGCGCAATCGTGAGTTCGTCGAAGCCGCGCTGTGCCAGGGCGAGGGCTCCTTGCAGATCGTGCTCGGCCATATCCTGCCCAATGCGATTTCGCCGATCCTGGTCGTGACCTCCCTGACGGTCGCCACCGCCATCCTGCTCGAAAGCGCGTTGTCCTTCATGGGCCTCGGCGACCCCAATCTGATGTCCTGGGGTTTCATGATCGGAGCCGGCCGCACCGTCATCCGTAATGCCTGGTGGATGAGCGTGTTTCCGGGGCTCGCGATCCTCATCACCGTGCTTGCCATCAACCTGTTCGGCGAAGGTCTCTCCGATGTGCTCAATCCGCGTGTATCGAGGCGCCGGTCATGAGCGAGGCCGTGCAAGCCAAGGCACCCGTTCTGTCGGTCGAGGGGCTCTCGATCGCGCTGCCCGAAGGCGGCGATCGCCCGTTCGCGGTCGAGAACGTCTCCTTCCAGGTCAAGCCCAACGAGGTCGTCTGTCTCGTCGGCGAGTCCGGCTCGGGCAAGTCGATGATCGCCCATGCGGTGCTGTCGCTGCTGCCGAAGAGCGTCAATATTGCCGCGGGCGCCGTGACTGTCGCAGGACAAGATCCGGCAAAGCTCGACCGGCAGGCGCTGCGCCGCCTGCGCGGCGGCGAAGCCGCGATGATCTTTCAGGAGCCGTTGTCCTCGCTGAACCCGCTCAAGCGGGTTGGCAGGCAGATCGAGGAGATGATCCTCACCCATCAAAAGCCAATGCCGTCGGCAATTGAGGTGCACGAACGCGTGCAGCAGCTCCTGACGCAGGTCGGCCTGCCAAATCCAAAGCTGCTTGAGAAGAGCTATCCATTCGAGCTGTCCGGCGGCCAGCGCCAGCGCGTCATGATCGCGATGGCGATGGCCAACCGTCCGGCGCTCCTGGTCGCTGACGAGCCGACCACAGCGCTCGACGTCACCACCCAGCGTCAGATCCTGCGCCTGATCGACGATCTCCGGCGCGACCGCGGCATGGGCGTGCTGTTGATCACCCATGATTTTGGCGTCGTTGCCGATGTCGCCGACCGCGTCGTGGTGCTTCGTCACGGCAAGGTGGTGGAGCAGGGGACGGTCGAGGAAGTCCTGCGCAGTCCTAAGGCTGACTACACCCGCGAGTTGATCGATGCCGTGCCGAAGGCGCGGCTCGACGAGATCCGCCGCACCGCGGTCCATCCTACACCGCTGCTCGAAGTCATCGGTCTTGAGAAGACATTCCGGGTCAAGCGCGGCCTGTTGCAGCCGCCGCGCGAGGTCGTCGCAGCCGACGGCATCTCGCTGACCTTGTACGAGGGCGAGACGCTCGCCGTCGTCGGCGAATCCGGGTCCGGCAAGTCGACGCTCGGGCGCATGATCGTGCGTCTGACCGAGCCGGATGGCGGTGCCATCCGCTTCAACGGCCAGGATCTGCGCCAGCTCCGCGGCGAGGCGCTCCGCCAGGCGCGAAAGCAGCTCCAGATCGTGTTCCAGGATCCGTTTGCGAGCCTCGATCCGCGCCAGAAGGTCGGCGATGCCATTGCGCGCGGACCAATGGCCTTTGGCACGTCGCGCACGGAAGCGATGGAGCAGGCGAGGAAGCTGCTGGTGCGAGTTGGCCTCAACGCCGTCGCCGCCGATCGTTACCCCCACGAATTCTCTGGGGGCCAGCGCCAGCGCATCTGTATTGCGCGCGCACTGGCACTCAAGCCGCGCGTGCTCATCGCCGACGAAGCCGTGTCGGCGCTCGACGTTTCCGTCCAGGCTCAGGTACTGGCGCTGCTTGCCGAGCTCCGTCAGGAGATGAAGCTCGCCATGATCTTCATCACCCACGACCTGCGGATCGCCGCCGAGATCGCCGACCGCGTCATCGTGCTCCAGAAGGGGCGCATCGTTGAAGAGGGCGCGACCGCGGACGTTTTCACGGCCCCTCAAGCCGCCTACACACGCGAGCTGCTCGATGCGATCCCGGGCCGCGATTTCTTCGACCAGCCGGGCTTTGCCAGCGTGACCGGCGCACTACCGACAGCGAGGATGAGTTCATGACCGACAGCCGTCCCCTTCCAGCCGGCGCGCGCGAGCGCATCGAGGCCACTGTGGATGCCGCCTTCGACGAGCAGATCGACACCACGATCGCGTTCACGGCGATCCCGAGCACGCGCGCGGCGGAGGCGCCCTGTCAGGACATGTTCGCAAAGCTGTTGCGCGATCGCGGCTACGAGGTCGATGACTGGGTCATCAACCAGGACGATCTGAAGGCGCTGCCGGGCTACGGGCCGGTCGAGACCGACTTTTCGCGTGCCCGCTCCGTTGTCGGCACCTTCCGGCCGGCCAGGGAAGAGGGCCGCTCACTGATCCTTCAGGGCCATTGCGACGTCGTGCCGGCAGGTCCGCTCGACATGTGGGAGCGGCCACCGTTTCAGCCGGTGATCGAGAACGGTTGGCTCTATGGTCGCGGCGCCGGCGACATGAAGTCCGGTACCATCTCGGCGCTCTACGCGCTCGATGCGATCAAGGCCGCGGGCTACAGGCCCAAGGGCCGCATCCACCTGCAATCGGTGATCGAGGAGGAGAGCACCGGTCTCGGCGCGCTCTCCACACTTCAGCGCGGCTATCGTGCCGATGTCTGCATCCTGCCCGAACCGACCGACGAGAAGCTGATGCGTGCCCAGGTCGGCGTGATCTGGTTCCGCCTGAAAGTGCGCGGGATACCAGTCCATGTCGCACGCGCCGGCACCGGCTCAAATGCGATCAAGGCTGCAATCCACCTGATCCAGAAGCTCGAAGGTCTCGAGGCCGAATGGAACGAGCGCGCGAAGACGCACCCCTCGTTCAAATCGGTCGAGCATCCGCTCAACTTCAATCCTGGAATCATCAAGGGCGGTGACTGGGCCTCCAGTGTGCCCGCCTGGTGCGATGTCGATTGCCGCATTGGTGTGCTGCCCGGCTGGAAGATCGCCGACGCCCAGGCCGAGATCGTGGATTTCGTCGCCAAGGCGGCGCGCTCGCATCCATTCCTCGCCAACAATCCGCCGGAGATCGTCTGGTCCGGCTTCCTGTCGCCGGGCTACGAGGCGACGGAGATTCAGGAAAGCGAGGCGGTTCTCGCTCCGGTCTACGAGCATGTGTTCGGCCGCAAGCTGACCAGCTTCTCGTCAACCGCACTGACCGATGCGCGCTTCTATGGTCTCGATTTCGGCGTGCCTGCGTTTTGCTTCGGCGCCACGATGGAAGGCGCGCACGGCTTCAACGAGCGCGTCGATCTCGCCTCGGTCAAGCGCGTCACCAAGGCGCTTGCGCTGTTCACCGCGAACTGGTGCGGCATCGAGGCCAATTAGCCGAAAGAAGGAAACTCACCGCAAAAAGGGAGGTTCGCGAATGGGCAGCCAGGGTGCAGGCGGCAAGCCGCCGGTCAAGACGCAAGAGGATCTGCGCGCGCATTTCGGGCAGCTCAGCCCGCTCGCCGAGAAGAAGGTTCTCAGCCATCTCGACAGGTTCTGTCGCGACTTCATCGCGCTTTCCCCGTTCCTCGTCCTTGCCACCAGCGATGGCAACGGTCATGCCGATGCAAGCCCGCGCGGCGACGCGCCGGGCTTCGTCGCCGTGCTCGACGACAAGACGCTGCTGATCCCGGACCGGCGTGGCAACAACCGCGTCGACACCTTCGGCAATATCATCGCTTCCCCTGGCATCGGCCTGATCTTCCTGGTGCCGGGGATCAACGAGACCCTGCGCGTCAATGGCCGCGCCGAGATCTCGCAGGATGCCGAGCTGTTGACGCCGCTCGCGGTGCAGAACGTGGTCCCAATCATCGGGCTGAAGATCCATGTCGAGGAGACCTATTTTCATTGTGGCAAGGCGCTGATGCGCTCGAAGCTCTGGAATCCGGCTGCTCAGGTCGAGCGCAACAGTTTCCCGACGCTCGGCCGGATCATCGCCGAGCAGACTGTCGCCATCGCGGTCGAAGAGGCCGAGAAGACGATGGAAGAAGGATACCGTACGAGGCTCTACTGAGAATGAGCAATCTGATCTAGCGGTCCGCCCTGCAGAAGGTTTCGACGATACGCTACATGCTCGCAGCCTGCCGCCCGTGAAATGTCTGCGAGGTAGGTAGCGAGCGGCAGCACTGAGCGCACAGACGCGACGAATCCGAACGGAAGCGGCATCGTCACGCTGCGAGGAAGAACCCGATGGCCGATGCCACGCTGTTGCCGCCGGCGCGCATGCCCGGAATGGCAACGAGCACTGCGCCGACGAGCAGAATGAGAACTGCAATGAGTTGCCGCTGGGACGGCACGCGCCGTGCGACAAGCAATCCTAGCAGAATGGTGAAGATCGGCAGCGAGCCGTTGGCGAACGCTCCCCGTATGCCGCCGACGCCCCCTTCAACCCAAAGTACATCAAAATGCTGTATAGCGCGCCGGGACCACAAATTGACATCGACAGGATTGCGTGCAGCGGCAGGTGGCGCGGCCCAGGCCTTGGCGAACGGAAGAACCAGGGCGCCGGTGACCAGGGACCGAAGTGCGGTCAAATCGAAGGGTGTCAGGCCGGATTGCATGCCGGCCCTCGAGAAGACGAGAAAGCCGGACCAGATGCAGAACACGCCGGCTGCGCTCAGGAGACCGAAAATCCGCTCGTTCGATTTGGCTACAGGTGTCAAGCCCGTGTCCGATTGCTTGAGATATCTTAGCGCACTTTAAAACACCTGCGAGTTTCAAGATGCTCTCCGCAACATGGCCCTCCAAGGTGCCGCCATGGTGAGCGATCCTTGGGAGTTTTTCTAGCCGAGAGTTCCGCAAGCCGCTGTAATCGGATCTCTGGGGTGCAGCCACGCTGTGCGATGACGGAATCAACGCCAGGAACACTTCCGGCGGCGCTCCGTTAGCGCAGCAAACGCCGGGAGTTGTCCATGACCAATTATCCAAAGCCGCCTTATCCTGCGCAGCAGCAGCCGATGCCGGGCTCGACGCGGGCCATGCAGCCGCGCCCGGATCATGGCGAGGAAAGTTACAAGGGCTCCGGCCGTCTTGCCGGAAAGAAGACCATCATCACGGGCGGCGACAGCGGCATCGGCCGCGCGGTGGCGATCGCCTATGCGCGTGAAGGCGCGGATATCGTCATCTCCTATTTGAACGAGGACGAGGATGCGGCCGAGGTCAAGGCGCTGGTCGAGCGGGAGGGACGCAAGGCCGTCCTGATCCCGGGCGATATCAGCAATCCCGAACATTGCAGCGCCATCGTGCGTCGCACCGTCGAGGACCTCGGCGGCATCGACATCCTCGTCAACAACGCTGCCCATCAGGCGACGTTCAAGGACATCGCGGATATCAGCGACGACGAATGGCGGCGGACATTCGAGATCAACATCCACGCCATGTTCTATCTGGCCAAAGCCGCCGTCCCCCACATGCGGCCGGGCTCCGCGATCATCAACACGGCCTCGGTGAACTCCGACATGCCGAATCCGAGCCTGCTGGCCTACGCCACGACCAAGGGTGCGATCCAGAATTTCACTGGCGGGCTTGCGCAGATGCTGGCCGAGAAGGGCATTCGGGTCAATGCGGTGGCCCCGGGGCCGATCTGGACGCCGCTGATTCCCTCGACCATGTCGGAGGAACGGGTCAAGAACTTCGGCAAGCAGGTGCCGATGCAGCGCGCCGGCCAGCCGGCCGAGCTCGCGACGGCATATGTCATGCTGGCCGATCCGCTTTCGAGCTACACGTCGGGGGCGACGTTGCCCGTCACCGGTGGCAAGCCGTTCATCTGATCCGGGCGAGCACCGTGGCGGGGCCGCACTATCGGCGTCGCCACTCTCAATCAGTAGCTTTCAATCACGCAGCGCTGGACGCCTTGGCGTTGACGCCTTTGCGCAGGGCCACCGTGTTCAGCTTGGTGTTGGCGGCCTTCTCTTCGTTCAGATTGGTGGTGAGGAAGCGCACGATGTCGTCGTGGCCGAGCTCTTCCGCCCAGGCGATCAGCGTGCCGTACCGGCACATTTCATAATGCTCCACCGCCTGTGCGTTGGCGACGATCGCGGCGTCCAGCACGGCCTTGTCCTCGATCTCGCCGGCGGTCTCGTCGGCTTCCTTGATCAGGCCGTCGATGGCCGGGCAATGCGTGCCGCTCGGCTCCTTGCCGAGCTTGGCGAAGACCTTATCGAGGCGCTCGACCTGCTTGTTGGTCTCTTCCAGATGCGCCTTCAGCCCGGCGACGAGATCCCTGTTGGTGGCCTTGTCGATCATCTTCGGCAGCGCCTTCAGGATCTGCTGTTCCGCGTAATAGATGTCCTGGAGCCCGTGCAGCAGCAGGTCTTCCATCGACTGGATGTCCTTGGTGAAGAATCCCATAAAAGACGTCTCCTTTTCACAATGATGGCAGTGGAACGCGGAGCGGCCGCCGCTGTTCCATTCCCGTGTGCAGATCGGGAGAGCCGAATGAGCGATGGAGTGGATCATTTTGTGGGCCTGCTCGGACGTGCGGCGATGGACGTATGGGGCGACATGCCTCGCGACATCCAGGAGGCACTGTTCGAGACCGCGATGAAGGGCCGCGACACCGAGCGTGAGGAGCTGGCGCGATTGCTGCACGAGCGGCATCCGCGCACGCTGCATCCGGCCCGGCCGGGCTGACGCCGGCGGGCTGGGAACGAACATGCGATCTCCTGATTGGTGAATCGGGTGGCGCCACACGGGCTCCAACGAGGACCGCGCGAGGCGCATCGCCCGAGCCTGTCAACCTGTGAGTCGACCGACGTGACTGAAAATATCGGCAAATGGTACGACCCGATTTCGGAGCGGTGGATCGTGCCTCGCCAACCCCACACCATCGCCGCGTTCGATCGGTCGAGCGCGGAGAACGTGCCGGAGGCGAACAAGAGAGAAGAGACGCAGCGGATCTGGAATCTGCTGGTCGATTGCTGCGCACGTGGATGATGCAGCGTCGGCGCCAAAACGAGCGACATGACGCGCTCGACGACGCTCGGGAGTGTCAACGGCCTTGAGGCTGGCTTTGCGCGGGGCAGGTCAGCGTTCCCGTCAACCCTGATCTCGACGACGTCCGGAGCGGATCGGTATATTACCACCCCTGCCGACGCCGCCGGAACAAGGATCAGAGATGGACGATACGATTGGCTTCCCCGACCCCGGTCTTGACCTGTCGGACGGCTTCAAGCCGCACACCTCACATTGGGGCGTGTTCTCCGCGCGTCAGGGCGCGGCTGGGCTGGAGGTCAGGGCCTATGCGGGCGATCCCGATCCGAACGGCATCATCGACAATTTTCCCGGCGCGCTCCGCCACCAGGCGCGCATCGCCCAGCCGGCAATCCGCCGCGGCTGGCTCGAGCGCGGGCCGGGCCCCGACGATCGCCGCGGCCGCGACGAGTTCGTCTCCGTCAGCTGGGAGAAGGCGCTGGATCTTCTCGGCGACGAGCTTGGCCGCATTCGCGACACCCGCGGACCCGGCGCCGTGTTCGGCGGCTCCTATGGCTGGTCGAGTGCCGGGCGCTTCCATCACGCCCAGAGCCAGGTGCATCGCTTCCTCAATATCGCGTTGGGCGGCTATGTGCGCTCGGTCAACACCTATTCGTCCGGTGCGTCCTCGATGCTGCTGCCGCAGATCCTGGCCGGCTACGAGGACATCACCAAGCGCAACGTCACCTGGGAGCAGATCGCGGCCGAGACCGACATCGTGCTGGCGTTCGGCGGCATGGCGCTGAAGAACTCCATGGTGGCCGGCGGCTCGATCAGCAAGCATGTCGAGCGCAGCGCCATGGCGGCGGCGCGGGCGCGCGGCTGCGAGTTCATCCTGGTCAGCCCGCTGCGCGACGATCTGCCGGTGGAGGCCGGCGCCGAATGGATGAGTTGCGTGCCCGGCACCGACACCGCCCTGATGCTCGGCATCGTCCATACGCTGGTCAGTGAGAACCTGCACGACCAGGCCTTCCTCGACCGCTACACCGAGGGCTGGGCAATCTTCCTGCGCTATCTCAACGGTGAGAGCGACGGGCAAGCCAAGCACGCCGAATGGGCCGCCGCGATCTCAGGCGTCAGTGCGGATGCGATCCGCAAGCTGGCGCGGCGTCTCGCCGGAAAGCGCGCGCTCGTCACCGTCTCCCATTCGCTGCAGCGCGCCGAGCATGGCGAGCAGCCGGTGTGGATGGGCATGGTGCTGGCGGCGGCCCTCGGCCAGATCGGCCTTCCCGGCGGCGGCTATGCCTATTCGCTGGGTGCGATCGGCTATTACGGCCGCCGCGTCAACGACGTGCCGGGACCGACGCTGGGGCAGGGCCGCAACGGCGTTGCCGATTTCATTCCGGTGGCGCGCATCGCCGACATGCTGCTCAATCCCGGCACCACGTATCGCTACAACGGCGAGACGCGCACCTATCCGGATATTCGTCTAGTCTACTGGGCGGGCGGCAATCCCTTCCATCACCATCAGGACATCAATCGCCTGCGCAAGGCCTTCGCGAAGGTGGACACGCTGGTCGTGCACGAGCTCGCCTGGACCGCCACCGCCCGCCACGCCGATATCGTGCTGCCCGCGACGATGACGCTGGAGCGCGAGGACATCGGCTATTCCACCAACGATCCCCTGATGGTCGCGATGCACCGGATCGCCGAGCCGTTTGGGCTCGCGCGTGACGATTACGATATCTTCGCCGATCTCGCCGAGCGTCTTGGGGCGCGCGAGCCGTTCACCGAAGGGCGCACGTCGCGGCAATGGCTGGAGCATCTCTACGAGCCGACCCGCGCATCGCTTGCCAAACGCGGCCTCGAAGCGCCGAGCTTCGAAGAATTCTGGGCGCGCGGCAGCCTGGTCGTGCCGCAGCAGCCCGATGACGGCGGCCGGCTACGCCGCTTTCGCGAGGATCCCATCAATCACGCTTTGCCGACGCCGAGCGGACGCATTGAGATCTACTCGGCCAAGATCGCGGGGCACGGTGATGCGGATTGTCCCGGACATCCGGTCTGGCTCGACAAGACCGATGTTCCCAAGCCGGGGGCACCGTGCTTCCTCGTCGCCAATCAGCCGGTGACGCGCCTGCACAGCCAGCTCGATTTCGGCGGACATTCGCTGGGCTCAAAGCATCGCGGCCGCGAGGTCGCGCGCATGAACCCGGTCGATGCACAGGCGCGCGGCATCAAGGACGGCGACATCATCCGCCTGTTCAACGCGCGCGGTGCCTGTCTCGCCGCGGTCCGCGTCACCGAGGGCATCGCGCGCGGCGTGGTTCAGCTGCCGACCGGCGCGTGGTACGATCCGATGGATCCGGAAGACGAGGCGCCGCTCTGCGTTCACGGCAATCCGAACGTGCTGACCCGCGACGTCGGCACCTCGTCCCTGGCGCAGGGCTGCACCGGCCAGTTGACGACCGTCGAGGTGGAGAAGTTCACCGGCAATCTACCGCCGATCCGCGCGTTCGATCCGGTTTGGGCAAAGCAAGGAGAACTTTAGATGATCCGCAAGGCAACAGCAGTCTGGAAGGGCACTGGTCGCGATGGCACGGGCCATGTGTCGAGCGAATCCGGCGTGCTCGCCGGGACGCCCTATTCATTCAAGACCCGCTTCGAGAACGAGAAGGGCACCAATCCCGAAGAGTTGATCGCCGCGGCCCATGCCGGCTGTTTCACCATGGCGCTAGCCTTCGGCCTGCAGATGGCGGGTTTCACGCCGGACGAGCTCTCGACCGAAGCCGCCGTCACGCTCGAGCCCGAGGGCAAGGGCTTCAAGATCAGCAAATCCGCGCTGACTCTGCGGGCGAAAGTGCCTGGTCTCGACGATGCCGGCTTCGCCCGGCTCGCCGGCGAGGCCGAGAAGAACTGCCCGGTGTCCAAGGTGCTCAACGCCGCCATCACGCTCGACGCCACGCTGATCTAGGGCGATGGACTGAGGCTAGATCGCTGCAAAGGCGGAGGTGCGCTCCCTCTCCCGCTTGCGGGAGAGGGTTGAGGGTGTTTCCGCAATGGGCGACCGGGTGGGCGTCAACGCGCGGCTTTCGGCCGGGCGGCCGAAAGCCTATATGATGGACAAGCTTTTGAGCGATCATTGGGAGCACATCACATGACGACGGAACGCGCAGTTTTGGCCGGCGGCTGCTTCTGGGGCATGCAGGATCTGATCCGCAAGCAGCCGGGCGTGATCTCCACCCGCGTCGGTTACACCGGTGGGCACGTCAAGAACGCCACCTACCGCAATCACGAAGGCCATGCCGAAGCGATCGAGATCGTGTTCGATCCGGCCAGGACCAGCTTCCGGACCATGCTGGAGTTCTTCTTCCAGATCCATGATCCGACCACGCTCAACCGTCAGGGCAACGATATCGGCACGAGCTATCGGTCGGCGATCTTCTACACCAGCGAGGAGCAGAAGCGGATTGCCGAAGACACCATTGCCGACGTCGAGGCCTCCGGCCTGTGGCCCGGCAAGGTGGTGACCGAGGTCGCGCCCGCGCGCGAGTTCTGGGAAGCCGAGCCCGAGCATCAAGATTATCTCGAACGTTATCCTGACGGCTACACCTGCCACTTCATCCGGCCGGGCTGGAAGCTGCCGCGGCGCGCTGCGGCAGTCGGAGGCTAGAGCCTGAAGAAGGTGGCTCGCCGGCTGTGGCGGTCCACCTCCTCATCGGTCAAAGCCGACGCGAGTCCGCTCACGCATCGACATGCAAGGTCCGGCGCTGCTCCGCGGTGACGATCCCCGCCGTCAACGTGACGAGACCCATCAAGGCGGCGAGCAGCCAGAATGCCAGCGGCAGTCCGCCGAGCTGTGCGACGAAGCCGACGCCGGCAGGGCCGAGCAGGACGCCTGCGTAGCCCGCTGTCGTGATCGCCGCGACCGCAAGTCCCGTGGGCATCACCTTTTGCTGCGCCGCCCGGCGGAATAGCACGGGCACGAGGTTCGAGGCGCCGAGCCCGATCAGCAGGAATCCGGCGATGGCGACCGCTGCCACGGGCGCGGTGAGCAGCACCACGAAGCCGGCGATCGCGATGAGGCTGCCCCACAGTAACGTCGTGCGGTCTCCGATGCGCGCAACGATGGCGTCGCCGCTAAGCCGGCCGATCGTCATCGCGATCGAGAACACGATGTAGCCGATGCCGCCTTGGGCCTCGCTGACGAGCCCGGCGCCGATCACGAGCAGCGCGCCCCAATCGAGCATCGCGCCTTCGACCAGGAAGGTGATGGCGCCGAGCAGCGCCAGCAGCAGCACCGATCCATGCGGCAGCACGAACAATGGGCCTTCCTGCACCTGCACCGATCGAAGCAGGCGCGGCCAGGTCACGAGCATCGCGATCAGCATCAGCACGGAGCAGATCAACGTCGAGGCGAGCGCGCCGAGCTGCAGAGAGAGCAGCGCCGTCATCAGCGCGGAACCGGCGAAGCCGCCAATGCTGAACAGGGCGTGGAAGCCGGACATCAGCGGGCGTCGCGCGGCGCGCTCCACTTCCACGGCGTGGATATTCATGGCGACGTCAATGGAGCCGAGTGCGGCCCCGAAGACGAACAGCGCCAGCGCGAGCGTCGCGGGCGACGCCGCGATGGCCAGCAATGGCAGCACCAACGTGAGACCAAGTCCGCCCGCGATGACAATCGGTTTGCTGCCGTAGCGCGCGCTGAGCACGCCGGTCAGCAGCATCGCGATCACTGAGCCGATGCCGAGGCTGAGCAGCAGCAGCCCGAGAACGCCGTCATCGACCGCGAGCCGCGCCTTCGCGAACGGCACCAGCGGCGCCCAGCACGCGATGCCGAAGCCCGCAACGAGGAAGGCAAGCCGGGTGGCAAGGCGGGTTGCCGGCCGGTCGGCAGAAGACATGGGAACTCCGGGAAGCAGGGGAGGAGACGGTCGACAGGCCCGAGGATTGCCGCGGCTTTATGGCAGAGCCCTGCTCGAATGGTCGTGGCAGGCGCTCAACGGCTGCATGCCTCGACCTAACTGCCGAGGATCCGGCGGCAGGCGTCGACGAATACCTCAGCTCCGGTGACGATGTCCGCATCGGAGGTGTTCTCGGTCCAGTGATGGCTGATGCCGCCGATCGACGGCACGAACAGCATGCCGGCGGGCATGACGGTCGCCAGCATCTGCGCATCGTGGCCGGCCCCGCTCGGCATGCGGATGGAACGGCCACCGGCGACGGCCTTGCTCGCGGCCTCGATCGCGTCCTGAAAGCTCGCGTTCATCATCGCGGGTGCGCCGGTGCGCAGCTTCGTCACGCTGACGGTGCAGGGGCCGTTGGCACTGGCCTCGTCCGCCATGGTCCGGAGCAATTGCTCCAGCCGGGCGATGACGGTCGGGTCGTCGTCGCGGATCTGGAACAACATCTCCGCGCCACCGGGAATGATGCTCGGTGCGCCCGGATCGAGCGTGATGCGGCCGGTGGTCCAGACCGTGCGCGGGCCGCAGGCGGCGGGGAAACGCTCGTCGATCGCCACGCAGAACTTGGCCAGCGCCAGGCCCGCATCCTTGCGCACCGCCATGCGCGTGGTGCCGGCATGGTTCTGCTCGCCGGCAAAGTTGATCTGGTACTGCCAGATGCCGACGATGGACGTCACGACGCCGATCGCCAGGCGCCCGCTTTCGAGCGTGTCGCCCTGCTCGATATGCGCCTCGAGATAACCGACGTGCCGTCCCGGCTCGGTGGTGATGCGCGGGCGCCCCGCGAGCCCCATGTCGGCAAGGGCATCGCGCATGCTGCGGCCGCTGGTGCGGTCGCGCGCGGCGTCGATGTCGGCCTCGGTCACCTGTCCGACATAGGAGCGCGAGCCGAGGAAATGACCGAAATGTCCCTCCTCGTCGCACCAGGCGGCGACCTCGACCGCGCCGTTCACCGAAGTGTCGGCATTGAGCACGCGCGCCGCCTCCAGCGCATAGACGACGCCGAGCGGGCCGTCGAGCCAGCCGGCATAGTTCTGGCTTTCCAGGTGCGAGCCCGCCAGCAGCTTCGGCCCGGGCTTCGAGCTCGTCCCGAACACATTGCCAATGCCGTCGACCGTCGCGGAGAGCTCGGCCTCGGGCAGCTTCTGGACGAGCCACTCCAGCGACAGCTTGTGCGGCTCGGAGAAGGTCGGTTTGTGCACGCCGGTCTTGTAGGCGCCAAAGGCGCGCAGTGCGTGGAGGTCGGCGAGAACGCGATGGCCGTCGGCACGAGCGTCAGGCATGTTCGGCAACCTTCAGCGCCTCGGTTCGGATCTCCTCGACCAGCCGTTCCTTCAGCTGGACGAATTCAGGCGTGGTCTTGATCTTGTAGGAGCGCGGATGCGGCAGGTCCACATTGATTTCGGCCTTGATGCGGCCGGGGCGCGCGCTCATCACGATGACGCGGCTGCCGAGGAAGATGGCTTCCTCGATATCGTGGGTCACGAACAGCACGGTCTTCTGGTCGCGTTCCCAGATCCCGAGCAGCATCTCCTGCATCAGGGCGCGGGTCTGGTTGTCGAGCGCGCCGAACGGCTCGTCGAGCAGCAGGATCTTCGGATCGTTGGCGAGCGCGCGTGCGATCGCGGTGCGCTGCTGCATGCCGCCGGAGAGCTGCTTGGGCCAATGGTTTTCGAAGCCGGACAGCCCGACCTGGCGGATGAAGGCATCGGCGATCTTGTGTCGCTCCGCCTCGGACACGCCGCGCTCGCGCAGGCCGAAGGCGATGTTCTCGCGCACCGTCAGCCAGGGGAACAGCGTGTAGGACTGGAACACCATGCCGCGATCGGCGCCCGGGCCGGTCACTTCGCGTCCGTCGAGCGTGACGCGGCCGCCGGTCGGACGGTCGAGACCGGCGACGATACGCAGCAGCGTGGACTTGCCGCAGCCGGAGGGACCGAGGATGGTGACGAAGTCGTTGTTGCCGATGGTGAGATCGGTCGGCTCCAGCGCCCTGGTCGGCGCGTTGCCGTGACGCGCGGGGAAGGTGCGCGAGACCTGCTCAACCTTAAGAATGGTCATGCGAGCTTCCAGGGAAACAGCCAGGCATTGAACGCCTTGAACAGGAAGTCCGAGATCAGGCCGATCAAGCCGATCACGATGATGCCGAAGATGATCTGGCCGGTGTTGAGCAGCGCCTGGCTGTCGGTGATCATATGACCGATGCCCGAGGACGAGCCGATCAGCTCGGCGACGATGACGTAGGTCCAGGCCCAGCCCAGCACCAGCCGCAGGATCTCTGCGATCTCCGGCGCGGAGGAAGGCAGCAGCACCCGGCGGATGATCCCGCGGTCGCTGGCGCCAAGCGTATAGGCGGCCTCGACCAGATCGCGCCGGGTGGCGCCGACCGTCACCGCGACCATCAGGATCACCTGGAACACCGAACCGATGAAGATGACGAGCAGCTTCTGCAGCTCGCCGATGCCGGCCCACAGGATCAGCAGCGGGATGAAGGCCGAGGCGGGCAAATAGCGTGCAAATGAGACGAAGGGTTCGAGGAAGGCTTCGACCGGCTTGTAGGCGCCCATCAGCACGCCGAGTGGCACCGCAATGACCGCCGCGAGCGCAAAGCCGCCGACGACGCGCCAGATCGTCATGCCGATGTCGAACAGGAAGCCGTGCTTGGTGAGCAGCTCGAGGCCTTCCTGCACCATGGTGAGCGGATTGGCGAGGAAGGTCTTCGACACATGGCCGCCGAACGTCGCCCACGACCAGAGGGCGACGAACAGCACGAAGAACGCCAGGCCATATGCCGCACGTTGCTTCGATGTCACGGGATCCAGGGGACGCATCAAACTGTATCCGAATGGTGCGCCGGCTCCGCTTGAGGCGGAACCGGCAGCTTGGAGAACGTTACTTGATGAAGCTCGCGTCGTAGAGGTCCTCGACCTTCGGCACGGCCTTGATGATACCAATCTCGAGCAGGAGCTCGGCGGCCTCCTTGTTGAAGGTCAGGAACTCGCCCGCGAAGAACTTCTGGTTCGCCGCCTTGTCCTGCCAGCGCAGGTATTTCGCCGAGTTGCCGAACTGCTCGGCGGTCTGCTTCACGTCGGCGCCCATGATCTCGTAGGACTTGGCCTGGTCCTTGGCGATCATCTCGAGCGCCTCGAAATAGCTGTCGGCGAGCGCCTTGGCGGCCTTGGGATTGTCGGTGAGGAACTTCGGCGTGCAGCCGAACGTGTCCATGACCATCGGATAGTCCAGCGTGGTGGCGATGATCTTGCCCTTGTCGGGCGCGGCACGCACGGTCGACAAGTATGGCTCATAAGTCATCGCCGCATCGTTCTGGCCGGAGACGAAGGCCTGCGCGGCCGCCGCCGGCTCGAGGTTCACCACGGTCACGTCCTTGGTGGTGAGGCCGTTCTTCTTCAGCATCCAGGCCAGTGCAAAGTAGGGCGAGGTGCCCGGCGCGGAGGCGGCGACGGTCTTGCCCTTCAGGTCCTTGATCGCGGCGATGTCGTTGCGCACGGCCATGCCGTCGGCGCCGTAGCTCTTGTCGAGCTGGAAGATCTGCTTGGTGGCGACGCCGTTGGCGTTCCAGGAGATCCAGGTCTCAACGGTGGTCGCCGCACACTGGATGTCGCCGGAGGCGATGGCGAGATGGCGGTCCTTCTGCGGGATCTTCTTGATGGTGACGTCGAGGCCGTTCTTCTTGAAGATGCCGGCCTCCTTCGCCAGCGTCAGCGGCGCGAAGCCGGTCCACCCGGAAATGCCGATGCCGACCTTGACGTCCTGGGCGAGCGCCGGAGTGGAGGCCGCGAGAGCAATGATTGTCGCAAATACTGTCGAACTACGCATGATTATCGTCCTCTTGCCGATCGATGGTTTGACGTCCTGTTGATCTCTGCCGGCCCATATGGGCGGTTCCGCGAAGCGTTGCACGATTTGTGCCGACATATCCTCTCAGCCTCCCTTGAATCGCGCGACAAGGCGGTGAGAGTCACCGGGATAGAGCAGGCGCACGGCGGTGATCGTGCGTGCGCTGCGCCAGGTATAGCGGTCGATCACGAGACAGGGGGCGCCGACGGCGATCGCGAGCGCTTCCGCCGCGCGGTCGTCCGCGACGATGGCGCTGATCGTGTGCTCGGCCTCGGTCCATGGGACATGGTGAAGCAGCCAGGAGCCGGGCGGCTCGCGCGAGAAATCCGCGGTCGCGGCGTCAGGAACGGACGAGAGATCGATCAACCTGTCCTCGACCGCGAACGGGACCTTGTCGGCGCTGTGCCGGCAGGTGATCGCGACCACCTTGTTGGCCTTCTTCACGCCGAGCCGGTCGCGGTCGGCGGCCGTCGCCGCGCGCAGCTTGCGGCCGATCAGCTCGTAGCCGTAACTGCGCCCGAGCGCGGTGATTTCGGCGCGGATGTCGGCGATCTTGAGCACCGCCGACTGATGCTGCGGCCGGCGCACGAACGAGCCGGCGCGCCGCCGTCGCTCGATCAGATCGGCCTGCGCCAGCTCAGATAGCGCCTTGTTCACGGTCATGCGCGAGCAGCCGTAGCGCGCCACCAGCTCGTGCTCGAAGGGAATGCGATGCCCGGGCGGCCATTCGCCGGTCAGGATGCGCTGCTCGATGTCGGCGCGGATGCGCTTGTAGAGCGTCGGCCTGTCGGCATCGGTGACGAGGCTCATGCGACGAGCCTCCGCATCGATGCGTTGAAGCGTTCGCGTGCGGCTTGGCGCAATCCATGCTGACCGCGCTCGACCACCTTGTTGCCCCCGGCCCAGACGCAATCGATGGCGGCGCCGCCGGCAGAAAAAATCCAGCCGTCGATGACGGCATCCTGCGCGCGTCCCGCCAGCGATGAATGCGCCGTGTCGAGCGTGACGATGTCGGCGCGTGCGCCGGGCACAAGGCCGATGGCCGGTTGTGCCAGCGCCCGCGCGCCGCCGGCGAGCGCCCCGTCGAACAGCGAGCGTCCCGTAGAGCGACCTGCGCCGCCGGAGAGGACGTTGCGCTGGCGGTGCTTGAGCCGCTGGCCGTATTCGAGCTGGCGCAACTCGTCTGCGGCGCCGATCAACACGTTGGAATCGGTACCGATGCCGAAAGAGCCGCCGGCGTCGACGAACTCCCGCGCTGAAAAAGTGCCGTCGCCGAGGCTCGCCTCCGTGATCGGGCAAAGGCCGGCGACCGCGCCCGTCTTGGCGAAAGCCGTCACTTCCTCACTCGTCATGTGGGTCGCGTGAATGAGGCACCAGCGTTGATCGACGGGCGCATGCTCCAGCAGCCATTGAACCGGACGGCAACCCGACCAGGCGAGGCAATCCTCGACCTCCTTCACCTGCTCGGCGGCATGAATGTGCACCGGCCCGCCCTCGGCGAGCGGAAGAATCGCGGCGAGCTCGTCCGGCGTGACCGCGCGCAAACTGTGCGGCGCGATGCCGATATTGGCGCCGGGCAAGGCGCTGATCGCCTGGCGCGAGGCCGTGATCAATGCGGCGAACTGATCGACCGAGCAGATGAAGCGGCGCTGCCCGGCATGCGGCGCTGCGCCTCCAAACGAGCCATGCGCATAGAAAGTCGGCAACAACGTCAGCGCAATGCCCGAGGCTTCGGCGGCCTGTGCAATCCGCGTGGCCATCTCGGCGGGGTCAGCGTAGGGCGACCCGTCGCGGTCGTGGTGCAGATAGTGGAATTCGCCGACGCGGGTAAAACCCTGCTCGAGCATCTCGACATAGAGCAGCGTCGCCACAGCCGCGACCTCGTCAGGCGTCATCGCCAGCGCAAAGCGATACATCGTCTCGCGCCAGGTCCAGAACGTGTCGGTGGAATCGCCGCGCAATTCGGCAAGGCCTGCCATGCCGCGCTGGAAGGCGTGGCTGTGCAGGCTCGCAAGTCCGGGAAGCGCGATGGCATGGCGTTCGTCGCCGGCGGAGGGCGCCACGCCCGGCGTCACCGCGGCGATCGCGCCGGCGGCGATCACCACCTGCACGTCATTGGCCCAGCCGGAAGGCAGGAGCGCGGAAGCGAAATGCAGTCGGGTCATGATCTACACGCCGGCTGGACAGAACCGTCTTACGATTATATGTCTAGACATATAAGTCAAGCATCCCCAGGGCGAAGGGATACCCGCATGGCAGAGCGCTTCGACCGGATCTGGCACAATGCCCGCCTCGCGACGATGCGGGTCGATCGTCCCGATCTTGGCGAGATCGAGCATGGTCTCATCGCCGCACGCGGCGGTCGCATCGCCTATGCGGGCGCGAAAGCGGATTTTCCCGCCGATGCAGACGCTATCGAGCGGATCGATTGCAAGGGGCACTGGATCACGCCTGGTCTCGTCGACTGCCATACTCATCTTGTCTATGGCGGCAACCGCGCGCATGAATTCGAGCTGCGCCTGAAAGGGGCGAGCTACGAGGAGATCGCGCGCGCCGGCGGTGGCATCGTCTCGACCGTGGCGGCAACGCGCCAGGCGAGCGAAGCCGAGCTCGTCGCAGGCGCGCTGCCGCGGCTCGACGCGCTGACGGCTGAGGGCGCCACTACGGTCGAGATCAAGTCCGGCTACGGCCTCGACACAGAAACCGAGATGCGCCAGCTCGCGGCTGCGCGCAGCCTCGGCCGTGAGCGGCCTGTTACGATCCGCACGTCGTTCTTGGGTGCGCATGCGCTGCCGGTCGAGGCGGGTGGCGACAAGGATAGTTACATCGATCTCGTCTGCAAGGAGATGCTGCCGGCGGTCGCAAAAGCGGGCCTCGCCGATGCCGTCGATGCCTTCATGGAGGGCATCGCATTCTCCGCCGAGCAGACCGCGCGGGTGTTCGAAACGGCGAGGGGACTTGGACTGCCGGTCAAGCTCCATGCCGACCAGCTCTCGAATCTCGGCGGCGCCGCGCTTGCCGCGAAATTCTCGGCACTCTCGGCCGATCATCTCGAGCATACAGATGAAGCCGGTGCTGCCGCCATGGCGAGGGCCGGCACGGTGGCCGTGCTGCTGCCGGGCGCGTTCTACTTCATTCGCGAGACGCAGAAGCCGCCGGTCGAGACGTTCCGCAAACACAACGTTCCCATGGCGCTGGCGACCGACTGCAATCCCGGCAGCTCGCCACTGACCTCGCTGCTGCTCGCGATGAACATGGGCGCGACATTGTTCCGGATGAATGTGGCCGAGTGCCTCGCCGGCGTCACCCGTGAAGGCGCGCGGGCGCTCGGCCTGCTGAACGAGACCGGCACACTGGAAACCGGCAAATGGTGCGACCTCGCGATCTGGGATATCGAGCGGCCCGCCGAGCTGGTCTACCGGATCGGCTTCAATCCGCTGCGCCAGCGGGTATGGAGGGGGCAGTGACGGAGCAGGAGACAGCGATCGTGGTCAAGCCGGGAACAGTGAGCCTCGACGATCTCGCGCGCGTGCTCGAAGGTGCTCCCGTCGTGCTCGATCCTTCGTTCTGGCCGCGTGTCGATGCGGCTGCGCTGATCGTTGCGCAGGCCGCGCAGGCCGACGTCCCCGTCTACGGCATCAACACCGGCTTCGGGAAGCTCGCGTCGAAGCGCATTCCGCCGGACCAGACCGCGCTGCTTCAGCGCAACCTGATCGTCTCGCATTGCTGCGGCGTCGGCCAGCCGACGCCGGAGCCCATCGTCCGCCTGATGATGGCGCTGAAGATCGTCTCGCTCGGCCGCGGCGCTTCCGGCGTGCGCCGCGCGGTGATCGAGCAGTTGCAGGACATGCTGGCCCGTGGCGTCTATCCGCTGGTGCCGCAGCAGGGCTCGGTCGGCGCCTCCGGCGATCTGGCACCGCTTGCGCATATGACGGCCGTGATGATCGGCCAAGGGCAGGCGATCATCGATGGCAAGATCGTGTCCGGCAGCGAGGCACTCGTCGCCGCCGGCCTCACGCCGCTGACCCTTGGGCCCAAGGAAGGCCTCGCGCTGATCAACGGCACGCAATTCTCGACCGCCTACGCGCTATCGGGCGTGCTGCGCGCATTTCGCCTCGCCCGCGCCGCGCTCGTGACCGGTGCGCTGTCGGTGGACGCGGCGATGGCGTCAACGGCACCGTTCCGGCCCGAAATCCAGGCGCTGCGTGGCCATGCCGGCCAGATCGCGGCGGCTGCGACGCTGAATGCGTTGCTCGACGGCAGCGACATCCGTATGTCGCATCTCGAGGGTGATGAGCGCGTGCAGGATCCCTATTGCCTGCGCTGCCAGCCACAGGTTGCCGGTGCTGCGCTCGATCTGATCACGCAGGCCGCGCGCACGCTGATCGTGGAGGCCAATGCCGTCACCGACAACCCGCTGGTGCTGGTCGAGACCGGAGAGATCGTCTCCGGCGGCAATTTCCACGCCGAGCCGGTGGCGTTTGCCGCAGATGCGCTGGCGCTGGCGCTGTCGGAGATCGGTGCAATCAGCGAGCGGCGCATCGCGACGCTGGTCGATCCCGCGCTCAATTTCGGACTGCCGCCGTTCCTCACCCCCGATCCCGGCCTCAATTCCGGCTTCATGATCGCCGAGGTGACGGCGGCCGCGCTCTATGCCGAGAACAAGCAGCGTGCGCTCGCCTGCTCGATCGATTCGACGCCGACCAGCGCCAATCAGGAAGATCATGTCTCGATGGCCGCGCATGCTGCGCGGCGCCTGTCCGACATGGCCGACAATCTCGCCGCCATCCTCGGCATCGAGCTTCTGGTCGCCGCTCAGGGCATCACGCTGCGCGCGCCGCACGCAACCAGTGCGCCGCTGGTCGCCGTCATTGCCGCGTTGCGTGAGCAGGTGCCCGCACTGGGCGCCGATCGCTACATGGCCGGTGATCTGGCCAAGGCCGCTGCATTGATCGAAGCCGATGCGCTTCCAGCTGCTGCGCTCGCCCAGCTTCCCACCGATCCGTTTCCGAGACTCGTCTGAAGAGGCCCGCATGAACCGCCGTCTGGACAATGACCGTACCATCCGCGCTCCCCGCGGCAGCGACATCAGCGCCAAGAGCTGGCTCACGGAAGCGCCGCTGCGCATGCTGATGAACAATCTCGACCCTGACGTCGCGGAACGCCCGAGCGAGCTCGTCGTCTATGGCGGCATCGGCCGCGCCGCGCGCGACTGGGAGAGTTTTGACCGGATCGTTGCGGCCTTGCGCAAGCTCGAAGCCGACCAGACGCTGCTGGTGCAGTCCGGCAAGCCGGTCGGCGTGTTCCGGACCCATGCCGATGCACCACGCGTGCTGATCGCGAATTCCAACATCGTGCCGCATTGGGCGACGCTCGATCATTTCAACGAGCTCGATCGCCAGGGCCTGATGATGTACGGCCAGATGACGGCGGGCTCCTGGATCTATATCGGCAGCCAGGGCATCGTGCAGGGCACCTATGAAACGTTCGTCGAGGTCGGTCGGCGTCATTACGGCGGCAGCCTCGCCGGTAAATGGATTCTCACGGCCGGCTTGGGAGGCATGGGCGGCGCGCAGCCGCTGGCGGCGACCATGGCCGGCGCTTCGATGCTTGCGGTCGAATGCCAGCCGAGCCGCATCGAGATGCGCCTGCGGACCGGCTATCTCGACCGGCAAGCCGCAACGCTTGATGAAGCGCTCGCGATCATGGCGGACGCCGCGAAGACGAACAAGGCGGTCTCGGTCGGCCTGCTCGGCAACGCCGCGGAGATCTTCCCTGAGCTGGTGCGCCGCGGCGTCAAGCCCGACATCGTCACCGACCAGACCAGCGCGCACGATCCCATCAACGGCTACTTGCCGAAGGGCTGGACGCTTGCCGAATGGGAAGCCAAGCGCGCGTCCGATCCGAAGGCAGTGGAGCGCGCCTCGAAGACGTCGATGGTCGAGCATGTCCAGGCCATGCTGGATTTCCATGCCCAGGGTATTCCGACGCTCGACTACGGCAACAACATCCGCCAGATGGCACAGGACATGGGCCTGAAGAACGCCTTCGATTTCCCCGGCTTCGTGCCCGCCTATATCCGCCCCCTGTTCTGTCGCGGCGTCGGGCCATTCCGCTGGGCCGCGCTGTCGGGCGATCCCGAGGACATCTTCAAGACCGATGCCAAGGTCAAGGAGCTGATGCCTGACGACAAGCATCTGCACAATTGGCTCGACATGGCAAAGGCGCGCATCAAGTTCCAGGGCCTGCCGGCACGGATCTGCTGGGTCGGTCTCGGCGACCGCCATCGCCTCGGCCTTGCCTTCAACGAGATGGTGGCACGTGGCGAATTGAAGGCGCCGATCGTGATCGGCCGCGATCATCTCGACAGCGGCTCGGTGGCGAGCCCCAACCGCGAGACCGAGGCGATGAAGGACGGATCGGATGCGGTGTCCGATTGGCCGCTGCTCAATGCGCTGCTCAATTGCGCCAGCGGAGCGACCTGGGTGTCGCTGCATCATGGCGGCGGCGTCGGCATCGGCTATTCGCAGCACGCGGGCATGGTGATCGTCGCCGACGGCACGCCCGAGGCTGCGAAGCGTATCGAGCGCGTGCTGTGGAACGATCCCGCCACCGGCGTCATGCGCCACGCCGATGCAGGCTACGACATCGCGATCGAGTGCGCTCGTGACAAGGGGCTCGATCTGCCGAGCCTGGCGACGTAGCTACAGCTCTCTTGTCCACCTCTCCCGCAGCGAGAGCTGGATCGTATCGCGAGATGCAGTCCGGGTGAGGGTTACGGTCCCTCCGAACGCCGCGGGGCGTATCGACCGGCAGCTTTGGCATCGTCGCCGCCGCAGTGTGAGCCGCTCGGGCCGGCACCAGAGAGCGGTTTCGGCGTACGCCTCCGACGACGGGGTTCATCCATGAGATAGCGAACCATCGCGCCGGCCCTCATCGGCCCTATCGCAACAATGGGCCGTCCCTCGCTCCGAATACCTTGCCGGGATGTCAACCATTTATTTCGACCTGAGCGAGTTTTTTTGTTTCTTGCTAGCTCAGGTTTGCGGCATCATGCGTCGCCGGCGTGTACAGGTGGCTGACATGGCTGACGATGGGCGAGCGCCGCCCGACGGAACAGGCGGGGAGGGTCTGGGAGGGATCTTGCGCCGCAAGATCTCGGTTGTGCCGGACCTGCTGGGGTTCGGCGGTCGTGCCACTGACGTCCGACCGATCGGATGGGATGAGGTGCATGCCGACGAGTTGGCTTGGATTCGCAAGCGCCGCGAGTCGCTTGGCGGCCGTAGCGACGGTGGCAACGCGCTCGATATGCAGCTCTCAGCGCTCTCGTTATCCGGTGGCGGCATCCGTAGCGCGGCATTTGCGCTTGGCGTGATCCAGGCGCTCGCGTCTAGAAAGCTGCTCAAGCATTTTGACTATCTCTCGACCGTCTCGGGTGGAGGCTACGTCGGTGCCTTCCTCACCGCTTGGGTACAGCGTACCGACTACGACAAGGTTGAGAAGCAGCTGGACCTTTGGGCGAGGCCGGCGCCCGACTCGCCATTGTCTCATCTCCGAAGGTACAGCCGCTACCTGGCTCCGCATTCGGGCCTGCTGTCCCCAGATACCCTGACGATCGTAGCGTTGTTCACGCGCAATCTGCTGCTCAACTGGATGATCATATTTCCTTTTGTCATTGCCGGCATCATCGCCGTGAAGTTCGGGGCAATGGGCGTCTGGCTGCTTGATCGGGTCGAATGGTTGCAGGAACTGCCCGCCTTGCTCGCCAGCATCGGGCTGGCGTTGATCGGCGCCTCACTGGTGGATTCGCTGCGACAACGGCCCGGCTGGGAGAGCGAAGTTTCGCAGGGATTGCGCTTCAATCGCAACGAGTTGATTCCGATGGCGTTCGGCACCATTTTCACGATGACCGCTGCGGCAACGGCCTTCGCAACGAACAGGAACTTCGGTCTTGCCGACGCGGTGAGTATCACAGGCACGGGTGCGGTGATCGGCCTCACGGTATGGCTCCTGGCGTTCTACTTCGCGCGGAAGGCGGAACTCGATTCCAGCGACTCGGCGAGCGCGGCGTCCCCCAAATCCACTGATTCTACGGTCGCGACGGAGCCCGCCAAGCGATACGTGGTGCTGACCGCCTTCAGCTTCACCATCGCCGGCGCGGTGACCGGAGCAGCCGCTGCCCTGGTCGTCTACGCTTTCCCAATGATCAAGCCGGACTGGATGGATCGCGACCTGGCGATCATCACCTTCGGCCCTCCGCTGGCAATGAGCGCGCTGTTCTTCGGCGAGCTGGCGTATATTGGCCTCGCCAGCAAGACCCCGTGGGCAGATGCCGAACGCGAATGGCTGGCGCGGGCTGCGGGCTATCACAGTCTTGTTGCCGGCATTTACCTCATCGTTACGGTGCTGGTGCTTTTCGGGTCGCCGCTGATGTTCAAGCTGCGGCCGACGCTCGGCCCGCAGCTCATTGCCGCCGCCGGCGTCCTCGCCGGCATCCTGATCGCGGTGCTCGGCAAGGCGCCATCAACGGCTGCCATGAAGCGAGAGCAGGTCAATTCGTGGACGGCTGTCCTCTACCGCGCCATCCTCGGTTGCGCCATGCCCGTTTTCCTGGCAAGCGCCGCGATCCTGATTTCGTGGCAGTTCGACGATATGCTGTTCGGCAAGCCGCTCACGCGATCGTACTTCACGAGCGCGCCGACTCCACACGTGCCTCTCTTGATGGCGATGACCTGGACGCTATGGGCCTTCATAGGCCTTACCGTCCTCGGGCTCATTGTGTCGCATTTCGTCAATATCAATCGCTTCTCGCTGCACAACATCTATCGCAACCGCCTGATCCGTACATTCCTGGGCGCGTCGCATACGGGTCGCACGCCGAACTTGTTCACCGATTTCGACGAGCGCGATAACCTCAAGCTGCGCGATATCTGGCCAAGCAAGGCCGAGCCGCTGAAGGGAAAACCGGCGCACGAACCCACGCCGCCACCTCAATTCCTCGTCGTCAACATGGCTCTGAACACGCTGGCATCGCAGGAGCTCCAGCTGCAGGAGCGCAGAGCGCTTTCGTTCGTGGCCACGCCCCAATATATCGGCTCGGGTGACCAGAAATGGCGCCCGTCGCCGGATGCGGTCCCGATCGAGGGCTGCTTCCGTCCGGCCGCGTACTACAACGGCGGCATGTCGCTCGGCACCGCGGTGACAATCTCAGGTGCCGCCGCCAGTCCGAACATGGGGTATCACTCCTCACCATCGCTCGGCGTGCTGATGACGATGTTCAACGTGCGGCTTGGCATGTGGGCCGGCAATCCTGGTCCGGAAGGCGCCGCCACTTTCTTCCGCCAAGGGCCGCGGCCCGCCTACGAGCCGCTGTTCCGCGAGGCAATGGGAATGACCAAGGCGACCGACCCGTACGTCTACCTGTCGGACGGTGGTCATTTCGAGAATCTCGGCGCATACGAGATGATCCGCCGCCGCTGCAAGTACATCATGATCAGCGACGCGGCCTGCGATCCCAACTACGGTTACGAGGATCTCGGGAATCTGGTTCGGCGGGTCTCGATCGATTTCGGCGTACGCATCAAGTTCCGGCGGCCGCTTGACACGAGCGGAAAAGCCTCGCCCCACAAGGGCGAACCCTGCTCGCTCGCAGACATTTATTACCCCGATGATGGTGCTGCCCCGCCCGACCTTGATGATGAGGCGAAGGCGGAGCGCCGGCACGGTCTGCTATTCTACGTGAAGCCCGTCCTGTTCGGCACCGAGCCCACATCGGTCATTGCCTATTTCAATCAGCATCCCGAATTTCCGCACGAGTCGACGGCGAACCAATGGTTCGGCGAGACCCAGTTTGAGGCCTACCGCGCGCTCGGCGCTTTCGTGATGGAAGAAGCTCTCAGCGACGTCCGACCCGGATGCGGATCGGAGATCGCGGACCTGTTTGCCGTGCTCGATGACAGATACCCAAAGTGATTCTCGGACCGAAGGAGATTTTTCATGCTCTGCCCGTCTCGCGCTCGAACGACAGCCGGAGGCATTGCGGCGCTTCTGCTACTGTGCGCGCCGGCCGCGTCGCTGGCGCAGGCCGACTTCAACTGCGCCCAATTGGCAAATGCGCCGCCCGGTCTCTATGTCAAGCGATTGGAGGACGCGGCGCCGGTGCCTGTGCCGCGGGAGTTCAAATACGATATCAACGCACAATTCTACTACATTCCCGTCGGGCCACGTACGGTCGGCGAGAACGAGGAGGTTGTCTATCACATCCGCTCGCAGACAAAGGCGGCCGATGCCGGCCTACGGGCTGATCAGGCGCTGGTCTATCGCAGGGAGGTCCGGACTTCCTGCCAGCGCGGCAATCTCGTGCAGCCTTTCGCCGGCGACGAGTTCGCCTCGTTTACCGAGAACAGCCGATACGTGTCGCTGAACCGCTACTTCGATCATCACGCCGAGCGGGCGAAGGACCGGCGCGAAGATTCGGGGCTGCGCACCTATTTCCATTTCGAGGTCAGCGATGCCGGTCGCGGGTGCTTCCGCACAGACGATTCAAATAAGGTCGGCCCACTGCACGGCGCCTATGGATTTCCCGACGTGCGGCCGAACGCCGTCCTGGTGACGCGCGCAACAGAAGTTGTGGGCCCGGTTGCTGCGGACGAGCCGACTGCACGGTCGCAGCGCTATGCCGGGCTTTCCTCGGAGTTCGCCTATGTGCGGGGACCAGGGCCCGTCTGCTTCAGCTTCACCTCGCCGCGTCCCACCGCCTCTTCGCTGCGCGGCCAGATATTTACCTGGAATCGCGACTATTACGCGGTGGAGCAGGCGAAGACTTGGCGGCCGATCCGTACCGACTTCGTGATACATCGCGTACCGAAGGGCGAGCGCATGACAGCTACGATCATATGGAAGGATGGGGCGGGACAATGACGGCAGCGGAGCCCGGCACCGCGCATCAGGGGGTCGGCTGGCGTATCGTGGCGACGCCGTTTCCGAACGCGGCGATCGTCTCGGATCCCGAGCGTGAGCGCAGAATTATCAATTGGGTATGGGCGACCGTTCCGCTTCAATACTACACGCTCACGCGCTATGCAGGCGCGCTGAAGAGTAACGAATGGCTGGGGATCATCGTTTCAGTCTCGTCCTGCATGCTGCTGATCCTTCTTGTGAGCTTCGTCCTGTCCCGGATTGTTCCGATGCAGGTGCGGGTTGCGGTCGAGCCGAAGCTCGAGCGTGAAGTCAAGTTGCGAGCCTGGTCGGTGGCGCTGATCACGCATTGGGCCGCCGCGGTTACGCTGATCGCGATTTCATTTTTCCTGGGAGACATGCTCGTCGGCAAGAGCGAGGACCTGGTGCAGCAATTGTTCTGCCGGTTCGTCGTCGCTTGCCACAATCACCCCGAGCTGCTTTCGGGCGCGACTATCTCGATCTTCCTGATCTACTCGGTTCTGGCGATGGCGCTGGTGTTCGGCGTGCTCAGGTTCGGTCGAAGCACGACGCCGACGGCGACCGTTCCAGCCCCGTACGCGCTTGCAGTGATCGCTATCAGCACAATGCTGCTTGACCTCCTGCACAGTGCAGCGAAATGGCATTGAGGCAGTCAGCAAAAGGGGGGGCGGCCGCGCGACAAATCCAGCGATGCGCCGCATTCCTTTCGACCAAGACATCCGGCCGCGCTGCGGCATGCCGCGCCTGCTCAGGCCGGCACTCGCGATGTCGCTTCGGCGTACAGCCCGAGTCGGCGGGATTCGTCGGTGAGATACCCGGTCACGGCAGGGCCCGGCATGGGCTTTGCGAAAAAATACCCTTGAATGAAGTCGCATCCCAGGCGGCGCAGGGTGTCGAGCTGAGCACGCGTCTCGACGCCCTCGACGACGCAGGCGATCTCCATGTCGTCGCAGAGACCGGTGAGCGATTTGATGATCTTGTGGCTGACGGGATTCTCGTTGATGTCGGAAACGAAGCTGCGGTCGACCTTGATCTTGTCGAGCGGCAACCGGTGCACGTGGCTCAACGACGAATAGCCGGTGCCGAAATCGTCCAGCGAAATGCCGCAGCCCATTGCCTTCAGCGTTGCGATCGATTGCTGTGCGCGGACGAAATCGAAGGTGACGGCGGTCTCGGTGATCTCGAAATCGATCCGGCGCGGCGGCAGCCCGCTCTTCTCGATGATCGAGATCAGCGGCAGGATGCCCTCCGCCGCACAGACATCGTGGGCTGAGAGATTGAACGACAGGCGGATGTGATCGGGCCATGTCCTGGCGATGGCGAGCGCGCGCACCAGCAGCGCTTGCGTCAGCGGCCGGATCAGTCCGATGCGCTCCGCGGCCGGAATGAAATCGGCCGGGGAGACCAAGCCGAGGCGGGCGCTGCGCCAGCGCGCCAGAACCTCGAAGCCGGCGGTGTGCTCGCTCATGGCATCGACGATCGGCTGGAACACCAGGTCCATCTCGGTGCTGAAATCGGCGGTGCGCAGCAGATTCTCGATGACTCCACGACTGCGGATCTCGGCCTCGAGCTCGCTCGAGAAGATCACGGTGCGGCCGCGCAGATGGCGCTTGGCATGATAGAGCGAATAGTCGGCACATTCATAGAGTGCTTCCGCGGTCGTTGCCGATTGGGGAAACGAGGCAAAGCCGATTTGAGCAGGACAGCCCGGTATGGGCAGTGTCGAGCTGATAGGGAAGCCTGACCTGGTCACCGATGCGCTGGCCCAGCCGCAGCAGGTCCGCATCGTCGGGGTCGCCGCAAACGACCAGGCCGAACTCGTCGCCGCCTAATCGGGCGAATTCGACCCGCTGCGGACCAAAACCCTCGCAGACCTCGCGGATGCGCCGGCCGGCCTCGATCAGGACGCGGTCTCCGACCGAATGGCCGTAATTGTCGTTGATCGGCTTGAAACCGTCGAGATCGATGATGCCGACCGCGATCCGAACGTTCCTGCGTTCGGCATCGGTGAAGGCGCTCGACAGTTCGGCGAAGAAGCGGCGGCGGTTCGGCAGCTCGGTGAGTGAATCGAGATTGGCAAGGCGGAAGTTCTCGTCAGAGAGCGCCTGCGTCGCCGCCTGTTGCGCGAGCAGCGACTTGCGGCTGGCGACGAGATCGGCGAAGTCGCGGTAGTAGATGAACAGCACCGTCACCATCGCGGCGGAAACCAGGAGGTTGTTGACCGCGATCGCCTTCAGCGTCGGCTCGCCCGTGGCGAAGAAGAACAGCACATAGGGCACGTCGACGATCAGCGTCACGATCAGCGCCGCCGAGCGCAGATGCATCAGCGAGAAGATGCAGCCGATCACGGTGACCGCCATGTAGAACGCGACCTGGCTCTTGGCGAAGGGATCGCCGTAGGGGTAGAGCGCGAAGGACCAGGCGGTGAAGCCGGCACCGATCGGCAGGGTCAGCCAGTTGGTGGCGCGCAGATTGCGCAGGATGTCGGCGTCGCTGCGCACCAGCCGGCGCTGGCGTAGCCACCAGAAGGTCCGCAAGCCCGCGAGCACCGTCAGCACGGCCGGCACGATCATCGTCAGCCAGTCCGGCGCCACGTTCACATAGGTGTAGGCGACCGCAATCGTGTTGCTGATGAGGATGAAGTAGAGCAGCGGGATCTGCTTGGAGAAGGCGTCGAACTGCGCCCGCGTCAGGTCCGGATTGTCGGCGGGAACGCGAAACAATCGCATCGCGGCGGCAAGATGAGATTTCAAATCGGCAATAGGCATTGCAATACGAGCCCCAGATCCCCTGAAAAACGTGGGCAATCTTGCACGGCAGGGGTAAAGGGGCCGTTAGATCAATTCTGGCCCGGGCAGGCCAGCACTGGTTGCGCGCTGCCTTACGATTTTCCGATCGCGTGCATTGGTGAGGTCCCGTTAAGGATATCCGGCCGCAGCGTGCGCACGTCTCAGGCACACGTCGCCCGAAATCGCTGCAGCTACCGCCTGCTATCGCCCATGCGCGACATCAGCCTAGCACATGGCCACGAGCCTAGCACATGGCCACGGTCGGATCAGGCGAGGACGGCCTGGCGCTCGCGCGCCGGTTCGCGGACGCGCTCGCTGGTCCGCGGCTCGGCAAGCTGCGTGAAGCTCCGATGGCTCGCCTGAACGGGTGCCTCGACGATCACGCCCTCACAGACGATCTGTCCGCCGAGCATCCTGAATTCCAGCTTGTCGTAGCGCGGCATTGTCTCGCCGGGTGCCGGGGGCAGCAGCCCGATGCTTCCCTGGATGTTCAGCGCGGCTTCGCCGGTGCCGTGCAGCCGCGGATTCCACATCCTGATTCCGCTCTCCGCCCAGCGCTGCCGGATCAGCGCCGCGCGGTCGGCGGGCTCTGCGGCTCTCGCGCGAACTTTCGGGACGTTGCGGATCTCTGGCGAAGGAGACGCGAGAGCCGGAGCCGGCTCGATATCGGTGACACCGCTCAAGGAGTCGTTAGTCGCCGCAGCGAGCGGAACATCGTTTGTAGGGACTTGCGGGCTTTCGACAACGAGCGCCGGTTCGCTGTCGGCGCTGGCTTCAGAGGCATCAGTCGTGACGCTATCGGCCTCGGCGCGGAGAAGCTCGAGTTCTTCGACGGCGACCGGATCGACAGCGGCGGAAACGTCGGGCGAGGAGGCTGCCTCGATGATGACATCAGGGACATCAGTCAAGGCGGTCGCGACCTCCGCCGACGAAATCACAACCTCTTCTACGACGGCGGAGTCGACCTCTGCAGGCATCTCAGGAGGCGATGCATCATCGTCAACGATGGCGAGATTAGAGGCTGCAACTGGCTCGCTCTCCGCACCGACCGATGCAGCCAGCACCTCCTCGGAGGCTGGCGGCGTCGCGGGCGCCTCGATTTCCGTCACGGTCTCCGGAGAGGAGTCCCCGCTGATACGGATTTCGTCGGACGGATTCTCCGCGACGACAGACACAGCCGCATCGTTCTCCGCGACCAGAGCCTTGGTGGCGGGGGCAGCGTCGTCGCGCACCGGGGCGGTGCTGATCTCGGCGCTTGGAGCTTGAGCCGGGACCTCCACGTCTTCGATGATGGCGGGCGAAGCGTCCGTGGCGGTCGGCGCGACCTCAATGTTGCCGCTGTGCGGCACAGGCCGGAGTCGGGAAAACGCCCAGTTCACCGCAGGGATGCGGCGCAGCAACGATATCAGTCTCGAAAGCACTGGGAGTTGTCCAAGAGGTGCTCGGCGTGAGGCAACGCTGATTCGTCAGCAATATGAAAACCTGCCCCGGCCGTCACATCCGTGTCAATGTAGGGTGGACCAATTGCAGAACATCCGCGCATCCAGCGCGCATCCGCCCGAGTTACGCAACCCGCACAGCAGCCGATGATGCAAAATACCCCTGTTTTGCCCGACGCCGCAAGCGTGTCTTCGGCAACACCGAAATGCTCAAGCCTTTGAACCCCATCGCTACTGTGCATGGGGTTGTTTTTTCACTTCTGCAGGCGTGCCTAGCGCGCGCCGGCGCGCTTTTTCTGCGAGGTGCACCGCCCGCATCAACTCTCGTTGCGATCCGAAGCTTGGGGTTCCCGCCATCCTCGCGAGCCGCTATTCAGAGCCGTCATTGTCTGGCCGAGGACGTCGCATGAGGAAGCTTGTCACCATCGCGGTTCTGCTCTGGTCCACCATCGCATCCGCACAGGATCGCACCATCACCGTGGCTTCAACCACCTCGACGGAACAGTCGGGGCTGTTCGGTCATCTGCTGCCGCTGTTCTCTAAGGCCGAAGGCATCGGCGTGAAGGTCGTCGCCGTCGGCACCGGCCAGGCGCTGGACATCGGGCGGCGCGGCGATGCCGACGTGGTGTTCGTCCATGACAGGCCCGCCGAGGACAGGTTCATGTCCGAAGGGCAGGGCGTGAAGCGCTTCGACGTCATGTACAACGACTTCGTCCTCATCGGCCCCAAAAGCGATCCGGCGCAGATCTCGGGCAGCAAGGACGTGGCCGAGGCGCTGCGCAAGATTGCGACCGCAAAGGCGCCGTTCATCTCGCGCGGCGACAAGTCCGGCACGCATGCGGCCGAGCTGAGACTATGGAAGGAGGCAGGCGTCGACCTCAGTGCCGGCAAGGACATTTGGTACCGGGAGATCGGCCAGGGCATGGGTCCGGCGCTGAACATGGCCTCGTCGTCGAATGCCTACCTCCTGTCGGACCGCGGCACCTGGCTGTCGTTCAAGAACCGTGGCGAACTCGCCATCCTGACCGAGGGTGACAAGCGGCTCTTCAACCAGTACGGCGTCATGCTGGTCAATCCTGCAAAGCATCCGAACGTGAAGGCAAAGGAGGGACAGGCCTTCATCGACTGGCTGGTTTCGCCGCAAGGGCAGCAGGCGATCGCCGGGTACAAGGTCGGCGGCGAGCAGCTATTTTTCCCCAACGCGCCCAACTAGGACGAAGGCGACGGTCGAGACCGCGACGCTGAGAGCGAGCAGGATCAGCCCGAGTCCGAGCGCCAGCGGCAGCTCGCCTTTGCTAGTTTCCAGCGCGATCGCCGTCGTCATCGTGCGGGTGAAGCCACGGATGTTGCCACCGACGATGATGATGGCACCGACTTCTGCGATGGCACGTCCGAACGCGGCGAGAAAGGCCGTCAGCAACGAGGTCCGGCCGAGCGCGAACAGCAGGGCGATGCTGCGCAGGGCCGACAGCCCGTCGATCCGCGCCAGGTCGCCATACTCCGCCCACAACAGGCTTGCCGGCCGGTGCACCAGCGCCACCACGATCGGCGTCGCCAGCAGCGTCTGCGCGATCACCATGGCGGCCGGCGTGAACAACAAGCCCGCCGCTCCGAACGGGCCGGACCGCGACAGCAAGAGATAGAGCGCGAGCCCGACCACCACCGGCGGAAGCCCGAGCAGGGCATTGGTCAGAATGATGATGATTTGGCGTCCCCGGAAGCGGGTGATCGCAAGCAGGGCTCCAAAGGGGGCGCCGATCAGGAGCGCCAGGATGCTGGCGGTCAGGCTGACCCGCAACGACAGGGCGACGATGCCCAATAGCTCGGTGTCGGCGTCGCCGATCAGCGCAAAGGCGGCACCGATGGATCGTGCGAAATCGTTCATCCGGTCTCGGGCAAGCCCCTGTTCCGCGGTAGCCCCGCGCCGCCCTTCTCGCTGCTGCCGCTGCCATAATCAAGGGGCCAGGGGGTGGGCAACCCCGCCGGAGCCGTTGGAGAAGGGCTCAGGATGATCGATAGGCGCGGCCAGGGACCGACAATCGAGGCGCCTGGCGGCCCCGCGGGCGGCTTTCTTCCGGCCTCGGATGCGCTAAGGAACAGGATCGGGTCGCGCCGGCCCAATGGCGGTGCTAGACCCTAATGCAGGAACAATGGAGCCGGGCTGCGACTGGCGCGCCCGCAAGGATGAAGGATGTGACGCAATGATCCAGACCGTTGGCATCATCGGGGCAGGGACCATGGGGAACGGCATCGCGCAGGTCTGCGCGGCCGCCGGCCTCTCGGTCGTAATGGTCGATATTTCCGATGCGGCGGTGAACCGCGGCCTTTCGACCGTCGGCGGAAGCCTCGAGCGGCTGGTCAAAAAAGAGAAGATGTCGGCGGCCGACCGCGAGGCGACGCTCAAGCGCATCACCGGCACCACGGACCGGGCGAAGCTGTCGGATTGCGACCTCGTCATCGAGGCCGCGACCGAGAACGAGGAGCTCAAGGTCAAGATCCTGAAGGATCTCTGCGCCACCCTGTCGCCGCGCACGCTGGTCGCGACCAACACCTCCTCGATCTCAATCACCAAGCTCGCCGCCGCGACCGACCGTCCCGACCGCTTCATCGGCATGCACTTCTTCAACCCGGTGCCGGTGATGGCGCTGCTCGAACTCATCCGCGGCCTGCAGACCTCGGACGACACCCATGCCAAGGCGCTGGATTTCGCCAAGCGCGTCGGCAAAGTGGCGATCACGGCCAAGAACAGCCCGGGCTTCGCCGTCAACCGCATCCTGTGTCCGATGATCAACGAGGCGATCTTCGCGCTCCAGGAGGGCATCGCGACGGCGGAAGAGATCGACGCGGGCATGAAGCTCGGCTGCAACCATCCGATCGGGCCGCTCGCACTTGCCGATCTCGTCGGGCTCGACACCATGCTTTCGGTGATGGAGGTCTTTTACAAGGGCTTCAACGATCCTAAATATCGGCCAGCGCCGCTGCTGAAAGAGATGGTCGATGCCGGCCATCTCGGCCGCAAGACCGGGCAGGGCTTCTACACTTATTCCGCCTGACGAAGGCATTGGCGGCGGGCGCCCAGCGTCCGCCGCCAGATCCCGCAATTTGCGCTGCGACAAAGACGCCGCGTGCGATAGGCCCGACAATGTCGAACGGGCGGCCTGCGGGGATAACGGAACGGATAGCAAAGGACATGTCGGATCGACTGAAGGCCGAGCGGGAAGCTGCGGCCGCGCGCCGGAGCCTGTTGACCCAGGATGCGATCGAGCGCACCGGGATCACCGAGGAGATGATTGGAGAACTCGTCACCCGCTTCTACGGACGCGTGCGCGAGGACGCGCTGTTGGGGCCCGTCTTCGGCGTCGTGCAGAATTGGGACGAGCATCTCGCCAAGCTCAAGGATTTCTGGTCGTCGGTCGTGCTGATGAGCGGCCGCTATCATGGCTCACCGATGCGGGCACACCTGCCGCTCAGCCTGGCCGGCGGCCATTTCGATCGCTGGCTCGACCTGTTCGAGCAGACCGCGCGCGAGGTCTGCCCGCCGGCGGCGGCTGCACTCTTCATCGACAAGGCGCGTCGTATCGCCGACAGTTTTGAGATGGCGTCGGCAACACTTGCGGGCCGCATCGCTTCGCCGCGTCACGTGCTCAGGTCGTGAAGGACACGATGCCTGCGTGGGATTCCGCATCGCATCGTGGCGTCGCAGCAATTCTTCCATCATCGGATCTGATCTGCGAAATCATCATGCCATTCGCGCAACGCGATGTAGAAATCGCGAAAACGCGCTTGAACGCATTCACTCCTACGCAATCAACGCGAGCAAAGCCATATTGATGCACTGCGGCGCCAATTCTTCGCCTTGTTTTCGGCAGAGTTCCAGCGCCTGCTAGCGGGCATGGCTCGCGCATCGTTCGATACCCATTCATCATCTTCCGAAAATGCTACGGAACCCGACGTCGAAGCGGGCACCGAACAGACACGGCGATCCCTGCTGCTCGGTGCGATGGCCACGACGGCGTGTCTCGGCTGTTCAACCAGGGCCCGCGCAGGTGAGGATCCGCCCGGCTCGGATGAGCGGCCGCAGAAAGGCGATCTGCTCGTCTTCTCCGAAGGTGACCAGGAGGGAAAGCTCATCACTGCGGCTGATCTACGGGTCGGTGGACCGCCGATCCATGCCTGGCCGAAGGACCCCACCACATCGGTGGTGCGCAGCGCCTCGCGGCTCAACGAAATCCTGATCATCAAGCTCGATCCCGCCGACCTCGACGAGAAGACCCGCGCGCGCGCCGTCGACGGCATCATCGCCTATTCGGCGATCTGCTCGCATGCCGGCTGTCCCGTCACCGCCTGGGTGAAGAGCGATGTCGGCGACAAGGAGGTTTTCAAGTGCATGTGCCACAACTCCGAATTCGATCCCCGCGCGGGCGCGCAGGTCGTGTTCGGGCCGGCGCCGCGGCGGCTAGCAGCGCTGCCGCTGGCGCTCGCTGACGGTTCGCTCAGCGTCGCCGGCAATTTCATGGGAAAGGTAGGTGGCACACAGCCAGGATGATGGACGGTTGCGGGCTGGGCCCGCCTCACGACTAGCCGCCACCGCCGAAGGGCGGAAGACGGGACGAACGACAAGAAATCACAAAAAGAATTCAAGCGGATGAAAAAGGGGAACGTCCATGAAAACTTCCATGATCAGGAAGCAATGGTTACTGTCCGGCTTGGTCGCCTTCACGTGTCTTGCCTCAACCGCCGCTCTATCGGGGCCGATCGAGAGTTATTCTCCGGTCACCGCGCAGCGGCTGGAAAACCCCGAGCCCCACAACTGGATGCTTTACCGGCGCACCTATGACGGGCACGGCTATAGCCCGCTCGATCAGATCAACACCTCCAACGTGAAGAACCTCACACCGGTCTGGACCTTTTCCACTGGCGTGGTCGAAGGCCATCAGGCCCCGCCGATCGTCAACAATGGCGTGATGTTCGTGACGACCCCAATGGGCCAGGTGATCGCGCTGAATGCGAAGACCGGCGACGAATACTGGCGCTACAAGCGGCAGCTTCCTGACGATCTGTTCCAGCTGCATCCGACCAACCGCGGCGTTGGTCTGTGGGAGGACAAGCTCTACCTCGCCACCACGGACGACCACGTGGTCGCGCTCGATGCCAAGACCGGCAAGGTGCTGTGGGACACGAAGGTGCAGGACTACAGGAAGGGGCAGTACCTCACCCTGATGCCCTTGATCGTCGACGGTAAGGTCATTGTCGGCGGCTCCGGCGGCGAGTTCGGCGTGCGTGGCTATATCGTTGCTTATGATGCCAAGGAGGGCAAAGAGTTGTGGCGGACCTACACCATCCCCGGTGAAGGCGAGCCCGGTCATGACACCTGGCAAGGCGACGACTGGAAAAACGGCGGCGGGTCGGCCTGGATGACAGGCAATTACGACAAGGAGACCAGGACGATCTATTGGGGTGTCGGCAATGCCGCGCCATGGCCCGGCGACTCGCATCCCGGCGACAATCTCTACACAGCATCGGTGCTCGCGCTCGATCCCGACACTGGCAAGATCAAGGCCTATCACCAATACCACCAGAACGATTCCTGGGATTGGGATGAGGTCGACGCGCCGATGCTGATCGATTTGCAACGCAACGGCCGCACCATCAAGAGCCTGGTCCATCCCGGCCGCGACGCGATCTTCTGGGTGCTGGAGCGGACTCCGACCAAGATCAATTACGTCGCCGGATGGCCGTTCGTCTTCACTGACGTCTGGAAGGGCATCGACGAGACCGGCAAGCCGATCGTGGATCCAGCGCACAAGCCGGTGATCGGCAAGCGCGTCGAGTTCTGTCCCTCGCTGTGGGGCGGCAAGGATTGGCCATCGGCGGCCTACAGCCAGAGGACCGGCCTCGTCTACGTGCCTGCCAACGAGAATTTCTGCGGCGGCTTTACCGGCGAGAAAGTGCCACTCAAGCCGGGCGAGCTCTGGCTCGGCACCAAGCCGGAAGACATCGGCCTGAAGGTAAAGCCGGGTGCGGATCATTTTGGCGAGCTGCAGGCCTGGGATCCCGCGACCGGAAAGAAGGTCTGGCAGCACAACTTCCCCAAGTCGCATCTGTTCGGATCGGTCACGGCGACTGCGGGCGATCTCGTCTTCGTCGGCGGGACCAACGACCGCTATTTCCGCGCCTTCCACGCCAAGACGGGCGAACTGTTGTGGGAGCAGAAGACCAACTCCGGCATCGTCGGCATGCCGGTGTCATATGAGATCGACGGCACGCAATACATCGCGATCCAGTCGGGCTGGGGCGTCGACGCGCAGCGCATCCAGGATGCACTCGTGACCAACAATATCGGCATTGAAGCCAACGTGCCGCAGGGCGGCGTCGTCTGGGTCTTCGCGCTGAAGAAATAGCTCCGCGGGCGGATCGAAAGAAGCGGAGCAGCGGGGGGTGGCGAATGCGGCGGATGGCAACATCCGCCGCATTTGTTTGCGCAGCGCCAGATAGCTACTTCCCCTCGCGCTCGACCTTATCCTTCTCCTTCTGGTTCATCTCGCGAATCTTGGGATCCGGATTGTGCTGCCCGGTGGTCTGGTTGGTGGTGGCGGGCGGGGCATTGGCGTTCGGCAGCGAAGTCTGGTCGGGGCCGGTGGGGCGCGTCGCGGTGGTCGGCGGCGTCGTGTTGCTCTGGGCGAATGCGCCCGCGGCGGTCAAAAGAAAGGCGCCCGACAGCGAGACCGCGAGCGCCCTTGAGATGTTGGTCATCGATCTGTCTCCTGTCAGATCGATGGAAACGGCGCGAGGCGCCTTGTGTTCCGCCTCGCGCTTCGGTTCCGTCTCACGCCTCCAATTGCTTGCCGATCGGAAGCGCGCGGATGCGTTTTCCCGTCGCTGCGAAGATCGCGTTGATCAGGGCTGGCGCGAACGGAGGAACGCCGGGCTCGCCGACGCCGCTCGGCGGCGTGTCGTGTCCGGGCGGCACGATGTACACGTTGGTCACCACAGGCGAGTCGTCCATCCTGACGACCTGGAAGTCGTCAAAATTCTTCTGCTGCACCTTGCCGTCCTTGAAGGTGATCTCGCCGTATTTGGCGAGACTGAGCCCCATGATCGCCGCGCCCTCGATCTGCGAAGCGATGCGCTCGGGGTTGACATAGGTGCCGCAATCGATCGCCGTGTCGACCCGCGGCACCGTCAGCTTGCCCTTGTCGTCGACGGCGACCTCGACGATGGTCGCGATGTAGCTGACGAAGCTGCGGTGCACGGCGATGCCGAGACCGTGGCCCTTCGGCACCTTTCGTCCCCATTCGCCCTTCTCGGCGACCAGCTCGACCACCTTGCGCAGGCGCGCGGTGTCGATCGGGTAGCTGTCCTGGGGCTCGCCGTAATTCCAGAGGTCCTTCACGTTGGGCTTGACGATGCGAGGCGAGCCGATCAGCTCGAGCAGCATGTCTTTCTGGTCGCGGCCCGTTGCCTGCGCGATCTCGCCGACCATCGACTGGACGGCGAAGGCGCGCGGGATGTTCGAGACCGCGCGGAACCAGCCGATGCGGGTGAACGCCGCGGCTTCCGGGTTCTCACACGAGATGTTCGCGATCTCGAACGGCATATCGACCAGGCCCATGCCGATCTCGAACGGCGCCTGATGCACCGTGCCGGCGGCAAAGGTCGAGGCGATGCTGGGAGCCACGCTGCGGTGGCGCCAGGCGATCACCTTGCCGCTCTTGTCGAGGCCGGCCTCGATCCGCTCGACCGAGACGGTGTGCAGGAAGCCGTTGTGGATGTCGTCCTCCCGCGTCCACTGCACCTTCACCGGCGCGCCGAGCTCCTTCGAGAGCAGCGCGGCTTCGAGCGCAAAGTCGCATTTCGACTTGCGTCCGAACCCGCCGCCGAGCAGCGTCACGTTGACCGTGACGTTGGCCTCGGAAATGCCGAGCGTCTTGGCGACGTCCTCGCGGGTGCCGCCGGGGCTCTGAACCGGCGCCCAGATCTCGGCCTTGTCGCCCTTGACGTCCGCGACCGCCACCGGCGTCTCCATGGCGACATGGGCGAGATGCGGAAGGTAGTATTCGCCGACGATCACCTTGTCGGCGCTCTTCAGGGCAGCGTCCGCATCGCCCTCCTTGCGCAGCACGAGCCCCGGCTTGCGCGAGGCCTCCTCGAGCTCCTTGCGGTAGGCGACGGAGTCGTACTTGCCGTTGGGACCGTCGTCCCAGGTCAGCTTCAGCGCGTCGCGGCCCTTGATCGCCGCGCCTGTGTTGCGCGCGATCACCGCGACGCCGCCGAGCGGCTGGAATTTCGAGGGCCACGGCCAGCCGCGCACCTGCATCACCTTCTCGACACCGGGGACCTTCAGCGCCTCCGCCGGCTCGAACTTGACCAGCTTGCCGCCGGTCACCGGCGGACGGGCGATCACGGCATATTTCATGCCGGGCAGCCGCACGTCGGCGCCGTAGTTCGCCTTGCCGGTGGTGATATCGTGGAGATCGACAATGCCGATCTGGCCCTTGCCGAGATAACGGAAGTTCTTGGGGTCCTTCAGCTTGAGGCCCTCGATGCTGGGCACCGATTCCTTGGCGGCGTCGGCAGCGAGCTCGCCGAAGCCGAGCTTGCGCCCGCTGGCGCTGTGCACGACCTCGTGGTTGACCGCCTTGACCTCGGTCGCCGGCACGCCCCAGCGCTTGGCCGCGGCCTGCTCCAGCATTGTGCGAGCCGAAGCGCCGATCTGGCGCATCGGGATCAGATAATGCCGCGTGCTGCGCGAGCCGTCGGTGTCCTGGTTGCCGAACTTGACCTCGTCGCCATGGGCTTGCCGCACCTTGACCCTGGACCAGTCGGCCTCCATCTCCTCGGCCACGATCAGCGGCAGGCTGGTGCGCACGCCGGTGCCCATTTCCGAACGATGCCCGACGATGGTGACGATGCCATCCGCGCCCACCGAAACGAACACGCGCGGATCGACCACGACGCCATGCGGCATCTTGCCGGCGCCGGTCTCATAGGCGAGCGCCTGGCGCGACATCACGGGGGCGGCGAGCACGAAGCCGCCGGTGACGCCGAGCCCCTTCAGGATGCTGCGGCGCGACACCTTCTCGACCTTGATGTGCTTTTCGAAGCCGCGAAGCTTGCGGGGATAGTCGATGAAGTTCATGTCACACTCCCGTCGATGCGAGATGGACGGCGTTCTCGATGCGCTGATAGCAGCCGCAACGGCAGATGTTGCCGGCCATCGCCTCGCGGATCTGGTCGTGCGAGGGTTTGGGATTCTCCATCAGAAGCGCCGCGGCCTGCATGATCTGGCCGGCCTGGCAGAAGCCGCATTGGGGCACGTTGACCTGACGCCACGCCTTCTGCACCGGGTGATCGCCGTTCGGATGCAGCCCTTCGATCGTGGTGACCTCGCGTCCGGCGACGTCGTTGACGGACGTGATGCAGGCGCGCACCGCTTGCTTGTCGACGATGACCGTGCAGGAGCCGCACAGCGCCTGGCCGCAGCCGTATTTGGTGCCGGTGAGCCCGGCCTCGTCACGCAGGAACCAGAGTAGCGGGAGATCCGGGTCACCGTCCCAGCTCTGTTCCTGGCCGTTGATCTTCACCTTGATCATGATCGTGCCTCGCTCTTCATAAGCATGCCAAATTCAAAGTCCGCCGACGCCGGCCGGCGACGGTTCGTGCGTCGTCTCGCCAATCCCGCCGTGGTCCCGCGCGGGCAAATCCCGGAAGGAGGCAGGAACGCAGCTAGCGATGTCTGGATGTGCTCGATACCTCCCGTTTTCTTCTTAATTGATTGTACGTCGTGCGGCATCGTGACGGCGCGACCTTAGCAGAGATCGCGCCGACCCGGCGTTCACAGCCGAGTGTTCTCACCGGGAAAAGATTGCATCGACGGTTTGTCAAAAGCAGGGCGCGTCATCCGCCACGTTGCGTATCAAATGGACGCAACGAAAAAAGCTTCGTCCGCCGGCTGCACCGAACGGACGAAGCAGTAGGCCTCAGTCGAGGGAGGGAGAACGCAGAGCACCGCGAACTTCAAGCAGGAAGCGGACGGTCCTGCGCAGTCATTCAGAGACCAGGACTGAGGAGCCGATGGTCCTCACCCACGCGTGGTGCAGAAGCGGCGGCATCGCGCCGCGGTGGTCCCGGCAGCGGGGACCCGTGAGGCTCGCTGGCGGCAACGAACGCCAGCGAGCTGCAGATGGTGTAGCCAAGATCCGGCGGCCGGCCAGTTCAGGCGGGCGTCCAGGCAGTCTTCCTAAGCGGCTTTGGCCTTCGCGACATGGGTCGCGATCGCGTCCATCAGGGGCGGGGACAGGCAGTCATAGGGCTCGAGGCCGATCTCCTTCAGCCGCGAACGGATGCCGGCCATCTGCTCGGGCTTCACACCCGATTCGATCACGGAGGAAACGAAGGCGGCGAATTGCGGCGCCTGCGAGCCCTGCTCCTGGAACAGTTCGGGATGGATGAAGTCGAGGCCGTAGAACGGATGGTTCTTGTTCTCGATCCGGCCGTACATGTGCGTGCCGCAGGCCTTGCAGGCGTAACGCTGGATCACCGCGGAGGGGTCGACGATTTGGAGCTTGTCGCCGTTCTCGAGCACGGTGACGTTCTGGCGCGGCACGACGGCGACGACGGAGAAGGTCGCGCCCTGCGGCTTCCAGCACTTGGTGCAGCCACAGGCGTGATTGTGGGCGACGTCGCCCTTGATGCCGACCTTCACCGGGTGGTCGCTGCATTTGCAGGCCAGCGTGCCGCCGGCGAAGCTGCCGCTGCCTTGCTTGATGCCGTTGTCGATCGAGGGATGGAGTGCAACAGTCATGGTCGATCCTCCTTGGTGTGACGTTTTCGAGCTAGAACACGACGACTGAACGGATGGATTTGCCCTCGTGCATGAGGTCAAAGCCCTTGTTGATCTCCTCGAGCTTGAGCACGTGGGTGATCATCGGATCGATCTGGATCTTTCCGTTCATGTACCAGTCGACGATCTTCGGCACGTCGGTTCGCCCGCGCGCGCCGCCGAAGGCCGTGCCGCGCCAGTTGCGGCCGGTGACGAGCTGGAACGGGCGGGTGGCGATCTCCTTGCCGGCCTCGGCGACGCCGATGATGATCGAGGTGCCCCAGCCGCGATGGCAGGCCTCCAGTGCCTGGCGCATCACGGTGGTGTTGCCGGTGCAGTCGAAGGTGTAGTCGGCGCCGCCGTCGGTGAGGCCGACGAGGTGCTGAACGATGTCGCCGGTGATCTTCTTCGGGTTGACGAAGTCGGTCATGCCGAACCTGCGACCCCATTCCTCCTTGGAATCGTTGATGTCGACGCCGATGATCTTGTCGGCGCCGGCCATCTTGGCACCCTGGATGACGTTGAGGCCGATGCCGCCGAGGCCGAACACGACCACGTTGGAGCCCGGCGTCACCTTGGCGGTGTTGACGACGGCGCCGACGCCGGTGGTGACGCCGCAGCCGATGTAGCAGCTCTTGTCGAACGGCGCGTCCTCGCGGATCTTGGCGACCGCGATCTCGGGCAGCACGGTGAAGTTCGAGAAGGTCGAGCAACCCATGTAGTGGTAGATCGGCTTGCCCTTGTAGGAGAAACGGCTGGTGCCGTCGGGCATCACGCCCTTGCCCTGTGTCGCGCGGATCGCGGTGCAGAGATTGGTTTTCTGGCTGAGGCAGCTTTTGCACTGCCGGCATTCCGGCGTGTAGAGCGGGATGACGTGATCGCCCGGTTTCACCGAGGTCACGCCGGGGCCGATCTCGCGGATGATGCCGGCTCCCTCATGTCCCAGGATCGACGGGAAGATTCCCTCGCTGTCGAAGCCGTCGAGCGTGTAGGCGTCGGTATGGCAGATGCCCGTCGCCTTGATCTCGACCAGGACTTCGCCGGCCTTCGGGCCTTCCAGATCGACCTCGACGATCTCGAGCGGCTTCTTGGCTTCGAAAGCAACGGCGGCACGTGTCTTCATCGGTAGCTCCTCAAATTCTCATCAGGCGCCAAGAAGTAGTCCTGGCAGCCCTCGTAACGTTCATTTCTTGCCCATGCAGGCGTCTTCAGCCTGGGTATAGGCCTCCGTCTTCTCCTCCTTTTTCGCAGGACGCTGCCGGCCCAAGGCGTCGGTGGAGCGCGCGCGGAGATAGACGTAGAGATCGTCCATGTAGCAGGCGACGTTCGGGTTGTCGCCGAAGGCCGGCATGACGTTCTCCTGCGCGGCCGAGATGTTCTTGCGGCCGGAGGCGACCACGCCGAGGAAGTCACCGTAGCTCATCGACTTCACGGAATCCCTCAGCGCCGGCGCGTATGTCGATCCCATGCCGTCGGGGCCGTGACACACGTGACAGTCCGAATGATAGCGGCGGTATCCGGAATAGGTGAACCAGTCCACGGTGCCGTCGGCCGAAATCTTGTAGGTCGGGTTTCCGTCCTTATCGAGCCACTTTCCGTCGTCTTCCTTCTTCACGGCGGTCGGGTCGCCCGGACCCTCTGCGACCGCGCTTCCTCCGGACACAACGAAGATCATCATCACAGCAATGACAGAGCAGATTTGACGCAAGAGATTGTTCCTCGGTCGGCATTCGGTGGAGACGAGCCGGCGCGTGGAGCGATCCACGCGCCGGAGCGATGCTGACGGGTTTAGTTCGGCAGCGAGAACACGGTCAGGGTACCGCCGAGCGCCGTGTAGTTGCTGAGGGCCGCGTAGCCGCCGACCGCACCGAGGCCTGCGGTCGGGTCGGTCAGGCCTGCCGCCAGTCCGATGCCGGCCCAGCCGCCCACGCCGGAGAGAATGGCAATGTATTGCTTGCCATTGTTCTCATAGGTGGTGACGTTGCCGATGATGCCCGAGGGAGTCTTGAACTTGTAGAGCTCCTTGCCGGTCTTGGCGTCGACCGCCTTCAGGTAGCCTTCGAGCGTGCCGTAGAACACCACGCCCCCGGCGGTTGCGAGCGCACCCGACCAGACCGAGAACTGCTCCTTGTTCGACCAGACGATCTTGCCGGTCTTGTTGTCCCAGGCGATGAAGTTGCCCATGTGGCTTTCGCCCTGCGGCGGATACATCGAGAGCGTCGCACCCACATAGGGCTGACCCGCGGTGTAGCTCACCTTGAACGGCTCGTAGTCCATGCAGACGTGGTTGGTCGGAACGTAGAACAGCTGCGTGTCCGGCGAGTAGGCTGCCGGCTGCTGGTCCTTGGTGCCGAGCGCGGCCGGGCAGATGCCCTTTGTGTTCTTGTCCTCTCCGCCGTGCTCGGTCGAGTATTGTGCGACGACCTTGGGACGGCCGTAGGTCGGCGAGTTCTTGTCCATGTCGACGCCGCTGGTCCAGTTCACCTTCGGGTCGTACTTCTCGGCGACCAGCAGTTCGCCGCTCTCGCGGTCCATCGTGTAGGCGAGGCCGTTGCGGTCGAAGTGCGTCAGCAGCTTGCGGCTCTGACCGTTGATCTGCTGATCGCTGAGGATCATTTCGTTGACGCCGTCATAGTCCCATTCGTCGTGGGGTGTCATCTGGTAGACCCACTTCGCCATGCCGGTGTCGGCATCGCGGGCGAAGATCGCCATCGACCACTTGTTGTCGCCGGGACGCTGCTTCGGGTTCCAGGTCGAGGGATTGCCCGACCCGTAATAGACGAGATTCAGAGCGGGATCGTAGGAGATCCAGCCCCAGGTGCAGCCGCCGCCGATCTTCCACTGATCGCCCTGCCAGCTCTTCAGCGAAGAGTCCGGGCCGACCGGCTTGCCGAGCGACGTCGTCTTCGCCGGATCGACCTTGATCTGATCATCCGGGCCTGTGGAATAGGCGCGCCAGACCTGCTTGCCGGATTTGAGGTCGTATGCGGTGACATGGCACTGCACGCCGAACTCGCCGCCGGAGATGCCGACCAGGACCTTGTCCTTGACGACCAGCGCAGACGACGTGCCGGTCTCGCCCTTCGCGGGATTGCCGTTGGTCGCGGACCAGGCCACTTGGCCGGTCTTGGCGTCGAGCGCAACGAGGTTGGTGTCGGCCTGATGCAGGATGATCTTGCCGTCGCCGTAGGACAGGCCGCGGTTGACGGTGTCGCAGCACATCACGGGTATCACGTTCGGATCTTGCTTCGGCTCGTACTTCCAAACGATCTTGTTCTCTTGCGAAAGGTCAATAGCGTAGACCTTATTCGGGAACGGCGTGTGGACGTACATCATGTTGCCGATGATCAGTGGGCCACCTTCGTGACCACGTAGCACGCCGGTCGAGAAGGTCCAGGCAACTTGGAGTTTCCCGACATTCTGTGCGTTGATCTGGTTCAGCTTCGAATAGCGGGTATTGGCGTAGTCGCCCGCCGGCATCACCCAGTCTTTCGGGTTTTGCGACATCTTGATCAGCTCGTCATTTGCTGAAGCGCTGCCGACGGCGAGAGCCGCCGCCGAACCAAGACAGGTCGCCAGAAGCACCTTGCGCATAGTCATTCCTCCGTTGGTCTCGTTTATTATTTCCGAAGCATTGCTCAATCGCCGGGCTTCTCGTCCGGCGTCTGCTCGTGCAGGGCGGTCACGATGGGGACCAGAAACGATGCTGTGCTGTTTCCTCCTCCTGATGAGAGCCACGGGTCCACGTGCAGGAGCGGCCCGTTCTTGTTGTTCCTGCCGCAATCCCTAACGGCTTCGCCATCGGGAAACTTGCCCAAGAGCGAAGGCGGTTTGCTCGACAGCGCACGGAGGTGAAGATTTTGATTTTGCAGTAGCGAATTCAGCGGCTTCGGTGCGCCCTCGAGGCCGGCCTCGGCGCTCAGGTTCCCCTTGACGGCGCTGCAACTAAGGCGGAGGATTAAGTTTCAAGAGTGGCAATGGAACGATGGCGCTCGTTGCAAGAGACCGCTCAAATGCGAGGTAAACGTCACGCAATCACGGCTGAGGGCTCCGGCAGCGCTGGTTGCGATTCGCGCCGAACCTCCGGATCAAATCAGTGGCTGGATTAATGTCCGACACCATTCACACGCTCTCGACGACCGGAATGACGCCGAAGCGGCAGATCCAGAGCTGGATCGACGGGCTCACGAGCCTGTGCGGGCATTTCGACGTCGATCCGCTGGAAGCGTCCTCGCTCGAAGGTCGCATCGATTACACCACGGTCTCGCGCCTGAAGCTCTGCCAGATCGAGGTCAGCCAGCATCGCATCGCGCACACGCTGGCGCGCGCCAAGGCCAATGAACACCCGTACATAAAAATCCACTTCCAGACCTACGGCGTGTCTTATTTCGAACAAGAAGGCCGTCACATCGAGATCAATCCGGGCGACATCATCGCCTATGACGTCTCCTGTCCGCATTCGATCATCAGTCCTGCCTTTACCCGTCATGACGTGGTGATCGTGCCGAAGGCGCTGCTGCGCGACCGCGGATTCCCGTCGCAGCGGATGCCGGCGTGCAAATTGACGGCGAAGACGGGGACCGGGCGGATCGCCCACGATTTCGTCCATGCCACCTTCGACGAGGCGGCAAAGCTGTCGGCCAACAGCGCGGTCGGCGTCGCCGATTCGCTGATCGACCTGTTGCTGCTGCCGTTGCGCGAAGCCGACACGATGTTCGATCGTGTCGGGCCCGAAGCGATGTATGTGCGCGCGCAGTTCTTCATCCGGGAGCACTTGCGCGACCCGGATCTGTGCATCGACCAGATCTCGGCCGAGCTCGGTTGCTCCAAGCGCTATCTGCACATGCTGTTCTCGGAGCGCGGCACCACGGTGAGCGACTACATCTGGCAGGCGCGGCTGCAGAACTGCCGCCAGGAGCTCGAGGCCCACGCCGGCAAGACCATTACCGACGTCGCCTTCTCCTGGGGGTTCTCCAGCTCATCGCATTTCAGCCGGGTGTTCCGAAAATACTTCGGCGTGGTGCCGTCCTCGATCCACAAGGCACAGCAGGGCGCGGCGAGCTCGGGCGAGCATTAGACGCGGTTTTTCCAGAAGCGGCGAGGCCGTCCTTCCGATGCGCCCAACTTTCTGATCAGGCCGGCTCGAGGCCCAACGACTTCGCGCTCTCGATCCAGATCGGCAGCTCGCGCTGGTACAGCGCATTAGTCTCCTTGAAGCCGATTGCGGGCTCGAGCACGAAAGTCGAGAGAACCTCCTTCACTTTCGGATCGGTGTTGGCGGCGACGCAGAGCTCGGCCAGGCGGTCGACGACGGCTTGCGGCGTCGCCTTGGGCACGGCCCAGCCGGTAAATCCGCTCACGGTGAAGAATTTCGACGTCGCGCCCTGCTCGGGAAGGGTCTTGATCGTGGGGATCGCATCGACCTTCTTCGAATGCACGGCGAACACCGTGCCGCGGTCGCTTTGCAGGACCGACTGCGCGGCCGTGTAGCTGCCCATCGCGGCATCGAGGGTGCCTTCCAGCATTCCCGTCCACATCGGCGCCTCGCCGCGATAATGCACCGGCTCGATGTTGAGACCATACTGCTTGTTGAGCTCGTTGACGGTCATGTGCGGGGCCGAGCCCGCGCTGTAGGTGCCGAAATTCACCTTGCCGCTCTTGCGCGCGAAGGCGACGAAATCCTCCAGCGTCTTGACCCCGGTTTTCGGGTTCGCGACCAGCAACAGGCCCGCGCCGGGAATGACGCTGACGAGCGTCAGATCCTTGTCCATGTCGTAGCCGGGATTTTTCATCACCACCCGGTTCATGATGTAGGTGGTCGAGATCGAGCACAGGATGGTGTGGCCGTCGGGCTCGGCGCGGGCGACTTCCGCCGTCCCGATCGCGCCGGAGGCGCCGGGCTTGTTCTCGATGACGACGGTCTTGCCGACCTGCTTGGAGATGAACTCGCCATAGGCGCGCGCGAGCAGGTCGGTCTGGCCGCCGGCGGGATAGCTGCAGATCATGCGAATTTGCCGCGCCGGCCAGCCGCCCTGCGCCGATGCGCCGCGCGCGACGAACGGCATCGCCAGTGCACTGGTACCGGCGGCGATGAAGTGGCGGCGATCGAGCTTGGCGGACATGATTCTCTCCCTGATTTTTGCCGAACCTACTGCATCAGGCCGTCGCTGCCATGGGCCGCAGGCGAGACAGATTGGCGCATTGGCTCGCACTGCGTTCGGCCGCGGGAGCCTCACCGCTGGATGATCTTCGTCCAGACATCGCCGAGGATCGCGGGCTCGCGCGGCGGCAGATAGGTGAGGCCGGCCTGCTTGCCGAATTCGGCGATCTTGCCCGAAGCCGTGAGCTCCGTCAGCGCCTTGTTGACGGCCGCGATCAGCGTGCCATCGCTGGCGAGCCCGACATAGCCGCGATTGGCTCCGATCGGATAATAGTAGCCGGACGCCGTGATCGCCGTGTCCGGGTGCGCGGCGCGATGGGCGTCGAAGCGGGCAAGATCGATCAGCGTCGCGTCATGGTCGCCGCGCTCGAGTCCGCCGAGGAGATCGTCGCGGCCGGGGACGAGATGGGTGATGTTGTCGATCAGGCGCCCCTTGTCGAAGGTCATCAGGATGGCGTCGCCGAGTGATCCGCTTTCGATGGCGAGACGAAGGCCGGCGAGATCGCCGATGTCGCCGACCTTGCGCCCGCGGGCCTTTGGCCCCAGCACCACCGTCATCGGCGAATAGATGTAGGGCTGGCTCGGCGCGAGCACGCCGAGCGGGACGCGGCGCCGCCGATCGTCGCGCGTGGCGCCGGCGAAACCCGGCAAGCGCGCCGTCTTCATCCCGGGTGCGACAAGCGAATCCTGCGTCAGCGCGTAGCCGCCGACCAGAGAGCAGCGCCCGTCCGAGAGCAACGCATTGGCCTCGAGCTGCGGGCTCGAATCCTCATCCAGCCTGCTCTCGAACCACTGGATCTTCAGCGGGCGTCCCATCCGCTCGGCGATCGCCTGCGCCAGCAGCACGTCGAAGCCGGCATCCGGCTTGTCGCGGCGATGCACCGAGAGCGGCGGCCGGTCCTCGTCGAGACAGACCTTCAGAGGATCGTCGGCTGCGAGAGCGGCCGACGCCATCGCGGACAGAACGGCCGCAACGCTCCAGGCAACGCGCCGGCCCCTCATGGCTTCCTCCGGCTGGAGACGAACGCCCAGAGGTTTCCGATCTCGTCGTCGCTGAGAATGTCGGCCCAGGGTGGCATCTTGTTGTTCTTGCCGTTCTTCACCGTGGTGACGAAGCGCGTCTTGTCGTCGGGAATGGCACGCAGATCCGGCGTGACGGTGCCGGAATTCATCAGATTGGGGCCGTGGCAGTGGGAGCATTTCGAGGCGTAGGTCGACTTACCATGGTCGATCTGCGCCTGCATGGTATTGCCGGTGGTGTCATCGGCGCGGGCGGTCGCCGCATGCGCGACCGAGAGCACCGCGACGGCGGCGATCATCGCCGCCGTCTTGTGAGAGATCACTTTCAGCATCGTACCCGTGTTTACTGCTTGACCGCAAAGACCCACAGCGAGCCGCCGGGCGGCACGTTGGCAAGCCGCTCGTCGCCGGAGAACAGCGAGTACACGCCCCCATAGCCGCTCGTCACGGCGACATACTGCACGCCGTCCTGCTGCCAGGTCACCGGCTGTCCCTCGATGCCGGAGCCGGTCTGGAACTGCCAGAGCTTCTTGCCGGTGTCGGCGTCGAAGGCCTCGAACTCGCCGGTCAGCGCGCCAGAGAATACGACGCCTCCGGCCGTCGAGAGCACGCCGGAGAAGCGCGGAATGTCGCTCGGCGCTTCCCATTTCGATTTGCCGGTCATGGGATCGATAGCCTTGAGATGGCCGCGCGGCCCGTCGCCGTATTCCCAGAGGTCGGTCAGGTCCATGCCGAGGTACCATTCGCCCTGCTTGTAGGTGACGGGCTCGGTCTTGTACCTGCCGCCGAAGGCGAGCGTGTTGGCATAGGCGAGGCCGGTCTGCGGATTGAACGACATCGGCTCCCAGTTCTTGCCGCCGAGGATCGAGGGATACACCGTCACCTTCTTGCCCTCGCGTGCGTCCTTCGAGATGTCGGTCTCGATCGGACGTCCGGTCTTCATGTCGATGCCGGTCGCCCAATTCACCTTCACGTAAGGATTAGCCGCGAGCAGCTTCCCGTTGGTGCGGTCGAGCACGTAGAAGAAGCCGTTGCGGTTGGCATTCATCAGCGTCTTGGTCGGCTTGCCCTCGATGTTCACGTCGGCGAGCACCATCTCGGCCACGGCGTCGTAGTCGAACGGATTGTTCGGCGAGAACTGGTAGTGCCACTTGATCTTGCCGGTCTTGGGATCCAGCGCCAGCACGGAGCAGGTGTAGAGATTGTCGCCGGGGCGCACCGCCGAGTTGAACGGACCGGGATTGCCGGTGCCCCAATAGATCGTGTTCAGCTCAGGGTCATAAGAGCCGGTGATCCAGGTCGAGCCGCCGCCGAGCTTCCAGGTGTCGCCCTTCCAGGTGTCGCCGCCGGGCTCGTCCGGCGAGGGGATCGAATGGGTGCGCCAAAGATGCTTGCCTGTCGCCGGATCCCAGCCGTCGATGAAGCCGCGGGTGCCGAATTCGGCGCCGGAAATGCCGGTGATGACGACGCCGTCGGCAACGAGCGGGGCCACCGTCATCGAATAGCCTTCCTTGATGTCGGCTGCCTTCTGCCGCCACAGCTCCTTGCCGTTCTTCGCGTCGATGGCAATCACGTGGGCATCGAGGGTCGTACGGAACAGCTTGCCCTCGTGAATCGCGACGCCGCGGTTAATGATGCCGCAGCAGACGATTCGCGGCGTCTCCGCCGGATATTCGATCTTGCTCTTCCAGATCTGCTTGCCGGTCTTGGCATCGACCGCCATCGTGGCATTGTGCGAGGTGACGTAGATGACGCCCTGATAGACGATTGGCTGTGATTCCTCGCTCCGATCGTCATTGAAGCTGTAATTCCAGATTGGGACGAGATTCTTGACCGTATCCTTGTTGATCTGCTTCAGCGTCGAGAAGCGCTGGAGATTGTAGCCCATTCCGTAATTGAGAACGTTCGATGTGTCGGTCGCACCCTTGACCAGCTGCTCGGTGGTTTGTGCATTTGCACAGGTTGACGCAAGCATGACGAGGCTCGCGGCCATCGCAAAGCGTTTCATCCGTTCCTCCCAAAATGCGCGCCTTTTGACGCTGCGGCTGCAACACTCCGTCGGAAACCAAAACGCGTCAATACGAAAGTCGTAACTGCCGTGCCGATATCGTCGGCGGTCACCTGACGGAAACCTGACAAAGGCAACTCCAACTTGTGCGCAGACGCTGAGAAATTCCGCGACGCGAAGCACTATTGGGAGCAGGGCAATGCATCTCTACCGGTTGTGGCGCGCGCAAGTTGCAGGTCCGGACTTGAACCGAGGGCCGCTTGCGGGTTTATCTCGGCTCTGCCCCATTGATCTGGGGGTATGTCAGGGAGGTCTCGATGATTTCGGCTCGCTCGATTGCCCTTGCACTTGTGATTGCACTTTCGGCCGGTCCGGCGTGGTCGGCCTCCGGCAATGCGGTCAAGTTGTTCGACACCGACAATGACGGCACGCTCGATCTTGCCGAGGTGAAGAAGGTGGCCGCCGCCTCGTTCGCAAAGCTCGATCCCGATCGCGACGGCACGCTCGATGCGCGCGAATTGCGTGGACGGTTGAGCGCGAAAGAACTCGCCGCGGCAGACCCCGACCGCGACGGGACCCTCACCCTCGACGAATATCTGTCGGTGGTCGAGCAGCGTTTCAACGCAGCCAATCCCGACAAGGATGGAACGCTGGATGCGAAGGAGCTGAATTCGCGTGCCGGGCGCGCGCTCGTACGATTGCTCCGGTGAAGCGCCGCAAGCGGAACGGGCATGACGGGCGTAACGTTTGCGATCATTCCGGCCTGACGCTCGGGAACATCGGGCTGCTCGGCCTGTTTCTCCGCATGTCCTGCCGGCGCCGGGGCTGCGCTGCGGGAGAAAAGGAGATGCAAATGAATACGAAGCGTTCCCTTCTTGCTGCCTGCGCAATCCTGACGCTGAGCGCCGGGGTTGCGGTCGCCGGTCCCTGCAACACCGGCAGCGCCAGCACCGACAAGACCGACAAGGATGCCGGTTCTGGCCCTGTCACCGTGGGCTCCGCGCAATCGCACACGTCCGGTTCGGCGAGCGATAGCAGCCAGCATCCGCCGACCAGCACGATGAACCGGGCCAGCGGTGAATCGCCGGCGTCGTCCGAGGATGCGCAGCGGCAAATGCAGAGCGAGCCGACGGCGGCTCAGCGCGCCGCGGGCGCCAAGCCGAATGCCGAAATGGCCGACAAGGACTGCTGACGGCACCGTTGTCGATTGGACGCGCGGTGCATTGCACAAGGCGGTGTCTCGCTGGTCGTGTTTGACCAGGAGGGAACTTGCTTTGTCCGAGAGAGAAATTGCGGCCGCGAAGTATCGGCACAGACGTGACGGCAGTCGAATCGAGGCTTGAACTGCACTCGACGCAGCCCTAGGTTTTTCGCCGCGCGATGTCGCGCTCAATACCTTGGGAGACCCGAATGGCTTGGAAAGCTCCGAAGATCGTGGAAGTGCCGGTCGGCATGGAAATCAACATGTACGCCTGCGCCTCGCGCAAGTAAGACCGACGACCTGCCGCGGCTTCGATGGCAAACGCCGTCGGAGCCGTGGCAGTGTCGGATCTGCGCCTCGCCGTGCTCCATGCTTTGCGGATCGCGCGAAAGCCGCACGTGGGAGGGGCTTCAATTCTTTCCCCGCAAAATTTCGACCGTGCTCTGCGGCAGTGTGTTACGCTGACGCCCGGTCAGCGCTGCTGCCGCATCACAGCGGCGCGCGCCTTTGGGGCACGGGATGGGCGGCAGAGCCTGCAAGTTCTGGACGGTGATCGTGTGCGCGATCGTGCTGGCGCCGGCGCGCAGCAGCGCCGAGGCAGGTTTTGATACCGAGCACATCTTCGGCTTCATGATCGGCACCGATATCGGCAATGTCGGCGAGCGCGAATTCCAGACCCAGACGACGGGGCGCTTCGGCAAAGGCGGGGGCGCTTATCGCGCCCTTGAACATGAGGTCGAGATCGAGGTCGTGCCGCTGCCGAATTTTCGTGTCGAGGTCGGCGGCACCGCCAGCTTGCACCACATCACCGGCGTCCCTGATATAGACGACCGCCGCCAGTTCAACTTCCAGGGCATCTCGCTTGACCTGCGCTATCGCCTGCTCGACCGCGAGCGCGCACCATTCGGCTTCACGATTGCGGCCGAGCTTCACGGCGACCGCATCGACGAGACCAGCGGCGCGAAAGGGCGGATGTACGGCACCGAATTCACGCTCGCCTTCGACCGCGAACTCATTCCGAACTTCGCCATCGGCGCCCTCAACCTGATCTACCAGCCGGAATGGGCGCGCTTCGAGATTGGAGGGGCATCCGAGAAGAGCTCGACGATCGGGGCCGCGTTTGCCGGCCTGGTTCGCGTGCGGCCCAATGTGCTGCTTGGCGGCGAGATGCGCTACTTCCGGCAATATGAGGGCATCGGCCTTAGCGAGTTCTCAGGCCACGCCCTGTTTGTCGGCCCCACCGCCTATTTCCAGCTCTCCGAGCGTTCCCGGCTCACCGCAAGCTGGAGCATGCAGGCCTGGGGGCGCCCGGCCGGCTCAGGCGGCAATCTCGACCTCGTCAATTTCGAGCGGCATCAGGCGCGATTGGTGTTCGGCGTGAACTTCTAGCGCGGAAGATCGTCTTGCCCGGGCTTCTCCCGGCTACGCGGCCGAAGCCGCTTCGGCGAGGCGCGGCCCGGGCATCCACGTTCTTTGTTCCACGAGGCAAGGCGTGGATGGCCGAGCCCGGCCATAACGAGGCTTCGGCGCTATGAAACTTCCCCCTCCTTCGCGCGTAGCTTCATGTGCTAATCTCTCCATCGCCCCCTTGCGAGAGGATTCCGGCATGAACCCGATTGACCTGGTGGTGACTGTGTGCGCGGTGCTCTCGCCTGCGACCTGCGAGGAGCGGCATCTGGTGTTCCACTATTCCGGGTCGCCGCGGCAATGCGCGATGGCCGCGCCGCCCTATATCGCGCAATGGGTCGGTGAGCATCCGAAGTGGCACGCGGTGAAGTGGCGCTGCGAATATCCACACCCGAACGACAAGGCATAGCAGCTCCAACGGAGAGCCGCTGCGCTACTTGGTGCAGTCCTTCAGATCCTTGTCCGCAATCGAGAACACTGCATCCGCCTTGATCTCGATATCGCGGACGATGCACTGCCGTGCATTGGGGTAGCTGACCCTGGCGTCGTAGCGGCCGGGCTCGATGCCGTTGATGCGCAACCGCTCGTCGTGGTCGACCTCCTTGTCCTTGTCATTCAGGCACTGGTTCGGACCCCAGTCGGTCTTGCCCGCGGGTGCGAGCTGGAAGCCGGAGATGGTCTCCGTCGTGAGATTCCAGAGCCTGATGCCCTTGCCCTTGGTCTGCGCGGCGGCTTCGCCGGCAAGCGTCAACAACGCGATCAAAGCAAGAACCCCACGCATCAGCCAGTCCTCCCAAAGGGCGCCGTCATTCCTTGATCAGGCGCTCGCGGTTCTTTGCCTTGTCGAAATTCTTGGCGCGGTCAAGGCCGTTTGGTGCGATCAGCTTCGCCGAGACGAGATCGGCGCCGTCGAAATCGGCGTCGATGACGATGGCGCCGGTCAGATCGGCTCCGCCGAGTTGGGCGTTTTTCAGTGATGCGCCGCTCAGATCGGCGCCCCTGAGGACTGCGAATTCGAGGTCGACGCGCGACAAATCGGCGTTGCGCGCGTTCAGCCGTTCCAGCTTGGCGGATCTCAGCACCGCGCGCATCAGTCCCATCGACTGGTTGCGCATATCGGCGCCGAGATTCGCGTCCGCGATCGAGGCGCCGACCAGGCTTGCGCCGGTGAGGTCGGCAGCGATGCGCGCTCCTGACAGGTTCGCACCGTCGAGACGCGCGCGGGCCATTTGCGAGGCGAATAGATTGGCGCCCTTCAGGCTTGCGCCGGTAAGATCCGCATCCAGCAGCCACGCCTGATCGAGGATCGCACCGTCCAGCCGGGCGTCTCGAAGTATTGTCTTGTTGAGCCGCGCGGCGCGGAGAACCGTGTTGGACAGGTCCAGCCCCGAGAGATCGAGACCCGACAGGCGTTTGCCGGTGAAATCGGCAGGCTGCTTTGGGCTCGCTTTGGCCAACATGGCCTCGACCTCCGGCCTCGTCATTTCAGCCGAGACCATCGCGGGGGAGGTGAGGTCGACGCCACGCATCATGTCCTGCGCGCCCGCCGTCACCGCAACGAGTGCGAGGCTAAGCGCTGCAAGACCAAGCGTTGCGAAGGCGACTGTTCGTGTCATCATCAGCTCCGCCGCCCGCTAATCTAGCACGTCCGCCAGGCGACCGGCTATGAGGCATCTCGCTCAGTGCGGTCGCCTTGAGTTCGTTGCGCGAGGCCGGCCTTGATCGCCGCAATTTCGGCTTCGCCGCGTGTGTCGCGCGGGATGCCGATAGGCACCTCGGCCACGATCCGCGCTGGTCGCGGCGATAGGAAGAACAGCCGGTCGCCCAGGCGCACTGCATCGTCCAGGCTGTGTGTCACCAAAAGCGTCATCACCGGCCGGCTCGCGACGAGCGTTGCAATCTCATCGCGCAGGCGTCCGGCGAGAGCGTCATCGAGCGATGCCAGCGGTTCGTCGAGCACCAGAATATCCGGCTCGACGGCAAAGGCGCGGGCGAGCGCCACGCGCCGGGCCAAACCCAGCGAGAGCTCACCGGGATAGTGGTCGCGATGCGCTTCCAGCTCCAAAATCCTGAAGAGCTCGGCGAGCTTGGCATCAGCGACATCGGGCGCAGCCAGCCGCACATTCTGCTCGACCGAGCGCCACGGCAGCAGGCGCGGCTCCTGGAACACCATGCCGATCCGTGCCTCCGGCGGTCGCGCGACGTGGCCCGCAAAGTCGTGGTCCAGTCCCAGGATGATACGCAGCATCGTGCTCTTGCCGCAGCCCGAGGGGCCGATCAGCACGCCGACCTCGCCGGATTGCAGCGCGAACGTGACGGGCGCCAGCACCTCGTGCGTTCCGCCCGCGGCACTCCTGAAAGTCTTGCCCGTGATATCGACCTCAAGCCGCACGGGGCCGCCACCTGTTTGCGCGGGCTTCGAACGGCTGCACCAGCAAGGTTTCGATGACGAGCACGACGGCGGCGAAGGTGAGGGAATAGGCCAGCAGCCGCGGCGTGTCGAACAGCTGGAAGGCGACGCCGATCTCGAAGCCGACGCCGTTCGGCCGCCCCAGCAGCTCGGCGACGAGCACGATCTTCCACACCAGCGACAGGCCGGAGCGGGCCGAGGCCGCGATATAGGGCGCCAGTTGCGGCAGCACGACGTGGCGGAAGGCGCGCCAGCGCGGCATTGCGAACACGCTCGCCATCTCGTCGAGCGAACGGTCGAGCGCGCGCGTGCCCTCGCGCAAGGTGACGATGGCGGTCGGCAGCTTGTTGATGGCGATCGCTGCGATCGCGGCGGCCTCGGTGAGGCCAGCCCAGATATAGGCCAGCACGATCACGACCAAGGCGGGCAGGTTGAGCAGCAGGATCAGCCAGGGATCACCGAGCCGGTCGGCGAGCTTCACCCGGCCCATCAAATAGCCGATGGCACTGCCGAGCGACATCGCCAGGGTGAAGGCGAGCGCGACGCGCGCCAGCGTGGCGCCGAGATGCAGGAACAGCGCGCCGCTTGATGCTTCCGCGATCATCACCTGAAGCACCGCCGGAGGGGAAGGCAGCTTTGCGCCGCCGACCACGAGCGCGGCAATCCACCAGATCGCGAGGAACAGGGCGAACGACAGCAGGCGCAGCACCTCAGTCTCCGGGGACTGCGTGATAGAAGGTGCCGGGATCGAGCTCGGCTGCGGGGCCGACGAGGTCGCGGCCGCCGATCTCGGCCAGCACGCGGTAGAGCACGCGCGCGTCCTTTTTCTCGTCATCGATGCTCCGGCGCGGAATGCCGTCGCGGTAGCGCTCGCGGTAGGTCCTGAGCAGGGCAGGATCCGTCGTGCCGGTGAGCGGCGCGACCTTGTCCCAGGCCGCATCCGAGGTCGCCAGCAACTCCTTGGCCTTGCGGGTCATCGCGATGAAGCGCGCGACGGCCTCCTTATGGCTCGCGGCCCAGCTCTCATCGAAGACATAGCCGACCGCGGCGACCGCGCCTTTGGCACCCAGCTTCGGCAAGATGTCCTCGATGCCGGCGAGGCGCCTGAAGCCCTTCGCTTCGAGCTGGGCGCAGAAATTCCAGAAGTTGAGGCTCGCATCCATCTCCCCGTCCAGCGCCTTGGCGGCGATCAGCGGCGGGGCACCGTAGACGATGGTTGCTTCCGACTTGAGGTCGATGCCGTCCTGCTTCATCCGCGCCTGCAGCAGCAGCCAGCTCTTGTCGATCGCCCCGCCGGCGACCGCGAGCTTGCGGCCCTTGAGGTCGGCGAGCGTCTTGATCGGCGATGAGGCCGGCACCATCACGGCGCCGAGCGCGCTGGAATAGGGATAGAAGGTGAGCTTCGCACCGAGCGTGCGCTCGCGCGACACCCACAGCCAGTCCGACAGGATGATGTCGGCGCTGCCGGCGCGCATCGCGATCTTGCCGGCCTCGGTGCTCGCCAGCTCAGTGACCTCCAGCGCCAGGCCGGCCTCCTTGTCGAGGCCGGCGCTTCGGATCGCGGCCAGCTCCCACGAGAATGTTCCGGTCTTCTGCACCGCAAGGCGGATTGTGTCCGCAGCGCCGGCAGGTGCGGCTAGCGCCAGCACCGTTGCGAGCGCCCATATTCGCGCCAAAACTGTCATCACCTTGTGAGCCGTTTCCTCTGACAGAGTGCTTTTCAGCACAATACGCATAGCATAGCCTTGGTCGCAACCAGCGGGAGGACGCGCATGGATCTGGCCGGACGGCTACGACCGATTGTCGCCGCATTGACGGCGCTCGCTGCCAGCGTATGCGTGGCACGGGCCGAAGAGGCCAATGATTATCCCACCGCGGCGCGCGCGGAATACGTCTATGGCTGCATGAAGGCCAACGGCGAGACGCGCTCCGCGATCGAGCAATGTTCCTGCTCCATCGACGTGGTCGCCTCGATCATACCCTACGAGCGCTATGTTACCGCCGAGACCGCGCTCAGCATGTCGCAAGTGCGCGGCGATCTCGGCGTGCAGTTTCGCACCTCGGAGCAGGCCAACTCGGCGGTGAATGACTTAAGGCGCGCGCAGGCGGAAGCCGAGGTGAGGTGTTTTTAGCTATCGCGGCACAGACGGTGCGATCTTCCTTCTCCCCTTGTGGGAGAAGGTGGCGCGAAGCGCCGGATGAGGGGTTCTATCGGCATATTCCAGCATGAGAGGCAGGTGGGCGCGGAAACATACCCCTCACCCGTCTCGCCGCTACGCGGCGATCCACCCTCTCCCGCAAGGGGAGAGGGGGCTTCAGCGCAAGTCTGACGAAACTAAGTCCCCGGTTTCTCCACATCCCATTCATTGCGGAACACATGCCCGTCCGTATCCCGGGCCTCCGCACGAAAGCGCTTGGCGCCGTTGGAGACATAGGTGAAGCGCAGGTTGGGATCTTCCGAGATCGAGATGCCGCCTTCCATCGACAGCACGGGGCTGTCGTCCTGCGTCAATCTGAGCTGGTTGATGAAGAAGGCGGGAATATAGAGCTGCGTGACCTGGTCCATCTGCAGGCCGGAATTGTTGGGATGGCCGATCATGATCTGCGCTTCGCGCAGCCGGCTTGCCGGACCCTCTTCACGGGCGAATTGCCGGTAGCGCATCTGGCCGAGCCGGTTCTTGGCTTCCTCCACGTTCTTTGCAGCCGGCGCCGAGCAGCCGCCGGAGGCCTTCACATAGACTTTGGAGACGTAGAGCTGGCCGTCGCTGAGCTCGGCCACCGCATGCACGTCGGTGTAGTTGTTGACGCGCACACGGGTCGAGATCTCCGTGACATTGGCGTGCGGGCCGAGTTCGAACTTCGCGGCCATCGGCGCGGGATTGCGGTCGATCACCAGCGTGATCGAACGGATGCGTCTGCTGTCGCCGGGCGACAGCTTGCTGCGCAGCGTCACCGGCACGATGGCGGCATCCTCGGCGCGATAGGGCATCTCGATGCCGATGACCTCGGCGCCGTCGTTCATCGGCCGGTTGCTGAAGATGTCCTGCACCAGGCCCGGCCAGGGATCGGAGGCCTCGTCCGCCTGCGCCGGCACGGCAAAGGCGATGCCGAGGAGCAGGGCAATCAGGGGCAGGCGGCGTGTGCATGCCGTCATGGTCATGCTCCTCGGTTTAGGTGAAGCTGATCTCCTGCCAGCGTAGCGCGCCCGCTATTCCCATTCAATTTCCGAAAATGCTGCAGTTGCGTTGCGGGCGTTGTAGTCCTCGAACAGCTGCCAGTGCGGCCGCTCGTCCGCCGCCGCCTTGTCCGCAGCGGCGCGGATCGGCGCGCCCCTCTTGTTCAGGGCGCGGACGTCAGACAGCAGCGTTGACAGGTAACGTCGTTGATCGCTCAGCGCCGCTGGCCAGTCGCTCACAGGACCGTGACCGGGAACAACGCGCAGCGCCGGGATCGTCTCCAACTCTTTCAGCGTGGCGAGCCAGCCGCGAATGCTGCCGTCCATCACCGGAATGTGGCCGAGAAAGACGAGATCGCCGGCAAGCAGGGTTTTGGTGCTCTCGTCGAACACGGTCAGATCGTTGTCGCTGTGCCCGGCCGGCCAAGCGCGCAAGGTCAAGCGGCGCGAGCCCAGATCGAGCGTGAGCGTGTCCGTTACGAGCAGGGTCGGCGGTACGATCTTCACGGGATCGATCAGCTCGGGGCCCATGAGGCGCCTGAAATTGTCGAGATAGAAGGGCCCGCGGCTCGCCAGCGCCTGCGGCAGCTTGCTGTGGCCGACGAAGCTGGTTCCCTCCCCCATGAAGGCAGCATTGCCGAAGACATGGTCGGGATGGCCATGGGTGTTGATGACATAGCGGATCGGCTTTTGCGTGCGCGCTCGTACCGCCGCCAGCAGCGCCTCGCCTTCGCGCAGGCTGCCGCCAGTGTCGATCACGGCCACCGCGTCACCTCCGATGATGAAGCCGACATTGGCGATGCCGCCTTCGTTCTCGCGGCTCATCAGCGCGATGGCCCCGGAGTGTACGAAGATTCCCGGCGCGACTTCGCTCACAGGCAATTCGGCCGCCCCGGCGCGTGCTAGCGTGGCTGCTACCAGGGACAAGGCTGCGATCACGAGAGCGATGCGAGACACTTTTCCGCCTCAGTTCAAAGAATTGGCCTCATTGCACTGCAACAAAGCAAAGCCGGCAAAAGTTGGCACACGTGGCGCGTCATGCGTTGCATGGATAACATTCAAACAAAACGAGGAGGAAGCGCGATGACGCAGGCCGGACGACATCGTCGCTGGTGGTTTTCACTCTGGATCGTGATCGCATCGTGTGCCTATGGCGATCTCGCCATCGCGCAGACCAACGAGACCGGAGATCTCTCATTCGAGCTGGTCGACCCGAAGGTGCTGCGCGTCTGCGCCGACCCGCGCAACCTGCCGTTCTCGAACGAGAAGGGCGAGGGCTTCGAGAACAAGCTCGCCGAGTTTCTGGCGGACAAGCTGCAGAAGAAGCTGGACTACGTGTTCTTCCCGCAGGCCGCCGGCTTCGTGCGCATGACGCTGGGTGCGCATCGCTGCGACGTCATCATGGGCTACCCGCAGGGCGACGACCTCGTGCAGGGCACCAATCCCTACTACCGCACGACCTATGCACTGGTTGCGAAGACTGGCAGCGGGCTCGAGGACGTCGACACGCTGCAGGACGCACGCCTGAAAGGTAAGCATATCGGCATCGTCGCCGGCACGCCGCCGGCGACCAATATGGCGTTGGCAGGCCTGATGGGCGATGCAAAGCCGTATCAGCTGATGATCGACACGCGCTTCGACAATTCGGCGCAGGCGATGATCGACGACCTCGCTGCCGGCAAGATCGACGCCGGCGTGCTCTGGGGACCGATGGCCGGCTATTATGCGAAGAAAGCCGGCCCCTCGCTGCGCGTCATGCCGCTGGTCAAGGAGACCACCGGGTCCAAGCTGGTCTATCGCATCGGCATGGGCGTGCGACCCGCCGACCAGAACTGGAAGCGGCAGCTCAACCGGGTGATCCAGGAGAACCAGGGCGAGATCAACAAGATCCTGCTCGATTTCGGCGTGCCGCTGCTGGACGAGAGCAACCGGCCGCTCGGCGCGGAGACGGCCAAGAAGGCGCCATGAGCCGGCCGCTTGCCGCTGCGTTCGTCGTTGCCTTGCTCGTGGCCCCGGCGTCGGCGCAGCAGCAGGAGCCGTTCGAGCCCGAGGGATATCGTACCGACAATTATCGCGCGCCGGTGCCGGCGACGCTCGCTGGCGCGCGCGTGCTCACGACCGGCGAGGCGGAGGCGATCTGGCGTGCGAACAGCGGCACCTTCGTTGACGTGATGCCGCGCGCGCCGAAACCAAAGAACCTTCCTGTGAGCACGGTGTGGCGTGACGCGCCGCGCAGGAACATTCCGGGCAGCTTCTGGCTGCCGGACACCGGCTACGGCAACTTGCCGCCCGCCATGGACGATTATCTTCAGCGTGGCCTCGCGCGCGCCTCACGCGGCGACAAGGCCGCGCTGCTGGTGATCTATTGCCTCGCCGATTGCTGGATGTCCTGGAACGCGGCGAAGCGTGCGCTCGCTTACGGCTATGCCAACATCGCCTGGTATCCTGACGGCACCGACGGCTGGGAGGGCGCGAAGCTGCCGACGGAAGAGGCGCAGCCGGAGCCGCGGCCGGAGCAACATTGATGCAAGCAGGAGAGATCAGGCGCCAGCGCCGTTACTTCTGCTTCTGCAACTTCGTCAACGTGCCCGTACCGTTGGTCTCGGTCGCAGAATAGCTCACCCTGTCGCCGGCATGGACGGCATCCAGCATCGCCGCATCCTTGGCCTTGTACTCCTGGAGCGCGCCGGCGCTGCCTGTGCTGGCGCCGACCGTGCCCTTCTGGGTCTGCTGGATCGAAATCGTGCCGTTGAGCCGATCGATCCGCGTGATCATCCCGGTCATGTCGTCAGCAAAGGCGCTGGTTGCGAGCATGCTGAGGACCGCAGCGCCCGCAAACATGATTCTTGTGGTTCCCATCGAGGCCTCCCGACGTCTTGAGTTCACGTCGACAAGCCATCATAAATCGATTTGGTTCCGGCACATAGCGCGGCGAAAGGTTAACGTTGCCGGGGCGATTGCGGGAACTTTTCGTGAGCGGTCAGCGTAACTGACACTATTCCATTTCCTGCTGGATGACGCGTCCGAGCGCGAACAGGCGCTGGTCGAGCGAGGTTGGAACCTCGCAGACGAAGCGCACCACCTTGTTACGGTCCTCGAAGATCCGGGTCTTCCAGATCAGCTCGTTGCTGAGCGCCTGGACCTTGGCCTCGTCACGCGGTGTGGCCCCTTGCAGGGCCTGGAGCTGAATTGCCTCCTCGCGGATCTTGTCGGCGGCATCGCGCTGCTTGCGGCTGACTCGCTCGAGTCCGTTCATGACCTGGGAGCGCTGGGCGTTGAGCGTGTCGAACAGGCCGGCGAACAGCAGCTTTGCGTTCGCGGTCTTGTCGGCAGCGGAACCCGCGAGAAACTCCTTCACCAGCTTTTCCGCCTCATCCAGTGGCGTCTTGCGCGCCGCCAGTTTCGCAACGAGCGCGCTGATCCTGGCGTCGTCCTTCCATCTGTTCTGGACGTCGTCGAGCGGCGGACCGCCCCACACGGCCGCCAGCGAGATCTCGGGCACCTTCGCCTGGGTGCACGGCCAGTCCGGATAGCGCGGATCGGCGGCGTGCGCCGTCGTGCTCGCGACAGCGAGCACCAGTACAGAGGTGACCAGAACCCGAACAATCATCCTTCGCCTCCCGCAGGCCCGCGTCGCGCCAACCCGCGCGAGGGATCATAGGCCAGGATCGCACCGATCATGAAGACGATTGTGCAAACCGCGACCACCGCCAGCGAGATCCAGTTGATCTGGCCATACAGCGCGAAACGGATCAGCTCGACCGCATGGGTGAACGGATTGGCCTCGCACAGATAATAGAGATAGGGGTTGCCCTCCTGCACGCGCCAGAGCGGGTAGAGCGCGGAGGAGGCGAAGAACATCGGGAAGATCACGAAGTTCATGACACCGGCGAAGTTCTCCAGCTGCTTGATGCCCGACGAGATCAGCATGCCGAGCGAGCCCAGCATCAGCCCCGACAGGATCAGCGCCGGCAGCACGGTGAGATAGCCCTGGGGCGGCGGGGTGATGTCCCAGAGCCAGGCGATCAGCAGGAACGCATAGACCTGGAGCAGCGATACCGCGGTGCCCGCGAGCAGCTTGCAGAACAACAGGAACCCCCGCGGCAGCGGGCTCACCAGGAGCGTCCGCATGTTGCCCATCTCGCGGTCATAGACCATCGAGAGCGAGGATTGCATGCCGTTGAAGAGCTGGATCATCGCCATCAGCCCGGGCGCGATATAGACCTCGTAGAGGATGTAGGTCTCGTAGGGCGGGATGATGGAGATGCCGAGCACCTGGCGGAAGCCGGCGGCGAAGATGAACAGCCACACCAAAGGCCGCACCAGCGCCGAAACGAAGCGCTCGCGCTGATGCAGGAAGCGCAGGCCCTCGCGCCAGACGATGCCGCTGAGGCAGGTCATGTACTCGGCGAACGAGAAGCCGCGCGGCGCCTCGCGCGTCGTGATGCTGCTCATGCGCCGCCTCCAGGCATGGTTTGCGCGCCGGTCAGGCGCATGAAGGCGGTGTTGACGTCCTGCGCGCCGGCTTCCGCGACGACGCGGTTCATCGGTCCCTGCGCCAGCACCTTGCCCTGGTGCAGCACCACGAGATCGTCATCGGGCATGATCTCGTCGAACAGGTGCGTGGCCCAGAGCACGCCGATGCCTTGCTCGGTCACGAGCTGCCGCACGTGGCTGATGATGTCGGCGCGCGCCTTGACGTCGAGGCCGACGGTCGGCTCGTCGAGCAGCAAGAGGCGCGGCCGGTGCAGCAGCGCCCGGGCGATCTCCAGCCGCCGCATCTGTCCGCCCGAGAGGTCGCGCACCTTGCTTGCGGCGCGATCGGCAAGGCCGATCCGGCCGAGCAGCTCGGCGCTGCGCGCCGAGGCCTCGCGGCGGCCGATGCCGTGCAGCGCGGCGTGGTAGAGCAGGTTCTGCGTCAGCGACAGATCGAGATCGAGCGTGCGCGGCTGGAATACGACCCCGAGCAGCCGCAGCGCTTCGCCCGGGCTCTTGCTGACGTCGTGCCCGAAAATGCCGACGCGGCCGGACTGGATGCCGAACAGCCGCGTGATCAGCGAGAACAGCGTGCTCTTGCCGGCGCCGTTGAGTCCCAGCAGCGCCGTGAAGCTCGCGGGCTGCACATTGAAAGACACGTTCGTCAATGCGCGCCGCGGACCATAGGCATGGCTGACACCGTCGATCGACAATGCCGGCACCGCGGCCTCTTCGGGTCTCGGCGTCTCCTGGGCTTCGGCGATCGGGGCGGGGCTGGTCATGGCGCGATCGCGACGCCCCAGGGCAGCTCGCCGACCTGAATGGTCTTGATCACCTTCTGCGCGGCGACGTCGATGACGGAGACGTCGTTCGACACACCGTTGGTGGTGAGCAAATATTTCTCGTCCGGCGTGAACGCCATGTGCCAGACCCGCTGCCCGACCAGGAGATATTTCGTCACCTTGCGCGAGGCGACGTCGACCACGGCGATGCGGTTGGCGGGGCCGAGCGCGACGAACGCGGTTTTGTCGTCCCTGGTCATGCCGATGCCGACCGGCTGGATCGCCTCCTTGCGCAAGCCCGGAATCTCGAACGTGACCTTGCCGATCACCTCGTGCTTTTTGGGGTCGATGATCGAGACGGTGCCGCCGATCTCCGAGGACACCCACACCTCGGAAGAATCATGCTTGTACTCGGCGTAGCGCGGCCGCGCGTCCACCAGCACGTTGGCGACGATCTGGCGCGAGGCGGTGTCGATGAAATGCGCCATGTTGGTGGTTTCCGAGGTGTTGATCAGCGTCTTGCCGTCCGGACTGATGGTCATGCCCTCGGGCTCGACACCGACCTGGATGTCGCCGAGCCGGGCGCGCTTCTCGAGGTCGATCACCGTCACCGTGTTGTCGTTCTCGTTGGCGACATAGAGCGTCTTGCCGGCGGCATCCTGCGCGAACAGCTCGGGGTCGGGTCCGGAGGGCAGGCTGTCCACCACGGTTTGCGTCTTGGCGTCGATCACCTGGATGGTGTCGTCGTCGCCGACCGCGACCATCACGAACTTGCCGTCGCGGGTAAGGTCGATGCCGCGCGGACGCTGGCCGACCTTGATGGTCTTGGTCACGGTCCAGCTGTCGGTATCGATCACCGAGACTGTATTGCTCTTCTCGTTCGAGACATAGGCGATGAACGCATGCGCTGGGGCTGCCGCCAGCGCCAATGCGGAGAGAAGTCCAACACGCCACATCCGCGACATCTGCATCCTCATTTCAGCTTGCATTTGCTCTCCGGGCGATCGTAGCCGAGCGTGTCGAGCTCGGAGACCTGGTGCAGGAATCCTTCCTGCGGCGACACCGACACCACCATCCGGCCGTCGACCAGGAGGATCGGCTGACGCAGCTGCAGGTTCCAGTCGCGCAAGGTCAGTCGCGTGCCCTTGAAGGCGGCGACCGAGAAATCCGGACCCTTGATGAAATCGGTGACCTTCCTGACCTCGCCGGAATTGGTGCGCGAGGTGGCCTCGCCGATCATGCGCACCGCCGTCCAGGCCTGCATGTCGCGCGCGGTCATCCGGCGCAAATTCAGCTTGATGAAGCGGTTCTGCATCTGGATCGCGCCCCACTGATCCTGCGATGCGTCCCAGCTGCGCGGCACGAGGCCGGCGGAGCCGGCGACCGGGCGCGGATCCCAGGTGCGATAGGGCAGATAGGCGCCGAACACCTCGCTCTCGTCGGCGGCGACCAGCACGTCATAGGCCGGTGCCTGCTGCGTGAAGACGGGGATCTGACGCTGGATCTGCGCTACGCCGCTATCGGTGCGCCGCGCCCCGCCCTTGTCCTCGAAGGTTCGCTCCTGCACGATCTTGGCGCCGAACCGCGCCGCGGTGCGCCTGATAGCATCCGCGAACAGCTTGTCCTCGTCGTGCGAGCCGACCACCAGCAGCCAGCGCGACCACTTCTTCCACACCAGATATTGGCCGAGCGCGTCGGCGAGCATCGCACGCGTCGGCGCGGTGTGGATGACGTTGGCGCGGCAATCGGTCTCGCGCAGCCGCTCGTCGATCGCGCCGGCGTTGAACAGCAGCGTGCCGCGGTCGCGCAAGGCGTCCGCGACCTTCAACAGCGCATCGGCGGGCAGGTCGGCGATGATGAAGCCGTTCTTCTCGGCGAGCGCGGTCGCAGCCTGCACCACGTCCTCGCCTTCCCTGATGCGGCGCTCCTCCAGCGTGAAGCGCTGGCCGGTGAATTTCCCGGTGGTGTTGTTGTCCTCGATGGCAAGGCGCGCGCCGGCGAGGCCGTCGTTCTCGGCAGGCTGCTCGGCGAGCGACAGCGTTGATCGGGTGCCGGCGATTGCGAGATAGCCGACGCCGATCGTGACGGGATCGGCCGCAAGCGCGCTCGTCGCGGCAAGACCAAAGCCGATCAGGCCGGCCAACCATCGGATCATGTTTCCTCCAGACGATCTCCCCGGCTTGACCGCCGGTGAAGAATTGTCTCTGCTTCAAGCATGACCAATTTGTCAGGCCGTGCAACCCCGCATTTCGTCCCCGCGCGCGCGAAGCCGGGCATCACGATCATGCGAGCATTGTTGGCAACCGCAGCATTGCTGTGGACGGGGGCGGGCGCGCTCGCCGATCCACCGAAGCTCGCGGTGTTCGATTTCGAGTTGGTCGACACCAGCCTGCCGGGCGAGTTCTACGGCTCCAAGCCGGAAGAGGCGCGGCTCATGCGCATCAGCGAGCAGCTGCGCAAGGAGCTGGCAGAGTCGGGCCGGTTCCAGGTGCTTGACATCGCGCCGGTACGGGAGGCCGCCCGTGGCGCGAACCTGCAGGCCTGCGGCGGCTGCGACCTCAAGCTCGCCGGCCAGCTCGGCGCCGATCTGGAGATCACCGGCCTCGTGCAGAAGGTCTCCAACCTGATCATCAATCTCAACATCTATCTGCGCGACGTGAAGACCGGCAACATGGTCGCGGTCGCCAGCGCCGACATGCGCGGCAACACGGATGAATCCTGGTCGCGCACGATGAGCTATCTCATCCGCAACCGCCTGCTGGCGCCGAACTACGGGAAGCCGTGAAGGGGTTTTCCCTCTCCCCTTGTGGGAGAGGGTGGCTCGCCGCGTAGCGGCGAGACGGGTGAGGGGTTTCCATCCCCACGAATGGTCGTGCGAGCGGAGAGAACCCCTCATCCGGCGCTTCGCGCCACCTTCTCCCACAAGGGGAGAAGGAAGAACGTAGTCACCCCTTCAATCTCTCCGCATGCCAGTGCAGGTGATCGCTCATGAAGGTCGAGATGAAATAATAGCTGTGGTCGTAGCCCGCCTGGCGCCGCAGCGTCAGCGGGATGCCGGCCTTGGCGCAGGCGGCCTCGAGCAGCTCCGGCCTGAGCTGCTCCTTCAGGAAATTGTCGGCCTCGCCGACGTCGACCAGGAAGCCGGAGAACTTGGCGCCGTCCTCGATCAGCGCCACCGTGTCGTGATTGCGCCAGGCCTCCTTGTTCGGTCCGAGATAGCCGGTCAGCGCCTTGATGCCCCAGGGCACGAGCGAGGGCGCCACGATCGGGGCAAAGGCGCTGGCTGCGCGAAAGCGGTGCGGGTTGCGCAGCGCTACCGTCAGCGCCCCGTGGCCGCCCATCGAATGCCCCATCACCGATTGCCGCCTGGCGTCGACCGGAAAGCTTTCCGCAACCAGCTTCGGCAGCTCGTCCGTGACGTAGCTCCACATGCGATAATTGCGTGCGAACGGCTCTTGCGTGGCGTCCACATAGAAGCCGGCCCCGAGGCCAAAATCATAGGCGTTGTTGGCATCGCCCGGCACGTCGGGGCCGCGCGGTGAGGTGTCGGGCGCGACGAAGATCAGGCCGAGCTCGGCACAGGCCTTGCGGAATTCGCCCTTCTCGGTGACGTTGGCATGCGTGCACGTAAGGCCGGAGAGATACCAGACCACGGGCAGCTTGGCCCCGTCCGCATGCGGCGGGATATAGACCGAGAACACCATGTCGGTTCCGGTCACCTGGCTGGCATGGCGATAGACGCCCTGCACGCCGCCATGGGATTTGTTGGTCGAGACAGTCTGAATCGTCATGCCTAAGAGCTCCGTGGCATCTCACCACATCAAGATTGCAACGCTTGTGTGACCGAATTCGTGGCGTGGTCAGGCGACACCGCTGTCGATCGCCAGCCGCACCAGCTCCACCGAGGTCTTCACCCCGAGCTTCTGGCGCATGATGGACGAGGTATTGGCCACCGTCTTGTAGGACGATTGCACCAGCCACGCGATCTCGGACAGGCTCTTGCCGGCGCTGAGCAGCCGCAGAATCTCCATCTCGCGCGCGTTCAGCTTCGACAGCGGGTTTTGCGCCAGCGTGGGTCCGGCGAAGGCGATGCTGCGCGCGATCGCGGTCGGAAGATAGGTGCCGCCGCTTCCGACGGCGCGGATCGCCTCGACGAGGTCGTCGGGGTCGCCGGTCTTGGAGACGTAGCCCTTGGCGCCGCACTCGATCGCACGCGCGGCGAAGGCGGGGTCGTCATTCATGCTGAACATGATGATGCGCGCCTCGGGCGCGCGCTCTAGGATGCGGCGCGCGAGCTCGAAGCCGGAGACGGTTGGCAAATTTATGTCGATGATGCAGAGGTCGGGACGTTCGACGATGAAGACGCACTCGCCGTCCTCGGCGTCGGCGGCTTCCAAGATTTCGATCTCGCCTTCGTCGGCCAGCACGGCACGGCAGCCGGAGGCGACGATGGGATGATCGTCGACGATCAGAATGCGCATAGGCGTTCCCCGCGACAGCCCGTTCCCTTGGAGCTTGCCTGTTCTGCGCCGCATGAGACTGACCAGGCAAGACGCGCGTCTCGTGTCGGCTCATGCAACCCGGCTGGGATTGCTGTACGCTTCCGATTAGATATCGGGCGGTTCGCCTCTGTCAACGTCGTCGGACAGGCGCCAACCCTTCGCGAGGCACGAGCGAGACCAATGTGGCAGAATCTTTCCTTGCGCGGGCGCATCAATCTCTTGCTGGCGCTGCTGCTGGCGCTGGGGCTCGCGGTCAATATCGGCCGGCAGATCGCCGAGGCCGGCCCGCGCGTGCAGGCCGAGGACCAGAGCGTGATCCGCCTCGCGCGCGAATTCATCGAGATGATCGTTGCCGATCTCAACGAGGCACCCGATCCTGATGCCAGGCTGAACCAGATCGCGCGCGATCTCAGTCGCCTGCGCCATGTCAGCATCGCGCTGCACGATTCCGGTGGGAACCCGCTGACGCCCCGCCGGCTTGGCTCCGATGTCGACACGCGTGCCCCGCCGGCCTGGTTCGTCAGCCTGGTCCATCCGGAGCAGACCGCGGTCAGCGTGCCGGTCTCGATCCGCGGCAAGCCCGGCTCGCTCGTGATCACCTCGCATCCCGACGACGAGATCGCCGAGATCTGGGACGGCATCGTGACCCAGCTCGAGGTCGGCTCGGTGATCGCGCTTGCGCTGTTTTTCCTGATGATGAAGGTGGTCGGCCGTGCCCTGGCACCGTTACAGTCGCTGGCGGACGCCATGGGGAAGCTCGAAAGCGGACATTACGAGGCCCGCGTCGCGCCGGGCGGCGCGCCGGAGCTAGCGGCGATCTGCACCAGGCTCAACCATCTTGCCGCGACGCTTGGTGAAGCGGTCGAGGACAAGCGGCGCCTCGCCGAGCGCGCGGTGTCGCTGCAGGACATCGAGCGCAAGGAGATCGCGCGCGAATTGCACGACGAGTTCGGACCCTATCTGTTCTCGCTGCGCGCACATGCGAGCGCGCTGGCGAAGCAGGCGGACGGACGCGAGCCGAGTGCGGATGCCGTGCGCAAACATGGCAGCGCCATGCTGGAGCAGATCAATGCACTCCAGCAGTTCAATCGCCGCGTGCTGGAGCGTCTTCGGCCCGTGGGCCTTGCCGAGCTCGGCCTGCGCCAGGCGCTCGAATCCCTGTCGCGGCTGTGGCGGGAGTCGCATCCCGACGTTGCGATCGAGACCTCGATCTCGCCGGCGCTGGGCCCCACCGGCGAGACCGCCGATCTCACCATCTACCGCATCGTGCAGGAGGCGCTCACCAATGTGTTCCGCCACGCCGGTGCGACCTCGGTCAGCGTCGTCATCGAGCCGGTCGAGCAGGCCGGCGGCCGCTTCTGCGCCCGGGTGCGGGTCAGCGACGACGGCCGCGGCATGGAGCCAGGCCAGAAGCTCGGCTTCGGCCTCGTCGGCATGCGCGAGCGGATCCTGGCGCTCGGCGGCACGCTCAATGTGGTCTCGGGTGAGGGCGGTGTGACCGTGGAAGCGCTGGTGCCGACAGCGGCAACCTGATCGCATCCAAAGCGATCGGGAAAAATTCCCGATTTGGTCGGGAAAATGGGTGTGGATAGGGTCCGACCTTTTGTGGCTGGCGTCCCCATTGCGGCCGAATAAACTCGTCCCGACCAATCGGCGGAACATCAAAACAGTCGGTGGTCACGGATGGGAAGGCGGGGATGGGCAAGGTTGTTTCGTTCAAGCGTGCTTTGTTGATGGCTTCGGTGTCGACCGGGCTGGTATCGGGCTTGGTCTATGCGACCCCTGCCGGGGCCGCGCCGGACGAGGAGACCAACGTCCAGAACCTGCCGCCGGTCGAGGTGACCGCACCACCTTCGGCAGCGCGGCGCGCGGCGCCGTCGCGACCTGTTGCGCGCGTGGGGGCGCCGGGATCGGCCGCGCCGAGGACACGCCTTTACGTCTATCCGACCTCGCCGGGCACCGGCCGGGGTCTCGATGTCGACAAGGTTCCGTCGGCGATCAATGCCGTCGATGCCAACCAGATCAGGCGCACCGGTTCGCTGAACGTCACGGACGCGCTGCGCGACAACATCGCCGGCATCAACATCAGCGAAGTCACCGGCAATCCGTTCCAGCCGGATGTCGAATTCCGCGGCTTCGTCGCTTCGCCCGTGACGGGCACGCCGCAAGGCCTTGCGGTGTACCAGAACGGCGTCCGCATCAACGAGGCCTTCTCGGACGCCGTCAATTGGGACCTGATTCCGACGGCCGCGATCAGGTCGGTGACGCTGGTGACCAACAATCCGGCCTTCGGCCTCAATGCACTCGGCGGCGCGATCAACTTGCAAATGAAGGACGGCTTCACCTATCAGGGCGCCGAGCTCGACCTCATGGGCGGATCGTTCGGCCGCATCCAGGGCTCGGCGCAATGGGGCAAGCAGGTCGACCAGAACTTCGCCGTCTACGGTGCGCTCGAAGGACTGCGCGACAACGGCTTCCGCAATTTTTCCCAATCGACCGTGCGGCGCTTCTACGGCGATGTCGGCTACAGGGCCGGCGACAGCGAATTCCACGCCAATATGGGCGTGGCCAAGAACGATTTCGGCGCCAGCGCCACGGTCCCGGCCGAGCTGCTCGACAGATATTGGGGCGCGACCTACACCACGCCGCAGACCACCTCCAATCGCGTCGGCTATCTCAACCTGACCGGCAAGGTCGACGCGACGCCGACCTGGACGCTCGAAGGCACCGCGCGTGTGCGCAGGTACGAGCAAAAGGTGGTCGACGGCAACCCGACCGACGTGGAGGAGTGCGCTGCAGATCCGGCGCTGCTCTGCTTTGGCGACGACACCTCACCCGCCTACGGCGCGGGCGGCGTGCAGCTTGCCAACCCATTTGCGCCGGGCACGATCCTCGGCGCGATCGACCGCGGCTCGATCCGTTCGACCACGTTCGGCGTGTCGGGGCAGGCCACCAACACCGACCAGTTGTTCGGTCATGACAACCGCTTCGTGGTGGGCGCAACCTATGACGCCAGCGTCACGCGCTACAACGCCTCCTCCGAAATCGGCTCGATGGGAGAGAACTACGTCGTCAGCGGCAGCGGCGTTTTCCTGGGACCGACTCCTGTGGCGGACCCCGTCGCCGGCCCGGTCTCGCTGCGGACCGTCAATCAGTATAACGGCCTCTACGCGATGGATACGTTCAACGTCACGGATGCCTTCGCCATCACGGGGGGCGGCCGCTTCAATGCGGCGCGGATCACGTTGGAAGATCAGCTTGGGACTGCGCTCAACGGCGATCACACCTTCACGCGTTTCAATCCGATCATCGGCGGCACCTACAGGATCACGCCGGAATTGACCGCCTATGCCGGCTATTCCGAGGCCAACCGCGTGCCGACACCGCTCGAGCTCGGCTGCGCCGATCCCGCCAGGCCCTGTCTCATCGCGGCCTTCCTGGTTGCGGATCCACCGTTGAAGCAGGTCGTCTCCAAGACCGTGGAGGCCGGTTTCCGGGGCACCAAGGAGTTGAACATCGGCACCCTCGGATGGAAGATCGGCGGCTTTCGCGCCACCAACCACGACGACATCATGGCGGTGCCGGTCGTTGGCCGGACTGGTTTCGGCTATTTTTCGAACGTAGGCCGCACACGGCGGCAGGGGCTCGAAGCCGAAGTCAACATCAAGTCTCCGACGCTGCAGTTCCAGGCGAGTTACGCGTTCGTCGATGCCCGCTTCCTTGATCCGCTCGAGCTCGGCTCGGAAAGCCCGTTTGCCGACGATACCTCCGAGACCATTCAGGTCAGGCCCGGAAACCAGATCCCGGCAGTCCCGCGCCACCGCGTCAAGGTCGGCGTCGACTATGCCGTGACCGACGTCTGGAAGGTCGGCGGCAACGCGCTGTTCGTCTCCAGCCAGTATCTGGTCGGCGACGAGTCCAACCAGTTCGCGAAGCTGCCGTCCTATACGGTGTTCAATCTCCACACCTCCTATCAGATCGCGAAGAACGTCCAGCTCTACGGCCGCGTCGACAACATCTTCGACAAGCGTTACGTGACCTACGGCCAGTTCTTCGACCGCGACGCCTTGCCCAACTTCACCAATGGCGGCGCGGATTTCACCGACCCGCGCTCGCTGAGCCCGGCAAGGCCGCGCGCGTTTTACGCGGGGTTGCGGGTGACGTTCTAGATTTTCACTCCACCTTCACGCGCTCGAGCGGAGCCGCAGCGACGTTCGCCTGCTCCCGGCCTTTGGCCGCACTCGCGCGGTGGCGTCGCTGCACCAGATATTGATCGCCGAGCACGCCGACCAGGATCACCGTTCCCATCACCGCGAAATTGAGCGAGCTCGGAATGCCCAGCAGGTTGACGAGATTCTGCAGCACCTGGAGCAGCACGGTGCCGAGCACGACGCCGATGATCGAGCCTTCGCCGCCGCGCAAGGAGCAGCCGCCGAGCACGGCGGCGGCGATGGCGTAGAGCTCGTAGAACGAGCCGTGCACCGCCGGCGAAATCGAACGGGTGTACATCGCGATCAGGATCGCCGAAAACGCAGTCAGCCCGCCACAGATGACATAGGCCGAGATGATCACGCGGTTGGTGCGAATGCCGGAGTAGCGTGCCGCTTCCTCGTTCTTGCCGACGGCAAGAAGATAGCGGCCGAACACCGAGCGGTGAAGCACCACCCAGGCGATCACGGCCACCACGGCGAGCGCCACCACGCTGTGCGGCAGCGGGAATCCGAGCACGTTTGTGCGGCCGGCGGCCAGCCATTCCAGCATCGGAAAGCTCGCGCCGAAGCCGAAGCCCGCCGTCGCGTCCTCGGTGTAATAGCGCGCCGCGCCGCGATAGATCAGAAGGCCGCACAGCGTGACCACGAAAGCCTGGATCCGCATCCTGGTCACCAGCGTGCCATGAATGAGGCCGATCACGAGCCCGGCCGCGACGATCATCGCGAGGGCTACGACCCAGTTGACGTCGTGATTGACGATCAGGTCGATGAACAGGACGCCCAGCAGTGCGATCACCGAACCCACCGACAGCTCGATCCCGCCGATGATGATGATGAAGGCTTCGGCGATGGAGAAGATGCCGAACAACCCGATCTGGTTGGCGGTGTTCGAGAGATTGCCAACGTACAGGAATCTCGGATTGATCAGGGCGACAACGGTCCCGACCACCAGAATCAGAACGAGAAGGCTCAGGTCTTTCTTGCTCAAGGTCCCTCCGCCGTGATTGTGTGGCCAACGGCAAGCTGCAGCACATTGTGCTCACTGAACTGGCTGCGATCAAGGAAGCCCGAGATCGCGCCTTCATGCATCACCGCGAGCCGGTCGCTGACCCCGATCACCTCCTCCATGTCGCTGGAGATCATCAGGATCGCCACCCCGGCATCGGTCAGGCGGCGCAGCATGCCGTAGATTTCCTGCTTGGCTCCGACGTCGACCCCACGCGTCGGCTCGTCGACGATCAGCACCTTCGGCCGCATCGACAGCCATTTGGCGAGCACGACCTTCTGCTGGTTGCCTCCCGACAGCGAGCCGACGGCGGTCTTGACGTCGGGCGCGCGGATTTTTAGGCGCTCCCGCTGACGCACCGCGTTCTCGTTCTCGCGATCGGTATCCACCAGCCAGAAGCGCATATAGGACGCCAGATCCGGCAGCGAGATGTTTTCGGCGATCGAGACGTCGAGCAGCAGGCCCGCGCCCTTGCGGTCCTCCGGAACGAGATAGATGCCTTGCTTGATGGCGGCCCGTGGGCTTGCGATACGGATCGGCTCGCCATCGAGTCGTATCGTGCCGCCACGCAGTGGGTCGATGCCGAAGACGGCGCGGGCGAGCTCGGTGCGGCCGGACCCGACGAGACCGGCAAGCCCGAGGATCTCGCCGCGGCGGACCGACAGGCTCACGGCGCGGCCGGGATAGGTGTCGGTGACCGCATCGACGATCTCCAGCACGCTGTCGCCGGGCGGCGCGGCCGGCGGAACGTAGAGCGATTTCAGGTCGCGGCCGATCATCAAGCGGATCATCGCCGCCGGAGAGAGCTCCGCACGCGTCAGCGCGCCGACCACGCGACCGTCGCGCAGCACGACCGCACGGTCGGCGCACTGCATCACCTCGTTGAGCCGATGCGTGATGAAGATGATGCTGACGCCGTGGGCTTTCAGGCCGGCCACGGTGCGCATCAGGCGGTCCGTCTCGGCGAGCGTCAGGCTCGAGGTCGGCTCGTCCATGATGACGAGACGAGCGTCGAGCGAAAGCGCCTTCATGATCTCGACCAGCTGGCGCTGCGCCAGCGACAGGTCGGCGAGCGGCGCATCGGCCGCGAAATCGCAGCCCAGCCGCTCCAGCAGCGGCGCGACATCGGCATACATCCGTTTACGATCGATCAGCCGCAAGGGCCCGCCGTGCACGGGCTCGCGGCCGATGAAGACATTGCCGGCGACATCGAGATTGTCGAACAGGTTCAGTTCCTGATGGACGAAGGCGATGCCCGCCTTGATCGCATCCGCCACGGTGAGCGAAGATCGCGCGGCCCCGTCGACACGGATGAAGCCGCCGCTGGGCTCCACGACCCCGCCGAGCACGCGCATCAGCGTCGACTTGCCGGCGCCGTTCTCGCCGATCAGCGCAACGACCTCGCCGGGCGACACCTGCAGACCGACGTGGTCGAGGGCGACCACGCCTGGATAGCTCTTGCTGATGTCGACCAGTTCGAGAAACGGTTCTGGCATGGCAGGCTGCACGGCGGGCAGCGCGGATCTCTCCTATTTCTTCAGCATCTGCTTCATCGAGGCCATGAACTCGTCGACATTCGCCTTTTCGATGACCTTGCCGGGCACGATGATGATACCGTTAGCCGGAATGCCGGACTTGTTGCCGCCGATGTAGTTCGCCATCAGCTTCATGCCCTGATAGCCCCATTCGAACGGCTGCTGCACCACCGTGCCGACGATGCTGCCTTCCTTGACGCCGCCGAGCGTAATCGGATCCTCGTCGAAGCCGATGATCTTGATCTTGCCGAGCTTGCCGGCCTCCTTGAGCACCTCGTAGATCCGCGGCGTGTTGTAGGAGTAGAAGCCGACGAGGCAGCTCACATCGGGCATGGCGGCGAGAATGTCCTCGACGTTGCGCTTGGCGCGGGTCTGGTCGATCTCGTCGCCGCGAACGTCGACGAGCTCGACCTTCGAGCCTTTGAGCGTCTCCTTCACGCCTTCGATGCGCTCGCGTGCGTTGTCGGCGCCGGGTAGGCCGACGAAGCCGACGCATTTGCCGCCGTTCGGCAGCGCCTTGACCATCAGCTTTCCTGCCTCCTTGCCGAGGTCGGTGTTGGAGGAGCCGATATAGGCCACGCGCTTGGATTTCGGCGCGTCGCTGTCGGTGGTGAACAGCAGGGTCTGGGACGCAACCTTGTTGAGATGCTCGGTCTGGTTCTTTGGATCGACTGCGCTGACCATGATGCCGGCGGCACCGGCGGCGACGAGGTCGTCCATCACGCGCTGCTGCACGGCGGCCGCAGCCTGTTCCGGATATTTGAACTGGAGCTCGTAGTTGGGCAGCTCGCCCTGCGCCTTCTTCATCCCGGCCTCGGCGATCTTCCAGAAGTCGGACGCCCCGTTGACGACGAAGGCCAGAACCTTCTTGTCCGCCGCATCCGTCGGGCCGACACCCGCTGCGATCGCGAAGGCAACAGACACACCTGCAACCAAGAGACGCTGCATATCATTCCTCCCCTAAGGCGGTCGGCCCTTTTTGATGGCCAACTCTGCTTGAACCCAGATTGGGCGCATGCCTCACCCCCAGCGGCACGGCAATCAGCCGCTACCCGCATCGTTGCGGCAGAGGCGGGTCACCAACCCGGCCGGCGAGGTGAAATGAGGCACGTACCTCAAGCTAGCAGAAGCCCGCCGCGCACGCAATTGGAAGCAACGGTCTGGACGTCAACCGCCGCGCTCAGGCTGGTGTCGCCGGTCCCGCGGCAGCCTTTTCGGGCAATCCGCAGCCCGCTTGCGCCTTTAACCGATTGGAAACCATCGCAAATGATCTGAAAATTGTAACGAAACTCTCCGGCCGTCTCCGCGTCGGTTCGCCGGAGGGCCCGTGATGACTGAGCAGCAGTTGAGAGAGCAGGAATTCCAGATTGCGCGGTACCGGCATCTGGAGCGCGAGGTGACCGATCCGCTTGCAGCGTGTCTGCTTCACAGCATCATCGAGGAGCTCGAGGCCGAGCTGCGCAAGGAAAGGCCGGATTGGCACGGGCCCGGTCATTAACCGTTTGTTGGCGCTAATGATGCCAATTGTCGGCGTGGGAATACCAGGGGAGGCTGCTCCCATGCTGAAGGACGGCACCTACGCCGCTTGGTACAAGACGCCCATCGACCAGGGTACCGGGATCGTCCATGTCGCAGACGGCCAGATCTGGGGCCGTGACAGCCTGATGACCTATCACGGCACCTGCCAGATCGATGGAGATCGCTTCACCGCAACCGTATTGACGAAGCGTCACACCGACGGACGCGCCACCGTGTTCGGCAACGATCAAGAGCTGACGTTGACGATCGAGGGAAGCTGCCCTGGCAAGATCGCGACCTACACCGCGACAGCACCTCAGGCGCCGGGCATGATCCTCCACGGAACGCTCATCCTCAGGGAACAACAGCCGCCCCCACCTGAACCACCAGGGCAGATGCCGGCATTCAATCCCGACAAGCTGCCGAAATTGCCGAAGCGCTCGCGCTGATCATCGCGACGAAATCGCACGTCGTCTCGACTGGCCGCCGGCCGGCTCCGAATCCAGCTCATCTGCAGCGCTTCGTCATTTTTCCTCCGGCCATCCCCGGGCGAGTATCGCCGCCTGTTGCAAGGTGATGCTTCGGACCAGCGGGTCCGCATGACGGTGCACGAGTTGCCAATCCGTGCCGTCCTTGCGGTAGACTTCGGTCACGCGCAGCGACCAGTCTTGAGCCGGCAACCCGCCCACCTCGGCGCGCTGGCGCTCGACCATGACGAGAGCGACGAGCGCGTCGGATGCATAGGTTTGCAAAACCTCAAGTTCGGTTTGGCCTTCCCTGAAGTATCGGGAGAGGGCAGCCAGACGCTGGGGACTAGCGTCGAATCCCCGACTCGCAGGCCCGCCGAAGGGCTGCATCAGCGTGAAATCGGGCGCGATGCGGACAAGCTGGGACCAGCGGTCCACATCGCCACGCATGAAGGCGGCATTCTTCTCGCGGGCGCGTTCGACGAGGCCTGCTATCGCGTCGCTTCCAGCGGCCGCACCGGCCGAAAGCTGACCGGACAGGGGAATTGCTGCGGTAGCGGCCATCATCGAGCGCCGCGATATCTTTTCCTGCTCGCATGGCCACCTGTTCAGCCCGGACGGTTTGTTGGTCATTTCTCAGCTCCTGATCGAACGACGAGCGCCCATGCATGAAGCCTTGATCCCAATGAATCCAGCGATATGATTTCAGCAACATGCTGAACCAAATTGATCTATCCAGGATTGATCTGAATCTCCTCGTGCTCTTCCGCGTGGTCCTGGAAGAGCGCCATGTCGCGCGTGCAGCCGCTCGGCTGAGCCTGACGCCGTCGGCTGTCAGCCATGCGCTTGGCCGGCTCCGTCTTCTACTGAACGATCCGCTGTTTCTGCGGACCCCGAAGGGGGTCGTTCCAACGGAGCGGGCCTTGGAGCTTGGAGAGCCGGTGGCCGAGATCATCGCGCGCGTCGAACAGCTGATCGGCTCGGCCACACCGTTCGACCCGGAAAAGAGCAGCCGCAGGTTCACCATTGGCGCACCCGATGCGGTGCTGGTCTCGGCTACCGGTCCGCTGTTGCGATCGATCGCAGCTGCTGCGCCGCACATTGACATCGGGTTGATCCACCTGATGCCCGCGCCGCGCGACGGCGCGATCGGAGAGCCTTGGCAGCAATGCCTCGACATGCTGGAAAGACGCGAGCTGGACGTCGCAATGTTGCCGCTGCCTTCGGTATCACCGCGGTTCGAAGCGCGCAGCCTTTATGAGGAGGAGTTTGTGCTGGCCATGCGCAAGGGACATCGCTTGTCAAAAGCGCCAACCCATGCGGCCTTCGCGCAATCGCAACATCTGCTGGTCTCTCTCAGTGGTGAACCGCGTGGTTTCGTCGACGACATGTTGGCTAAGCGCGGCCTCCAACGCCGCATCGCGTTGACGGTCCCGAATTTCATGATGGCGCTTGCCCAGCTTTCCGGGTCTGATCTGATCGCAGCCTTGCCGCGCCGATTGGTGGAGCACCACGCGCGCCGTTTCGGCTTGGTGTTCGTCGAGCTGCCTTTCGCGCGCAAACCGGACACGATCCGGGCCATCGCGACCAAGGCGGCGATGAGAGACGCCGGCATTGAGTGGCTGATGCAGGTCTTGGTCGGTTCAATCGGAGCAAGTCGACGCTAGAATCCACCCGCTTCTCAAATCGCCCGGAACTGTTCATTGTGCCGGTCCGAAACGAAAAGAAGTGGAGCAGCATCAATGACGGAGGGGGTCTCGCGCCGCCGGTTTGCCAAGCTGGCGGGATTGTCCGCAGCTGGGATTGCGAGTCCCCTTGTCGCCGAAGCCAAGCCGGCTCGGCCGCCGCGCAATGCAGGCGGTTTTCCGGCGGGCTTTCTCTGGGGCACGGCGACCTCGTCCTATCAGGTCGAGGGCGCGGTCGAGGAGGACGGGCGAGGGGCCTCGATCTGGGACAAGTTCGTCCGCATCCCCGGCAAGATCGAGGACGGCACCACCGGCGACCGCGCCAACGAGCACTATCACCGCTACAAGGAGGACATCGCCCTCATCAAGGAGCTCGGCTGCAAGGCCTATCGCTTCTCGGTGGCCTGGCCGCGGCTGTTCCCGGACGGCGACGGCAAGCCCAATCCGAAGGGGCTCGACTTCTACAATCGTCTCGTCGACGAGCTCCTGAAGAACGGCATCGAGCCGTGGCTGACCCTTTATCATTGGGATCTGCCCCAGTCGCTCGAGGACCGGTTCGGCGGTTGGCGTTCGACCGAGACCTGCAAGATCTTCGGCGACTACGCGGCCTATGTCGCCGCGCACCTCACCGACCGCGTCAGGAACGTGTTCACGTTGAACGAGAGCGGGCGCTTCGTCTATTTCGGTTACGGCGTCGGCATCGACGCGCCGGGCTTGAAGCTGCCGCAAGCCGATGTCAATCAGATCAGGCACAACAGTGCGCTGGCGCACGGGCTCGCGGTGCAGGCGGTGCGCGCCCATGGCCGCCGCGGCACCAGGGTGGGGCCGGCGGAGAACATCGATGCCTGCGCGCCTGCCTTCGACACGCCGGAAAACGTGCGGGCCGCGGAGATCGCGCTGCGCGAGATGAATGCCGGCTACCTCAACGTCATCATGACGGGCCGCTATACCGACGCCTTCCTAAAATACGCCGGGTCCAACGCGCCGAAATACACCGATGCGGAGCTCAAGATCATCTCTTCGCCGGTCGATTTTCTCGGTCTCAACATCTATGCGCCGCAGAACTACGTGGTGGCCTCCGACCAGGGCGCGGGCTTCAAGCCGCTGCCGATCCCGAAATCGTTCCCGCACATGAATTCGGACTGGCTGCGCGTCGGGCCCGAGACGATCTACTGGGTGCCGAAGCTGGCGGCGAAGATCTGGGAGACGGATGCGATCTATATCAGCGAGAACGGCACCTCCGGCGACGATGTGGTGTCGCCCGACGGCAAGATCTACGACACCGATCGCATCATGTATCTGCGCAACTATCTCGCCCAGCTCCAGCGCGCCACCGACGAAGGCGTGCCGGTGCGCGGCTATTTCCTCTGGAGCCTGATGGACAATTTCGAGTGGGTGTACGGCCTTAACAAGCGTTTCGGGCTGTACCACGTCAATTTCGACACCCAGGTCCGCACGGCAAAACTCAGCGCCAGCTTCTACCGCAACGTGATCGCGAAGAACGCGGCGGGGGCGTAGCTCTTCTCCCTCTCCCCGTTCTTACGGGGAGAGGGAGGGGTGAGGGGCTCTCTCCGCGAGTCCATCTGTCACCCTGTCACCGTTCTTGCTGAGGCTCCCCCTCACCCGGATTTTCCGCTGCGCGTAAAATCCGGCCCCTCCCCGCACGCGGGGAGAGGCGAAGGGCGAGCGCCGCACATTGACTCTCTTCTCCCCCTTATTCAAAACCGTTCTCAACACCCATAAACAAGAGGACGACGCCAATGCCTGACGCGCTGATCATTGATGCCTGCCGCACGCCGCGGGGCATCGGCAAGGCCGGCAAGGGAGCCCTGTCGGGCATTCATCCGCAGCAGCTCGGGGCGACCGTGCTGCGCGCACTCGCCGACCGCACCGGCATCGATACCGCCGATGTCGACGACATCGTCTGGGGCTGCAGCGCGCAGGTGGCAACGCAAAGCGGCGATCTCGGCCGCATGTCGGCGCTCGATGCCGGCTACGACGTGCGCGCCAGCGCGGTGACGCTCGACCGCTTTTGCGGCAGCGGCATCACCAGCGTCAACATGGCGGCAAGCTCGATCATGGCGGGTGCGGAAGACCTCGTCATCGCCGGCGGCTGCGAGATGATGTCGATGGAGGGACGCCGCGGCGGCGGTCCGATGATGATGGACGGCGGCAATCTGCGTCTGCGGGCACGGCATCCGCAGTCGCATCAGGGCGTCTGCGCCGATGCGATCGCGACGCTGGAAGGCATCACCCGAAGCGACGTCGACGCGCTCGGGCTGGAGAGCCAGAAGCGCGCCGCGCATGCGATCGCGAACGGCCACTTCAAGAACAGCCTCGTGCCGGTCCACCGCGAGGACGGCAGTCTGGCGCTGGATCATGAAGAATACCCACGGCCGCAGACCACGATGGAAGGCCTCAGCAGCCTGAAGCCGGCATTCCCCGCCGTCGCGGACTACGCGCTCGACGACAAGGGCACGACCTATCGCGGCCTGATCCTGCAAAAGTACCCTGATCTCGAAATCGACTTCGTGCATCACGCCGGCAACTCCTCCGGCGTCGTCGACGGCGCTGCTGCGATCCTTTTGGCCACGCCCGCTTATGCCAAGGCGCATGGTCTTAAAGCCCGGGCCCGCGTGGTCGCGATGGCCAACATGGGGGACTCGCCGACCCTCATGCTGAACGCACCGGTGCCGGCAACGCGCAAGGTGCTGGCCAAGGCGGGGCTCACCATCGACGATATCGACCTGTTCGAGATCAACGAGGCCTTCGCCGTGGTGGCGGAAAAATATATCCGCGACCTCAAGCTCGATCGGGCCAAGGTCAACGTCAACGGCGGCTCGATCGCGCTCGGCCACCCCATCGGCGCCACCGGCTCGATCCTGATCGGCACCGTGCTCGACGAGCTCGAACGGCGCGACCTCAAGCGCGGTCTTGTCACCATGTGCGCCGCCGGCGGCATGGCGCCGGCCATCATCATCGAGCGCGTCTAGCCAATCGCCCACTGACTTTCTCCCCATTTTTACGGGGAAGAAGACCGGCGACCAGCGATCCGACCCTTATTTTTCAGGGTGAAACACGACCGGCCTCTCATAAAGAGGCCGGTCGTCGCTTGTCGAAAGCGGCGAATCAGTTCTAGCAAGGTTGCGTGCGGGCCTTTGAAACAAGGCAAAAACCGCTGCCCGAGGCTTCATCCGCTCCGGAAGTAGCTAAAAAGCAGGGTTTTTTGTCACAGCAGGCCAGAAAAGCCCGTAATTTCGCGACAAAACTGTGCAGAAGGCTATAGGCCTTCAACGGTTGGTCTAATATGCAACCGGCAACGAATCAGAGGAGACACGATGCCAACCCAGATGTCCAAATCGCAATTGATCGAAAAGATTGCGACCGCCACCGAGCTTTCCAAGCGTGACGTCAAGAACGTCATGGAGACGCTGACCGATGTCGGCCACAAGGAGCTCAAGAAGAACGGCCTGTTCCTGGTGCCGGGCTTCGCCAAGTTCGTGGTCATCAAGAAGCCCGCGACCAAGGCGCGCAAGGGCACCAACCCGTTCACGGGTGAAGAGATGATGTTCAAGGCCAAGCCGGCCCGGAAGATCGTCCGCGCCCGCCCGGTCAAGGCCGCCAAGGACGCCGTGGGCTAACAACGCAAAGGCCCCCTCGAACGAGGGGGCCTTTTGTCTGGGGCTGCCGCGAGGGTTCGAGACGGAGGGCTCAACCCTTGCGGCGCTTCACTCGGACCGTAGCAGGCTGAAGCCGCGGCTCGGGTCCTGCGAGCCCATCGCGAATCCGGTCGATCGCGCGATCGAGCAATTGGCGCAGCCGCTGCGTCTTCCGCGACCGCTTCGCTCTTTCCAGCAGTTTCTTCATCGCCTTTACTCCGCCGCTTCCTTGGCTTCAGCCGGCTCGAGCGCCGCGGCGATGGCTTCGTCGACGCGCTCCAGCCAGATGAACTCGAGGGTGTCCCGCGCGCTCTTCGGGATGTCGTCATAGTCCCGCTTGTTGCGCGCCGGCAGCATCACCCGCTTCAGGCCGGCAGCAGCCGCAGCCACCACCTTCTCCTTGATGCCGCCGACCGGCAGCACCAGGCCGCGCAGCGAGATCTCGCCGGTCATCGCGGTGTCACTCCTCACCGTGCGGTTGGTGAGCAGGGAGGTCAGCGCCGTGAACATCGCAACGCCCGCGCTCGGCCCGTCCTTCGGTGTTGCGCCCGCGGGGACGTGAACGTGGATGTCGCTCTTCTCGAACGCTTGCGGATCGATGCCGAGCTGAGAGGACCGGCTCTTCACCAGCGTCAGCGCAGCCTGCACGCTCTCGCGCATGACGTCGCCGAGCTGGCCGGTCAAAATCAGCCCGCCCTTGCCGGGCACGCGCGTGGCTTCGATGAACAGGATGTCACCGCCGACCGGCGTCCAGGCAAGGCCGGTGGCAACGCCCGGAACGCTGGTGCGCAGTGCGATCTCGCCCTCGAAGCGCGGCTGGCCGAGGACGGTGGCGATGTCCTTTGCCGTCACCACGACCTTCGCGGCCGTGCCTTCGGCGACCTGCACCGCGGCATGGCGGAGCACCTTGCCGATCTCGCGCTCGAGGTTACGCACGCCGGCCTCGCGGGTGTAGCCCTTGACGATCAGCTTCAAGGCCTCCGGCTCGATCTCGGCCTGCTCGGCCGAGAGGCCGTTGGCCTCCAGCTGCCGCCGTACCAGATAGCGCCGCGCGATCTCCAGCTTCTCGTCCTCGGTGTAGCCGGCGAGGCTGATCAGCTCCATGCGGTCCAGCAGCGGACCCGGGATCTGGTCGAGCATGTTGGCGGTCGCGATGAACACGACGCGCGACAGGTCGAAGGGCACGCCGAGGTAATTGTCCCGGAACGTCCCGTTCTGCTCGGGGTCGAGCACCTCCAGCATCGCGGCGGACGGATCGCCCTGCACGCCACGGCCCATCTTGTCGATCTCGTCCAGCATCATGACGCAATTCCGCGCGCCCGCCTTCTTGATGCCCTGGATGATGTTGCCGGGCAACGCGCCGATATAGGTGCGGCGGTGACCGCGGATCTCGGCCTCGTCATGCACGCCGCCGAGGCTGACGCGTACGAAAGGGCGATCCATCGCGCGCGCGATGGATTGGCCGAGCGAGGTCTTGCCGACGCCGGGCGGGCCGACGAAGCAAAGGATCGGCGCCTTGCCCTGGGGGGCGAGCTTGCGCACCGCCAGATATTCGATGATCCGGCTCTTGATCTTCTCCAGGCCGAAATGGTCGGCATCCAGGATGGCTCGCGCCTCCTTGATGTCGATCGGCTTCTCCGCGGGCAGCGCCCAGGGCAGCTCGATCAGCCAGTCCAGATAGGTGCGGACCATGCCGGCCTCGCCGGCGGCCTCCGGCATGCGCTCGTAGCGGCGCAGCTCCTTCTTGGCATGCGCTTCCGCCTCCGGCGGCATGTTGGCCTTGGCGATCGCAGCGGTCAGCTCGGCGACCTCGGCCTGCTTGCCGTCGCCTTCGCCCAGCTGGCGCTGGATCGTCGCCATCTGCTCGCGCAGGATCGCCTCGCGCTGCCGCTCGTCGAAGGAGGCCTTGGTCTGCTGGCCGATTTCGTTGCTGATGCGCAGCACCTCCAGCCGCTCGGCCAGGTGCTTCGACACCTTCTCGACGCGGAGCGCGAGGTCGATGGTCTCCAGCACCTCCTGCTTGTCCTGCGGCTTGATGTCCATGAACGAGGTCGCCAGATCCGCCAGCGCGCCGGGCGCGCTGGTGCCCTGGAACATCGCGGCGAGCTCGGGCGGCGCCTGCGGCAGCAGCTCGATCGCCTCGATGGCCTGACGCTGCAGATTCAGCGCGCGGGCCTCGATCTCGGGTGAGGTCGTGGCCGGCTCGGGGATCTGCTGGAAGCGCGCGGCCGGGAACGGCGTCCCCGGCAGGAAGTCGAGGATGCGCGCGCGCTGCACGCCCTGGCAGACGATGTGATGGGTGCCGTCGGGCGCGGTGATGTAGCGCACGATGTTGGCAATGGTTGCGACCCTGTAGAGGTCGTCCGGCCCGGGGTCATTGGTCTCGGGGCTGCGCTGCAGGACGATGCCAATCGGCCGCTGCTCGCGCAGCGCCTGCTGCGCGGCGGCAATGGACTTCGCCCGGCCGATCGTGATCGGCGCGATCGCGCCCGGAAACAGCACCATCTCGCGCACGGGGACGATGATCAGCGCGTCGTCGGGGATCTTCACGTCGTTATTGCTTTGTTCGTTGTTCATCTGTTCGGTGGCCATGATCGACCTCAGGATTTCGCGAGGCGCAGTGCGACGCAGCCGTCCATCACGAAGCGGCTGATGGCGTAACGGCCGAGGGGCAATGCAATGCGGCGCTCAAAACGCCCTTGCGGCAGCTCGAGCCGATGGATGCGGGCGTTGCGAAGCTCCGGCGGGAGGGTGCGCTGACCCGAGATGACGAGCACGCCGTCATGGATGACGGTCTCGACATTGTCCGGATTGACGCCGGGAAGCGCGACCAGGATCAGGAGCTCACGCTCGGTCTCGAGCACGTCGATCGGCGGCTCCCAGCAGGCTTCCTGGCGGCCGAACTGCTGGCGCAGCCGATCGGCGCGGGTCAGCGAGTCCAGGGCTTCGGACAGCATCCAGTCGAGGGGATTTTTGGGTTGCATGATGCGGGCTCTGGGGTGGGAAAGCCTGCATATGGGGCCGGTTCCAAGGAAATCCAGTACGGTGGCGCGCACGTGCCATGCGCCGCCGTGCGATCAAGACAAGCGAACGCCGCGGCATGCGGCCGCGACGTTCCGTTCATTGGCAGGGCGCGGGCTCAGGCCGCCGCGCGGTACTCTTGTTCCGCTTCGAGGTTGATCACGGAGGTGGCGAGCTCGGTCAGCGTCTGATCGGTCGCCTCTTCCTCGTCCAACGTCTCCTGGAGCAGCCTTGCGGCGTCCTGCATGCCGAGCTCTTCGGCCCAGGTGCGCAGCGTGCCGTAGCGGGAGATCTCGTAGTGCTCGACCGCCTGCGCTGCCGCGAGCAGTCCGGCATCGAGCGCCGGCGCGCCCTTGAACTCCTTCATGATCTCGGCGCCCTCGTCGGCAATGCCGTTGATGGCCTCGCAGGGCTTGCCGCGTGCCGGCTTGCCCAGCATCTTGAAGATCTGGTCGAGCCGTTTGACCTGGCCCTGGGTCTCACGCAAATGCTTGTTGAAGGCGGCCGTAAGCTCCTTGGAATTCGCGGCCTTGGCCATCTTGGGCAGGGTCTTGATGATCTTGTTCTCGGCGAAATAGATGTCCTTCAGCGTCTCCAGAAACAGGTCGCTGAGCATCTTCGGCGCCTGACGCGGCCGGCGCGCCGCGGTCTTCTTGGTCGTGCGTTTCTTCGCTCGTTTAGCCATACGTCCTCCTCATGAGGTAACACGGGAAGGCCTCGCCCTCCTCAATCCTCAGGCGATCAAAGCCGCTCCACGAATGAAAGTTCCAAACTGCAACCGGCGAAGGCTCAGGTCGGGCGCTTGTAGGGATCTTCCTGGCGCTGCCGTGCCTCGGTGTTGCGATCGAGCTGCGCCCGCTCGCTGCGGCGCAAGTTGCCCGCCTTCATCACGCCGTAAACGAGCGCCCCGCCGAGCACGAACGCGCCGATGAACCAGAGCCAGAGCATCTGGGCCGAGGCGTGGCCCAGGAGCATGCTAATGCCGCTGTCGCTCATGATTGGTCTCCACGATTGTCCATTGCTATCACGCTGAGCTAAGTCGGCGGTCGAAACCTCGTTCCATGCGACCGCAGCCGGCGACGTCAGACCAGGTCGGTCAGCGGTTGCCGCACCGCTTGCGCTTTCGGCTCGCCGCCCCGGGCGGTGAAGTCTCCGGCTTCGGTGGAAGTCCGCAGCCATTTCGTCACGTCGCTGATTGCTTCCCGCGGCGAGTGGCCGAACTTGCGCAAGCCGCGAAAATATTCGAGCTGAAGGTGGGCCGACGTGCCGCGCTTGGGGATCGACTTCAGATGCTGGATGTCGTCTTCGATGCCGAGATGGTCGACGTGGGGTGCCACCATGGCGATCACCGAATCGAGCCAGCTTCTGAACGAGACCGGCTCGAACGAGACCAGGTCGATATAGGTGCCGTCGGTTCCGTAGCGCTGGGCGCGCCAGCGATTCTCCTCGACCAGCGCGCGATGCACGGCCGAGTAGGTGGCGTTCAGCTCGGGATGGTGGACGGCGTGGCGGACCAGCGCGCGGAACAGCGCCGCGATCGCCACCGAATCCGCGATCGCCGTGCAGCAATCGGTGATGCGCAGCTCGAGAGTCGGATGCTGCAGCGAGGGCCGCAGCGCCCACCAGACATAGGTGGCGTTGGGGACGATGCCGGCATCGACCAAGGTCTTCACGTAGGTCTCGTATTCGGAAAGGTTCCGAAACATCTCGGGAAAGCCGGTCCGGGGCAGGGCATCGTTGGCGGCATTGCGGTAGCCCAGCAATCCCGTCGGGTAGCCGCACCAGAACGGCGAGGAGGTCGAGAGCGCCAGCAGCAGCGGCAGGAACGGCACCAGGCGGTGCATGATCTCGACGCGCAAATCGGGCTCGGGGACCTCGACATGGACGTGCAGTCCGCTGATCGGGTTGCCGAGGCCGACCATCCCGAGATCGCTGATGACCTTGCTGTAGCGACGCTTGCGCGTCATGCGCTGCTGCTGCGGCTGCGCCAGCGGGTGTGTGCCGGCCGCGATGATGCCGACGCCGTGGTCCTTGCCGACCTCGGTGAGCACCGCGCGATAATGCGCGAGCTCGGCCAGCGCATCGGTCGAAGACGTCAGCGGCGGCGTCGCCACCTCGATCTGCGATTGCAGGATCTCGGTGGTCAGCCGCTCGCCGAGGCGCTTCTGCGCCGCGGCCATGTAGGGCTTGGGCAGCTCGGATCGCGGCGCCGCGGACTGGCGGTTGACCAGAAAATATTCCTCCTCGATGCCGAAGCGGTAGCGGTGCATCGCCTACGCCGCCCCTTGTGCCTTGGCGTGGCGGCGAACCGCGTCTCCAAAAGCCGCCAGAATGCGCGCCGAGGCGTGGTCGGAGCTCGCCCAATAATCGGGATGGAAAAGCGTGCCGAGCGCAAAATCGCTGGCGCCCTCGACGCTGACGGCCTCGATCGAGCCGTCGTCAGCGACGGCCTCCGCGACGAGACCCGGTGCGAGATCGGCGATCAGGAAGCTGTGCAGCGAATTCACTAGAATCGAATCCGCGCCGCAGATCTGCTGCAGGACGCCGCCCTTGCGCAAGGCCACCTTCTGCCGCAGCCGATAGCGGGCATCCTCGTTGTCCGCGTCGGGCGTGCCATGGCGTTGCTCCTCGGGCAAATCGTCTGGCTCTTTCGCCAGCGTGCCGCCGAAAGCGACGTTCAGCTCCTGGAAGCCGCGACAGATGAACAGAGCGGGGATGCCCCGCGCCAGCGCCCGCGGGATCAGGCGCAGCGCGACCTCGTCGCGGAATTCGTCGAACGGGCCGTCACGCTTCTCGTCGACCGTTTGTCCATAGCGGGACGGATGGACGTTGGTCTGTCCGCCGCCGACGAAGAGGCCGTCGAGCCTGTCCAGATAGGCATCGATGTCAGCCTCCGGCGCCGCGGGCAGAATCCGCGGCACGGCGCCGGCGACGAGGCCGATCGCATTGACGCAGACCATCGAAACGGCGGCGAGCTGTTCGCCGCGCGCGACCATGGAATCGGAGAGAATGCCGATCTGTGGTGCGCCGCTGCGCCCCTGCCACTGCCCGCGCGAGGCGCTACGCCGCCACTGCTGAAGGCCGTACGCCACGGCATCCGCTGCGCTGCCGAATTGATGAATCGCCGCCTTGAGCTCTCTGACGTTTGTCCCTAATCGAAGTGCCCAACGGCTGCAGGCAACGGGATCGTGCGGATCAATTCTGGAACGGGGCTCGTGCAATTGCTTCGGCTGCTTCTGTTCGTGTATCGATGCACAGTGAAACGGCAATCGTCGGGAATGGTTGCTTTGCGATTGCACCGTTCGATCTCATTGCCTCCGCACCAGCCTTAACTTTTGTTATGGCTCTCGCGCGTCCTCGGCATGCTGCTCGCCGCCTATTCCGTGCAGTTCGTTATCAACGGGGTCGGTCCGGATCGGCCTGCCCCAGCAGCTGCGACAATCTGTTAACCTGTCGCTATCCCGTTCGGCCGGAGTGTCACGGGATCCGGGACGCTTTCGCTTGCACTGTCATGTTGCTTTGACGTAACTCGGTCCAACAAGCCCTCGACAGGAAATCGACATGTCGATGACAGCGGACGAGCTCGGCAAGAGACAGGCCATTATCGACGCCTGCCGGCGCATGAACGCGCTCGGCATCAACCAGGGCACATCGGGCAATATCAGCGTCCGGCATGTGGACGGCCTCCTGGTCACGCCGACCAGCGTGCCCTATGAGGCCATGCGTCCGGACCAGATCGTCTTCATGGCCATGGACGGCTCGCACGCGCCCGACCAGAAGCCGTCGAGCGAATGGCGCTTTCATCGCGACATCCTGAAGTCGCGGCCCGACGTCAACGCCGTCGTGCATGCCCATCCGACCTATTGCACCATCCTGGCGATCATGGGCATGGAGATCCCGCCCCTGCATTACATGATCGCGGCGGCGGGCGGCGACAGCATCCGCTGCGCGCCCTACGCGACGTTCGGAACGGCGGAGCTGTCCGAGCACGCCGTGCGGGCGCTGGAGGGCCGGCTCGCCTGCCTGCTCGATCATCACGGCATGATCGCGATCGGCAAGACCCTGGACAAGGCGATGTGGCTGGCGGTCGAGGTCGAGACGCTGGCGCGGCAATATCACGGCTGTCTGCAGATCGGACAACCGCCGCTGCTCCCGAGCGAGGAGATCGAGCGGGTCCGTCAGCGCATGGCCGGCTACGGCCTGTCGGAAGGGTAGGGCGGGCCAGACGGTGTTAGTGCGGATCAAACATCTCGTGGATCGCAAGAAGACGAACCGCACCATGGTTCGGCTGCGCGCCCTGCTGCGCAGCAACGAGTTCTACCTGATCCCGCTGGCGCTCGTGATCGGCACGCTCGCGGGCGCGGTCGTGACGCTGATGGCCCACATCGCGCAGATCGCGCATGTCGTGATCTACGGCATTCCCATTGACGTCCACCTGTCGGCCCACGCGAGCGTCAGCCCATGGGCGGCACTGATCGCGCCTGCGCTCGGCGGGCTGGTGCTCGGAATCATGGAATGGTCGCGGCGGCGCATGAAGATATCGAACGCGGTCGATCCGATCGAGGCAAACGCGCTGCGGGGCGGCAATCTGTCGATGCGCGACAGCGGGGTGGTCGCAGGCCAGACCCTGATCTCGAACGGCTGCGGCGCCTCCGTCGGCCTCGAGGCGGGCTACACCCAGATCGGTTCGGGCATCGCCTCGTTGATCGGCAAATTCTTCAATCTCCGCCGCAACGATCTGCGCCTGATGGTCGGCTGCGGGGCCGCGGCGGCGATCGCGGCGGCGTTCGGCGCGCCAATCACCGGCGCCTTCTATGCCTGCGAGCTGATCGTCGGCGTCTATGCCGTAGGCAGTGCCGCGCCGATCCTCGCCGCCTCCCTCGCGGGCGCCTTGACCGCGCAATGGCTGGGCGGCGCGCCATACTCGCTGGAGATACCCAAGGTCAGCGCCGTCGGCGTCGAGCAATATCTGGCACTGATCGGGCTCGCCCTCATCACCAGCGGCGTCGGCATCGCCGTGATGCGCTCCTCGCCGATGTTCGAGCGGCTGTTCGCCTGGATGCCGGTCTGGCTGCGTCCTGTGATCGGCGGGCTCATCGTCGGCGGGTTCGCCATCATCACGCCGCAGGTTCTCGCGGCCGGCCATGGCGCCATGGTGCTCGATCTCTTCCACGACATGACGATCGGCCTGATCGCGCTGATCATCGCCTTGAAGGTGACGGCCTGCCTGATCTCGCTCGCCTCCGGCTTTCGCGGCGGCCTGTTCTTCGCCTCGCTGTTCGTCGGCAGCCTGATCGGAAAGTTCTTTGCCGCGGTGCTGCTGCTCATCAGCCCGAACTTCGCGATCGATCCGCTGGTGGCGATGTTGACTGGCATGGCGACGCTCGGCGTCGCTATCGTCGGCGGCCCGCTCACGATGTCGTTCCTCGTGCTCGAGATGACACGTAACGTCGACGTCACCGCCGTGGTGCTGGCCGGCTGCATCGTGACCTCGATCTGCGTGCGCTTCATGTTCGGCCATTCCTTCTCGACCTGGCGCCTGCATCTGCGCGGCGAGACCATCCGCAGCGCCAACGACGTCGGCTGGCTGCGCAATCTCACGGTCGAGCGCCTGATGCGCTCGGACGTCGGCAAGGTGCCCTCGACCACGACGATCGCCGCCGCGCGCCGCGAGTTCGCGCTCGGCTCGCGGCCGGGAATCGTCATCGTCAACAATACTGACGAATATATCGGCCTCGTCCTGCTGCCCGATTTGTTCTCCAGCGACCTCGACACCATCGCCGACGACATCCAGGTGGTCGAGCTCGCCCGCCTGATCGACATCGTGCTGATCCCGGAAATGAACGTGAAGTCGGCGATGGCGGTGTTCGACGAAGCCGAGGCGGAGATGCTGGCGGTGGTCGATTCCACCGACAGCCGCAAGGTGGTCGGCTTCCTCACCGAGAGCTTCGCCCGCCGCCGCTATGTCGAGGAAATCGACAAGGCGACGAGAGGCGTGCTGGGGGCGCTGTCGTAGGCGCGGTTACCGGCCGGGTGGTGCTGCGACGAGCCAGGCCACGATCCGGCGGACCAGCGGCAGCACCAGGAGCAGGGTCGGGAAGGCGACGAGCCAGGACAGTCCCCAGGCGCCCGGCCAGGCCGCCAGGAACGCCGGCGTTGCCCCCAGGCTCCGCAGCGTCGAAATGACCGATACCACCGCCGTCATGAGGATGGACAGCACGAATGGCGTCACGATCGGCGCATAGCGCGCCGGCAGTTTGCGAACCACAATCATCTGGTTTCTCTAGGAAAGGGCGCGTCGATCTCGGTGAACCTGGAAAATGGCATCGATCCCGACGGCGTCGGTTGATGCGTTGGTTCACGTAAACGCTTACGGCGACCGAAAACGGCGCGGCCGTTCATTAACCGCTCAGGTTGGCTGGTTCAAGCTGGGTCTGATCGTTCGGGATTTACAATCGTTCAAAGCGTGGCAGATCGCCGCGATCATGAAACCATTTCAGTGGTTTGCGGATTATAGATCGTTTGCTTATGTTTCTTTGGGCGAGAACAGAGGAAATTCGAACATGAGTATTGGACCCGTGATTTCCGCAGCCGGCCGCAACACGATCGTGGTCGCGCTCGCTGGCCTCGCCCTGATTGCGGCTTCCGCATCCCCGTCCGCAGCGGCTTCGGCCGGGACACCGGCCGCCAAGTCGGCTGTCAAGGCGGTCGTTGCCGGCCAGGCTGCCTCCGACGTCACCGATTTCAGCTCGCACCGGCGGCGTTACTATCGACGCGGGCCGAATGCCGCGGGTCTCGCCTTCATGGGCATGGCCGCAGGTCTGATCGGAGGCGCGATCGCCGAGAGCCGCCGCCGCGAATATTATGAAAACCGCTATTATTATGGCTATGGCCCGCGTTACTACGGCGGCCCTGGTTACTACGGCGGTTCCGGCTACTACTACGATCCGGGCTATCGTTACGCACCGTACTGAGCTCTCCAGGTCTCGACGAGCTCAATCTCGTCTCTCGTGGCCCGGATGGAGCGAAAGCGTAATCCGGGGCTGCGCGCTCGGCATCTTGCGCTGTCCCGGATTACGCTTTCGCTCCATCCAGGCTACGGGACCGAGGTGTGTCGCGGCGCTGTCAACCCGCTCGCGCGAAAATATTCCGCTTTACCGAAATTCGGAAATGACGTATGTGTCGCCCATCCCGGCTCAATCTCGAGGGGCGATCATGAGGTCGTCATTGTCGCGAGCCGGGCTTGCGGTGGACGCGGCAGCGTCGTGTACGAGAGCTGAGGGCAGGGCGGATTGCTCTCCGTGAGCCCCTAAGCTTCGTACGGACGAGCGGCGCTGTCAGGTTCGTCGCGCCGGCATTTCGATGGCAACGTGCACAACGCCGTCGAACCCTGCGGCGCCAACGGACCGCGCGTACGGCAAAACCGTGTGGTCCTGGCGTCCAGTGCTTTTTTTCGCCTCCAAAAATGGAGGGCAAATTCTTGAAATTAAAGAATAATTCTGATATTCGTTCGCAGGAGCGAGATGCCCGCCCGAGCCTGCTGGGCCCTGATAGGCCCTAGTTTCGCAGGGGTGCGCTGAGCCTTGCGGCGCGAACGTGCTTCGTGATCATGGCCCCTGAGCGAAAGCCTCGACCCACCCAAACGTTGATTTGCGTCAAGCTTTACTGCCCAGCGCGGCAATTCAATTCTTGCCAATGCTTAGGAAGACAATGGAGCCTAAGAATGCCTGCTTACATGATTGCACTGAACAGAGGCGTGCATGATTGGAAGAAACTCGACGAGTATTGGAAGGCAGCGGGCCCGTCCTTTGAGGGTCTGGGTGCCAAGCGCTTGGCCATTTACACTCCGCTCACCGCATTGGAAGTGATGGGTCCGCTTGAGGGTGCCGTCGTGATTGAATTTCCCGATTTGGACACAGCCAAGCGTTGGTATGAAAGTCCGGCCTATCAAAAGGCCAAGCAAATCAGGGACGGCGTGGCTGATACAGAATTATTCATTATTGACGGCGGTTTCGTCCCCGCCGAAGAACGTATGCCACACCTCAAGCGGCAGTCTTGAGCCACAACCCGCGCGTTGTTGCAATGGCCGCAGGCCTCGTTCCCGCAGATCGGACGTTCACCCGCTGGCATTCGCCGCTAGCGGTGCCATCATCGTCCTTTGAACGATGCGGCTCTCGGAGGGACGCGAGAGCGCGCCCAAGATCCTTGGTTGCAGTGACAGCGGGGCTACGTCGATCGGGCTCGATTGAATTCATAGGCTTGGAGATTGCATCGAGCAGCCCCAAGAAGAGGCGCACTGATGCCCAGCCGGGCTGCGCGTTCCGCTAAATCACCAATCGTATGCTCGCCTTCTGTGGGCTTCCCATCTTCCATATCGATCAGCATTGACGGCCCGTAGGTCGATCCCGCTTGAGAAAACATGCCACGCATAATGCCGGCCGTATCAGGAGCAGGTGGGGGGGCTGGCGGATAACCTGCCGCCGTCACCGCACTCGTGCATTCATCAATTACATTAGAAACAAACGATGGTCCGGACGCTGACGCGGCAATTGCCCCCGCCCGGGACCTCGTCAAGGTTGCTACTGTCGCGCTGATAACAAAACCGAAGAATTTGGCCCACATCATCGCGATTATGTTGTCGCTGATCTGTACGGGGATTCCGCCTGCTTCCAGCGCGGCTTTGATCGCTGCACAACGGTCGGAAGGCCGGCCGTCCAGCTCTCCTATGACGTTGAGATTGATCCGTAACTGGCTCTGCTGGATGGTCCGTCCGGCATCAAGGCGGTATTGATGGTCGTTAGACCGCCCAGCACACGCGCTTGGCCGAACCGTTCCGTTAGAACATCTATATGACGAACGCCATTCAGTACGGGAACGATCACGCTGTGTTCGGCCATGGCCTGAGCCATTGCGCCCATGGCACCGTCTAAATCGTAGGCCTTGCAGCACAGCAGAATAACATCGTACGTCCCATTCAGCTTCGGCTGCTCAACAGTCTTGACCTTCGTCCGGAGTTCACTGCCATCCTGTAGCTTTACGATCAGGCCGTGCTGCTCAAGTTGGGCGGCGCGCTTGGGCCGGACGAGGAATGTCACGTCAGCGCCGCCTTTGATTAGCATTCCGCCAAAATAGCCGCCGAGCGCGCCCGCACCTAATATTAGGTACCGCATTTGCTGCTCCCATGTCCGCCGCTTTGGAAGAAGCATCAAAGCATGACGAGTAGCCTTTGGGATAGAGTTAATGATCTAACGGGACACAACTGTGGGTGTTCGGGTGGCGGCAGTCGGTCCCCTGCAGGCGGCCATCAGGGTCTTATGACGGTGCTGCTACTGCGGGGGGACGTGCGACCGCCCCTATTGTCGATATTTGGCGGGAAAAAATTCGTGGTTGCAGTTGCGGGGCTCGTCAGAAGGTCTGCTCCAAATCTATCTTGCCACAGGTAGTGATATCACAAATGTCGAGCCTTGGGGCCCCGATTTGCTGAGAAACAAACGACCTTCATACCTCTCGATAATCGTGGAGCATATCGCCAAACCCAATCCCATGCCCGCCGGTTTGGTCGTATGGAACGGCTCAAATATCCGCTTCTGCTCCGGCGGGGGCACGCCGATGCCAGTATCCTGGACCGACAATTGAACGAAAGAGCTTTGATCAATCCGAGTTTCGATGGTCAATCGTCGGCTGCTTGGGGGAATGGAAACCATCGCCTCGATGGCGTTTTTCAACAAGTTCAGTACTACCTGCTGTAGCTGTCGGGGATCAGCACGCACGAAAGTAGCTTCGGTCCGAAACTCCGTCGCCACGAGAACTTCATTGAACTGCAGTTCGTGCTGCAGCAACCGTAACACTTGCCGCGCGATGTCCTCAATGCTGATCAGGGCCACGGCTGGTTGATAGGCAGCATCCTTAAACAGCGCGCGAACGCTTGCGATTGTTTCGTTGACCCTAAGGCTGGCTACTCCAATGTCCTTGAGGATGGCGCGCGCCTCATCGACCTTAGGAGGTTGTGCGGCAAGTTGCTGCTGAGCGGTGTCCGCATCCAGCGTTATTGCTCCCAGCGGTGACCTGATTTCGTGAGCGATCGCCGCGGTGGCTGCATCAATGCTATCAATTCGGTTGGCACGCTCCCTCCGCTGCATCACTAAGGCGCTGGCCAGCCGCGAATAGAGCACAGTCATCTCTGTGACCAATACGGCCAGCAGCAAACAGCTTGCGATCAGCGCAAATCCACGAGCGGTGTACCATCCTACTGAAAACCGAGTGGAGCCCGCATATATCGCCACAAGAAAGTTGGGAAGCGCTGCAAACAATGTGACCATCAGCCACAGATCGAGCACCGTGCGCCTTCGGACAAAAAGCACCAGAAGCACGAGGCAACCCAACAGCGATAGACCGATGTTAAATTGATTGCTGAGCGGTGTCTGCAGCATAAGACCTGTCGTGAAAAACTGCGGCAGATGCTTAGTTTCCTTTATCGCCAAAAATGAGAGCAGAGCTATTGTCCCAAACACCCAAGCCAGCGTTATTGCTATACTTGCCTTCGTCGAGAGCCTTGACGTCTTTCCCCTGTCCTTCATCAGCGCATAGGCAAGAATACTGAGCGGAAAAGTGGTGTACCAAAGGACAAAAAACCAAGCTGGCGTGTTGTAAACGTCACCTATGAGCCCGTTTGGGGCGTAGCTGCCGGGAAAGCTGAGTGTCTGTAGGAAAGCAAACGAACCAGCGAAGATGTATCCGCCAGCTACGGCGAGCAATGCGCTGTGTGGCTGCACCGCGTATTGCGCAAATAACAGGGTCGCCGTTATCAGATCCGCTGCGCTCATTACCGTCTGAACAACGGGAATGAAACTGTCAATTCTCCCGGGTTGTCGGCTCACGAAAGGAAGAATAAGCGCTGAAACGGCCAGCAAGACGACCACGACACCGACAGCTACCGCTCGGTGGGGCGCGGTGTAAGGCATCAAGGCGACCACCATCGGAGGATCGCGATCTGCAGTCAGCACAAACTGGCGTGGATCATCGTTCAGCATTTCTGGTCCTATCGGCGGCCGATGTTCGCAACATACCGAAGGCTTTGGCGCTCGTGCAATGATGCATCTTTCCCGAACCAGATAAGCCAAGGTCCTATGCGTCGGATGTAGAAGTGAGCTATCCTTCTGCAACGCAGCAGGATCCATGACGATGCCTGAGACCGTTACCGTTGGAGGCCCGCCCGTCGTCGAGCCCGTCCCTCCAGCGCGATCTAGAAAGCCCGCGACGGTCAGTGCATCGGTGCCGGCCGCTCACCTCGACTGCAGCCGGACCTATCCCGACAAGCTCGAAGCCGAGGGCGTGATCCAGCGACAGAGTGACGGCTTCCCGCTCGACCAGAGCCGCGTTGCGTACCTCCGGCACTTGCGGCGCGAACGGCAGCAATCGTCGCGCAGTGAGGCTGACGAGGTCGATGCTCTGATCGATCAACGCGCGGGCATCACCCTGACGCACGTGTCGGGCACCGCGGCCCGGTGCTCGCGCGACATGCAGGTGCGGCGCACCATCGACGCCGTAGTGCTACAGATCAGACGCGAGCTGGCGGAAGCTGCTCTCGCCAAGGCGGACGAATGGGAGAGCCGCCGCTCGGCGGGGAGGACTGAGGGCAGCGGCGTTCGCGCCCTTGACCGTTCGGTTGTGGTCGCCGCGTGATTGGCTGCTATCCGTAGCGGCTTGCCGACTGCCGGACCTTTGGGCGATCTTTCGCGGTCATGGGCACCAAATCTCTCGAGAGCATCTACGGCGCGTCCGTTCGGGCAGCGGCCGAGCAGGCGGCGGAAGCACGCAAGAAAGCAGACCGGCTCGCGGTCGAAGCGCGGAACGCTCGCATGCTTGGCTTCAAGGGACCGGCCCAGCCGTCCTCAACGCTGGGCGATGCGCTCAACGCCGCTTACGGCTATCTGGAGGTGCGGTGTATCGGCTGCGACACCAACCAGACCTTTGCTCTGGACATCGTTCGGCGGCCAAAGTGCACGCAGGTTCATGAGCTGGAGCGGTACATGCGGTGCAAAAACTGCTCGCAGGTGCGCGGCTATCCGTACAAGCGCAGCCAACTGGTCGCGCTGCGACCGACAAAGATTTCGACCAGCAGTCCGCCGTCAACATGGTGGCCCGGGGGGCGGTAGGATGACTGATTGGATTGAACTGGGACTGCGCGACCGATGATACAACCCCAACTCCACATGACCTTCGGTTGGCGTCACAAGCTCATCAAACAGCACGATTTTTTTGTTCAACAGATGCGCGCGCGCATCCTTGCTCAATTCTCGGAGATCGAAGCAGAAGCCGAGAAATATGCCGAAGATGAATATGAGCGCATCGGAAGCTCGCCAGGCAGCGAATACGATTTCTACGATTTGGCGCATGTGGCCGAGACAGCGAACGATAATGCCCTTGAGTTCTATTCGCTACTCGACGACCTAAGGAAACAAGCGACGCTGAGCGCCGTTGCTGGAATGTATCACCAGTGGGAAAAGGAACTTCGGAAATTCCTTGAACTGGAGATGCGTCACTATTTCAAAGCCGCCGCAGTGAAACAACATGCTTGGGTAAAGGATGTCCGGAACCTTTTTGATATTCTCAAGGAGTTCGGCTGGGACTGTACCGCACTTGCATTCTTTCCAAGGATCGATGCCTGTCGCTTGGTCGTGAACGTCTAGAAGCATGGCAAAGGAAGATCGCTTGACGAGCTACACGACAAATATCCTCAGTATCTCAACAATCCGATGCGAGAATTTAAAATCTTCGACGGCCATCTCGATCATGAATGGCTGGAGGTATCGGATGAGCAGGTTTCCGAATTTGCCGCGGCGATAAGGGAGTTCTGGGCGACTTTCCCTGAGCTGCTGTACTGGCAAAAGCCATAGTCCAACCAAGCCGCCATCGCTGCGCTGCTTCGCGTCGTTAACCGATACGTCGGCAACCTCGCGCCGATGCCGGCGTCTTTCCGAGATGCGTGGATGCGCGCATCGTGGGTCAGGGCATTGCAACGCCCGCTGCCAGATGACGCGCTCAAGATTGTCGCAAGGGGAGGAGATAAGGAGGATGTCGCCCTTGCTGCACCACAGTAACTGACCCTTCCCGAAACAATCGGCCTTCTCAAGCCTTGCGACGACGCCCCCGGGTTGTACAATCGTCAGGTGTTTAGGGCGGCGGGCGTGGCGGGGAAAACGGCAAAACCAAAGGAGCCGGTGGTTGACCGACGTTGGGCTGAAACAGCCGCAGCGCGCAAGACGCTTATGTCATGGCCCTCGTGGTCCGATCCGGAGCCGCCTACGCCGAGCACTAAGCCCATGTCGAGATCGGATCTGCATACCGTAGCCGCTGAGACAACGGAGGTGGTCATTCCGCTGGGCGACGAAAACGGGGTCGGTCTGGAAGGCGTCCGGCTTCGATTAAGTGCTTGGGCCTATCGCCGCCAGCATGAGGTAACGGCGACGCTGGAGATCACGGGTGGCCGACGTTCATTTGTGAACATCGCCCGCGTTGACGCTTGGCCCGCTGACCCACACTTCAACACTCTCGCTCGCAAAACTGCAGGTTTGGGACACGTGCCACCGGTGGTCGAAGAAAGCCACGTCCACCGCTTCGAGGACAACGCGAAGGTCGGGGGCAAAGCCTTTCTGCCCCCTTACAATCTGCCCATTGCCGTGCCGGTCGCGGAACCGTTAACGAGTTTTCGGGGCTTTTTGCGTACGGTGGCGCAAGAGTTTAATATCCAAGGGCTGGACGATTTCCCCACCCCGCATTGGCAGGAGTACTTGCTCTGATCGAACTCCAAAAATCCATTGCCCAGATAGCGGACGAAGTGGCCCGGGCTCTCATCCGGATCACCCCAGCGACGGACGCCGCGCGTCTGTCTCTGCCGCTGCTTTACCCTGGCGGCTCAATGGTCGGCGTCGAAATCTCTCGTCTGCGCGATGGCTTTCTCGTCAGCGATGCCGGAGGAGCGCGACGAGAAGCCGGTCTCATGGGCGGCGAGAAAACGTTCGTGCGACTTGCTGGCGATGTTGCCGAGCGTTTCGGCGTCCGCTTTGGCCGAAACATGATTTTCGAGATGGAGGTCGGGGTTGAGGAGCTGGTTGTCGTTGTCGCATCTGTCGCGAACGCGGCAAAGACCGCCGTCGAGAATACGGCCACCATTCTTGCCATGACCGAACACGCTGACGCGCGGGCCGCGCTTTGGGATAAGCTAGATCGCGTCTACGACCATAGAAAAATCAAGCAAAGGGCAAAGATCAGGGGCAAGTCGGATACGTGGGAGTTCGATGCTGCGGTGGAAGCTGATGACCATGTTGCGCTCTTTGAAGTAATTAGTCCGAACGCCAACGCCGTAAATAGCGCTGTGACGAAATTTCTAGACGTACAAGATATCGGAGTCGGGGCTCCGACGCGCATCGCGGTCCTGACGCGAAAAAACCAAACGCCGCATCTCCCAGTATTGGGGCGGACAGCAACGCTGCTTCCAATTGATGCACCGAACGACGCGTTTTTGCGTGCCGCATAGCCGACTGGCGAGCATCTGTGGTCGAGCTGTGCATGTGATCACCTCCTGCAACGTCGCAGTGACCCATCGAATTCCGAGCGTCGGCCACGGAGCTGCAGCTGCTGCGAGCTAGGACGCGGCTGACATCGACAGCAAAGTCATTGAACGGTCGATAGCCTCGCGAGGGCCGCGCTGTTGGATCGCAAGCCAACGGACAAAGGACGCTGTTCTTGCTGTCAGCCTCCAAGCGACGCTGCTTCAATCCTAACGTTTGTCTAGAATGTCGGTCAGCCATCTGAGGCCGAGTTTGGCAGGGTTCTTGGCTGCAAGATTGGCCAACCAGAATTGCGAAAACACGACCGGCACACCAGCGTCTATGCCAAGAATTTCTCGAAAACCGCGTTCGTCACGCGGGAGGTTGAGGGCTTCCCGATCTACCGTCCATCCTCCGGGGTGTCTTGTTACGGCGACGAAGATCCCTTGAACGATCTGACAATAGCCCTCCTGCGAATACCACCAGCCGCGGCGAGGAGATCCTGTCGGGCTGGCCCAAACCTGCCTAAGGGCTTTGATGAATCTCATCGTCGGCCACGCCACCTTCGTGACTGAAGCTGGCAACTCTGCGCAGACGCGCTCATCCCGAGATTTTACGACGTAGTCGGGTAGAGCATCAGGATGACAGATAGGAATGAGTAGCTCGTGTGCGAGTCCATTGATCATGTGTCGCTCCGTTACTACAAGAATCAATCCTGCCGTCACAGTTCATGGACACTAGGCTACGCGTCGCCGCGTCCTCCCTTTGCCACGCCCTCGCGCCGGGTTGCGTTCGTCATTATGATCAATGGCGGTCTGCCATGCGACCACCTGATCACGAAACCAGAAGCGTCGGTTCGGGCTCACGTAGACTGAGCGCGGGAATTTGCCGGCGCGTTCAAGGCGGAAAAGCGTGGTGCGTGAGATCGGGACGAGCTCAAGAACCATTTGTTCAGTGAGCATGGGCCGGAGTTCACGCCGGTCGCTTCGCTTTGAGGTGGTCATCGCGCGTCACCTCGGTATTTCTTGAAACAGCGCGCACGATAACGCGTTGCAAATTCCAGTCGAGCGCTTCTTGGATCACGAGTTCGGGACTAAGCTAAAGAAAGCTATTTAAGAAGTGCCTGTGTTGCAGCGACTTCTCGGATTTAAATAGTTCGGAGCTAAGCAAAAGTAAGCACCCAATTTTCGAACAAATTTCTTTTCGTCTGCAAAGGTCACGCGCACACTGTTCGTCAACAAGGCGAGTGAAGGCGCTCGCTATCAACAAGAGGAGTATGTCATGGCGTGTCTATCGCGCGAAGAGAATAGCCGACGCAATCCGGTGCCGCGCGCATCGTGGACCGTCGATGAGTTCTGCTCTTCCGTTGGCATTTCGAGATCCACGTACGAACGGGCAAAGCGTGAGGGGTGGGGGCCGCGCGAGATGGTACTCGGTCGCACGGGCATTCGGATCGCGGATGAAGCCGTGAATGAGTGGATCGCCAAGCGAGAAGAGAAAGCAGCGCTCATCGCTGCGGATCGACGCGAACGTCCGAGTGGGGAAGTCGAAGAGCAGACTGCCGCATAAGAGAACGCCGCCCTGTCTGGGGCGGCGCCATCTTCTCAACCGACCGGACCTTGGCGGCGAAACGGAAATGACCCGCCTTTTACACCCGGTCCGCAAATTGGCCAAGAGGCTAGGAAAGGACCGGACATGCAACTCCGGCGTCCAAGGATCGTTCATGCTCGCAGCGTGGGGCCGGACCGCAGCAAGACTATTCCGATCAGCCGGCATAGTCGGTTCGTCAGCCGCTTAAACTCGTGGGCGCGCTCAAGCCGGGCTCCTCACGCGTGGCTATCATCGAGCCGGTTTGGCTGTCCGTTGCGGCTGAAGCTCAAGCAATGTTGGCGTCGAGCCAAGGCGTACAAGATGCGCCGACCGCTCATCTTCCCAGAAAAAATGCACAGAAGGTTTTCGTATCCCCCATCTGCCGCCAAGCGAGCGGGGGAGGAGTCTGATGACGGAAAGGAGGAATATCATGGATATGCGCGACTACATCGGCCCGTCGTATATCAAGTACCCTGATGTTGTGGACGCGCCGCGCAGGGAAAAGATCAGGGCGATTGAAGATGGCAACTTTGACTCCAAGGTCCTTGAGTTCGAGAGCGGGGACCTGTTTTCACTCAACAAGACCAACGCCCGGACATTAGCTCGGGCTTACGGTTGGGAGTCCGACAACTGGATCGGGAAAGTTGTGGAGCTCTACGCCGGCGAGACAACTTTCGAAAAGCAGGCGCAACAGAGCGTGCTCGTGAGGCCGATTTCGCCGCCTGAGATCGACAAGGATCGCGTCCCGTTCTGATGCTTGCCCCCGGTAGTCGAAGCTGCCGGGGGCGTTTTACGGCGCTAGAGATGGCAGAAGCAATCTTATTGCCCTCAGAGGTCCGGAAGAAGCTACGCACTGCTGGCTTCTCGCCGCTGCCGATTGTTGGCAAGCGACCGCCGATGGAAAAATGGGAGACAAAGCATGACGTCAATGTCGACGAGATCATGCTGTGGGATCAAATTTATCCAAGTGCGCGCAGTACTGGCATCTTAACTTCTCTTGCTCCCACCCTCGACATTGACATCCTCAACGAAGAGGCGGCTGAAGCGGTCGAGGACCTAGTGCGCAAACGATATGAGGACAGGGGGCGCGTACTCGTTCGCATAGGACGTGCTCCGAAGCGCGCAATTCCGTTTCGTACAGAGCGGCCGTTCAAAAAGATCGAGGCAAAATTGATCGCCCCGAATGGCGAGACGGCTGAAAAGATCGAACTGTTAGCGGACGGTCAGCAGGTTCTCTGCTTTGGCAGCCATCCTGAAACAAACAGGCCCTACTTATGGTTTGGAGGGCAGCCAGGCGACATCCGACGAGACGAATTGCCATGTCTGGCCGAGGGCGAGGCGCGCCAGCTCGTGAACGACAGCGCAGATCTGTTGGTCCGCGATTTTGGTTACGAGCGGGTGGCACCGCGCCCGAAGCCGATTGGTGGAGATGTGGATGCTGACGGAGCGTCCGATTGGCAGAGTCTGTTCCGGGACATCCTATCGGGTTGTGGCCTGCACGACGCCTTGCGCAATTTGGCCGCCAAAATGATCCGCGCTGGTGCCACTTCGGGCGCCGTATGCAACCAGTTGCGCGCACTAATGCATGCGTCGTCCGCGTCGCGTGATGAGAGGTGGCGGGCTCGATACGATGAAATCCCCCGCCTTGTTCAGAGTGCGGAGAAGTACCGTGAGCACGCCGATACGGAGACCGGCGAGAAATCGGTTGGGCTAGGCGAATGGAACGCGGGGAAGGATGTCATGCCGCCGCCGCCTCGCGAGTGGCTGCTCGGCAACAGTTTCTGTCGCAAGTACGTAAGCTCGGTGCTTGCCGACGGTGGGACCGGCAAGACGGCATTGCGTGTCGCTCAGGGATTAGCACTCGCTACGGGCCGCCCTTTGACCGGTGAACATGTGTTTCAGCGCTGCCGCGTGCTGATTGTTAGCCTCGAGGACGATCGCGAAGAGCTGCGTCGTCGCGTGCTGGCCGCGCGGTTGCACTACAACATTCAACCGTCAGAAGTCGAAGGTTGGCTATATTTGGCAGCTCCAGGGCGGCAGGCAGGAAAATTGAAGATCATGAACGCTCGCGGCCAAACCGAAGACGGGCAGCTCAAGGCCAACCTTGAAGCGGCGATCAGGACCAACGCGATCGACTGCGTAATTATCGATCCCTTGGTGAAGACGCATGGGGTGGAGGAGAACTCTAATAGCGCCATAGATGATGTGGCTCAGGCCCTAACAGATCTTGCTATTGGCTATAACATCGCCGTTGACGTGCCGCATCATACATCCAAAGGCAGTGACAAACCCGGCGATGCCCACCGGGGTCGGGGTGCGAGTGCCCTAATCGACGCTGCGAGGCTCACCTACACGCTGACGGTGATGGGGGAGTTGGATGCACAGACATTCGGCATCCCTGTAAATGAACGCCGCCGTTACATTCGGCTTGATCGTGCCAAGGTCAATACGGCGCCTGCAAGTGGCCCGGCGACATGGTTCAAGCTGGTCGGTGTCAATCTGGCCAATGGAAGCGATCTCTACCCAAACGGGGATGAAGTTCAGACTGTAGAGCTATGGACGCCGCCCGAGACCTGGGCGGGCATGGATAATGCCCTTCTCAATCGCATCCTAACCGAGATCAATGATGGTATGCCGGATAAGACCCTCTACAGCGCGGCGCCCAATGCACGGGCGAGGGCGGCGTGGAAGGTCATTTGTAGGGCTGCTCCCGAGAAAACTGAGGAGCAGGCCCGAGAGATGATCCAGACTTGGCTCAAAACGGGGGTGCTGATCGAGTGCGAGTATTACAATGAGGTGGCCAGAAAGTCCGCGACGGGCCTCTACGTTGACGACGCCAAGCGGCCCGGAACGACCTGCTCATTTGACCAAATCTAATGGCGCAGCAAACGCGCAACCAAGTCTGCGCGTTATTAACCGGTGCCCTAAGGGAAAAGCAAAAGCGCAAAGGGGTGCGCTTTGGCTTTTCCCCACAGGAGCACCAAATGCGCAAATGCGCTGACCAGCAGGTCGGAAGGTCACTGGACGGGCCGGGACTGAAAGCAATGGGCCTACCTCTCTTCATCGGTCCCACAGACGTGACTCTTGCGGAACAAACCTCGTGGCACCAACTCCTGTGGGTCTTAGCCTGATCCAGAGGATGCCGCGATGGGGAGGAGCCCGGGAAGTGGCAATGCAGCATGGAGAGCTTCGAGGGTGCAGTCCGCCATCAAGCCTCGACGTGCGAACAGGCGTCTTTGCGAAGCTATCGCGCGATGTACGGGCCAGCGCTGTCGCAACATCGCTCTGAAAGGTGTACCGACGTGCCTCAAGCATGGTGGCCGTGGGCTGCAGATCATCAAAAGAAACAGGGAGGCGAAATATGTGCTCTCTCGGAAAATGCTCACCAAAAGAAAGCGGCCTGCCAGAGGTATGCCTCTGGAATGATGAGGGGTAAGCGACGCGGCGCAATGACGAGCGGCCAAAGCCGCTTGCGATGCAGGGTCAGTCGCCGTCGATCCCAAGCCGCTTCATGACGCGCATCACCGTCATCGCATTCCACGCGCCGCCTCGGGGCGAAGGAATGCCTCGCTCGGTCAGCTCCTGTGCAATCTCACGGTAGGGCAACTCCCACATCTCCTTCAGGATGGGCTCTATACGGGCATCCCGAGTCGCTGCAGCGGCCTTATTGACGTCGGCCTGTCTTTGGTTGCCCAGCTTTCTGCCGCGATGCTTGGCCTCCGCAAGGGCGAGGCGGGTACGTTCGGCGATGACGTTACGCTCTTTCTCTGCTACCGCCGCATAGATATGCAGCATGAATGAGTCCACATCCCTGCCCAATTCGGTGACGATAAACGGCACCCGCTTGGCCATCAGCCCGGCGATGAACGCCACGTCGCGCGACAAACGGTCCAATTTGGCCACGACGACTGGACATTTCAGCTTCTTTGCCTTGCGCAAGGCAGCAGCAAGCTGGGGACGCCTCTCCAGCGCGTCTGCTCCCTTGCCGGTCTCCACTTCGGTAAACTCACCAGCAATCTCCATCGCTTCATTGGCGGCGAAGGTCGAGATGAGGCGCCGCTGGCCGTCGAGACCGAGGCCCGAGCGGCCTTGCTTCTCTCGGGAAACGCGATAGTAGGCGACGATAGGCTGCAACATGCTCAATCCTGTAACAAGCGAACGAACGTGAGTATGTTACAAGCGGTGCAGGAGCGCAAGCGTCGCTCCCCCGAGTACTTGTGACGGGCGGGCGATCGAATAGCCCCATCATAACAGCAGAGATCGGCAATTGCGTAGGCGTCGGAAGCTGTTCGGCAGGTGGCGGTCGCCCCCTGGTGCCCCCCGAACCATGAGTCTGGCACGAACGCAACGCACCGCGACAAAATTTTTTCGCTAGTGAACTGCCACATGCACCGATCACGACACGAAGTGAGTCAAATTGACTCACTAGAAGCGCCCGGTGGTCCGACAGTATTGCCTTAGCATCCTTTGGTCGCTACGCCCTGTCCTGACACCGCTGTCCATGGAGCCTGGGTGCCAGTAGCGTTAATTGCCGCAGTCGGAAGGGCCTTGGCGGCGGTGTCAACTATCGTTGGACCGCACGCATGCGCAGCACATCCCGTAATCCGTAGAGCCGCTGCTACTTTTCGTTGAGAGCGCAAGACCCGAAGCCATTATGGTCGTGATGTCGCCTCGATATCTGGATAACAAATGCGAGCACGGAGGGCGACTGCAATGTCTCACAGAGCAAAGGCAATATTGAACACGCCGATCCATGATCGGTGGATGGCGGAGATCACCTATTTGGACGGCAAGCCACAGCTGACGATCGTATTTGAGGAGCTGGAGGACCTCGACGAGATCGTCGAGCGCGGGCCAGACTGGAATACGATCGACAAGATCGTCATCACGCTGAACCGTCCGCTGCCACCCTGCGATCTTTACAAGGAGCTGTTCGGCAAGTGATGAGCTTGACCTAGCTGTCCGCTCGGCTTGCGCACTCTCTTGGGAACGAACCCGACGTCCGCTTCTGAGAGGTGAGCCGACAGGCCAGTGCAAGGTACTGAAGGCAGGCGTTTTCACACAACCAAGACCCGAAGGAGACGTCTGACCACGCGATCGTTGCCAAACGTGCTCCTAATTTCGATCGTGGAGGAGGCGTTAGCTTCTGAGTGCGGACAGCTGATCCGTGTCATATCGTGCGCGAAGCTCAGCAATTGTTCCGGGATCGGCTGCGCCGCCACGCGCTACAGTCTCGGCCAGCTCTTCGAAATAGCGCTCGTGGCCGGGCGGGGACACTGTCATGAGCACGCGTGCGATCCTGTCGGAGGCGTTACCGATGTTGTGCGGCACGCCGGGTGGCAAGAAAAGATAGGTGCCGGGCGTGGCGCGCACGCGTTCGCTGCCGACTTGCCAGTCGCATTCCCCTTCCAGCACATAGAAAGTTTCCTCCTGCACGCGATGGACATGCAGGCCGGTGAAGAAGCCTGGTGGAATCGTCCACTTAAACATCGAGGTATGCCGGGTGTCATTGGCGGTGACCAGAAATGCCATGGGATGTCCGGCGAGCTTCACAGACTTCCCTTCACCAGGCCTTCGGATGATCGCTTTTCCACTCATATTGGCTCTCCAAGTTGGCGTGATCGGGTGCCGCAGGCTGCCTTTTCCTCATCCAAAGGTCGTGAAACATCTCCGAAATTGGTGCAAAATGTCTCCGAAATGACCCAACGGCCCCCACCAGGTACCTACAGATTTGGCTCTTTTGCACTGGACGCCGAGACGGGCGCGCTGTCTTGCGAGGGCGTGCCGAGCTTGCTGGGTCAGCGTGGGGCCGCGCTGCTGCGCTTTCTCCTGGAGCGCGCCGCGTCCCCCGTCAGCAAGGACGCGCTGATCGATGCGGCGTGGCCGGGACTCGCTGTCGAGGAGAGCAATCTCACCGTCCAGATCGCTGCGCTGCGCCGCGCGCTCGAGCTGGGCGGTGGGAGAGGTTGGATTGAGACGCTGCCGCGCCGTGGCTATCGCTATATCGGCCCGCCGGTGACGCGAGTTAGCGCGAATGCCGGTGAGGCCGATCACGCCGCGCTTCTGGTGCCGGAAAAGCCGTCGATCGCCGTGCTGCCATTCGAGCACTCCGGCGAAGCCGCCTGGTTCGCCGATGGCATGGTCGACGACATCATCACGGGGCTGTCGCGCATCCGGTGGGCTGTTTGTCATCGCGCGCAATTCCAGTTTCGTCTGGCGTGGCCGCACTGCCGATGTGAAGCAGGTCGGTCGCGATCTCGGCGTACGCTATGTCCTGCAAGGCACCGTGCGGCGCGCAGACGACCGCGTCCGCATCAACGCGCAGCTCGCCGACGCCGCCAGCGGCGCGCAGATCTGGGCTGAGCGCTACGACCGCACTGTGGGCGACCTTTTCGCTTTACAGGACGAGATCGCGCTAGCCGTGATGGGCGCGATAGAGCCAAGTCTGCGCCGCGCCGAGGTCGACCGCATCCGCCGCAAGCGGCCCGACAGTCCCGACGCCTACGAACTCGTGCTGCGTGCGCAGCCGGATGTCGATTCAGGCATGCCCGATCGCGCCGCACTCGCCTTGCCACAGCTGCAGCGCGCTCTGGCCCTCGATCCCACATACGCGCTCGCCCATGGCCTTGCAGGGATGAGCTATCACAATCGCTTTCTACGCGCCGGGTTGAAGGAAGAGGATCGCCTCGCGTCGGTGTGCCACGCGCGCCTTGCCATCGAGCACGGACGCGATGATGCGATGGCGCTAACCTTTGCTGGCTTCTCGCTTGGCATGGACGCCCATGATCGCCAGGCCGATTTCGCCGCATTCGAGGCCGCGCTCGCCTTGAGTCCCTCGACCGCGCTCGCGTGGATCCTCGGCAGCGTTGTCGCGGGATGGGTTGGTGAGGCGGAACGTGCAATAGACTGGAGCGAGCGCGGCTTGCGCTTGAGCCCGTTCGATCCGTGGGCTTTTGCCGCCTACGACGCGCAGGCGCTCGGACATTTCTGTCGCGATCGTCATGCGGAGGCTTTGCGTGCAGCCTACAAATCCAACCTCGCCAATCCCGCCCACAGCATTACGTGGGTGCAGCTCGCGGCTTCACTCGCTGCCCTCGGGCGGCTGGAGGAGGCGAGGGCGGCCGCGGCCTATGTGCTGGAACTACAGCCGACCTTCCGCATCAGGGGCCAGTTCGCCGGAGTTGCCTGCTCGCCTGAACTGGCGGCGAAGCTTGGCAAAGCCCTGCGCGCGGCCGGGCTCCCGGAATGATGTGAAGCCTGATCAACAAGTCTGCTGATGGCCCATGGCTGACCTCCGCTCTTGGCCTCGCACCGTCCGCTTCCGACGGCTGAGCGGAAAGCCATCGGGGAGACGCCGAGGGCAGCCTTTGACCACAAGCCTTCTTTGACCATGGGCGTCGCTCGTGGTGGAGCATTCTGCTATTGTGGCTTTTTCATTGTTGAGTATCGGCCAATGGAGCACGCGATGCCAAACAGCGATGAGATCGAGGCGAAGTCGCACAACCCGGTGCCGCAGGGCTATGTGCTTGGTCCCGGAGAGGGTGAACACCTGATCCATTTTCGTGATGGCGGCAACATCTTCATCAAGGCCGACCCGGTAACGGGGTCCAATAATCTTGGCCTGGGCATTCAGCAGCTACCCAAGGGCTCAGGCATTCCAGCTCACCGACATCTCGACAGGGACGAAGCCTTCTACGTTCTGGAAGGCAGTGGCACGGTCACACTCAACGATGTGCGTCACTCTTGCGAAAAAGGTGGAACGATTTTCATACCCAGGAACACCTGGCATGGTTTCAGTAGTCCAGATCAGGAAATGGTTCTGCTGTGGATCATGGTGCCCCCAGGCCTCGACGGTTTCTTTCGCGAAACCTGCAGCCGACCCGACGAACCGCGAAAAGAATTCACGCGGGAGCAGATCAACGCAATAGGTTTCAAATATGGGACAGAATACTAGGTGGTCTCAGACATTTGCCTTCAAGCGCTAAGACGCTGAGTCCGAAATTGGCCTGGAGGTGCCGAGAGCAGCCGTTGACCCATGGCGGACATCGCCAGCGCGGCGATTAAGTGAGAAGTGCGAGATCGCGCCACGTCAGACACGTCGCGGGTCGCTTTCCGGGTGCGAGGCCACGTACTCGATGTCGCTATGGGCAATGCCGATATCGTGCAGGTCGCGGCTGTTCAGACCGTACAAGGCGGCCCGCACTTTCTCACGTTGGTGCTGTTTCTGAATCGCATTCCTGGCTCGCTCAATGAAAACCTGTGACTTTCCGGGGCAGCACGGCAGGCTGTCCCAATACTGTCGCCATAGAATGCCAAGGGATTGACGAGCGCGCTTTACTTGGTCCTTACATTTTTGTCACTGGCGGCTTAATCTTTGCCCCGACCGGCGTGTTGGAGCCTGGTGTTCGGAAGTTGCTTAGGGAAATGGTAGCTTGCGTTATCTCTTCGACAACTGCGCTTTGGATAGTGACCGCCGCGAGTTGCGTCGCGGCGCCGAACTGGTCGCCGTCTCGCCGCAGGTCTTCGACTTGCTTGAATACCTGATCCGCAACCGGGAGCATGTGGTCGGCAAGGACGAGTTGATCGAGGCCATATGGAAGGGGCGAATTGTCTCTGAGGCGGCAGTCACGACCCGACTGAATGCCGCTCGAAGCGCCATCGGCGACTCGGGCGAAGCGCAGCGCCTCATCAAGACCCTTCCACGCAAAGGCTTCCGGTTCGTCGGATCAGTGCAGGAAGCGACGAGGCTCGAGGGCGAGGCAATCGGCGATGCCTCCGTGCAGGGGCTGATACCGGATCTTCCGTCCGCTGAGAAGGCCTCCGTGGCCGTTCTCCCGTTTACCAATCTTAGCTCCGATCCGGAACAGGACTACTTCGCCGATGGAATGGCCGAAGACATCATTACAGCGCTGTCTCGGTTCAAAGCCCTGCTCGTCATCGCGCGCAACTCGAGCTTCACTTACAAGGGGCGCCTCGTCGATGTGAAGCACATCGGGCGCGAACTTGGGGTGCGCTACGTACTGGAGGGCAGCGTCCGAAGCGCTTTAGGCCGCATGCGCATCACAGGCCAGCTCATAGATGCCGCTACCGGAGCACATCTTTGGGCCGACCGATTCGAAGGCGACCTGGGAAACGTCTTTGATCTGCAGGACCAGGTAACTGAGAGCGTGGTAGGAGCGATCGCGCCGACAGTTGAAAAAGCGGAGATTGAGCGCGCCAAGCGTAAGCCAACAGGAAGTCTCAATGCCTATACGGTCTATTTGCGCGGATTGGCCAAATTTTATCAGATAGATACCAACCGGCGGGCGATCGACGACGCATTGCAGCTATTCAACAGCGCGACTGAACTCGATCCCGATTTTGCGGCCGCGTACGGCCGTGCTGCCTCTTGCTACGCGTATGGAAAGGGGATCGGTTGGTTTTCTGGCGCCGAGGAAGAGATTGTGCAAGCAACATTACTCGCTCGACGCGCCGCCGAGATGGGCAAAGATGATGCAATCGCACTCAGCGGGAGCGGGTGGACCTTCGCCTACGTCGTTGGTGATTTCGAACAGGGTGCCGCCTTGATCGACCGCGCACTTTTTCTCAATGTCAATTTGGCAGAGGCTTGGCACTTTAGTGGTTGGATTAAAAACTGGCTCTGCGAGCCGGACCCGGCACTTAAATGCTTTGCGCACGCCATGCGTCTGAACCCATTGGATTCGCGGATAGCGGGGATGCGAACTGGGACGGCATATGCGCATTTCCTGTTGGGCCGCTATGAAGAAGCAGCGTCTTGGGCGGCAATGGCATTGCAATACAACCCGGAATTTCCCGCCGGACTCCGTGTGGCAGCCGCGAGTAACGCGATGGCCGGCCGACTCGAACAGGCACGCAAGGCCATGGCGCGTCTCCGGCAACTCCGACCCGCGCTCCGAGTATCCAGCATACGGGGCCTGGTGCCTCATCGGCGGGCTGATGACCTTGCGCGATTTGAAGAAGGGTTGAGGAGAGCCGGATTGCCAGAGTGACCTTGGTTCATCTGGGCAAACGCCCGATCGAAGGAGGCGCAAGGTCGGCGATTGCCCTAAGGCGAAGAAAGGCAAGACGTCCGGCACGTCAGCAGTCCAGGCTAGACCAGACATGGCAGAGATATGGATCGATGGGCTCGATAGAGCCTAGGCGCATTCGCAGATGCGCGGTGGCCCAAAGTCATGAATCGGTAGGACGGGTGAATATCGGCATGAACTGATTGCCCGTCTGCCCTTGAGCGAGGGTGCCGCAATGGTTGGTGGGCCAAACAAAGAGGCAAGTAATCGCTCCGTGCCTGCCGTTCTCATCATGTTCGCTTTTGGAAAATCCTTCTCCAGACCGCAGGTGGAGTTTGCGGGGCGAACCGCGAACCAATTGTGGCGGTGTGGAATAATCGACTACGACAGCGATCAGCTTGCCCACCGAGCATCTATTGCGCTCGTCGGTGCCGTAAGAGCACTGACGTCGCGAGATGGAGGCTGCAGGGGGCTGTCGGGCGCAGACTCGGAGCCGCGTATCAAGTGAATTGTGCCGCGCAATCAGCGAGGTTAGAGCGGCAGTCGCCCTTGATCCTCAGACCAGTCGATGATCTCGAAAAACATCCCTCGATTGAGCATTTCAGCCTCGAGGTTTCCCGCGTGCTCCTTCCATTCCTTAGTCTCGCGAACCCGGAAACGGGGAGCATCCCCGGCGGCCTTTTGCGCGTCGTCAGATGCCAAGGCTCCGCGAACGCTCTCGTACATCATCGTCAAGCTGTCGTTTGTGAAAGCGCGGTAATCCATGCAGCCATAGGCCGTCACCGGGTTGAGTTCGGCGACAGCTCCCAATGTGTGAGTTCTAGGTTATTGCGCTGGTCGAAGATGCTGATATCGCGCCGCGGTTAACGGACCGTTCACTGTGCTCCTAACAGGAACAGCAATAGCGGCGCACGGCCGAACACGCCTGCGGAGCACGAGAGCGAGGATCAGCCGGTTGACGGGCCGCTTTTGGGAGGCGATCCGACCAAGCTCGTGCAAGGTATAGAAGGCAGCTTGTGACCCCTATAGGAAGTCGGCGGGTCCAGTCTGGCCATCCACCGTCGGTAAATCTCGCAGCCATTCGCCGGATCGATTGCCTCGCGGGTCAATACCACGGTGCGAGGCGACGTAGTCGATCTCTCCCCGCGTGGAGCCAATATCCATCAGCTCCATGTCGCTCAAGTTGGACAGGGTGGTGCGCAGTTTTTGGCGCTCGCGGCGCTCCTGAAAGGCATCCCAATACTTCCAGATGAAGTTGGCGACATGCCGGATCGATCCGGATGTCTGGTCCAGCCACATTGTGCCGTGCGTCGTGCTCATTGCGGTGTCTCCCGGGACCGTTCTTCCTTTACCGGCGCGAGGTTACCGCGAGAACGGCAGACACGCTTGATCGACCGCTTACATTTTCCTCACCGGCAGCTTATTCTTGCCACGTCCAGCGCGGCTAAAGCCCGGTTATCGGGGAGCTCTCGTCCAAGGAGTTTCGCGTCTTGCGCTATCTCTTCGAGGAGTACGCATTCGACACTGAGCGGCGCGAGCTGCATCGCGGGGCGGACCTTGTCTCCGTCGCGCCACAGGTGTTCGATCTGCTCGAATACCTGATCCGCAACAGGGAGCGCGTCGTCACTAAAGACGACCTCATCGATGCCATTTGGAACGGGCGCAGCGTTTCGGATGCGGCACTTACGACCCGGCTCAATGTCGCCCGAAGCGCAATTGGCGATTCCGGCGAGGAACAGCGCTTCATCAAAACACTACCGCGCAAGGGCTTCCGTTTCATCGGACCGGTGCAGGAGACGCGAGAAGTTGCGGGCGCGGATCTGAGCGATGCGCCCGAGAGCGCACTTGCGCTCCCCGACAAACCCTCCGTCGCCGTGCTGCCGTTTAAGAATATGAGCGGCGATCCCGAGCAGGAATATTTTGCGGAGGGCATGGTGGAAGAGATCATCACCGCGCTGTCGCGGTTTAAGTCTCTGTTCGTTATCGCACGTCACTCGAGTTTCACCTTCAAAGGTAAAGACGTCGATATCAAAGAAGTCGGGCGCCGGCTCGGCGTACGCTATGTCCTCGAGGGGTCTGTGCGGAAGGCATCGGGGAAAGTTCGCATCGCAGGGCAGCTGATCGATGCAGTTACAGGCGCGCATCTATGGGCGGACAGGTTTGAGCGTGACCTTACCGACGTCTTCGCTCTCCAGGACGAAGTAACCGTCGCCGTTGTTTCGGCTGTTCAACCAAAGATGCTTCAAACACAAATTGAAATGGCGACGCGGCGGCGGCCAGAGAACCTCACCGCTCATGACTTGTTTCTTCGATCCATGCAACAGTATTACCTGACGACCCGCGAAAGTTTGGCCGAGGCGATCAGGCTGGCTCATTGCGCTTTGGAGCTAGAACCGAGGTTCGGGTCTGCAGCGGCTTTGGCAGGCGACTGCCATGCGAGCAACGTCGCTCTAGGCTATGCCAACGATCCTCAGTTCGACTGCAAGGAAGCAGTTAGGCTCGCTCGTTTAGCATTGAGGATCGATGATGGTGATCCAGACACGTTGTCACGGGTTGCCGTAATCTCGGCGTGCATGGTCGGCGATAGTGAAGCCGAGATCGAAATGGCTGACCGGGCGGTGGCGCTCAACCCAAATTCATGGCGTACTTGGAACAACAGAGGCTGGGTCTATATAATGGCGGGCCAGCCCGAGGAAGCGATACGAAACTTTGAACGTGCCATTCGCATGAGCCCGGTAGATCCGTTGCTACACATGACGTTTCTTGGCATTGGGCATGCCCTTATGGGACTTCGGCGCTTTGACGAGGCAATCGTCGCATTGAAGAGGGCCCTTCGTCAGAAACCCTCCTTTATGCCAGCTTATCGTGGTCTCGCGTCCGCCTTTGCCCATCTTGGACGCGACGCTGAGGCGCACGCCGCGGCGGCGCATGTGCTTGAGATCGATCCCGCCTTTACAATATCGGCACATATCGCCCGGGTTCCCAAAAGCTCAAAGCTGATTATTGAGGGGCTTCGAAAAGCGGGGTTGCCCGAATAAGCCAGCGCACACGCCCGCGCCGACGAGGTGATCGAATATAGCGCCCTCCTGCTGCGCTGCATGAGTCCGGATTTGGCTCATTTGCGAAGTTGCGCCTCGACGGTCGGAAGTCCGCTCGGTTAGCCAGATAGGACCAGATTTGCTCAACCTGAGTTCTTCGCGCTTTGACCCAAACGCGACATTTGGCCCTCGACACAAAGGGATCACTGCCGGGCGAAGAATCCCCCGCGGTCACAATCTCGGTGGGGAGAGGTAAGTGACCGCCGGTTCGCTGCGATCGTTCAACGTGCCCTGGCTCGGGTTAGCAAATACTCCATCCGTATCATGTTCGCGGAGTAGTAGGGTGCAGCGAGCGTTTCAAATTCATTACGCAAGGCAGCAAGCCGCTCCGGTTCCTCGGCCGAAGCTTCCATCAATTTCTGCATGGGGCCCATGGAGCGCTCCGCGAACTCTCGGTAATGCGACAGACTGAGAGCAGGAAAATGCATGATGCCGCGGGAAAAAAATGGGGCCTCGAACTTGTCGCCAAGCCGTTCAGCGACAGTGCCGGGGCTTCCCCATTGGGGAGGTGGTGCGGCGCCAGGTGGGGGCGGTGGCGAATTTTTGCCAACGAAAGCAAACATGCGGCCAACGAAGTGCTCCGGTGGCCAGGTCGCAAATGCGACGCGACCGCCTGGCTTCAAAACGCGCCGCATCTCCGCGACAGCTACATCAGGCCGGGGCGCAAACATGTGACCAAACTGGCTCAGCACGACATCAAATTGGCCATCCGGGAATGGAAGATTTTCAGCGTCCCCCTCGAACCATTGTACAGTGGCCAGCCTGGCTATCTGAGCATTCTCGCGCGCAACGTCCAGCAGCGCCGGCGTCAGGTCGAGTCCCGTTACCGATGCGCCTGCCCGAGCTGCCGTAATCGCGACGACACCCGTGCCCGTTCCAACGTCGAGCACGGTCTCGCCAGGCTTCACTTGTGCGAAGTCGACGAGATGCGCCGCGACCGGTGTGGTGAAGGCGGCAGTCGGTGCAAACGACGCCCACATGTCGCGCTGGCGGGACTTTAGTTCTGAGAACGGATCAACTGTCGATGACATGGTCGCTCCCTATGGCTAAAGAAGATTTCTCTCGCAAGCAGTTTGGAAACTGGTGACTTAGGGCACGCAGGGCATCGGCGGAAGCCAGCCCCAGACTACAGTAGCCCAGGCGGCCCGAGGCTGGCCAGGGCAATTCGTCGCTAGCGGCGGCGGAGCAGTGCGTCCGGTTCTGGCCCATCGCTGCCCAGCGGAATGCTCGGTGGCCGTCGGCTGTCAGGTCCAGAGCGGAAACTAATTGCAGCGGTCTGGACCGCCGATTTTGACCCGATGCGGACATTCAGCGCATTGCCCAGTGTTGTTGCTGTCACGAGCGACCGAAGGTATTCTGACGCCTCACTGCGAGGGGTACAAATTTGTTTCGGCTCGGCAATCTGGTAGTGTCTCAGTTCGAAATATCAGCGGCAATCCGCTTCGCAAGGAAGACACGCTATGGATGAAAAGTCATCTGTCAAACCGATGGACGAGAAGCACACTGCGCGGTTGCTCGATGCCGCGAAGTGCGCCGCCAAGGCGCTGAAAGAGAATCCGCCGCCTGACACCTTCACAGGCCGAAAGACACAAGCGGACGACTAAATTTCGTAGTGAGACACTTGTTCGCCATAGAAGTGGCGGTTCAATCATAGCTGTCGATCAGGAGATTCTTCGCTCATCCATCGAGCGAAAAAACCATTGCGTTTGGACCGAGGCTGGTGAACGTCGCTACGCATCCTTCAAGGAAGGAGGGCTTCACGCGTTACATAGTGACGGGACGCCAAGAGAATAGCTCAGAAGAGTAAGCCGCCTCAACTGTCGATGTCCCTTGATGGCCCATTTGCGAAGTTGCGCCTCGGCGGTCGGAAGTCCGCTCGGTCAGCCAGAGCGGACCAGATTTGCTCAACCTGAGTTCTTCGCGTTTTGACCCAAAGCGGACGTCAACCCTCCGGCACCCCGGCCAAGCGCAGACCCTCGTAAATTCTGTCGCGTCCGGCAAGGAAGGTCGGATTGTTGCTCGGTGCTGTGGCGCGCAAGCGGCGGATGGTGAAGGTCGGATCAAGGACAAGGGCCGCTCGGGCAGCGGCCTTTGCCTCATCCAACTCGCCAAGCCGCACCAAGGCGCCGGCGAGCCAAACCTGCGCAAGTGGATTGTTGCGATTGGCCTCAATGCTGCGCCTTAGCCAAACCACCGCTTCCGCGGCGGCATCAAGGTTCAACTTGGCTGCGCCAATGACCATCAGCCAACGGAAGGCTCTTATGTCGCGAGGAGACAGCCGGAGCGCCTCAAGGATGTGCATCTCGGCTTCCATGGCTCGACCGGTGTAGGTTTTTGCCAGACCGATCCAAGCGTGGGCCTCGGCCAAATTGCGATCCAGCGCCAACGCTCGTTCGCATGCCGCAATACCTTGAGCGGCGCGATTTGTGGTGATCTGGACGAGGCCGAGAAGCAAGTGTGCCATGGCATTCTGCGGCGCCAGCGACAAGGCCTTGCCCAGCGTCTTCTCTGCCGCTGCAAGGCGAGGGGCCGCGTCGTCGGTCAAGAAAGACGCTGGAAAAGTTACATCGACCTCTGCTCTGCCGACCAGTGCCTCCATGCAGGACGGGTCGAGCACCAAGGCACGTTCGAAAAAGCCCTGTGCTTGCGTCAGTTGCTCGGGGGTCTGCCCCATGTTGGAGATGGCTCTGCCTCGGAAATACAGGTCCATCGCGTCCGGGTTTGCGGAGCTCTCGGCTCGCCGCGCCTCAGCTGCAATCAGCTCGGCGTTCAGCACGTTGGCCAGCCGTGACACAATTTCGTCCTGCATGTCGAAAAGGTCGGCGACAGGTTGGTCGAATCGCTCTGCCCAAAGATGGTTGCCCGTTTCGGCGCTGATCAGCTGTACACTTACGCGAAGCCGGCTACCGGCCCGCTGAATCGAACCTTCCAGGATATAGCGAACGTTCAGTTCGCGACCGACCTGTCTGAGATCGATCGACTTGCCCTTGTAGGTAAACGCTGTATGTCGGCCAATGACGAACGAACCGCTGATGCGCGACAGGTCCGTGGTCAGGCTCTCCGTAACGCCGTCGGCGAAATAGTCTTGTTCGGCGTCGCCGCTTATGTTTGCGAACGGCATCACAACAATGGAAAGACGAGGTGCCGAGGCGGGGGAGGTCTCCTTTTTGTCATGCGCCGCTGCAACTGAACGCCCCTGATCTTCAATGACCTTGCCGACGAACCGGAAGCCCTGGCGCTGCAGTGTCCTGATTACCTGCTGCCTTTCGCCGGTATCGCAGACGGCGGTCCGGGCTGCATTGAGACGGGTCGTCAATGCGGCATCCGAGACAATGCGGCCGTTCCAGACTGCGCTGATGATGTCGTCTTTGCTGACCACCCGTTCCCTATTGCGGATCAGGTAGTGAAGCAGGTCGAACACTTGTGGTGCGAGGGCGATCAGCTCGGCGCCTCGACGCAGCTCGCGCCGGTCCGTGTCAAGTGTGTGTTCTTCAAAGTGATAGCGCATCTGCCACTTCCTCCATGCCCAGGGATGTTCGGGAGGCGCTGCAACGGCCGACTGCAAAACATTAAGCCGCCGGTAAGCAAAATGTAAGCCGCAGATAAAGCAGGTCTGTTCGGGCGCAGGCACGTTCCTTCCGGTGACCGCTTACGCGGAGGCAAATTTCATGAGCACGAACCACGTTACAGGCGGAACGGCACGTCTGAATCTTTCCGTCCATCCGATCTGCGCCTTCTTCAAACAATACTGGCGTACTTTTCAGGAGGAGCGGCGGCGTCAAAAATTGCGGACCGCTTTGTATGCACTCAACGATCATTACCTCAAGGACATCGGGATTTCGCGCGGCATGATCGAACATATTGGCTCGCACCCGACCGTCGACCCGCGATTTGTCGGGAGAGACTACCTGGAGAGTGGCTGAAGATGGAGCCTATTGGTTCGGTCGCAACGGTCCGCTTGTGGCCCATCGCTGCCGTATCCCACGGCCGAGGATATGTCGGCTGTCACGGGAAGACCGGATCACACTTAAACCGGGCTAAAACGTCGCGATTGACCCTAAGCGGTCCTCGAATCCACTTGTGTTAGATGGTGCGCACCGCAATTTCTGAGATATCATCCGTTTGCGGGAAGTCTGGTACTCGATGCATCTTTACTGTGTGCGGAGCAGCAGGAGGTGACACCATGGCCGCCAAAGCTTTGTCGGACCTTACGCGGCTGATTAACGGTTATCAGATTTCGCAGGCCATTCACGTGGCGGCCCGGCTTGGCATAGCCGACCACCTTAGTTGCGGGCCCCTAGGCAGCAACGAACTTGCTCAGCTCAGCGGATCGCATCCGAGGACACTCTATCGGCTCTTGCGGGCGCTGGCTTCAGTCGGTGTTTTCCATGAGGCCGAGAACAAAACGTTCTCGCTCACCCCGATGAGCGAGTGTCTCCGTTCCGACTCGCCGACTCCACTCGACGGCTGGGCCGCATATGTCGGCCGACCTTATGCCTGGCAGGCCTGGGGCCATCTTGAACACAGCGTCCGCACCGGCGGAGGTGCCTTTCGGCATCTCAATGGTCAGAGCGTATGGGAGTATCGCAGCACCCGTCCGGAAGAGAACGCGATCTTCAACCGAGCCATGACGGCCAATTCACGCGGCGCGATTGAAGCGATTATCGCCGCCTACGATTTCAGCAGCTTTCGTCACGTCGCGGATATCGGGGGTGGTGAAGGCCAGCTGTTGGCGGGAATTCTCGCCGCAAACAAGGGCCTGCGCGGAACGCTGTTCGATCAGCCGCACGTGGTTGCCAAGGCGGCGAAAGTTCTGAACCAACATGGTGTCGCGGACAGATGCGAAATCGTCGGAGGCAGTTTCTTTGAAACCATCCCGGAGGGAGCTGACGTCTATGTGATGCGGGCGATTATCCACGATTGGGACGATAAGGAACCGATTTCTATCCTGAAGACCTGCCGCCGCGCTATAACGGCTGGTGCCAGATTACTCCTCATTGAACGTGAGGTGGACGCGCCGAACGAAGGGCCGATCTCCAAATTCAGTGACTTAAATATGCTCGTCATGCTCGGGGCGCTTGAACGGAGCTATGACGAGTATTCCGCGCTATGTCGAACAGCCGGATTTGAGATGCGCGGCACAGCTCGCGCAGGCTCGCACTTCCAGGTCATCGAGGCAGTTCCCTACTTAGACTGAACCAGTGCGGGTCCTTTCTTCACGGCCGCAGGGTCTGCATCCGATACGCTTTCACAACCTGAGGTCTGGTTATGACCCAAACCAGCCGTTCTGGGGAGAGCCAAATCGCACAACTCGTCGTCGCACGCGCCAGCGGCAAGGTGCCACATACTATAGTGGAGGGTTGTGCTCAGCGGGCGATACACGCTTAGGCTTGGTTGAGTTATGGTAGTATGTTCGTTGCTGCCTGCTAACCTGAGGCCATATGAGTCTGTGGTACTTTTTGAGCGACTGGTTCGCAGGTGTCCCAACCGTTGGAGTGCTGTTCAAGCGATCATGATCAATGTTGCATGGGCATGCATCCTCCTCTTTGTAATGCTAATTCTTCAGCTTCCCGCTGAATACGCAGCTGTCGTTTACTTTGGTGTGCTTGTTGCGAACTGCGTGGTGGGATGTTTTTGCACTTCAGCGCGCGCAAATGCGTGATTGAGCGACACCAATTGTGCCCATAGCCGTCCTTCTGCCCCGTTCCGCCAATTTGTCCGCTTTTGGCCCTCAGTGGAACAACGAGGCGTCGATCGTCAAGTCGGCTGTCAGCATTAAACCGCACCCGAACTTGATTTCCGCTTCGAGAGCCCCCGTACGAGCGGAGCGGACGCATCGTCGCGATGACAGCGCCACAGCTTCCAGACGGGCAATAGGAACCAAGACGACCGGTACGCAATTGGGATGCAATTCTCCATGGAGGCGCTTCCCGATGCTGTAAGCGTCGATTCCTGGAGCGCGTTCATGAACCTATCAAAGAACTCCAAGGGAGGCGCCAATGTCTGACGTCGTAGCAACGTCGCCCATGCAGTATCTTGACAGAGCGACCCGAGCTTTGCAGGCAATAGGTATTGCCCCGCCCCAGGCCATGGAGGCTCCAATTGCCGGGTTGCTGGAGAAAATCACCGCTCTCGATGAAGATCGAATCGTCATCATCGCTCGCACTCTCGGTCAGACCAGCGTCTTCAACGAGGTCGTCCGCGAGCAAGTTCAGGCGATGGAGATCGGCGAACGTTACCGTCAGATCACCGAATCCTTCAACTCCATTCGCGATGACACCAAGAAAATGGTCGACCAGCTGGAAGACCAGAAGATTGATCTTTTCGAACGCATCAACAACGTTTGGATGAAGCTGTCTCGCGGTGATGTTGCCGATCGCTTTGATGAGATCAGGCAAGTTTATCTTGACGTCACACGCTCAACGAAGGACCAGATCCAGCGTGAGCAGGTCATTCTGGACGCCTACCGTGACTTCCGCGGCGCGCTCAAGCATGCTGAGGTGATGGCGCTGGAGGTGCTCAAGATAGCGGAGGAAAGCCTCGCCGGCGCCCAGGCGCAGTTGCAGAAGGCGTCTAGTGCCGTGGCCAATTTCACGGGACAGGAGGTATCTGAACGCGCACGGCTCGAACTCGCCCGTGACGAGCAACTCCGGCGCACCCAGGACGAGGAGAAACGCTATCAGATCGCCAAGGACCTCTCGGACAACCTAACGATTGGCTACAACACGTCTGAGGTCGTCATGGCGCGGCTCATGCAGATGACAAACGCCAAGGAGCGCGTTTACGCGCAAGCCGTGACCTTCTTCTCGACCAACGATTCCGTCTTCACGGCTCTGAAAGCCTCATTCACGGGCATGTTCGGCCTAAATGAGTCGACACAGACCCTGAATGAAATGAAAGAGGGTGTGTCCCGCAGCCTCGAAGTGCTGGCTGAAATTGGCGATCAGGTCGGAGAAGCTGCCGTCAGGGCGGGGTATGGCCCGACGATCCGCGCGGATGCGGTCAAGAAGCTCGTGGATTCCGTGATCACGTTTCAGGAGCGCTCCCAGGAGATCATCGGGGAAATGCGACAACTTGCGACACGGAACTCGGCCGAAATCCGTGACGCGGTCGAGGAAGGCAAGCGCCGCATCGCGCGTCTCGTAGCGGAAGGACAGGCACTGCCGGCCAATGGCTGATCAAGCTGCATCGATGGAGCAGGAGCCCTTGAAGGCTCCGTCGAGCCTCAATGACGTGATGCTCGCGATGGACGTCGTCGACACGCTGCGCCACCAGGAGAATCTCGTCAGTCGAGAGCTGGGCGAAGAGCAGCGGGACGCCCAGCTCCTGAAGCGATTGCGCGAGATCTATCATGGGCAGGGCATCGAAGTGCCTGACAGTATACTGGTGGAGGGGGTGCAGGCTCTCAAGGAGCAGCGCTTCGTCTATAACCCGCCTCCTGCCAGCTTCGCCCGCACGATCGCGCTTGCCTGGATCAATCGTGGTCGCATCGGTCGGCGTGTAATGTCTTTGCTTGCGCTGCTGGCGTTCGGCTGGGGCGCTTACCACTTCGGCGTAGTCGAGCCAGCAAATCGACGGGCAGCGCAGGAACAGGCTCAAGCGGAGCGTACCAGGGTCGACCTGGCCGAGAGGCTGCCGGCAGCCCTGGAGCAGAAGCACGAGGATCTCCTGCGGGAAGCGAAGGTGCCAGCAGCGCGGGAGAAGGCCGACGCCCTTCTTGCGGATGGAACAGCCGCCATTGCCCGCGGCGACGCCGATGGCGCACGGAAGGCCGTCGACGATCTCGACACGCTGCGCGCGGAGCTGCGCCGGGAATACGTCCTACGTATCGTCTCGCGACCAGGCGATGCGACCGGCGTGTGGCGCATACCGCAACGCAATCCGGCCAGCCGCAACTATTATTTGATCGTTGAACCGGTCACGCCTGACGGGCGCGTTCTAAAGCTACCGGTGACGAGCGAAGAGGACGGCCGCACCGTCGAGGTCTCAAAGTGGGGCGTGCGTGTGAGCGAGGCAACGGCCATGCAGGTGCAGCGAGACAAGAACGACGACGGAATCGTGCAGCAGAATAATCTCGGCGAGAAGCGGCGCGGCCAGCTAGACGTGGAATACAAGTTGCCGGTACTCGGCGGGGCGATCACGCAATGGTAAGACCATGATATCCGGAAGGCAGGCGCTTGCCGAGATCGAACAGTTCATCCAAAAGGCTCGCCAGCAGGAGGCGCAAGTCGAGCGGGCCTATGCGAAGGCGACTGAGGAGGTGGGTCGCCTCCGCCTCCAGCGTACGGAAGCGTTCCGCGAACTCGCACGTCTAAAGCTTGACGCAATCAGGCAGAACCAAGTCGTCGGCGAGTTGGATGTAGCGGAGCGTCAGGCCATCAGCCTGCTCGAGAGCCGTCAGCAAGCCTTGCAGCGATTGACCGAGCGACGGCACGAAGCCGAGCAACGGGTGCGGCAAGCGGAGGCCGAGCGGCAGGCTGCCTTGGATGAACTGCAGCGGGCCTTGGCCAACGCGGAAACGATTCGTAAGAGCGTCGAAGCCAAGATCAGCCTCAACCGCGAATGGATTTCTGTGCGGGCGCGAGTTAACGAGATCACCGGACAAGCCCAGCAAGCCGAGAAGAAGGCCATACAGGCGGAAGCCGACCGGGAGGAAAAGCGCCGTCCTTACGAAGCCGATCCGCTGTTCATGTACTTGTGGAGCCGGAAGTTCGGAACCGCCGCCTACCGGGCAAACCCGTTCACCCGCTACATGGATCGCCTGGTGGCCAGCGTAGTCCGGTATGACCAGGCGCGGGTCAACTACTCTCTTCTTAACGAAATCCCCGAGCGCCTACGCGACCACTCCAGGAAGATTATCGAGAAGCTGCAAGAGGAACGATCCAAACTGAAGGCCCTGGAGCGCAAGGCGCTCGTGGACGCTGGCTCCGAGGCTGCTGAAGCTGAAGTCGCCAAGGCGCGGAACACGGTAACACATCGCGAGCGCCAGCTTGAACAGGCGCGCGCGGCCCTGGCTGCTCAAGACCGCGCCTATGACGCATCGATCCTCGAGGGGGACGCTCCCTACCGTGATGCGGTCGAGCTGCTGGCAGTCGCCGACCAGCGCGAAGATCTGCACGAACTCTACGAGGAGGCCACTCGCACGCCGACGTCCAAGGACGAGGAGATTGTCAGGCGGATTCAGTCTACGGACGCAGCAATGAATCTGGCGCTACGACAGGCAGTAGAGACCCATAAGAGGCTCAAGGAGCTTGCTCACCGCCGTGCGACGGTCGAAACCGAATGGGCGCAACTCCGGCATCAAGGCTACGACACGCCTTACGGCACTTTCGGCAACGAGGCATCACTCGGAAACGTCCTTGGAGGTATTTTGACCGGCGCTGTTGGAGGCGCGATACTGGGGCAGGTTCTACGTGATGGCTTCCACCATGGGCCCAGCCCATGGGACTCGGGCTTTGGCGGAGGGCTGCCGATCCCGCCGCCGGATGGTTTCGGGACCGGAGGATCCTTTGGCGGCGGAGACTTCAGGACGGGTGGATCATTCTGATTCCACCATGCAGGCTAGTATCCCGTATCGTTGGCATGGAGCCGCTACGTGGAATCGATGTGAGCGTTGCAGTAGGTCGCCGCCGAGAGGCCAGTCGACTGCAGAATGCGCATCTTGTCTCTCTAAGCGGAGCCCGTCCGGGCATGGCCGGCGAGAAACCAGCCGCATGGACCCTTTCCCGCGCACTTCAATGCTGGCGAGCGAAGCGCGCTTAAACACCTCTAGGAGGATGCCGACAGACTCCCCGGATTGCCCAATATTTGATGTCCGCTTCTGGCCCGTAGCTGATGTCTTGCGGCGCTCGCGCCAACGTCCGAAAGTGACCCGAAGCGGACATGATGCTCAGTTTCCGCGAGGCCACTCGAGCAGCCATAATCCGAGGTAATGGTTGTAGATCAGACGACCCTTTGTCCCTACTTCGCGCAGAGCCTCTGCAGCCGCTTCACGGCAATTCGTCGCTTGGATGTAGTCTTAAGACGGTCTCGTAGTTGCGATACGCACGAGCGGGTAGGTCAATTAAAATTCGGAATTGTGGAAATTGTCAACGTGCCTGCAGTTTGTCAACGCAGCCGAAACACCTGAGGCGAGCTTAGAAGCTCATGGAAAGGATGGCTGCCAAGCCCAAGGCCGCTATGGCCCACGCCAGCACATGCAACATCCAAGGCTGCATCCAAGGCTGCATCGTTGCCTCCTGCCAGGACGCTGTATCGGGATCGCGAAAGTTAGTTGCGATAGATCAATGTCCTTGGAAAAAATCAGCGGGTGCTCAGAGAGAAACGCTACTGGTGCGAGCACCGGGTTGAGTGCCGCGAACTGCGATGATGGCGGCCATTGATTTCTCGCCGGACGTGTAAGAGATTTGACTAATCGCCGGGGGGATGGAAATGGACGATCGGGACGCCATAGCGAAGGCCTTCTGGCAGACTGAGAACGACTGGAATACCGTTCTCATCCTGATCACAAAATCACAGGACCACTTAATTCCCACACATATGATGTCGTGGGCATCCTCGTGGGTAAGTGCCGGCGGCAACACGAGTAGCCTCATGGAACATTGTAATCGCTACTTTGAAGAAGCTTATTTTGCGCACGGTGGGACGGGTAATCCTCCAAAGTTCACGCAACTCAAGCGAGAATATCTTGAGAATGCTCGCGAACCTGCGAGCCAGACGTCCACTCCGAGCGCTGCACAAACCTCAACGTCTCCCCAAGGTGGTGCCACCTCCGCTGGTGCGCTTATACTTCTAGGGATCGTCTTTGTGCTGGCAATCCTTTTTACCCGCTAGCTCACGACGCGGTTCGGCCGCGGCAAGTTGGCCCATCGGCGAAGTGCGCCTCGGCGGTCGCTAATCCGCTCGTTAAGCCAGAGCAGCTCAGATTTGCTCAACCTGAGTTCTTCGCATTTTGACCCATCAGCGAAGTTGCGCGTGGTCTGACGGAGGTCCGCTCACTGCGGCAGAGCGGACGAGATTTGCTCAAGACCCAAAGCAGAAGCTGAGCCTGCACTCATGCCCCCGGATCGAAATTAATTCTTGCGGTTGTTCGCGCCTGAAGCCGGGATGTGAGTATCGTCAAGGTCCTCAAGCATTGGCAAGGTCAGCAACCGACGCTGAAGGAGATGTGTAGCAGTAATGCTGTCGCAGTTTGGCTTGCCATTGCGTTCTAGGAGGGGGAACAAATGTTTCTCGCTTCGTGGAGCTGGAGCAGACAGACGTCTGTCGGGGATGGCGCATGCAACACCATTGACCTAAGCCACTTTCAATGAGCCCGAGTGAACCGCTACGATGCCTTCACCATAGAGCTTAAGAGCGCACATGAGACGGCGGGAGTTCATCACGCTTCTTGTCGGCGCGGCACCTCTGTGGCCGCTTACGGCGAGCGCGCAACGTTCAGCGGCACCTGTTATTGGTGTGCTGTCGGTGGGTTCCCCTGACATTGCGAGTCCTATGATGCAGCATTCGAAAGAGGTCTCGCGGAGAGGGGTACGTAGTTGGAAGAAACGTTACGATAGAACGTAGATGGGCGCGAGGAAACCACAATAGGCTTCCGGAGCTCGCTCAGGAGCTCTTGCATTTCAACCCAGCGCTGATCATCGGAGGGGGCAATGTGGTTGCGCTCGCGGCAAGGAAAGTAACTTCAACCACTCCGATCGTATTCATAATCGCGTCAGACCCCGTGAAGCTCGGACTTGCAAAGAGCTTCGCTCATCCCGGGGGCAACGCCACGGGCATATCTATGATGACAGCGAGGCTTGTCCTCAAGCGTCTCGAACTGATCCAGGAGCTGCTCCAACAAAAGGCTACCGTCGGATTTTTGGTAAACCCTCACAATCAAGACTTGCTTCAGGAAATTGACGAAGTTGCCCGTTCGACCGGGCGGACCTTGGAAGTAGCCAAGGCGCGCAACCAGGATGAACTAGAACCCGCTTTCAGACATCTTGTTAGTGCTCAAGTCGGGGCGGTCCTCGTGGGCAACGATGCGATATTCTTCAACCTACGTGCGCAACTTGTCGCATTGGCTGATCGTCATTCGCTTCCGGCGTCCTATGAATTCCGCGAATTTCCGGCCGCCGGTGGTCTGATGAGCTACGGGCCGAGCCTTGTCGCAAACTTTGAAAAGCCGGCACTTACGCTGCACGCATTTTAGGAGGTGCTCGGCCGGAGGATTTGCCCATTCAGCAGCCCACGGAGTTCAATTTGGTTCTCAACTCAGCAACCGCGCGATCCCTAGGCATCGAAATCCCGCCATCACTGCTCGCCCGTGCGGACGAGGTGATCGAGTAGGACGATGCTGCAATGCACGAGTCCAGAACTGCCCGTGGCGGACCGTAGTTCAGAGTGCCGCAAGATCTGCTTCCTGAGAGTGACCCGAACGTAGTCTGGAGCTATGCGATCGACCCACAATTCGAATGCAAGGAAGTCGCTCGGCTTATTGCGCCTGGCCTGAACTTTGAAAACCATGATCCAGACGTTAGCACCGGCTGCACTAGTCCGGCTTTCGCAAGGGGGGCCACACTCAACCCGCTACAATGGCCGCAAATGCAGCGCGAAGCCCTCACAGCTGCCCGCAGTGCTGCTAGGAACGACGCTGTCGAATTCTGCGTTGTCTGATGCAGGTCACGTTGGACCAGCGGGGGCGGCTCCGGGCAATGTCCCTCCCTCCAGTGTCGAGCCGGGGCCGCACTCCCGTATCGTCCTTTCGCCGTCATCTTCTGAGCAGAAGCCCGAGGCTGCGGGCGGTTCGCCTGATCGACCCCACATGTCTTCGAAGTTTTTTTGCTGTTTCAGCTGACTTCGCGCGTTGTTTGACCAAGTTGATTAGGAGCTGAAGCTCACCGTCAGTCCAATCTTTCGGCTTGAGATCCCGCATCGCTCCTCCGATTCGGATCCCGACATTAACAAATGTGAAATCGATTCGCGCTTCCGTAGTTCTTCTGGTTCGCCACAACCTGAGCCCTGATGGCCCTCAGGTATGTGGGCCTCAAAAGTCGCGACCCGGTCAGGGTGGCTGCCGGGGCACTGAGGGTTTCTCCGGCTTAGGGGCGGCTGCAAGGACGTCGGAAGTACAGAAGTGATACAGGCGGCGGTGCAGACAAGACCACCTGCCGAGCATTTGGCGGCGGCATCTTTTCACCTGCCGCCAAGAAACGATTGCACCACAACGTGCTGGCGATTGCGCTCTCTTCGCTCATTGGGAGGTGAATGAATGCGGCAGTCTTGTGCCTTCACCTGTCGGAGAGCCGCCGTTCTGCTCGAACTCGGCGGGGGACAGTCGGGAGGTGCACGCTGGCGGCATTTGCGTGGCAAAGTGCTGCAAGCACTTGCAGTTGAGGCCTGCGACTTTTTAGGAACGTCGGATCCAAAAGCAAGTTGCGGGATCAAACAGGCTTCAAGGATCAACGTCATGGCCAACTCTCCCGAAATGGCTCGTCCGAGCCACCGCACGCCCCCTCAGACGAGCGAGGTCGTTCCCGCTGATGAAATTCGCACAATCATGTTGAATCAGGTCGCGTGGGGCGCCGTTTTCGCGGGTGCAGCGATCGCGCTTGTCATGCAGATTATTCTAAACATGATCGGCCTAGGCGTGGGTTTATCCACGGTAGACGTTGGGGAAGGTAGCACGCCCAGCGCAAGCTCGATGTCGGTTGGTGCAGGCATCTGGTTTATAGTTTCCGGCATTCTGGCTGCGGCACTAGGTGGCTACGTAGCCGGTCGGCTTTCTGGCAAGGCGTCTGCTTCAACCACGGCTTATCATGGACTAATGTCATGGGCAGTCTCAACGCTGGCAGTGATGTATCTGCTTTCTTCCGCCGCTTCGGGCTTGGCTGGTGGCGCTCTCAGCACAGCATCTTCCGCTTTGGGCGGAGCGGGAAAAGCGCTCGGAGGGTCGGTCCAAACGGCAGTTCAAACGGCAGCGCCTACGCTGAACAATGTTAGCGATCCGATGGCTGCCATCGAAAGCAAAGTTAGAGGCGCCTCGGGAGGGCAAGATCCCGCCGCGCTTCGTGATGCCGCGGCCACAGCCGTCCGCGCGGCCCTAACGGGTGACGCTTCTCAGCAGTCAGCGGCTAACGACAAGGCCGCCGAAGCTTTAGCCAAGGCTCAGAACATATCACAAGACGAAGCAAAGGCGCAGATCAGTCAGTACCAACAGCAATATAAAGAAGCGGTAGCCAAGGCGAAGGAGCAGGCAAAGCAGGCGGCGGATACAGCTGCCAAGCGTGTCTCACAAGGTGCATTGTTCGCGTCAGTGGCATTGTTACTGGGCGCCTTGGCCGCGTTCTTTGCAGGGCAAGCCGGGGCCGTGAATCCAACAGTGTCGGCGCAAGTCGCCCGTCGATGACAACAACGACCCGAGAAATTGACTCAGCTCGAACAACCAAGTTTGTCAGCTCACCGAAAGTCGTCGCTTCAGCGCCTTGTCCCTCGTTCGTTGAAAAGCATGCGACCTAATCATGCATATCATCTCTGGCAGATGATCAGGAAGGTGGTCGCACGCGGACGAGCGGCTCCAAACGATCGTCTTGGCGCCCATTGCTTCACGCAATCGCTCCGAGTCTTGTTGGACTAAGGACGAGGTGAGTGTTCGATAAGCTGATCTTGCAGCCTCTTGCGACACCACGCTCGCATCGGCGCCGGTCCAACTATAAGAACTTAGCTCCAAGCTCGCGTTGCCCGGCAGCTCTGTCTATCGCGAGCGCTTCGCAAACCTTGCGAAAAAATTAAGAACGATGCGTTGTTTCTCGCGTTGGACGCATGTCCATAGAGGAGGCAAACATGCAAGGACAATGCGTGGTAGCAGTATACAACTCTCGTAACGACGCAGAGGAAGCGTACCGTGCTGTGGTCGGTTCAGGCGTTCCAGCAGATCATGTGAGGCTGAGCAATCAGCCATCACAGTCAAGCAGCGAAAGAGCAAGCGCCAGCTCGGATGGAGAAAGTTTCTGGGACTGGCTGTTTGGAAGCGATGTGCCGGCAGACGAGCGCCGCCTGTATGAAAGCCACATGGAAAGGGGCGGCACCGCATTGTCGGTGCTAGTGGATGCTCCCACCATGGCCGATCTTGAACGCATCGAAGGTGTGCTGCAAGAGTACAATCCGGTCGAGATCCACGAAGAAAACGGGGGCGGCTCGACAGCGGTCGGAAGCGGAGTATCAGGAAGCTCGGTGAGCCAAGAAGGGTATGACTCTCAAGGCGATGAACGCGAGAAGGTTATCCCTCTCCCGGAAGAAGAACTGAAGGTGGGCAAACGGGCCACCGAAACCGTCAAGCATATAAGAACTTACGTAGTCGAGGAGCCTGTGCAGAAGGACGTACAACTGCGCGATGAGCGAACTGTGATCGAGCGCCGTCCAGCTACGGGAGCTGCGACAGGGAAACCAACGGAACGGGAGTACGAAGTGCGAGAACTGCATGAGGAGCCCGTAGTCCAGAAGGAGACTCGAGCCGGTGAAGAACTGGTGGTACGCAAAGAAGCGGCCCAACGTACTGAGAGAGTTGCTGATACGGTGAAGAAAACCAGGGCCGACATCGACAAGACTGAGCGTTGAGCTTAGCTGATCAACCGCCGGCATCGAAGATGGTATGGCGAGTGAGGGCGGCTTTGGCCCGCTCTCACTTGCTCGGTTATTAGAATAGTCGTGCGTCAGAGCGAAAACGCCACCAATCTACTTCATCGGCCTTACGGATTCTAGCTCACATGGACGTTAGACCGGACGCGGAGCAGTGCTCACTCGAGCGCCGATTTTGGCCCTTTGCGGTCAACTTCTGCAGGGACGCGCATGTCCGGTTATGAGGTACAATCCGACATTATGATCTTTATGATCTTTGCCGCTGGGCCATTAACTCATGTCAGTCCCAAGCCGCTCAGTGACGACTATATTTCGGAATGGCGTGGGTATTTGACTTGGTTGGAGGAGTGCTGCTGACGCTCGATGGCGGGAAAGTGGTCGCCTCCGTGAACAGTTTTGTTCGTGGAGTCAGTCATGTTGCTTTCAGAAAAATTCAGTGAGCGAACCATTTCCGATATGGATGTGTCGCATTGGAGCGAGTGTGTAGATTGATGCCGCTGGCATTCGAAGTCATCCAGCCGGAAAGTTCGTGGCGGAAAAGATCGTCGAGTGCGCCAACAAGCACACGCAGACGCTCGGCGGTTTGACCGAGGCGGGCAGGCGGGCGGTCGCTGAACTCGCGGCCGAAATCGTTGAAACGAATTGAGCTACTGCAAGACTTTCGGCAGCACGAGCACAATCTCGATTTCCTGCTTGAGGATGCGGCTGGCTATGTCTGCGATGAGCAGAGAGAAGTCGTCCTCTATCGTAGCGGCTGCAGGTTCGTCCTTGGCGTAGACGTACAGTAGAGGACCTTCAACCTCAGCAAAACGAACACCGGCAAAAACGCGGTCGAACTCAGTCGCTCCGAGGATCGCAGCTACGCGAGCCTGAATGGCGAAGTCCTGAATGTCGGTTAAGTTCATGCTAGCCAGATGGATATTAGGTACGGCTAAACAAGAGCGCCTGCAATCACTTGGCACGAGCGTTTGTCCACATGGAAAGCTGGTTGAGCACCCTTGGCTGGAGGGGCGTAGACGCGAGCGCACCCGTAGGAGGAAAGGACGGCCAGGTCCTGTCGTTGCCGAAACGAGAACTCCCGTTTGGCGGAGAGGGTGTTTGCGGCAGGAACGCTATCGGCTTGGTGTTCCCGAGCCGTTCGGCGGGCGTTCTCGTTGACGTTGAAAATACAACCGGGAATCGAGATCTCGGTTGTATGTGAGAACACGCTCGGAACGCCGCCTCAGCTCCGCGGTTGGAAAGTCGTGAGTAAGGTAGGTAAACTGCCCGCCGTTGGCCCCCAACCTGACGGTGGGCTTTTTGTGAGTTGCGTAAGTGGCGAAGCGTACCAGAAGGGCACCGGCCAAAAAGCCACGTGCCGCTATGCCATTCTTTATCAGCCCCCAGCTTGCGACCTTGAAGATGAAAGCGCCTTCGGGGTCTCAGTGGATTCATGAAGTCAAATACGATGGCTACCGCGTCCAGCTTCATATCGATGGTGACGACCGCAAGGTCTTTACCCGCAATGGCCTCGACTGGACTCATAAGTTCTCCGTCATCGCCGGCGCCTTTGACATCCAAGGACAAGCCATCGTCGATGGCGAGGTGGTGGTCATCCACGAGAACCGGACCAATTTCTCCGAACTCCAGGCAGACCTCGCCAGAGGCGAACAGGACCGCTTGCTATTCTTCGCGTTCGACCTTCTGTGGCTCGATGGCAAGGACCTTCGGAAAGAGCCGCAGCTTGAGCGGAAGAGGCTGCTGCAGGATTTGATTGATCTAAACGAGCTGGGGCAGCCCATCTTCTACAGCGAGCACCATGAGGGTGACGGGCAGGCATTGTTCGAAGCTGCAAGGAAGCTGAATTACGAAGGTATCGTCTCCAAGAGAGTTGACGCCCCATATCGGTCGGAGCGTGTGGAAGCCTGGCAGAAGGTTAAAGTCGTTCAGAAGGGAAAATTCCCCGTCGTCGGGTTCATCAAGGATCCAACCGGCGTCGCCGCTCTCTACCTCGGCAAAGAGAAGGGGAAAGAACTGGTCTATATGGGCAAGGTCGGAACCGGCTGGAGCCGGACGACATCGCGCAAGATCAGGGACGCCCTGGATACGGTAGTGAGCCCGAAGCAGAAGCTCACCAAGCCCGTCAAAAAGCCGAAGGCCACCTGGGTGGAGCCGAAGTTCTACGCAGACATTGAGTACCGAGACATCACGTCGGAAGGATTGCTACGTGCGAGTTCCTTCAAGGGGTTGTCTCGGAAATAACTTATGTTCCGCCGGCCAGAGCGTTCGTGCGCATCGTTAGGAACGCAGCTCAGAAGGCAAGCTTGGAGCGCATTAGATCCTTCCGCCCCTAGACTAGGCCTCCGCCACCCGGAGGCCTTTCCTGGCGTATTGGTCCATTTGTCGCAGGCGACAATCGGCTGCAACAAAAGCTCCCTTGGCGACTTCTGCTTTCGGCAGGAGACCCATTTGAATGACCGACGCACTGGATAGACAAGCGCTTGAAGTACGGCTGGCCCGGTGCCTTGAGCTAGCCAAACAGTTTCCGACTGGCCCCACCGCTCAGATGTTAGAGGATCTGGAAGTCGAGCTGCGCGACCAGATCCGTGTCCTTGAATTTAAGCGATTGGCCTGAGCGCACGCGATATCGGGTTGCGTTCAGGGCTACGTCTGAGACGCTGGGTCTCCCTTTGCCAGTTGGTCAGTGCGCGCTGGAAAGGTTGCGGTGAAAATGGTGCTATCGTCCGTCGAAATGGCAGAGATCTCTCCACCATGCGCCCTTGCGATTTCCTGTGAGATATAGAGACCAAGCCCCAATCCCTTCTGGTTAGGCAGAACGTCACCGCGATGAAAGGCAGTGAAAAGGTGCGGCATCGCTTGTGCCGGGATCGGCGGTCCTTTGTTTATCACCTGGATCCTAAAGCCCGCATCATTGGACCTCGCAACAATATTGATGGGCTCATCGGGCGCGCCATATGTAATCGCGTTGCCGAGCAGATTGGATATCATCTGGCTCAATCTGCCCGCGTCCACGTTCACAGCCGCTGATGCGTCAACAGCCGACAAGATGCGGCGGTCGGAGTGCACTCTCTCGAACTCGGATACGATCTGCATGATGATGGGCTGCAAGTCCTGGGGGTGAGACCTCAGCTGCATCCCGGAGCCCAAACGGGAGCGGGCAAAATCCATGACATTATCTATCAACCCCGCCATCCGATTGACGCTACCGTGCAAGAGTGCAATCCAATTTTTTCCTTCCTGATCGACCTTCTTCTCCAGGAGCCTGAGACCACCCTGGATCGAGGCAAGCGGATTTCGGAGGTCATGGCCGAGGACGGCGATAAATTGCTCGCGAAGCTCGGCATTCTTGCGTTCCGCTGCAAGCTTGCTCTCCGTCAATTCCACACGGTCGGCTGCGTCGAGATGCGCCGCAATCAGTTCTGCAAAGAGCTTGAACATGCCCACGACTTCGGGGGTATTCAGCTTGCGCGGTTTTGGGTCAATCGCGCAGAGAGTTCCGAAGAATGAACCATCCGGAAGAACAATCGGGACCGAGATATAGCTCTGGAAACCGTACTGGGCCGGCGTATGGTGGTTGCAGTACTCTGTATCCTCGCTGACATTATCGATAATCACAGCCTCGCGACTCTGACGAATTTCGTGGCAAATTGTGCTCTCGATTTTCAGTTCGTCACCCGGCTTCAGTCCGAAGGCAAGGTCGTCTCGTGAAGCACAGGTAATCCATCTGTCCTCGGTGACGCGGGCAACTGCGGTAAACCCCATGCCCGTCGTTCGGCTCACCACGTCTAGAATGGTCGAGACGGCGGCAATCCCGCTTACTTTCGCGATGTCATGTTCGAATTCCATCCACCCCTCACACGCAGGAACTCATATCCCGGTCTGAACGCTGCTTTAGCCTAACCAGATAAATACCTATCTGCACAGCGCGAAATGCGCCCTGCAATGCCTGCATGCCCGCCCGCCTATTTTAATCAGCGCTCTTTGGTTATAGCGGTAGCGAGCTTTGTCTCGCTGAACTGGCCGACGTCTTGATTGCGGTGAACATCCGTCCGGAGCGCATCTAAGCCGCTTCAGCCTCCAGCATCTCCTCGCTACGCCTTTGATTGATGAGGTTCAACAGATGCGCCGAAGCTCGCGCATCGCACAGCGCTCTATGGTGATTTTCGAGCTCGATCCCGTAGATCTCGCAGAGCTTGCCCAGCCCGTAGGAGTTGTGCCCTGGATAGCGGCGCCTCATTCCGGCGCACGTGCAGAGCTTCGGAAACCGAAAGCGTCGCCCAATACGCTCGAATTCATAGGCAATGAAGCCGTAGTCGAAGCTGACGTTGTGAGCGACGAAGATGCCGTCGCCCATGAACTCCATGAAGCCGTCCGCGACTTCGGCGAACAGAGGTGCGTCCCGAACCATTTCATTCGTGATGCCGGTCAGCTGGACGATTTTTGCCGGAATTGCACGCTGGGGGTTAATGAGAGAGTGCCACTCGCCGACGACACAGTGGTTGCGGACCTTCACAGCGCCGATCTCAGTAATGCGGTCGCCATTTGACCATGAGCCGGTGGTCTCGATGTCGACAACCACGTAATCTTGCTCGGGGTCAAAACGGTATTCGACCCGGCCGATCTCAGCCATGATGCCGGCGGCGCCGAGTTGACGAAGGCGGGTCAGTTGGTTGCGGCGGATCACATCCCCTTCCGCCCTGACCTCCATGAAAGACGCCTTGCCGCCTTGCACCAGCATGAGGTCGGGGAAGCCGTCGCGCATGCCACGGAAATCGTCGCACATGCTGCGGACGATACTGGCGACGCCGGCTGGATCGGATCCTTCGAGCAGGGCGCGCAATGCCTCCACTTGCACGTGATCCCAACTGAAGATCCCGTTCGGGCGGCCCCATTTTGCTGCGACGGTGCGGAGAATCAACGGGAGGCCGGATCCGGACGCGATGGCTGCTAGTTTCTCGTCGATTGTCGCGGCGAAAAGCCGACTGAAGCTGCGGTCCTTCAGACAATGAGGTAGCCAGTCGAACCCGCTGGGCATCCGCATGTTCTCGAACAGCTCGTCCCAGAAGAGCAGGCCGAACAGCGTGTGCCACAATACGTTCTCAGTGAAGAAAACTTGGGTGCCCTCGCGCCGCAGCACGCCGGCGACGCCCGCTTCGGGATTGCCGCGGTGGGTATCGTCGACGGTAATCGTGCGGCCAGACCGCAAAAGTTCGGTGTAGAGGCCTGTACGCCTGCCGCCGAACTTACGGGCGTAGAAGTCGGTGGCGAAGAGATGCTCGCCGTCGCTCGCGGGATCATCGATCATCCGCTGTAGCAGCGCTTCGGCCTCGGCCTTGTCGCCGGTGTTGTAGAGCAGGCGAACCAAGCGCTCGCTGCAGTCGGGAGAAGGCCCGGCACGGTAGAGCTGCCGGGCGAGATCGCTCTCACCCGCCTTCTCGAAAAAAAGGCCGGTCTGATGCGCGGCTCGGCTGCGGAGATCGGCGGCGAACTGGGTGGTGCAGGCAGGCCCGGCGAGCACGTCGATGGCGGCCCGTCTGTGGGCAGTGTCTGATCCGTCCTCCAGACTGGCCAGCACCTGGCTGTAATGGAACGAGGCGAGAGCCTCCTCGGCATCGGTGAAGCGCGCGCTGAACGAGGTCTCGCGGTTGGTGCGGAGGATGCCTAAGTCGCGTAGCGCGAAGTTCTTCAGGCTCACCTCGGTCTTGCCGAAATACAGGTAGAGCAGGAACTCGATCGGACGCGTCCCGTCGAGCGCGATGAAGTTGCGGGCGCCGCAGTGCTGCGCCGCGACCGAGAAGGGGATGCTCTGTAGATAATAATCGATGAACTTCGGCTTCGACCACGATTTGCGGACAACTCCTCGCCCGGCCGCCTGCGCGCCAGTAACGAGGATGTCCTTTGGCAGGCATGAGACGAAGGCTGCATAGTCGGCCTCGCCGAGCTCGCGTGCGTGACCGGCCGCGGTCAGATTGGTTGCCGCCCGCTCGACGTCATCAATCTCGGGGTAGTTGAACAGGGATCTGTTGAATATGGCACCACGCCTGTTGATCATGCGGACCAGCAGACATCGTGCATCTCTCGAAAGTCCCTCGAACCGCGCTATGAAGGCGTGATGCTCCGGACCAAGCACCGGGGCGTACGTCCGCTGCACGAACCCCAGCATTTCGGCGAAGTGGTCGAGGTAATAGTAGACGGGCAGTTGAGGCAGTTTGGCCAAGCGGACCTTCGCGGCAGAATCGTTCGTTCTATTTCTGTTCTGATGCTGTCCTCAGAGTCAAGCGCCTCGACCGGCTACTGACCAGAGCCGCGGACATCTGTCGTCACGGGCCCCACGTCTTCCTTCACGCCGCGCGCGACGATCTGCAGCGCGCCGTCTGGAAGCGGGCGTTGTAGTTCCAAGGCTTCATCCGCCGGAGCCGTCATCCAGATCTCGACCTCTTCGCGCGTGGTCAGGATCACAGGCATTGCCTTCGGGTGGATGGCGAAGACTTCGGCATTCGCCTCTGTTGTGAGGAACGCATAGAGGTCGTTAGTGGTCTCGCCTTCCTTGACCTTTCTGACCGAGGTCCAGTTGGCGCAGATGCCTGCGAAGCAGGCGAGAGGGCGGCTCTCGTCGAGCGCGAACCAAATGTCGCCGCCCTCAGCCTTGTTGAACTCGCTAAATGAGTTGAATGGCACGACGCAGCGGTTCTCCACGCCCAGCCAGCGCGTCCAGTGCTTGCTCTTCACGTTGCGGATGTTCGTCGTGCCGCTGTCGGGCTCCATTCGGAGCAACTCCTTGAAATCGACGGTCTTGCCCTTGGCCTGCAGCTTCTCGGCCCGCTTCTTCGTCGCGTCCATGAGGGCCTTCGAAGATGACGGCATGCCCCAGCGAGCGGTCGCCAGCTCACGGCCATCTGGACCGTTTCGGACGATGGGCGCCTTGTAGTCGGGAAAGACGCCGGGCATAGGCGCGAGGTTGCCGACGTACTGGTTGACCACGCGGAACAGCGCGCTGATGGCGGCCTGGTTCGTGGTGATCGAGTAGAGATTGCACATAGTCACGTCTCGGGAGAAGCGGGGCGGGGATGGTGCGCGAGCTGCAGCAGCCTTGCGGAAGGGCGACGACCCGCCTTAGCACATTTGTTGCAGCGAAGCCTGCTGGCCAGATCGTGCACAAAGCTTGTCGCGGTGTGCGGCAATGCAGCCAGATCAACATCTCGTTTGGTCTTGCAGCGGGAGCATTGGATCTCGAGCCACCGGTAGCCGCCGTTGATTGCCTGATCGACGGTGGGCGAAGGATCGATGGGTTCGCCGTTCGCCCACATGCGTTCGTTCCAGCTCTCGCAGAGCAGGCGATCGGCGTCTTGATCAGCGCTTCGCCTTCGGCGCGAGCCGCTGCGGATTGCGCTGCGAGAATGGCGGTCATCGCGCGTGCTTTGCCGAGCTCCTTGCCTAAGGCCTTGCGATCGCCGCCGAGAGCGGCGTCGGGTGATGCTTCGGAGCCATTCGAGACGCAAGCCATCAATCAGACAGGCTCGAAGGACGGCCAGCAGCCGTCCTCCTCATATCGCCCGGTCCGATTTTGGCAGGTGTTGTTCAGCAGCCGTTGCCCGACCTCCTTCCAGATCGCGTGCTGCCCGTACAGGCGGACGGCATCGGCCTTCTGGATCTCAACAATGCGCTCGCACCGGCGGCAGGAAACGCGCAGGACATGCTGCGGGAGCTGGGACAGGTGAAGTCCTGCGGCCCGTCCCACAGGTTCGGCGTCAGCCGGCAGATCGTCGAGGATGGCGCGCCAGTATTCGTCTGGCATCTCGTCCTGCGGACCAGGCGGGCGCTCCCGTCCGACGGGATTACCCATTGACCTTGCTAGCTTTTCCATCTGTTTTGGGGTGGGCATCCGCCAACTCGCAGGTCGATCGCTCATGCTGCAAATTAGAACATAAAGAGAACAAAAGTCGAGTCCGAGCACGGAGACTGGCTAAAAATTTTGGAGCCGGAGGTGTCGGAACCAACCGCTATGGATCGTCTTGAATCCAAGCCACCTTGAAACGGAGTACTGCGTACATGGCCCCCGACGCTCACTGGGGCGCGCGCGATCGCTGCGTGCTGCGATTGGCATGACAGTGAGCCTTGGTTGCGGCTTCGCGACAGCAACATGCTGGGATGGCGCGCCGGTCGTCACGCCGCCGCCTTTCGACCCCGAGACTCATGCACGTCATTATCCCGAGCCGCCGGTCTCTATACGACTGGCAGCATCACGGGTTGCCGCACTCGCCGCCTAAGAGGCTGCCTGGACGGCTCGACAGTCCAGTTAAGTGAGCAGACCCACTTACGCCGACCGGACATACGTCAGGCATCCTGCTTTAAACGCGGGCCGCCGGCCGGTTCGACGGCCGGTTCTAGCGGCACTGCGCTGGGTTACCTATCGGGACGTGAAGTGAGGTCTGGCGTCATAGCGGTCGTCGGGAGAGCACTGCGCTCGCGCTGCATACGCAGCGCGAGCGCATCAGTCGTTGGCATCCGGATCCGGTGCGCGAGTGCGAACGGATCGAAGCCAACCCATGCGGCTAGTTGGCATCGGAGCGTGAGATCGAACATCTCTACCAAATGCCGGGTTGGGCGAGCTGCCATGTCTCAATCAGGCGTCAATAGATCCAACGTGACACGGCGCGACGAGATTCAGCCCCGCTTCAATGCTGACAGACCGATTCGGCTGCGAGCCGCAGCCCCACCTGTTCGGTGGCCTTCCGGCTTGGAAGCCCAATAATCCGCCGCAACTCGGCCGCGACCCCATCCAGCACCGCGCGCTTCTCATTCATCCGCTTTGAGTGATTGTAGACCTTGCCGGTGACGGTCGGAACGATCACGTCACCCTTGCGGATGACGGCATGATCGAGGCACTTGGCAATTGCGGAATCGTCAAAGCCGAGGTCGCCCGCGAGCGTTGCCGCCGTCCGCCTCAAATCGTGCGGCGTGAACGGCTTGAGGCCGAGTAGCTCGCAGAGGCCGGCAGTCTTCGTCTTGTCCTTGTTCTTCTCGTTCTTGGTGCCACGCAGGGCGTCGGCCATAGCCTTGCGGTGGATCGGCTGGCCCTTATACATCGGGCTCTCGAACACAAACTGCTGATCATCCGAGGTTAGCGCTTCCATAATGATCTCAACCGCCAGATCAGACAGCGGCTGCTGGATCACCCGCCGCTTCTTGACCCGCTTCAGCGGAACGTCGAAGCGCGGATGCTCGCCATCGAGGTCGAACAGCTCATCCCGACGCGCGCCGAGCAGCTCCCGTGAGCGGAGCATCGTGACCAACTCGAACTTGAGCGCCAGCCGGGTCCGTCGGTCATAGGGGAGGTCATTGCGGTCCAGCCCATGCCAAAAGATCCTGATCTCGTCTTCGGAGAGGACGCGGGTGCGAGGATGCTCCGGGTCGAGTTTCGGCAGGTTGACGCAGGGGCTGGCCGTCACATAGTCACGGCCGGCCTCGGCTGCCCAGTTGAACAGGCCGGAAGCTGCCTTGCGCATGTGGCGGGCGTTGCTCACCGAGGGCTTACCGAACTTGCCCGCAACGATGTCGTTCGAGAGCGTCGCGATGTCGTGCTTGGTGACCTCCATCGCCAGCTTCTTGCCGAGCCGGGGCCGGAGAAACCGTTTGAGGTGGCTCGCCGTATTCTCCCAGCTCTCCAGCCGCGGCCGCATCTCGCCGTCCGGCTTCTTGACCGGCGTCTTCATCCACTTGATGCGCTCGTCGATGATCTCAGCGACGGTCTTGCCGCGCTTGGCCTTCGTGGCCTTCTGGTCCCGGAAGGTCTCGGCGAGAGCCTCGCCGCCCAAACCCTTGAGCCCGTAGACCTTGCTGCGGGCGTCCTCGACGGTGAAGGTCTCGGGATTATAAACCCCGAGCCAGCCTGTGCGCTGCTTGCCAGTCTGCCGGTCGGTGAACTTGAAGGAGAAGGTGGCGACACCGGCCGTGGTGATGCTGACGTACAGGCCAGGGCACTTCCGGTCGTAGATCTTGGTGCGGCTGGCGACCCGCCTCTCGCACAGCCGGTCGGTCAGAATGACGCTGCTGTTGCGGCCCCGCTTGCCGGCGGGGGAGGGGACAATGGTAGTATCCATGTGGTTTCGGCTCCTAAGGCTTGGGACCAAAGGGCTCGGCTTTGAGGCTTTCAGTTTGTCGTGCGGACGCTGAAAGGTTTAGGGCCGGGCCCTTATTTTGGTGAAGCCTGCTGAAACAGCCCGCATCAGGGTAATTAAAAACAGCTTGTATTACAGGGTTTTCTTAGTTTCGGCGTGTTTCACCGAGTGCCAAAATATAGACGTGTGGTCCTGGCCGTCGTTGCTACGGTCAAGCTCTGGCGAATGCGGCATTGGCGTCAACCGGCGCGGTGCCGGTGACTTTCGCGGGAGCGAGGGAGGCCAGAGGGAACTCGGCTCCCGGGAGAGCGCGGCATAAGCCGTCCGACCATCGCGCAGGGAAGGCCGTGTGTTGGGCTTCACCTGTATGCTGCTGTGCGGTTCTTCCTGCGTGTGCTTTTCGCGCAGCGGACCGCGGGTGCCAGCCGGCACCCGGTCTTCCCTGCGCCCTCTTGGCTATGAGGGCGGCGAGACGAAGCAAAGCTCGGGCGAAGCAGCCGCGAGGCCGAGTACGCACGTCTGCGTCCACACATTCGGTGTCATCGCCCGGCTTGACCGGGCGATCCAGTACTCCGAGACGCCAGTGATTGAATCGAGAGGCCGCGGCGTACTGGATTCCCCGCTCCAGTGCGCGATTGCGTACAAGGCGGGGAATGACAGTGTTACTCGGAGAACGCACCATCGCCTCATCTTCGTCGTTCCGAACGCAGCACCACGCTCAGCTCTCGTGCCCCGGACGCAGCGCATCCGCGCCGGCGCCCCTTTGCCCGGCAATTCTGCCGGTGGACTCACCTCCTGCAATCCGGTTCAATGGCAACGAGCTTTCAGGCGATCGGCCAGGCCGGGTGGCGTGCCCCAACTTATACGAGAGCCTCCCGCGCCACTTGCGCGAAACCGTCGGGAGTGCTTTTTGCTGAAAGTTCCCCGTGGGGCGCGCATCGCCCCCGATCCAGAGAGATGAGATGAGCAAACTCGTTATCCGCGCCGGCGATTTCACCTTCGATGCCCGTTTCGAGGAGCAGGCGGCGCCCAAAACCGTCGCCGCCTTCCGCAAGGCGCTGCCGTTCGAAAGCCACATCATCCATGTGCGCTGGAGCGGCGAGGGCGTGTGGATGCCGCTCGGCGACCTCGACTTCGGCGTCGGCTACGAGAACCACACCAGCTATCCCGCCCCCGGCCAGATCATCCTCTATCCCGGCGGCATCAGCGAAACCGAGATCCTGCTGGCCTATGGCGGCGTGCACTTCGCGAGCAAGATGGGCCAGCTCGCCGGCAACCATTTCATCACGCTGACCTCGGGCCTGGAGAACCTCGCAACGCTGGGCAAGAGCGTGCTGTGGAAGGGCGCGCTGCCGATCCGCTTCGAGGAAGTCTGAGTGACCGAGCCCCGCTATCCGCGCGATCTCCGCGGCTACGGCCGCAACCCGCCGCATCCGCAATGGCCTGGTGACGCGCGGGTCGCGGTGCAGTTCGTCGTCAATTTCGAGGAGGGTGGCGAGAACAACATCCTGCACGGCGACCGCGCCTCGGAAGCCTTCCTGTCCGACGTGCTCGGCGCGCAGCCCTGGCCCGGCCAGCGCCACGCCAACATCGAATCCATGTTCGAATATGGCTCGCGCGCCGGCTTCTGGCGGCTGTGGCGGATGTTCAACGAGCGGAGCTGGCCGACCACGGTGTTCGGCGTCGCCACCGCGCTCAAGCGCAATCCCGAGATTGTCGCTGCGATGAAGGAGGCGGGCTGGGATATCGCCAGCCACAGCCTGAAATGGATCGAGCACAAGGACATGACCGAGGCGCAGGAGCGCGCCGAGATCGCCGAGGCCATCCGCGTGCATACCGAGGCGACCGGCGCACGTCCGCTCGGCTGGTACACCGGGCGCTCCTCGATCAACACCAACCGTCTCTTGATGGAGGAGGGCGGCTTCCTCTATCTCTGCGACTCCTATGCCGACGATCTGCCCTATTGGGTCAAGGGCGCCAGCGGCAAGCAGCTCATCATTCCCTATACGCTCGATGCCAACGACATGCGGTTCATCAACCCGCAGGGGTTTGCCGAGGGCGAGCAGTTCTACACCTATCTGAAGGACGCCTTCGACGTGCTCTATGCGGAAGGCGAAACCGCGCCAAAAATGATGTCGGTCGGTCTGCATTGCCGCCTCGCGGGCCGGCCCGGCCGCGCAGCGGGCTTGATCCGCTTCCTCGACTATATCGGCAAGCACGAGCGCGTCTGGGTGCCGACGCGGCTTCAGATCGCGCAGCACTGGCACGAGAAGCACGCCCATCTTGCCGCCGACGCATTCGAGATCGGGTGAGATGATGTCGCAGATTTCACTCGCCGATCTCAACGCTGCAAGCACGGCCGACTTCGTCGCGGCGCTCGCCAACGTCGTCGAATATTCGCCGTGGATCGCCGAGCAGCTCGCGGCAAAGCGGCCGTTCGCCGGCATCAACGAGCTGCACGCCGCGCTGATGGCCGCGATCCAGAGTGCCGAGCCTGACGTGCAGCTGGCGCTGATCCGGGCGCATCCCGATCTCGCCAACAAGACGCAGCGCGCCGCGGGCCTCACCGCGGAATCGACCGACGAGCAGAACAGCGCCGGGCTCGACCGGCTGTCGGATGCCGAATATTCCGCGTTCGAGCGGGCCAACAACGCCTACCGCGACAAGTACGGCTTCCCCTACATCGTCTGTGTGCGCCGTCACACCAAGGATTCCGTGCTGCGCGACTTCGAGGCGCGGCTGCTCAACATCGCCAAGACCGAGATAAGGCGTGCGATCGAGGAGATCGGCCGCATCTCGGCGCTGCGGCTCGACCAGCTGGTCGCCGCCGACGACAGGCTGAAGGTGCACGGCCGGCTCTCGACCCATGTGCTGGACAACCAGATCGGCAAGCCCGCACCTAGCATCCCTATCGAGCTCGTGGAGCTCGCGAGCCTTGGCGAGAACCGCGTCATCGCGCGCACGGTGACCAATGCCGATGGCCGCACCGACCAGCCGCTGATCGGCGGCCGTCCGCTGCCGATCGGCCGCTACGAGCTGCGCTTCAGCGTCGCGAAATATTACGCCGCGCGCAACGTGCCGCTGTCCGATCCGCCGTTCCTCGACGAGATCCCGCTGACTTTTGCGATCAGCGAGCCGGAAAGCCATTACCACGTGCCGCTGCTGGTCACGCCCTGGAGTTACTCGACCTATCGCGGCAGCTAGAGCACGATCCGGAAAAGTGCGTAGCGGTTTTCCGACAAGATCATGCTCAAAACAATAACCTAAAGCGCGATGACGATTCATCCTAGTCGCATCGCGCTTTAGACATGCTGTGCCGATGCGGCGGCTGACGCCGCGTCGGCCTCCGCGGCAGCGCCACCGCTCAATCCGTTGAAGAAGGCATTGAGCAGCACCGACACGACCGCGCAGAGCAGAATGCCGGACTCCAGCAGCGGGTGCAGATCGTGCGGCAGATTGCGGAAAAAACCGGGAGCAACGAGCGGTATCAGTCCAAAGCTGATCGAGATCGCGACAATGAACAGATTGTAGCGGTTGTTGCGGAAATCGACCGAGGCCAGGATGCGTGCGCCGGTGGCCGCCACCATGCCGAACATCACGAGGCCGGCGCCGCCGAGCACGACCAGCGGCACCGCCTCCACCAGCGCAGCGAGCTTCGGCAAGAGCCCGAGCACAAGCAGGATGCAGCCGCCCGTCACCGTCACCCAGCGCGAGCGCACGGCCGTGACCGAGACGAGGCCGACGTTCTGCGAAAACGAGGTATAGGGAAACGTGTTGAAGATGCCGCCGAGCAGCGTGCCGAGCCCGTCGGCGCGCAAGCCGCGGCTCAGGGCTTCGCGGTCGACGGCCTTGCCGGTGATCTCGCCGAGCGCCAGGAACATACCGAGCGATTCGATCATCACCACGATCATGACGATGCACATGGTGATGACAGGCACCAGGTGGAATTGCGGCATGCCGAAGCGGAAGGGAAGCACGAGTGCGCCCCAGGAGGCGGCGGCGACCTTGTCGAAATGCATCACGCCCAGAATGCTCGCGAGCACCGCGCCGGCGATGATGCCGAGCAGCACGGCCACGTTGGCGAGACACCCGCTGCCCCATTTGATCAGGCCGAGGATGACGAGCAGCACGAACAGCGAGATGCCGAGCCCCTGCAATTGCCCATAGGCTGGATTGGGAAAGCTGCCGGGAACGCCGTCGACCACCTTCGTCAACGTCGGTAGGCCGCCGCCGGCCCAGTTGATGCCGACGCGCATCAGGGAGATGCCGATGATGAGAATGATGGTGCCGGTGACGACGGGAGGAAACAGCGGCAGCAGCCGGCTGACGAACGGCGCAACGACGATGCCGAACAGGCCGGCGGCGATCACGGAGGCGTAGATGCCGAGCAGGCCGATTTCCGGTAAAGCTGCCATCGACAGCATCGGGCCGACCGAAGCAAAGGTCACGCCCATCATCACGGGCAGGCGGATGCCGACGCCGGGGAAGCCGAGGCACTGGACCAGCGTCACAAGTCCGCAGGCGAACAGGTCGGCGCTGATCAGGAAGGCGACGTCCTCCGGCGGCAGCTTCAGCGCGCGGCCGATGATGAGGGGGACCGCGACCGCGCCGGCATACATCACCAGCACGTGCTGGAGCCCGAGCGCGAGCAGGCGCGGGACCGGCAGGACCTCGTCGACGGGATGGACGTCGTTGCTCATGGATGTATCCCCCGAAACATCTATCTAGCCAAATTTGTCATGGAGCGCCGGAAACAGCCGGTCCGGCTTGAAGGGCGGCGCAGTAAAGCGAATGCCGGTGGCGTCTGCGATCGCGTTGCCGAGCGCGGCGGCGACCGGATTGTAAGGGCTCTCGCTCATGGACTTCGCGCCGAGCGGGCCGATCGTGTCGGACGTCTCGGCGAAGAGGACCTCCGTGCGCGGCACGTCGGCGAAAGAGGGCAGGTGGTAGTCGCGGAATTTCGGATTGGTGACGCGCCCGCTCGCGTCGATCACCATCTCCTCGTAGAGCGCAGCGCCGAGCGCCTGCGCCACGCCGCCTTCGACCTGTCCGCGGCACTGCATGGGATTGGCGACGACGCCCGCGTCCGCGGCGTGCACGCTCCTGAGAATCCGGAGCTCGCCGGTCGCCTTGTTCACCGCGACGCGAAAGCCCTGCACGTTGAACCCCACCGATCGCGGCGTGCCGCCGGACGTGCCGCTGCCTGCGAACGGCCGGTCGCGCTCGCGGGCGAGCTTCGCCAGCTCCGTAAAAGGCATGCGGCGGACGCCGCTGACGACGGAGTCCGCATCGAGCGCGCAAGTCTCCACATCGCACAGCCAGGCGCCGGCGGCTGCCGCCTTCAGCTCGCTCGCAAGCTGCATGGCTGCCGCATGCGTCGCCTTGCCCGCAACGAAAGTGCCGGCGCTGCCATACGCGCCGGTGTCGTGGCCGCCATGGGCGGTGTCGGACTGGCGCAGACGAATCTTGTCGACGGTGGTCGCCAGCGTGGTCGCCGCGATCTGGCGATGCACGGTGCTGGTGCCGTTGCCGAACTCGGCCGTGCCGACGGTGAGGTCGAAGCCTCCGTCGTCGTTGAGCGCGATCGTTGCATCGGCGAAGTGGCCGGCCGGCGGCACGGTGTCGATCATGGTCAGCGCGATGCCGTCGCCGATCAGCCAGTCCGGCGACAGCGCCGGCTGCGGGGAATCGACCTGCATCGCGCGCTCGACGAGATCGAGGCACTGGTCGAGCCCGTAGGAGCCGTAGAGCACGTCGTGATATTCGGAGGGCGGCGGCGACAGCATGGGATCGCCAGGCCTCACGATATTGCGCCGGCGCATCTCGTAGGGGCTGATTCCGAGCTGCTCCGCCAGTTCGTCAATCGCCGCTTCCACCGCGATCAGCGCCTGCGGCAGGCCATAGCCGCGAAACGCGCCCGCCGGCACCGTGTTGGTGTAGACGGCGACGCCGTCGACCCGCTTGTTCGGGCAATTGTAGACGGCGATGGACTCCGCCAGCGCGTGGAACATCACGGGGCCGGCGTGATTGCCGTAGGCGCCGGTGTTGGAGAGCACGTCGAGCTGGAGCGCAGTGAGCTTGCCCTCGCTGTCCGCGCCAGCCCTGACGTGGATCCGCATCGGATGCCGCGTCGAGGTCGCGATGAACTGCTCCTCGCGTGTCAGCTCCAGCTTGACCGGCCGCCCGGTCTTCAGCGCGGCAAGCGCCAGGATGTCCTCGACGAACATCTCCTGCTTGCCGCCGAAGCCGCCGCCGACGCGTTCGCAGAACACGCGGACCTTGTCCATGGGAAGCTGGAAGATGTCCGATAGCGCACGCCGGGTCAGGAACGGCACCTGCGTCGAGGTGCGGACGTTGAGCACGCCGGAATCATCGAGCCAGGCAAGGCCACCATGGGTCTCGAGCGCAGCGTGCTGCACACGGTGACTGTGGAAAGTGGCCTCATAGGCAGCGGCGGATGTGGCGAGCGCCGATGCAACATCGCCGAATTCGCCATGCGTCTCCGCGACCAGGTTGCGCTGGGCATCGGCAACGCGGTTCGCGCTGGTGCGATCGGGATGAATGACCGGCGCACCCGGGGCCATCGCCAGCTCGGGATCGATCAGCGCCGGCAGGATCTCGTAACTGACTTTCAGCTTGCGGCACGCCGCCTCGGCGGCGGCTTCGGTCTCGGCGACGACGGCGGCAACCTTCTGGCCGATGAAACGGACGACGTCATCGAGGACGCGGGTATCCTCCGGGTCCATCCAGTCCTTCTCGTGCCGCGCCGTCGAGATCAGGACGGACGGCGCATCCTCGTGCGTCAGCACGGCGTGCACTCCGGGGATGCTCAGCGCGTCCGACTTGTCGATCGCGACGATCCTGGCGTGCGCATGCGGCGAGCGCAGCAGCTTGATGTGCAGCAGACCATCGATTGCGGTGTCGAAGGTGTAGCGTGCCGTGCCGCGGACCACGTCGGGGCCTGCGGGGGCGGGCAGGCTGCGGCCGAAGGCGGCGCCGGCCTCGACGCTCGTCTCGACATTGGTCTTGCCGAGGATCGCGTCCTCGATCGACCGATAGCCGGTGCAGCGGCAGATATTGCCTTTCAGCGCCGTGCCGAGATCGGTGCGCTGCGCCTGGTTCAACGAGGCGCAGGTCAGGATCATGCCGGCGGTGCAGAATCCGCATTGAAAGCCCTGTGCATCGAGAAAGGCCTGCTGCATCGGATGCGTGCCGTGATCGCCGCCAAGGCCTTCGATCGTGGTCACGCTGCGGCCCTCGGCCCGGAACGCCGGGATCAGGCAGCTGTGCACCGGCTCACCGTCGAGCAGCACGGTGCAGGCGCCGCAGTCGCCGGCATCGCAGCCCTTTTTCACGCCGAAATGGCCGAGCTCGCGCAGGAACGTGCGCAGGCACTGGCCGGCGCGCGGCTCCTGGGAAAATGCCTTGCCGTTGACCTCCAGGCTCATGCGGGGGGCGCTCCCAGCAGCTCGCCGCGAATCTCCTCGGCCAGGCGCATCGTCATGTGCTTGCGCCAGAGTGGCGCGCCATGGATGTCCGTGTGGTACAGATCATCGGTAATCTCCTGCATGAGCGCGGCGCGCAGCGCGCCTGCGTCCGGGGCTTTGCGGAAGCGCAGCTGGATCGGCCGCACCGTCGACGCGGTGACCGTGAGTGTCAGCGTATCATCGGCTTCGAGACTGCCGATCAGCAGCGCCGCGGAGCGGCCGACGGGCGCCAGCGAGATCTGGCGGAAGGCCGTGCGGCGCTTCAGCGCGGGAAGCGGGATGTCGATCTGCCGGAGCAGGTCGCCTGGCGTCAGGCGATTGCGCTGGTTGCCGGTGACGAATTCGGTGACCGGAAGCCTCTGTTCACCGCCGCCGGCCTTCCAGATGGTGCAGACGCCGTCGAGTGCCGACGTCAGCGAGATCATCGGTCCCGCCGGCAGCGACATGCAGAGATTGCCGCCGACGGTCGCGGTCTTCCAGATCTTGAACGAGGCAAGGAAGGCCCGGCAGCACTGGTTGATCAGCGGCGCTGCGAGCCAATCAGAGGGGCAGGCGAGTCCATCGAGCTCTGCGATGGTGCAAGTGGCGGCGATCGAGAGGTGGCTCTCTGTGATCGCAAGTGCCGGCCATTTCAGATCGGTGAGATCGATCAGTCGCGTCAGATGCGTTTGCGGCTCCGAGAACAGCCAGGTGCCGCCCGCGAGCCAAGCATCACCTGCCGTCCAAACGGGCAGCTGCGCGCGCGTTTGCGGATGGGCGACGGCTGTGATGGTATTCAAGTCCATGGCTGCGCCAACGCTTCCGACGGTTGAATGGTCCGAGCGAAGTGTTGCAAGACGGGAGCCAAGTGGCAACAACAAGTCGAAGCAAGGACGCAATCGTCCTCGGCCTTGCAGGTCCGCCGTCAGGGTGGGCGAGGAGAAGCAGGATCATGACTGAGGCAAGTTCGACCTGGATCAGGGATCCCCTGGCCATCCTCGCCGACGGGGCCGAGCGCGGCATTGTCGTGAAGGACGGCCGGATCGTCGAGCTCGTGCCGGCGGGCGGTGTGCCCGCAACCGCCGATGTCGCAGTGTTCGATGCGGGCGAACACGTCGTGCTGCCGGGCCTGATCAATACCCATCATCACTTCTACCAGACGCTGACGCGGGCGCTGCCGGCCGCGATGGACCGCGAGCTGTTCCCCTGGCTCCAGGCGCTCTATCCGGTGTGGGCGAAGCTGACGCCGGAAGCGCTCGAGCTCGGCGTCACCGTGGCGATGTCCGAGCTGCTGCTCTCCGGCTGCACCACCACGACGGATCACCACTACGTCTTCCCGCCCGGACTCGAAGACGCCGTCGATATCGAGGTGGCGGTGGCGAAGCGCCTCGGCGTGCGCGTGCTGCTCACGCGCGGCTCGATGAACCTGTCACAGCGCGACGGCGGCTTGCCGCCCGACAGTGTCGTGCAGGACGAGGACACCATTCTCGCCGATAGCGCCCGCGTGGTCGCCAAGCATCACCAGCGCGGCGCGGATGCGATGGTGCAGATTGCGCTCGCGCCATGCTCGCCGTTCTCGGTGACGACGTCGCTGATGCGCGCCACGGCCGATCTCGCCGACAAGCTCGACGTGCGCCTGCACACCCATCTCGCCGAAACCGAGGACGAGAACAGCTTCTGCCAGCAGATGTATGGCTGCCGTCCGCTCGACTATCTCGAGCAATGCGGTTGGCTCAATGCGCGCACCTGGCTCGCCCATGGAATCTTCTTCAATCCGGACGAGATGAGACGGCTCGGCAAGGCCGGCACGACCGTCAGCCATTGTGCGTGCAGCAACCAGCTGCTCGCGTCGGGCTGTTGCCCGGTGTGCGACATGGAAGAGGCCGGCGTCGGGATCGGCATTGGTGTCGACGGCTCGGCCTCCAACGACGGATCCAACCTCATGCAGGAGGTGCGGGCCGCGTTCCTGCTGCAACGCGCGCGTTATGGCGTCACGAAGGTCAGCCACAAGGATGCGTTGCGCTGGGCCACCAAGGGCTCGGCGGCATGTGTGGGCCGGCCGGAACTCGGCGACATCGCCGTCGGCAAGGCCGCCGATCTTGCGCTGTTCCGGCTCGACGAGCTGCGCTTCTCCGGCCACGGCGATCCGCTGGCTGCGCTCGTACTGTGCGGGGCGCATCGCGCCGACCGGGTGATGGTGGCTGGAAAATGGGCGGTGATCGACGGTGCGATCCCAGGTCTCGATGTGGCAGACCTCATCCGCCGCCACAGTTCCGCGGCGCGGGCCATGCAGGCTGGATAGCCGGGCGAAATAGAGAAAGAGGGGGCAGCCACAAGTGCCGGGTGCTTCTGGCCACCCCCTCCGAACCTCCTCCGGGAGGAGCAGGTGATTTAGTCAATGCAAGAAGCGTGCTACTTGCCCGGCAGCTTGTCGTCGATGCCTTTGACGTAGAAATTCATGCCGAGGATCTGGCCGTCATCCAGGTGAGCGCCGCCCTTGCACTCGACCGGCTTGCCGTCCTGCCCAACGATCGGGCATTTGAACGGATGCAGCTTGCCCGCGGTGATTGCGGCCTGGGCATCCTCGGCCATTTTTTTCACATCGTCAGGCATGTTGGTGTAGGGCGCCATCGTGAACATGCGGCTGTCGAGGCCACCCCAAGTGTCCTCGGACTTCCAGGTGCCGGCGAGCTCGGCCTTGACCCGCTCGATGTAGTAGGGGCCCCAGTTGTTGATGATCGAGGTCAGCTGGGCCTTTGGCCCGAACTGGATCATTTCGGAATCCTGGCCGAAGGCCAGCTTGCCGCGTTCGCTGGCGATCTGCATGGCCGCGGGCGAATCCGTGTGCTGCATGATGACGTCGGCACCCTGGTCGATCAGCGCCTTGGCGGCGTCGGCCTCCTTGCCTGGGTCGAACCAGGTATTGGCCCAGATGATCTTGACCTTGATGTTCGGATTGATGGTCTGCGCCGCCAGTATCGTCGCGTTGATGCCGGAGACGACCTCCGGAATCGGGAACGAGCCGATATAGCCGAGCACGCCCGACTTCGACATCTTGGCCGCAATCAGGCCTTGAATGTAGCGGCCCTGATACCATTTCGCCGAGTAGGTCGACATGTTCGGGTTGCGCTTGTAGCCGGTGGCGTGCTCGAAATGCACGTTCGGATATTTCTTGGCGACCTTCAGCGTCGGATCCATGTAGCCGAACGATGTGGTGAAGATCAGTTTGTTGCCGGCGCGGACGAGCTGCTCGATCGCGCGCTCGGAGTCCGGGCCTTCGGGCACGTTCTCGAGATAAGTGGTCTCGATCTTGTCGCCCAATTCTTTCACCAGCGCCTGGCGACCGAGGTCGTGCTGATAGGTCCAGCCGAGGTCTCCAATCGGACCGAGATAAACGAAGCCGACTTTCAGCTTGTCGGCGGCGGAGGCCGCACTGACGCTCCCAGCGAGCAAGAGCCCGGCAGCCAGTGCAAGAAGTGATTTCCTCATCATCGATCTCCAAACTTCGGGGGAAGCCACGATCCGCAGCATGCGCGCCCCATCGCGCACGCCTTGGAATGAAACTCAGCGGTCAGGCACGAACACCGTACCGAGCGCAGCCGGCGCGGTCGAGCCGCCGGTGCGCGCTCGGGAGATAAGGACCAGCACGATGACCGTCGCGAGATAAGGCAGCGCCGACATGAATTGCGAGGGAATGCCGACGCCCCATCCTTGCGCATGCAGTTGCAGGATCGTCACCGCGCCGAACAGATAGGCGCCGATGACGAGCCGGCCCGGCCGCCAGGACGAGAACACCACTAGCGCCAGTGCGATCCAACCGCGGCCGGCGGTCATGCCCGGAATGAAGAACGGCGTATAGGCGAGCGGCAAATAGGCGCCCGCAAGACCCGCGCAGGCGCCGCCGAACATCACGGCGAGGGTGCGGATGCGCAGGACGGGATAGCCGAGCGCATGCGCGGAAACGTGATTGTCGCCGCAGGCGCGGAGGATCAAGCCTGCCCGGGTGCGGTACAGGAACCACCAAACCGCGACGATCAGTGCGATCGAGAAATAGACGAAACCATTCTCGCCGAACAGCACGCGGCCGATCAGGGGGACATTAGTGAGACCGGGAATGACGAGTTGCACGGCCGGCGTGATGCGCTCGCCGACGAAGCCGGCGCCGATCAGACCCGAGAGGCCAACACCCAAGATGGTCAGCGCGAGGCCGGTTGCGACCTGGTTGACGGCGAGCCCGAGTGCCATCAGCGCGAAGACGAGCGACATCAGCGTGCCCGCGACGATGCCGAACAGCGCGCCGATAAAGATCGATCCGGTCAGCCAGGCGCCGGCAAAGCCACAGGCCGCGCCGACGATCATCATGCCTTCGACCCCGAGGTTGAGCACGCCGGAACGCTCGGCCACGAGTTCGCCTGTCGCGGCCAGCAACAGCGGCGTCGACGCGGCGAGTACCGCCAGGATGATGGCCTCAACCAGCTCCACGGGCCACCACCTTGTTCGGGAACACCAGCTTGAAGCGGTAGAGAATGAGGGAGTCGCAGGCGAGCACGTAAAACAGCAGAATGCCCTGAAAGACCTTGGTGACGTCCAGCGGAATCTTCATCGCGATCTGCGCCTGCTCGCCGCCGATAAAGGTCAACGCGAGGAAGAGGCCTGCAACTAATATTCCAAGCGGGTTCAGCCGGCCGAGGAAAGCGACGATGATCGCGGTAAAGCCGTAGCCTGGCGAGATGCCGGGCTGGAGATGCCCGACTGGACCCGCCACCTCGATGATGCCGGCAAGCCCGGCCAGCGCCCCGGAGACGGCGAAGGTCAGGATGATGAGCTGGTTGGCGTTGAAGCCGCCGAACCGCGCGGCGCGCGGCGCGGCGCCGACCACGCGGATCTCGAAACCCTTGATGGTGCGCCCGAGCAGGATCGCGGCTGCCGCGACGACGAGCAGGGCGATGATGGAGCCGAGATGCAGCCGGCCGCCTTCGATCAGCAACGGCACGGTCGCTACCGGATCGAACTCGGCCGTGGTCGGGAAATTGAAGCCGTGCGGATCGCGCCAGGGGCCGCGCACGAGATAGTCGAGGAAGAGGTCGGCGACATAGACCAGCATCAGGCTGGTCAGGATCTCGCTGGCGCCGAATTTCACCTTGCAGATCGCCGGGATCAGCGCATAGAGCGCGCCCGCAGCGGCGGCGAGGACGAGCATAGCCGGCAGCACCCAGGCGCCGGCATCAGTACCTTGCGTCTTCACCGCGATCCAGCTTCCCGCGACTGCGCCGATCAGGAATTGCCCTTCGGCGCCGATGTTCCAGGCGTTGGCGAGATAGCACAGCGACAGGCCGATCGCGATCATCACCAGCGGCGTCGCCTTCACCGCGATCTCCTGGAGCGAATAGCCATCGGTGAGGGGCGCAATGAAATAGGCGTGCAGGGCAAGCAGTGGATTCTTGCCAAGGATCGCGAACAGGATGACCATGGTCACGATCGTGAGGCCAATCGCGATCAGGGGGGACACCAGCGCGATCGTGCCAGAGCGCTCGGCACGCTTCTCAAGCACCAGCTGCATGCGCGATCTCCTTTGGCTGCAGGCTGCTGCCGCCCATCAGAAGGCCCAGCTTCTCGCGGCTTGCTTCGCGTGCCGAGAGCGGAGCCGACAGCTTGCCGTGGAACATCACGGCGATGCGGTCGGCAATCTCGGCGAGCTCGTCGAGATCCTGGCTGGTCACGAGTACCGCGGCGCCTGCGGTGGCGAGATCAAGCAGCGCCTGACGGATGACGGCGGCGGCGCCGGCATCGACGCCCCAGGTCGGCTGGCTCACCACCAGTACCGCGGGATTGCGCAGGATCTCGCGTCCCACGATGAACTTCTGCAGATTGCCGCCGGACAGGCTGGCGGCCTCGGGATCGCGCTTGGCCTTGCGGACGTCGAAGGTTTCGGTGGCGCGGTCGACCGTTCTCAGCGTAGCCGCCGTATCGATGAATCCGCGACGGACCATGCCGCTGGCGGCATGGCCGGTGAGCAGCGCGTTCTCCGACAGTCTCATCCGCGGCGCGGTGCCGTGGCCGAGTCGCTCCTCGGGAACGAAGGCCGCCCCCAGCTTGCGCCGCTGGGTGATCGAAAGGTGACCGGCGGCGATGCCCTCGATCACCACCGTCCCGGGGGCCTTCGCGAGGCGCTCGCCGGAGAGCGCTGCGAACAATTCGTCCTGGCCGTTACCGGCGACGCCGGCGATGCCGAGAATCTCGCCGCCCTTCAGCTCGAATGAGATGTGCTCGAGCCGTACGCCGTGCGCTTCGACGGGAGCCAGCGAGAGATCGTTGACGACGAGCCGCGGCACGGTGGTCTTGCGGCCGGATGCGCCCTTCACCTCCTTGACCTCGCCGCCGACCATCATCCGCGCAAGTGAGGCGGCGGTTTCGAGCCGCGGGTTGCAGGTCTCGACCTTCCTGCCGCCGCGCAGGATCGTCGCGGCGTCGCAGAGCCGCTTCACCTCCTCCAGCTTGTGGCTGATATAGAGGATGGCGCGGCCCTCGGCCTTGAGGCGATCCAGCACGATGAAGAGCTGGTCAGCCTCCTGCGGCGTCAGCACCGCGGTGGGCTCGTCCAGGATCAGGAATTTCGGATCCTGCATCAGGGCGCGGACGATCTCGATGCGCTGACGCTCGCCGACGGAGAGTTGCCACACCTCACGCCTGGGATCGAGCGGCAGACCGTAAGTCTTCGACACCTGTTCCAGCCGGGCCGACATGTCCTTGAAGGATTCCTTGCCGTCGAGGCCGAGCGCGACGTTCTCGGCAACCGTGAGATTGTCGAACAGCGAGAAGTGCTGGAACACCATGCCGATGCCGCGGATGCGCGCTTCGGACGGACCGGACAGCACGATCCGCTCGCCCTGCCAGTGAATCTCGCCGGCGCTGGGCTGGATCAGTCCGTAGATCGCCTTGACCAGCGTCGACTTGCCGGCGCCGTTCTCGCCCAGCAGGGCGTGGATTTCCCTCGGCCGGATCTCGATATCGATGCAATCGTTGGCGAGGAAATCGCCATAGCGTTTGGTGAGGCCAATGGTCCTCAGGAGCGGGGACTCGCCGGAATGCTGGCCGTTGGATGTCGGATCTAACATTCGTTGATGCGCTTGCATGGGTGACGTGCCTCAATACTGGGCCAGTTTGGACCCCAGCGTAAGATGTGAAAAAGCATCATCCCTTGCTCAACGCGTCGGCAGGCTCTCGGCCCAGCGCCGGTCATCGATTCCGAGCAATCATATCCCGCAAACAGCACCCGGACGGTTGGGGGCGATCGCGTCTGCGAGCGGTGCCTGTTGCAAATTTGTGACGGTCCAAGGCAAATCGGAACCCGCTGCGCAGACCTGACGCCATGTTGAGCAACGGACGCGTCGGTCGTCCATCGCGGGGAGCGCAGCGGCCGCAATGGCTGCCTCAATGCGGCACTCCACGGTGTCGTCCCCTTTGGGATGTGCTGCTACTTCGTCCAAACGCCGTCGTGCAGCGCTTCGGCTTCGTCTTCGAGCAGTGGGCCGACGACCTCCGTCGGCCGCTGGCCGCTGGCAAAGACCTCGCGGCATGGCAGGTTGAGCGTCGGATTTTCCGGATGGTTGCCGGTGATGCAGCGCAGGCGATGCTCGCTGAGGCCATAGACGACACGGCCAATACCGGCCCAGTAGATCGCGCCGGCACACATCGCGCAGGGTTCGGCTGAGGAATAGAGCGTGGCCTTCGCCAGCACCTCGCGATCGAGCGTACGGCAGGCCTGGGTGGCTGCGAGACGCTCGGCATGCGCGGTGCCGTCGCGATCCGGCATGTAGCCGTTCTCAGTCTCGATCAGCACCTTGCCGTCGGCATCGACGACGATACAGCCGAAGGGATGGTTGCCATGGGTGAGGGAACGGCCGGCGACCGCGAAAGACAGGCGCAGAAAGTGTTCGTCCCGCCCGGATGCGTCGCCCATCGATCCTCCGTTCAGTGCCCTGCCATGTGGCGGCCGACCACCGTGAGATCGGCTTCGCTGGTCCGCGCTTCATACACGAATTCGCCGTGGAACATCACCACGAGCCTATCCGACAGTTCGAGCAGCTCGTCGAGGTCCTCGCTGACGAGCAGGACGGCGGCGCCGCGGTTGCGCGCGGCCATGATCTCGGCATGGATCTGCGCCACCGCCGCGAAATCGAGGCCGAAGCAGGGATTGGCGGCGATCAGCACCTCGACGTCGCCGCCGAGCTCGCGGGCCAGCACAGCCCGCTGTACGTTGCCGCCCGACAGCGCCGAGATCGGCGTATCGGGCGTGCGGGTCTTGATCTTGTACCGGGCGATCTTCGTCCTCGCGTCGTCGCGAAAGGCGCGAGGGTTGAGCCACCAGCCGCCGCGGGCGAAGGGGGCACGGTCGAATTCCCGGAAGGCGACGTTTTCGGCGACGCTCATGCCGCCGACGCAGGCATTCTTCAGCGGCTCCTCGGGCAGCAGCGACATCCTGTGCCGCCGCATCTCCTCGCGGCTTGCGTGATAGGGATCGCCGGCGACGCGCACCTCCCCGCTCTCGGCCTCGCGCTGGCCGGCCAGCACCTCGACGAGCTGGCGCTGGCCATTCCCGGAAACGCCGGCGATGCCGACGATCTCGCCGGCGCGAACGGTGAGCGAGACATCGTGCACGGCAACGGCACCCGCATCGTCCAGGGCGCGGAGCTTTTGGAGCTCCAGCCTGGCCTGACCGGCTTCGCCGGTGCGCGGCGGCTGCACCGTCAACTCCTCGGCACCGATCATGGTGCGGGCCATCGCGTCCGGCGTCAGCTCGGAAACCTTGCCGGCTCCAGCGAGCTTGCCGCGGCGCAGGATGGTGACGTCATCGGCAAACGCCATGACCTCGCGGAACTTGTGCGTGATCATCAGGATGGTCAGCTCGCCCTCCACAACCATGTCGCGGAGCATGCCGAGCACCTCGTCGGCTTCCGCCGGGGTCAGCACCGAGGTCGGCTCGTCCAGGATCAGGAAGTGCCGCTTCAGATAGAGCTGCTTGAGGATCTCGCACTTCTGCCGTTCGCCGGCAGAGATGTCGGAGACCTTTGCGGAGAGCGGTACCTTGAAGGGCATGTTGCCCAAGAACGCCTCCAGCTCCTTCATCTCGTTCGGCCAGTTCACCACGGCTGGCACGTCGTCGCGCGCCAGCACGAGATTTTCGGCAACGGTCATCGCCGGCACCAGCGTAAAATGCTGATAGACCATGCCGAGGCCGAGCGCGTGGGCATCCTTCGGGTTGGCGATCGCCTGCTCGCGGCCGCCGACGAGAATGTCGCCTTCGGTCGCGTGGTAATAGCCCATGATGCATTTGACGAGGGTGGATTTGCCGGCGCCATTCTCGCCGAGCAGCGCATGGAACGAGCCCGGCCGCACCTTCAGCTCGACATTGTCCAGCGCCAGGAAGTCGCCGAAGCGCATGGTCATGGCGATGGCATCGACGCCGAAGGCGCCCGATGGCGGCGGCGTTTCGCCGATGATCACGAAATTGCTCCGATGAAGGCATCAGAGGTCGAGACTGCGCCGAACACCCCGCCCTGCATCTTGATCATCTTCAGCGCGTGGTCGTGGTTGCTCTTGTCGGTCGCGCCGCAGCAATCGTGCAGCAGGACGCATTCGAAGCCGCGGTCGTTGGCCTCGCGCATCGTGGTGTGGACGCAGACGTCGGTCGTGATCCCGGTCAACACGATGTTCTCGATGCCGCGCACGCGCAGGATCAGCTCCAGATCGGTGGCGCAGAACGAGCCCTTGCCGGGCTTGTCGATGATCGGCTCGCCCGGTAGCGGCGCGAGTTCTTCGATGATGTCCCAGCCGGGCTCGCCGCGCACCAGGATGCGTCCGCACGGGCCGGGATCGCCGATGCCGGCGCCGATCTGGCGCGAGCGCCAGCGCTTGTTGGCGGGCAGGTCGGAGAGATCGGGGCGGTGGCCCTCGCGGGTATGGATGATATGGAAGCCTTGCTTGCGCATCACTGCGAGCAGCCGCTTGATCGGCTCGATAGGTGCCCGTGTCAGCGAGAGGTCGTAGCCCATCTTGTCGACATAGCCGCCGACGCCGCAGAAATCGGTCTGCATGTCGATGATGATCAGCGCGGTGTTCTCGGGGCGGAGATCACCATTGTAGGGCCAGGCATAGGGCTCGGACTTGATGTAGCGCTCGGGCATGGACGACCTCGTGCGTGTTACCGTGTGATCGAGAGTTCGGCGGGCGCGCCGGTCAGCGTCCGCTTCGGCGAGCAGGTGATGATCATGATCGCCAGCGTCAGGATGTAGGGCGCGGCGTTGAATAGGTGATAGCCAGAGGTGACGCCGACCGATTGCAGCGCCGGACCCAGCGCCGCCGCGCCGCCGAAGGCGAGCGAGGCCCACAGGCAGAGCAGGGGATCCCAGCGCGCGAAGATCACGAGCGCCACGGCGGTGATGCCCTGGCCCGAGGAAAGGCCCTCGTTCCAGCTTCCGGGGTAGAACAGGGACAGAAACGAGCCGCCGATGCCCGCGAGGAAACCACCGGCCATGGTGGCGCGCAGGCGGATCAGCAGCACGGAATGGCCCATCGCGCGTGCGGCATCCGCGCTCTCGCCGGCGGTGCGGATGAGCAAGCCCCAGCGGGTGGTGCGGAAGGCCCAATAGAGGATTGGCGCCAGCGCCACGCCGATCAGGAACAGCACGTTGATGCGCAGCGCTGCCTGGACTTGCGGAATGTCGCTCCACCAGCCGAAGTCGATGGCGGGCAGCCGCGGCGCTGTCGGCTCGATCAGCGGCTTGCCGAGATAGAACGCAAGGCCAGTGCCGAACAGCATCAAGGCAATTCCGACGGCAACGTCATTGACGCGCGGCAGCGAGCAGATGCCGGCATGCAGCGCACCCAGCAGCGCGCCGGTGATGCCGGCGGCAAGCACGCCGAGCCACGGAGAGCCGGTGAGATAGGAGATGCCATAGGCGCTCATCGCGCCCATCACCAGCGTGCCTTCGAGGCCGAGATTGATGCGGCCCGCACGCTCGGTGATGCATTCGCCCAGGCTCACGAACAGGAATGGGGTGGAGACGCGAATGGCACCGCCGAGGACGGCGAGCGGGACGGTCCAGAGGCCGATCGATCCGTCTGCCATCTCAGGATTTTCCCTTCAGGAATCCGATGCGTCCGTAGAGCGCATCGCTGGCGAGCACGAAGACGAAGATGATGCCCTGCAGCACCAGCACGGACGCATCCGGCAGCCCCAGGCGGCGTTGCAGCAGGCCGCCGCTAGCGCTGATGCCGCCGAGCAGGATCGCGACGGGGATGATGGCGAGCGGATTTTGCCGCGCCAGAAAGGCTACGAGAATGCCGGTGAAGCCATAGCCGGCGGCGAGGTTGGCGTTGGTGCGTCCCTGCACGGCGGCGACCTCGACCATGCCGGCGAGGCCAGCCGCGCCGCCGGCAAGGAAGCAGACGGTCAGGATCAGCTTGTCGACGCCGAGACCGACGATCTTCGCAGCACGGATGTTGCCGCCGGCCACGCGCGCGGCGAAGCCGAACACGGTGTGATAGATCAGGATGTAAGAGGCGATCGCGGCAATCAGGCCGAACACGAAGCCCCAATGCACGTCGGTGCCTGGAATGGAGCCGATCATGTTGGCGGCGCCGATCTCGCGGGTGGACGGCTTGTTGAGGCTGGCGGGATCGCGCATCAGCCCCTCGACGAGATGGTTGAGGATCGCGAGCGCGATGTAGACGAGCAGCAGGCTCGAGATGGTCTCGTTGACGCCGCGATACTGCCGCAAGCCGCCTGAGAGCATGATCCACAGCCCGCCGCCGATCACGCCGGCGCAGACCATGGCGACCTGGACGACGAGCGGCGGCATGCCTTGAAGCGCGAGTGCGGCGCTGGTTGCCGACAATGCGCCCATCAGCAGCGCGCCTTCGCCACCGATGATGACCATGCCGAGCTGCGCCGGCAGCGCGGTACAGAGTGCGGTGAGGATCAGGGGCGCTGCGCGCGTCAGCGTGTTCTGCCAGGAGAACCAGGTGCCGAACGCGCCGTAATACATGTAGAAATAGAGATCGAGGGGATTCTTGCCGAACATCGCGACGAAGATGCCGAACACCGCGAGCGCGCCGACCAGCGCCGCGCCCGGGATCAGGACATATTCGATCGTGCCGCCGTGACGCTGGAGGAAACCGGGATCGGCGGCCGGGGCGACTGTCCCGACCGCCTCCGTGGAATCCGCCGCTTCCGTCGTCACGAAGTGGCTCCGAGCACGCCCTCGACCAGGTAGTCCATCTTCTCCAGTTCAGGATCCTTCTGGCCGCGGTCGGTACCGACAGGGATCACCGTCTTGCCCTTGTTGTCGACCAGCCCGCCCTTGAAGATGGCGAAGCCTTCTGCCGACAGGAATTTTGCCTTGGCCGCGTCGGCCGCCTTGCGCGCTTCGGCCGAGACCGCTTCGCCATAGGGCGAGGTCTTGACGATCTCTTCCTTCAGGCCGCCGCGGTAGAAATTCGGGATGCCTTCGCCGGAGGCGATCATCTTGACGAACTTCGGATAGAGCGCTTCCCAGTTCCACTCCGCGCCGGTGAGATAGGCCTTGGGTGCCAGCGCCGACTGGTTGGTGTGATAGCCGCAGACGAAGGCGCCGCGTCGCGCCGCGTTCTCGACCATGGTCTTGGGCCCATCGACGTGGCAGGTGAGCACGTCCACGCCCTGATCGATCAGGCTGTTGGTGGCTTCGGCCTCCTTGACCGGCATCGACCAGTCGCCGGTGAAGATCACCTGCGTGGTGGCCTTTGGATTGACGGACTTGGCGCCAAGCGTGAAGGCGTTGATGTTGCGCAGCACTTGAGGGATCGGCTTGGCCGCGACAAAGCCGAGCTTGCTGCTCTTCGATGTCAGGCCGGCGACGATGCCGGAGATGTACTGAGCCTCGTCGATGTAGCCGAAATAGCTGCCGGCGTTCTTGGGGTCCTTCTCGCTCCAGAGGCCGCCGCAATGCTCGAAGCGGAGCTTCGGGTACTTGTTGGCCATCTTGATCATGTGCGGATTGTAGTACCCGAACGAGGTCGGGAAGAGCAGGGTAGCGCCATCGAGATTGATCATGGACTCGATCGTCTTCTCGACCGCATCGGTCTCCGGCACCTTCTCCTCCTCGACCACCTTGAGGCCGGGAATCTTCTTCAGCGCCGCCGCGCCCTGCGCGTGCGCCTGATTGTAGCCGTAGTCGTCGCGCGAGCCGACATAGATGAAGCCGATGGTGGTCTCGGCCGCGACGGCCGGGCGCAGGCCCGCTGCCGCGCCGAGGGTGAGGGCCGCGCCGCCCTGCAACACATGACGTCGTGAAATCCTGCCAGAATCCATTGCTCGCTCCCCTTGGCGGATGCCCCGCCTTGATCTCACGGCTGCGCCGGCTTGGCGGAGCCGGGATCAGGCGTCGCAAGCTTCGTGCCAGAGACTATGAAGCGTGCAGTTAGTTATAAGCCATTGAAATAAACATCGAATAATATTTGTTCTGAACTTGGCGAGGAAAGTGGCAGGCTAATTTATGGGCAATATAAAGGTATTGTATGCAGAGGAGTTGAGCAGCCAGAACCTGCCCGCGCATGTGCATGACCTGCGTCGGACGGTCGGCCGGCAAGGCGCATTCATGCTAACCACGCGCTGACTGGGACGGGGCCGGAGGATTTCCGCTGGCACCGAACTTGTATCGATTGTCGTCAGGACCGCCGTGTCCTCAGAAGATGGAAAGCTCGCCGAGATGGGCGCTGGTACCGTTCACGATGCATCGCTCGGCAATGAGATCGTTCGCCGGATCAACGAGCTCGGCGCGATCTCGGAAGAGCCCGAGAAGCTCACCCGCATCTTCCTCAGCAAGGAGCTGCGCAAGGCCGCGGACCTCATCATGGGGTGGATGCGCGAGGCCGGCATGAGCGCCCATCTCGATGCCATCGGCAATGTCTGCGGACGGTACGAAGGCGACCGGCCGGACATGCCCTGCCTGATGCTCGGCTCGCATTACGACACCGTGCGCGATGCCGGCAAATGGGATGGACCGCTGGGTGTGATCACGGCGATCTCTTGCGTCGCCGATCTCAACCGCCGCGGCAAGCGCCTGCCATTTGCGATCGAGGTGATCGGCTTTGCCGACGAGGAGGGGGTGCGGTTCGCTTCGACCTTGCTCGGCAGCCGTGCGGTGGCCGGCATCTTCGATCAGGGCGTGCTGAATACGCGCGACCGCGACGGCGTGTCGATGCGCGAGGCGCTCGTGCAGTTCGGCCTCGACCCCGACCATATCGGTGCGGCCGCGCGCGCGCGGCGCGAGCTGCTTGCCTATCTCGAATTGCACATCGAGCAGGGGCCGGTGCTGGAAGCGCAGAACCTGCCCGTGGGCGTCGTCACCGCCATTGCCGGGGCCACGCGCCTTGCGGCCCGGCTCTCCGGTATGGCCGGTCATGCCGGCACCGTGCCGATGGCGCTGCGCCGAGATGCGCTCGCCGGCGCGGCCGAATGCATCAATGCGATCGAGCAATTTTGCCGCACCGACGAGGGCGGCCTCGTCGGCACCGTGGGCTACATCCAGGCGAGGCCCGGCGCGACCAATGTCATTCCGGGCGAAGTATCCTTCACCATCGACATGCGCGCGCCGACCGATATGCACCGCAAGCGCGCGGTGGCCGATATCGTGCGCCAGATCGAGGCGATCGCCAAGCGGAGGCAATTGGCACTCCAGCTCGACGTCACCCACGAGAATCGCACCGCGTCCTGCGCGCCCTGGCTCAAGCAGCAGATCGCGCGAGCGATCGAAGCCGAAGGCTTCTCCGTGTTCGAGCTGCCGAGCGGGGCAGGGCACGACGGCATGGCGATGATCGACATCGCCGATGTCGGCATGATCTTCGTCCGCTGCCGCGGCGGCATCAGCCATCACCCGGACGAGCATGTCGCGCTTGCCGATGCCGATGCCGGAGCGCGTGTGCTGCTGCGGGTGATCGAGAATTTCGGGCCGCGTAAGGCCTAGGCGAGCGTCACGAACCCGCAAGTCACCGGGTAGAGATACGAATCAGTCATGTTTAAGATGGTGGCCATCATCACGAGGGTCACGAGACAATCAGCCGATTGACGGACATGAACAGCGACATCTCTTTTCCATCACATCGTGAAAACCGGTTCTATCAGGGGATGGCTGCGACCTTCGTCGCCAACGCCCTTCAGGCGGTCAATTTCCTCGGTGATCGATTCCTGAGACAATCGCATCATTCGTTGTCGGCGATCGAGGACCTCTATCGGCACTCGATGGACAGCGCCTTTTCGGTGACCGAGGCCTTCCTCGTCACCGGCGCACCGCACGCCTCGGCCTATTACCCCCGCGACTTCGCCTGGTTCTATCCCGACGTTCTCGATCCTGAAACCATCATGGATGCGCAGGACGCCGTGCGACGGGTCCGTCTGCTCGAGAAGAGCGTGCGCCTGCTGCTGGAGGCCGTTCGCGCCGACGTGGTCACCACGACCATCGTACCGGCCGGGCGCGGCCGGTATCTCGGCGTGAACTATTTTTCGCGACCCTCGGATACGCTGCTCGGCATTCTCGCCGGTCTGCAGCAGATGATCTCTGCCGAGGAGAGGGCGTCGTCTTACCTTGCGATGTCGCAATGCGCGCACGCCGGCCGCTTGTTGCTGGCCGAATATGGCGGAGACCTGAAGCGCGCGATCCTGAAGCTTGCGAGCGAGCTGGAGTCCTTCGACGCTGACGGCACCAGATATTTGCTGTGCGACGCCAACGGCCCGCGCTCCGCGGCGACGGATACCCGCGCCGAGCGCCGGCGTTTCGTCACCAATGCCTGCGTCTGCACGACCTTCGTGTGGGGCGTGCAGCTCGGGATCGTCGGCGAGAACGAGCTGAAGCGGCTGCTCGGGCGCGACCTTGCGCAGTACAAGAGGGATCTGCTCCGCCTCTTCGGCAAGAACGGCTACATCAGGCATTCCCTGGACGGCCCGGCGAGCTCACCGGCATCGTCGGTCGCGTTGGATTTCGTCAGCGTGCATCGCGGCTTTTGGGATATGAGCGAGGCGAGCGAGCGCGCGCTGTTCGCGGCCACGACGGATCTGATCATCGCCGAGCCACGGTTTCGCATTCCGAGCACGTTCCACTTCCTGGTTTCGGCGGACAACCCGCGGACCAAGATGATCCACAAGATTGCAGCTCCCGCATATCAGGGGCGTTCCTCCTGGCCGACGTTCAACGTCGAATTTGCCGACCGCATGCTGGATTACGATGAGTTCTCGGGTGGCGATACCTATCGGGCCTGCGCGCAAGGAATCCTGAAGGACATTCGCGCCACGACCGAACTCCACGGCGGCTATCAGGAGCTGATTTCGGAGCAGGGTCTGAAGTATCGCACCTGGGCCTATAAGGGTGCCGTGGCCCACTCGTGGTTTCCGCGCTTTCTGTCGGTCTGGAGGAGGGCCTACGGCACGCCACTCCTCCAGTGGAACGATTGATCGCCGAACCTCTATCCCGCCGTCACGTCGACCACCTCGCCGCCCTCCAGCACCTTGGCCGCCTTGGCCGGTCGAGATCGCCTTCCCAGGCCGCGACCGCGACGGTTGCGACGCAATTGCCGACGGGGTTGCCGAGCGCGCAGGCCACGGTGCCAGATTGTCGCGGTTTCACCCGAGAAACCGGGTTATTCCGCCGCCTTCGCCGTCTTGCCGAACATCCGCGTCGGGGCCGGGAAGCCGCACGAGGTGCCGTCGGTGACCTTGACCTGATTTTCCCACGGCAATCGGAAGGTGCCGGCGACCATGTCCTGCATGAAGGTGTAGGGGCAGTCCATCGCGCCGCCCTTCACCGCGACATAGCCGCGGTGCCAGAGCTGGTAGATGTTGTTTTCGACGCCCCAGTTGATGCGGGCTTCGCGCACGAGATCCGGCCGGACCTCTGCGGTGATGATCTCGTCGGCACGGCCGGTCGTACCATGCGCCAGGACCGTGCCGTCGAAATTGATGATCATGCCTTCGCCCATGGAATCGAACGAGCCGTCCGAGCCGCACATGCAGACATTTGCGGTGATCATCAGATTCTGAAACGAATTGGCCTGGTTGGTGAAGCGCCAGGCTTCGCGGATTGGCGCGGTGTAGCCGGCGGTGCGGATCATGATCTCCGCGCCTTTGTAGGCGCATTCCCGTGCCATCTCCGGGAACATGCCGTCATGGCAGATGATCAGCGCGATCTTCGCGCCCTTCGGTCCCTCGATCACGGGAATGCCGATGTCGCCGGGCTCCCACGGCTCGACCGGAATCCAGGGATGAAGTTTGCGATAGTAGAGCTTGATCTCGCCGTGATCGTCGATGATCAGGCCCGAGTTGTAGGGATTGCCATGCGGGTTGAACTCCATGATGGAGAAGCAGCCCCAGATCTTGTTGTCGACACAGGCCTGCTTGAAGGCCGCAACCTCCGGTCCGTCAAGCCGACACATGATCTCCGGATTGGTGTCCATCGACAGGCCGTGCAGCGAGTATTCGGGGAAGACCACCAGATCCATGGTGGAGAGATTGCGGCGGGCCTTGCCGACCATCCAGACGATGCGCTCGGTCTGCCTGGCGAGATCGGCCGCGCTCACCACGCTAGGCAGCTGCAGCTGCACAAGTCCGATAACCACACCGTTGGGGGATTTGTTCAGCCCGCCAAGCCCGTTCATGATCAGCTCCCTTGCCTGTCTGGCGCAGCGTCGTCGCGCGCCAGATCTTGTCGCAAGAAGCAAATCCGATTTCGATGAAGAGCTAAAGGTTATTTTTCAGGCGATGGCGCAGTTACGCGGCAGCAGGCGATCTCGTCACGCCACGAGATCGAGCAGCCGGCATGAGCCGCGCACCAGCACCTTGCGTCCTGTGGATGTTATCGCAGGCACGCCGTCATTCATGACAACGAGGCCGAGCTTGGCGAGGCTTTCGACGAGATAGGCCTTCGCGAGGCGACCGTTCGACACCGGGTTGCGAAGCGCCTTTAGCGCTTCCCACTGGTCGGTCGATAGATCAAGGTCGAAATCGTTGCTCATGGTGCCTCAGCCGATCGTCCGGTTCGCGTGCCCCTGTTAGCGGCGCCGCATGAAGACCATGCGACGACAATGAGTCGGGAATTCGGTCAGCTGTTTAGAACATCTCTTCACAAATTGCGGCACTTCGTTGCGCCACAAGAGTTAACGTCGTTAGTGCACGACTACCGTCACGTTCTCATCACTAATTGATGATCCGCACTTGATGTTGCGATGCGAGCTGCCGCAGTGCACGGCAAGCATCACTGTCCTATTTGGCGTCGCGATATGCCCAGAAATGATGAGGCGGGAGATTGAGGACTCTGTTACCTTGGCCTGCGGGGAATGGCTTCACACGGCCGGAGTGGAGTGCATGAACAGGCTGGTGGAAATTTGCAGTCAGGAATTCCTTTGCCGAGAGCGCGCGGCGCTCGATTCGAAGCGCCGGCCGTTCTGGCTGGCGCAGGCAGAAGAATGGGAGCAGCGCGCGCTCGACGAAATCGCGCGTCACTTTCGGGAATGCAATCAGGCCGAGCTGAACGCCGCCTGACGGAGGCGGCTGTTATTGCTTATTGATAAGTCGCCACAATATCGGAAACAGCGCGTTCGAGCTGTTGCGCGGTGGCGCATTGGCGCACGACGCTGCAAAAGGTTGCGTAGCGCGGCATCTCGGAATCGCCAAAGCCCCAGGCGAGCCGCCCCTCGGGATTGAGCCAGACCAACCGCTTCGAACGCTCGGAGATCCGGCGCAAAATGTCGGCGCGTGGGTCGAGATTGTTGCTGCGGGCATCGCCGAGCACGATCACCGTGGTCTGCGGCGTCAGCGCGCTCATGAACTCCTTCTCGAAATCGACCAACGAGGCGCCGTAATCCGACGAGCCGAAACCGACCTTGGACATGATCTCGGACATCGCCTCCTCCGGCGACTTCGTCTCCAGGATCTCGCTGACCTCGATCAGGTGCGAAGAAAAGGCGAAGGAGCGGACGTCGTCGACCACCTCGTGCAGCGAGTGGATCAGCAGCAGGAAGAAGTCCGAGACTTGCGCAACGGAGCCCGAGACGTCGCACAGCGCGACGATCTTCGGCCGGTCGCGATGCTTGCGCTTCCATGCCGTGAGGAAGGGCACGCCGCCCCAGGCCGCGTTGCGGCGGAGCGTTCGGCGAACGTCGAGATGGCCGCGGCGCTGGCGCTTGCGCGGCTTGGAATAGCGCTCGCGCAGCCGGCGTGCGATCTGGCGGATGAGGGCACGCATCTCGGCGACCTGGCGCCGCTCGATGCGGGCAAGCGGCGCGTTGCGCAGGATCTCGTTGCGGAGGTTTTCGGCCTCCTCGCGGGCATAGAGTGCGAGCCCTTGCGAGACCGTATCGCGCACGGCTTCGCGCAAGGCATCGAGCGCGGCGCGCAGGCGCTCGGCCAGCGACGGGTTGGTCGCGGTCAGTTGGTCGAGATCGTCGCGCAGGCGCTGGAGGCCCATGGCGTCGAGGATGCGGCTGGAGAATATGCCGCGCTGGGTGGAGTAGCGGATGTCGGCCAGGGAGGCCGCGCCGGAGGCGCTGGCAATCGCGGCAGCGATCGCGTTGCGATCCTGCGACAATAGCATCTGCGCCAAGGGACCCAGGCCCTGGGAAGGCTGACCTTCGCCCGCCTCGCTCGCCGAGCCGGCGGAGGGCGGCTGATCCTCGCCTTGCGCAGCATCGTCTTCGCCGGCAGCCTCAGGCTGCTCCTGTCGCGGCTCCGGCTGGCTGAAGAACAGATCAAAGCAGTCGCCGAGCGCGAGCTTCTCGTCCTGCGACTTGGCGAGCGTCAGCAGCAGCGCATCGCGTAGCACGGCGCGGTCGGAGATGCCGACCTGCGCGACGGCGCGCATCGCATCGATGCTTTCGGCCGGCGAGACGTGAACGCCAGCCCCGCGTGCCGCCCGAAAGAAGCGATGGAGATTTTCGCGCATCGGCGTCAACCGAAGACGTTGGACCGGGCCGCCTTGGCAATGAAGGTCGTCACCTGCGGCGTCGCGGCCTCGATGTCGGCTTCGTATTTCAGGAGCACGTTGAGCGTGTCCTTGACGATCTCAGTATCGAGTTCGGAAGCCTGGAGCAGCACCAGCACACGCGCCCAGTCGATGGTCTCGCTGACCGAGGGCAGCTTCTTCAGGTCGAGCGAGCGGATCTCGTGGATGAAGCCGACCATCTGCCGCCGCAGCGTCTGCGAGATGCCGGGCACGCGGCTTTCGACGATGCGCTCCTCGAGCCGCTGCTCGGGAAAGCCGATATGCAGATGCAGGCAGCGTCGCTTCAGGGCATCGCCGAGGTCGCGCTCGCTGTTGGAGGTGAGGATCACCGTTGGCGGTGTGATCGCCGAAACGGTTCCGAGCTCGGGGATCGTGACCTGGAAGTCGGACAGGATTTCCAGCAGCAGCGATTCGAATTCGGCGTCCGACTTGTCGATCTCGTCGATCAGGAGCACGCAGCCGCCCGGCTGCTCAAGCGCCTGGAGCAGCGGCCGCGGCTCGACGAATTCCTTGGAGAAGAACACGTCGCCGAAATCGTGGAGCTGGTCGAGCGCGGCATGCAGCGTCTGCGCGCCGCCGAGAACCTCGCCGAGCTTGTCCTTGAGGATCTGCGTGTAGAGAAGCTGCTTGGCGTATTTCCACTCGTAGAGCGCCTTGGCCTCGTCGAGGCCCTCATAGCATTGCAGGCGAATCATCTTCATGCCGCGCCAAGCCGCGATCGCCTTGGCGAGCTCGGTCTTGCCGACGCCCGCGGGGCCCTCGACCAGGATCGGCTTCTCGATCTGCTGCGACAAATAGACGGCAGTCGCGATCTGCCGGCTCGCGATGTAGCCCTGCGCGGCGAGGCCGCTCTCCACTGCCTCGATCGAGGTCGAGGCCTTCTGATCAGCCACGAAAGCCGCTCCCAAAGGTGTCTTGCGTGAGGCTTGTTCTGCCTGCGTTCCAGGCAAAGGACAAGCCACGTTTGGGAGACATCTGACCCGCGTGAACGGCGTTTTTTCCGCTAAGCGCAAATAGTTAAGCGCTTCGCTGTTGGCGCGATCAGTGCCGCAGCAGCTCCGGCTTGCGGATCGTCTGCCTGAGCTCGGCGCCGCAATCGGCGCATTCATAGACGAAGTCGATCTTGGCTAGGCTCCAATGCGGCTCGACCTCGCGCACATACATCGGCAGGAACCCCATACAGGTAGGGCAATTCACTGGCGCGATTTCGACGTCCTGATGATGCTGAACGTAAGCTGGCATCTCGGCTCTCCTTCGCAGGCGACCATCAAACCCCGCGCAAGGCTACTGCGGGTCGCCGCGGGGCCCTCATCAACTCTTTCGAACGGAGGCGGAACGGCGGCTGTTTGTGGTTCGCTGTGACATTCTTGTTACGGCTTCTATACTGTAACGGGCGGACCAAATGCCTATTTCACAGGCCGATCCGGTGTTCGAACTTTCATTTCAACGATAAAGGAGCACGCCCATGACGCATGCCATTCGCTTTCACAAAACCGGCGGTCCGGAAGTCCTGGTCTGGGAGGAGGTCAGCGTCGGCAAACCTGGGCCCGGCGAGGCGCGCATCCGCCACACCGCGGTCGGCCTCAATTTCGTCGACATCTATAACCGTTCCGGCCTCTATCCGGCGCAACTGCCGAGCGGGCTCGGCAGCGAGGCGGCTGGCGTCGTCGAAGAGGTCGGGCCTGGCGTCAGCGATCTGAAGCCGGGCGATCGCGTCGCTTATGGCGCCTCGCCGCTCGGGGCGTATGCGGAGGCGCGGTTGATCCCCGCCGACCGGCTGTTGAAATTGCCCGACGGCGTCGACGACAAGACGGCGGCGGCGATGATGCTCAAGGGGCTCACCACGCAATATCTGATCCGCCAGACCTATCGGGTGAAAGCCGGCGATACCATCCTGCTGCATGCGGCCGCCGGCGGTGTCGGCCTGATCTTGAGCCAGTGGGCCAAGCATCTCGGCGCGACCGTGATCGGCACCGTCAGCAACGACGAGAAGGCGAAGCTCGCCAAGGCGCATGGCTGCGACCATGTCATCATCTATACAAGGGAAGATTTCGTGAAGCGGGTCGACGAGATCACCGGCGGCAAGAAAGTGCCAGTGGTTTACGACTCCGTCGGCAAGGACACGTTCCTGAAATCGCTGGATTGCCTCGCCCCGCTCGGCGTCGCCGCGCTGTTCGGCCAGTCCTCCGGCGCGGTGGAGCCGCTTAATCTTGGCCTGCTCGCCCAGAAGGGCTCGCTCTACGTCACGCGTCCGACGCTGTTTACCTACGCCGCCAAGCGCGAAAATCTGGTGGCGATGGCGAATGAGCTGTTCGACGTCGTCAAGTCCGGCGCGGTCAAGATCGAGGTGCACCAGACCTACCCGCTGAAGGACGCCGCCAAGGCGCATGCCGATCTTGCGGCACGCAAGACCACGGGATCGACCGTTCTCCTGGTGTAATGCCCAACGGGACGGTGGCGCGAGCTCTAAAGCGCGATGCGATTAGGATGAATCGTCACGTCATCGCGCTTTAGGCTGTTGATTGATCATGATCGTTTCGGAAAACCGCTGCACACTTTGCGCTAACGCGGCCCTTCAGGTCCGGATCATGCTCTAGGCCTGCGTCACGTCCTCTCGTGCTTGCGCAGATCGCGGACGTGATCGAGGCGGATTGCCTGGCGATCGACGTCCTCGGGCTCGATCCGTGGGAGGGCCGCCTCGGCCAGGATGGCCGCGGTGACATCTTCGACCGAGTTCTCCACGATCTCGTGGATGAACGAGACGTTCCGATACTCACCCGAGGCGAGGCGGGAAATGACCTCGCGCCGGGTGATTTCGGGATCGACGACCGCCTCGCGGCCCCGCCGTCCGTAATCGATCATCACGACGAAGTATTGCATGAAACGACCCTGCCGCGCCCCATGGTCGGGACGCGGCAGATTATTTCCGAAAATCGGAACTATGTCAAGTGTGATTTCTATTAATCAGAAGCGGCGGCTCTCATTTGCCCTTCTTGCGCGGCCGCGCCGACTTCGCACGCAGCCGCTCAAGCTGTCCCTTGGGCATGGACAGGCAGATCTCCCCGACCCAGTCAAGCTTGACGCCGACGATCGGCTTGGCATTGAAGCTCGTGAGGTTGACCACTGAGGGAGATTTGCCCCGCTCGATGGTCTTCAGATAGCGCTCGCCGGTCTTGAGGCGGACCACTGCCTCTTCGCCGTAGAAGCTCGACAGCGGGTGGCGCTGGTCCTTGTAGACGACGATCACGTCGCCGCTTTCGTATTTGGGCAGCATCGAATCACCCACGATCTCGAATGCGATCGTCTCTTCCATGATCGGGAAGGGCAACGCGACGTCGCCGAGACCTTCCGGCGGAACCTGTTCGTAGTCCGGCTCGATCACGGCGCCGGCTCCGACGCGCCCCATGATCGGCGCGAGATTGAGCTCGAGATATTCCATGATCGGAATGATCTCCGAGGCCTTCACCAGGCGCTCGCCGCCGAGAATCTCCGAGACCGCGCCGGGCCGCACGCCCATGGCCGCAGCCAGGCCGCCCTTGCTCTTGCCCGTCTTCTCCAGGCCCCGCTCGATCATTGCTACGTCCAACATGGTGATTCCCTCGATTGCGCACCGTCTCGCCTCTTGTAATCCGAAATTCGGAATTGATGCAATTATGAATATCAGAAATACGGCTTGACTCTATATTCGGAAAAACGGAATGTGCGTTTCGCCTCCCGGGTGGAGGCGCATCACAGGACAGCAGCATGGAACCGGGCCATTGGCCGTCGGAGCACTCCGACGCGCTTCGCGACTATTTTCACAAAGGCATGTCTTATGCGGAGATCGGAAGACAGATAAACGCAAGGTTTGGAACGGCTTATACGCGCAGCGCGGTGGTCGGCCGCGCCAAGCGGCTCCGGCTCATCGTGCCGCAATGGATGACGAGCCCGGCGCTCGCGCCGCCCTTGCCGGGTGAACCAAGCCTGCTTTCGCCGCGCCGGGTGGCGTGGCCGAGCCTCAATCTGCCGCCGAAGTCCGCCATGAAGCCTGCGGCGCGGGTGAAGTTGCGCTGTGTCGGCATCCAGCCGCGCCTGATCCAATTGGTCGAGCTCGAGCCGGCCGACTGCCGCTATCCCTATGGCGGCGACAAGGACGGTGAGGAGATCACCTTCTGCGGCCACCCGCGCCAGCCGGGCTCGAGCTATTGCGCGCCGCATGGCCGTCTGACGCGCCGTTCCGAGGCTGCGTCGGCGGCCCGTGCCGCAGGCCCGGTCGTGCTGAAGCTGGTCTCGGCGCTCTGACGGTGCCGCCCTCCGTTCAACTCTCAGTCTTGCAAGGAGATCCGAGTGGCTCGTGCCCGACGCAACAAGTCCTACAAATTGGCGCAGATCTACGACCGGCGGTCGCGGGAGGTGCCGTTCAACGCCGAGATCGCGGAGGTGGAGGTCGACAATCCGCTCGCGCTCGATTCCGGCGAGAAGATCCTGGCGATCCGATCGGTCCGCGGCGATCCGCTTGGCCGGCTGCACGCGCACCATCAGATCGACGAGGCGCAGTACCGCGGCGGCCGCGCCTTCCAGAACGATTGGGAGCGGGCGGAGCGCGGCCCGCAGGCGGTGGATACGACGCGCGAATATATCGATGGGACGGGCACGCGTGAGCCCGTCACCGAAAGCCAGCGCCAGGCGGTGCTGCGGCTCAACAGGATCGAACGAGAGCTCGGCACCGACGGCGCCGCGCTGGTGCACGACGTGCTGGTGCTGGGTCTGACCATGGATCAGGTTGGGCAGCGTCGTGCCGTCCGCACGCAACGCTGGAACGATTACTTCGCGCGGCGTTTCCGCGAATGCCTGGACCGGCTGGCGCTGATCTACGGCTTCGCGACGGAGACGGGAACGGCGCGCGGGGGCCGACGTGGATGATTGCGGAGCGCCGGCGGTCTCGGCCGCCGGCGTCCCGCCCATTGCTTACGGGTGAGGGACGATCTGGTAAGGCGTGGTGTAGGGCTCGACGCGCAGCGAGGCATGGGCCAGCAGCCCGATCTTGGCTGTCGGTGCCTGCTGTAATTCGCCGTTGGGGCCACGATGCACGTTGTATTGCCAGACGGTGAGATCGCCCTTCTGTGCCAGCGCGTGTGCAACGGCGCTCGCATCATTGCCGCCGAGCGCCTGAAGCTCCTGCGCCGACAGTCCGACGACGATTTCGTCCTTGACGGTGACGATCTTGAACAGGTTCATCTTGGTCTCCTGCGCCCATGCGCCTTGTGTCGAGAGGGTGAGAAGCGCGATTGCGGCGCCCTTGATGAGATCGCAGCGAGAAAGCATGCCGTCGTCCTTTTGGTGCTGAGGCGCGCCCAAATCGAAGAGTTTTCAGCCATGGCGCCCGTGTCTGCGTGGCCGTGCCGCAACGGCTTGGTCGCTCGCGCGTGGACGGCGGTTCACGGTGGACCGGCCGCGAGATCGACTTTCACGCGCTTAATGCAACCGCCGGGACGGATTCAACAAATGCGTGTATCTTGCTGAAGAATCGCCAATTCGTGCGCGCTAACGTGCATTTAACATCGGAAACACGACGAAACCCCGTGTTGATTGACAGCAAGAGGGGCTGTGCGCGTGATTGATGACGCTTCTTGACGCAGGTGGGTGACGGCGATCGATATTCCTGTTATCCGGAAAACGCTGTGGCGCGATGCAGACCAAGCATCCCTATACCCACGGTTGGGCTTGCCGGATGGGTTGTTGCTTGGCATAGTTGCAACCAGATGGAAGCCGTCGTTTGGACGCGGTTCAGCCTGCAACCCGGCGGGTCCCTTCGGCCGAACGTTCGTCGCCATAGTTCTGTTGCGGCGTTCGGTTCTCGAGCGGATCACGACCGATGCTTGTCATAGGTGCGAGATGAAAAACCTCAATTTCGCGGCTGAGCTGCATCTCAAGCTCGGTGTGCCTGCAGGCAGCACCGTGGAAAGTCTGCGTCTGCTCCGGGCCTTCCTGAAGCTCGCGCCGCGACAGCGCTTCGAGGTGATCAAGCTGGTCGAAGATCTCGCCACCGACGAAGCTCTTCCCGAGCACCCCTTATCCTAGAGCCCGGCCGCGCGCCTATCCTGCCCATTTTCCTGCCAGAGCAGGCTCCCCGGCATCGTTCGCCGGAACGCTGGCGGCTGGATGGCGGTCAGGCAAATGTGGTATTCAGACGGAAAAAGGGAGGAGTGAGACCATGATCGAACCGAAAATCGAAGTTCCGGCCGAACTGCGTGATTTGGCCGAGAAGACCATCGACCAGGCCGAAAAGGCCTTCGGCATGTTCTTTGAAGCGGCGACCAAATCGATGTCGTCCGTTCCGGGGGCGGGGACAGAGGTGTCGAAGCAGGCGTTGGCTTTCACGGAGCAGAACATGAAGTCGGCCTTCGAGCATGCGCGCAAGCTGGTGCATGCCACCGACCTCCAGGAGGCGATGCGAATCCAATCCGATTTCCTCCGCAGTCAGTTCACCAGCGCCGGAGATCACATGCGTCAGATGACCGGCAGTCTCATGCAACCCGGCAAGGGCAAGTCCTGATTTTCGGTCTGTGTACAGCGTGCCCACAAATTGATCTTGTATGACGTGAAGATCCGCGCTTCGATACCGGTGCAGGTCCATGATGGGCCACCGAATGATCTCATTCGCCGTCTGTCATCCTTTCTGCTGATCCCTGCCGGTCCACCGGCAGGGATTTGCATTTGCAGCCTTCGTGCAGCCCGGCGTGACCATCCGGGATGAAGCTCAGACTATTGCTGAAGTATGACCTTCGGAAAAGCGCGCCGCTCGGTTTGCGCGAGCGCGGCCTTCGGCGGCCGATCAGGCATCTAACGCAGCGATGCGATGTAGGCCGCGATATCGCCGGCTTCGGTTCGGCTCAGGGGAAAATTCGGCATCTTCGGGTGCGGATCGAGCAGGAAGAATGCGAGCCTTTCCGCACTGAAATCCGGCCTGCGCGCGACGGACGCAAAGGAAGGGACGTCGGCGCTCGCCTGAGCCTGTCCGTTCGCCACGACATGGCAGCTCGCGCACCAGCGCCTGGCGAGTTCGGCGCCGTGACCGGCATCAGCACCGAGAGCGGACGACGAGCCGAAGCCAGAGACGAGGCCAAGCAGCAGGAAAATCCGTCTCACATGTCGGAGCATAGGGCAATCTTTCTGCATTCGCTTGCGGCTGCCGCGCTCATCCGCAGCAGGATCCTGGAAATTGCGAGAGATCGATGCGAGCGACGATCGAGCGCAGCAGCCTGCGGGTCGAACGATAGAGATGCCGCATGAATGCCGGCACCCTCGCCGCGGGCAGGCCCTTCGGAACAAGGCTTTTCGTACCAAGACTTCCGGTATAGTGCGACACGTGTCTCTCCGACAGCATGTGGTTTCTTAGCGTGCCGTGTCGGAGCCGCCTTGATCTGCCGCAAAGCGTCCCGGCCAATAGTCGCCCGGGTTCATGATCATTGGGCTCTTCGTATCCGCAGGCGTGAGCGCGCTGCTGGCGCTGTCACGCAGGAAGCGGTCGAGCGTCTCCTCACGATGAGGCTCATCAGCGTCTGTGCCCGTGGAAACTCCGGCCGCGCACTCCGGCCTCATTCTGAGGAGCCCGCCTCAAGCGGGAGTCTCGAAGGATGGCCGCGGGGAAAAGCTGTCAGGATGCGACATCCCGCCCGAAGGACCGGGCGGCTAGAGACAGCTCGCCCGGCCGCGTTCGGGGCAGAGCCGGAACGCGCTCGACAGCGTGAAAAGAAAGCGTGGGCTGCGACGCTCGTTGTCCGGCGCCCGGTAGCTTAAGGGGACGGCGACGCCGAAATCGGCCTGGAGGTCGTCCGGCAGGAAGAAGCGCACACCGGCTCCGGCCGATGTCAGCGACAGCCCGTCGCTCAGGCGATAACCGTGGTTCCAGACTGCGCCAGCGTCGCCAAAGGCATAGAGCTGGTAGCCGGTCCAATAGCGGAAATTGAGCTTCTGGTCGAAGCGCAGCTCGAGCGAGCCGGCAAGGCCGTTGTCGCCGCTGATCTCGGCTGCGCCATAGCCACGGCCGAAGGCCGCGCCGCCGAGATAGAATTGTTGCGAAGTGAACAGCGGGCGCGACGCCGTCTGGCTCGCGGCAGCGAGCTTGAGCGACCAGACATCGTTGAGTGTCTGGTAGCGCGTGAACCAGAGGTTCAGGACCGAGAAGTTCGAGGAGGCTCCGTCGCGTGACAACAGATCGTCCTCGAAATGTGAGGCGCCAAAAACGTCGAGCCCCTGACGGTAGGTCAAAGTCGCAAAATTGGTGCCGCCAAAAGGATCCAACAGCCGGTAGTCGGCGGTCAGGCTCGCCGTCCTGATGTGATCGTTGTACCAGGGCCCGTAAAGGTCATGCTCGGACACATTGCTGAAGGTCGTGGCGGCGGTCAGCGTGAGCGTGGAGGATTGCGACTGCAACGGGACCATGCTGGCACGCAGCTCGAACGCCTGGGTCGTGGTGATGTCGCTATCGAGCCGGCGCATATCGCCCGGCCTTACCGCGCTGTACAGCACGGAAGCACCCAGGCGGACACCGTCGACGCCGACGGGCGCATCGTACGACAGCCGTGCGAAGCCGAGTTGGCGGGGGTCGTTGGCAATGGTCGACAGGTTGACCGCCAATGCATCGCCGGGCGTGAGGTAAGAGTTGAACGCGCCGGTGGCGTAGGTTTGCCAGGGACCGACCGACGAGGATCCGAGATTGTCGAGGCCGAACGAGGAGAAGACGTGCCAGGTTTTCAAGTAGATGGTCAGGCGGAAGCGGCCCGTCGTACCGCCGATCTCCTCCAGCGCAGTGTCGGTGATCCGGACGCCCGGCCTGCCATTGATCAGGAAGAGCTGGCGTTCGAGCGTTGCCAGTCGCGAAGGATGTTCGGTCAGAACCGGCGCCAGCATCGGCCTTATGCCGAACCGCTCTGCACCGTCGCCCTTCAGCTCGGCCTGCACGATCGCACCTTCCAGGACCTGAATCCGGACACGGCCGTCGGCGATGTCTTGTGGTGGCACGATGGCGCGGCTCAGATGAAAGCCAGCTTCGCGGTAGAGGTCGCTGATGGCGCCTGCGATCGCGGCCAGATCCGCCTGCGAGACCTTCCGGCCGAGATAAGGCTGGTAGACAGCGGCGATGCGATCAGGGGAAACCGCATGGGCGCCGCCGACGCTGACGCCGCGCAGCACGAATTGCGGCTTGGTATCGCCGCCCGTCGTGGGCTGTCCGACGCTCGGCAACCGGACCGGCGGCCGGCCGAGCGATTCCTGCTCGGTCTGGTTATCAAAATATTTCTCGGGCTGGCGCGGGTCGAAACCCGGCTGGTTCGCCTGTTGAGCAAATGCCGCTGGAGTTGCCGCCAAAATTACTGTCGCCGATACCAATGCGGTAAGGCGATGCCGCGTCTCACCGCGCGCGTCGACTTTGTCTCCGTAGTTCAACGGAGGATCTGCCACGGGACGGTAAGGGTTCGTTAGCCGCATGATTTTTCATAGGTTTTTATGGTCAACGATTGGTTAATCCGGCCGCTCCGCTGGCCGCTTTCCGATAATCCTATCTTGAGTGATTTCGGATACCCCTCGGGCTTGGCTGTAAACGCGGGCTGAGGATCATCATGTTCGGCAGAGTTGGAATGCGGCGCGCCCTGGCGGCGGCGCTGATCCTGGGATCGGCCTCCAGCGCATTCGCGGCGGACGACGGTGTGTGGTCGGTCAGCAAATCCTCGGGCGAGGTCTGGCTTGCCACGAGCGGCGCCCAGCAGGTGTCGTTGACGTCAGAAGGAACGCTGAAACCTGGCGATACCATTCGCACCGGTCGCAACGGGCGCGTCCTCCTCGTCCGCGGCGAGGAAACGATCCTGATCTCTCCCAATTCGGTGGTGGGCCTGCCGGCCGAGAAGAAGGACGGCCTGTCGACCACCATCATCCAGCAGGCGGGTTCGATCCTGCTCGAGGTCGAGAAGCGCAACGTCAAGCATTTCGAGGTCGAGACGCCCTATCTCGCCGCCGTGGTCAAGGGAACGCAGTTCAGCGTCACGGTCGGTGCCGGTAGCACCAAGGTCGGCGTGCTCCGCGGCCAGGTCGAAGTCTCCGATTTCAAGACGGGACAGATTGCGCAAGTGATGCCCGGACAAGCGGCCACCGTGTTCGAACACGGCAAGCCCGGTCTCAGCCTCAGCGGTGCGGGGACGCTCAATCCGATCGAGCAGGGCAAGCCCCGTGCACCCACGATCGAGCGTGTCCCAGTGCCGAAGTCGGGCCTGTCGGCGCCGCGCCATGCGGCCAATGGCCATGCCATCCATGCGCTCGGCCCAGTCGACAAGGGAAGCAAGGCGGCCGGCGCACCCAAGGCCTCGGGGCAGGCGGCCGGGGGGCATGCCCCCAAGGCAGGAGCCGTGCGCATTTCGGCCGCGCTGGGAGAGGTCAAGCTGAACGTCCACAAGGCGACGCGCGGCCTTGCGCACGGCGGCGTTCCGCCGGGGCAGGCACGTAACGCGAATGCCAGGGGCGACAGTCAGACGGTCTGGAACGATGGCCAGACGAGCCCGGCTGCATCCAACGGTGCGGCAAGCAGCGGTGCCGCCAGCGCGAACGCCACGATCGCCGCAACGACGGCCGGCGCATCCAGCGATGCCCCGCGAGCAAACAACGGAAATGCCGGCGGCAACGGTAATTCGGGTAACAACAACGGCAACGGCGGCAACAGCGGCAACGGCGGCAATCAAAACAATAGCGGTAACGGCGGCAACAACGGTCACGGCAACAGCAGCCATGCCGACAACGGCGCCACCGGCAATGGCAGAGGCAACAACGGCCACGGCCACGGAAATGGCAGCAATGGGCACGGCAGACGCTGAACTCTAGGTTGACGCGTCCGTCGGGGCGGGTGTGGGGGGAGGCTCGGGTGAAACGCTATCGGCCGCATATTCTTGTCGTGATCGCGCTCGCGGTGGTGTTGTCCACGGGCTGGCACGCTGCGCTTCGCAATGCGCTCACCGATCTTCGATTCAAGTGGCAAACGCGTGCGGCCACCGGCGACATCGTCGTGGTTGGTATCGATGCGCCGTCGATCGACCATATCGGAGTGTGGCCCTGGCCGCGGCGTCTCCATGCCGAAATGCTGCAAAGGCTGGAAGCGGCAGGCGCGCAGGAGGTTGCCTTCGATGTCGATTTCAGCACGCCGTCGGATCCCGCCTCCGACGTGGCCTTCGCCAAGGCATTGCGAGACGTCGGCGGTTCGACGATCCTGCCATCCTTCAAGCAGCCGACACCGAGGGGCGGCCCGGCTCACGTCAACCGGCCGCTGAAGTCGTTCAGCAACCAATCGTGGCCGGCCGTCGTCAATGTCGCGATCGAATCCGACGGGCTGGTTCGCCGCTATCCGTTCGGCGAGAAGCTCGGCGACGCTTTCATGCCTTCGATGGCCGTCGTGCTGGCGGGCCAGGACGCCAATCGGCGACCGCCCTTTCTGATCGATTTCAGCATTCGCGCGCCCTCCATTCCCGCCGTCTCCTATGTCGACGTGCTGCGTGGCGATCGCGCCACGCTCGACAAGCTGAAAGGCAAGAAGGTCATCATTGGCGCCACGGCGCTCGAGCTCGGCGACCGTTTCAGCGTTCCCAACGGCAGTATCATCTCGGGGCCGGTCCTCCAGGCGCTCGCCGCTGAATCGATCCTTCAGAACCGGACCCTGCGCTGGACCTCCGATGTCGGCATGGTGGTCGGACTGGGCGCGATCTGCCTGCTGATGCTGTATTCGTGGCGCCGTATCGCGCCAGGACTTCGCGTCGCAATCCTGATCGCAGCCGGGGCGGTGGTCGAGCTGGCCGCAATCCTTGTGCAGGCAAGATGGCCCCTGGTCATCGATACGTCGCTGTTCCACATCGCCATCGTCGCTTACCTGACCGCGATTGCGCTCGACGAAATCGACTTCCGCAGCCTGCTCGGACGCATCGCCGAGAGCCGCTTTCATCGCATCGCGATGTCGCTCGGCGACGGGCTGGTCTGCACCGACGAGGATCACCGCATCACGGTCTGGAATCCCGGCGCCAGCGCGATCTTCGGCTACATGCCGGCCGAGATCATCGGCCGCCCGTTCGAAACGCTGTGCGCTTTGCCGGCACACGCCGGCGCAAGGCCGTCCATGCACGACGCCGCGCGCCAGGCGCTTCTGGTTCCGGGCGGCGCCGTCGTCGTCGAGTTCGAAGGCCGGCGCAAGAGCGGGGAAACCTTCCCGGTCGAGGCGAGCTTCTCGGGCTGGCAGGGAACGGACGGCTTTCAATATGGTGCGATCCTGCGCGATATCTCCGTGCGCAAACGTGAAGCCGAACGCATTCGATATCTCGCCGAACATGACGCGCTGACGGGGCTGGCCAACCGGAACATGCTGCATGTGGGCCTGACCGATCTGATCGCCGCGGCGGAGCGACGGTCTTCGAGCGTCGCGTTGCTCGTGCTCGGGCTCGACGGCTTCCAAGAGATCAACAACATGCTAGGTCACTCCGCCGGCGATCTCGTGCTGCGCGCGGTCGCCGAGCGGCTGCGGAGCGAGGTCGGTGGCAAGGCGATCGTCGCCCGGCTCAGCGGCGACGAATTTGCCATCGCGATCGATTGCGCAGAGATCACCGAGCCGGTCGCGGCGGTGACCGAGCGAATCGCGCGCGCGTTCGAAGCCCCTCTCGCAACCGGCACGCGCCAGCACCGGGTCAAGACCAGCGTTGGCGTCGCCGTCTATCCTGAAGGCGGGAGCAACGCCGATGATCTCCTGAGCAACGGCCATCTCGCGCTGACGAAAGCCAAGGCGACCAGGCGCGGCGGCCACGTCGTATTCGAAGCCGCGATCCGGCAGGAGCTCGAGAACCGCTTGAGGCTGGAGGGCGAGCTGGCGCTTGCCGCCGATCGCAGCGAATTCGAGTTGTTCTACCAGCCGCAAGTTCGTCTGATCGACGGCAGCCTGGTCGGAGCCGAAGCGCTGATCCGCTGGCGGCATCCGGTGCGCGGCTACGTCTCGCCGGCCGAATTCATGCCTGTTGTCAACACCTCTGCGCTGTCGGAGCGGATCGCGAACTGGGTGATGGAGACCGCCTGCCGCCAGGCGCGGGCTTGGGAATTGTCCGGCAGCGATGTGCGCGTCGCGATCAACCTCTCACCCTCGCAGCTTCAGTCCGGCGACCTCGCGCATTCCGTTGCAGCGCTGCTCGAAGAGACCGGGCTGGCGCCGTCGCTGCTCGAGATCGAAGTCACCGAAGACATCCTGCTGCATGACGAGCGCCGCGTGCTTGAAATGTTCAAGCGAATTCAGGAGCTCGGCGTCCGGATCCTGTTCGATGATTTCGGCACCGGTTATGCGAGCCTGAGCTATCTCAAGAAGTTTCCGCTCGACGGCCTCAAGATCGACCGGTCGTTCGTCTTTGGTCTTTTGTCGAATTCCGACGACGCCGCCATCGTCGGCTCGACCATCGGCCTCAGCAAGCAGCTCGGTCTCACCGTCGTGGCCGAAGGCATCGAGAACCGCGCAACGGCCGACTTCCTGGTCAGCATGGGATGCGAGGAAGGGCAGGGCTATTTCTTCGGCCGTCCGATGCCCGCCGAGGCGTTTGAGAGACAGTTCCTGGCGGCTGAACTCCAGACTGTCAGCGCCGCCTGAGCGAGCGGCTTTGGCCTGCGCGTTGACACCAGCACTCCGAATGGAGGCTCGTTGTTTTGGCGAGCACCGTCGCGCGGGTCAACATCCGGTATTCAGCGTCCAGTGACGGTGCCCCCACATTCCTTGCTTCCCGCGAGTTCGCATCGCGATCTGAGCTCGGAAATGCGCCACGGGGATTGGCCTCGCATGGTCTGCTTTCGAAAGCTGAGCGGGAGGCCTCTTGAAGTTGCGCAGGGCAGCTTTTGACCCAACTCGGACATCGGACCGCGGAGAAGCCGGTTTCATCCCTACCAAAACGCTGGCCTCAGCCATATGATGCCGTCGTCTGCGGTTGAGGTAGGTATGAGGCGCCGGGATTTGCTTGGTGCTCTTGCTGGTCTGGTGGCCGTGCGGCCGGTAACGGGCCGCGCGCAGCAATCCCCTCGATTGCCAACCATCGGGTTCTTGGGTCAGAGCACCCCTTCGGTCGAGCGCCAACGGCTTGCTGCATTCTTGAAGCGACTGAGTGAACTCGGATGGATCGAGGGGCGAACAGTCGCGATTGAGTATGCGTGGGGCGAAGGAAACAGTGAACGCTTCGCTAAATTTGCGACGGATTCGTTCGGCTTAGGGTCGACGTCATTGTAACCTCGGGGACCGCAAACGTTATCGCGGCGATGCAGGCAACATCGGTTATTCCGATCGTGTTCGCGGTGGCGGGAGACCCAGTTGCAAACAAACTGGTTGCGAGTTTGGCGAAACCTGGCGGCAACGTCACGGGCCTCTCGACGGTAGCAACCGATCTTGCCGGCAAGCGCCTAGCCGATCCGCTTGTGAATACCCACCGCGATCGGATCCAGACTTTAGCAATGGGAGCGCGACTGCCAACAATCTACAACGCCAGAGAGCACGTCGAAGCGGGTGGCCTCATGTCTTATGGGCCGAATTTTATGGATTTGTATCGCCGCGCTGCCGAATACGTCGACAGGATTTTGCGTGGAGCAAAACCCGCTAATCTTCCGGTGGAGCAGCCGGCCAAGTTCGACTTCGTCGTAAACTTGAGGACCGCCAAGGCCCTCGGCCTAGCTTTGCTGCCGTCGATGCTTGCCCGCGCAGATGAAGTGATCGAATAGAGCTGTTGTTTGCTGCGGTGCATGAGTCCGTTCATGGCCCATCGTGTCACATTGGTGAGCAAGATCGGCCGGACCGGTCGCGTTTGACCCGAAACGCACATCGCGGCCGCACCTGGTTCCCCAGTCGCGCCGGTACTTACGGGTGGGCGGCAGCCAAATTCTCCACCGAATTTCGCTAGCCTGACGCGGAATGAGGTGCGACACTCGCGCCCGCGGTTTGTCACGCAGTAGGCCACCATGGCTGACATCCCGGCCACTCACTATGTCAAAAGTGACGACGTCCATATTGCCTATCAGGTGATGGGCGACGGTCCGCGCGACCTGCTGTTCGTCCCAGGTTTTGTCTCCAATGTCGAAGCGCTCTGGCAATCGCCGGCACGCGCTTCCTTTTTCCGCAAGCTTGCAACGTTTGCGCGGGTCATCACGTTCGACAAGCGCGGCACCGGAATGTCCGATCGCGGTTCCCAGATCTTCACGCTTGAACAGCGGATGCACGACGTGCAGGCGGTGCTGGACCAGGTTGGTTCTCAGCGGGCCACCTTGTTTGGCGTGTCCGAGGGCGGTCCGATGTCGCTGCTCTATGCAGCTACGTATCCCGAACGCACGTCAGCTCTGGTGCTTTGTGGCACTTATGCGCGACGCTCGTGGGCCCCTAACTACGCATTCGCGTGGACCGATGCGCAGTGGAGCGCTTTCCTCGATGACATTGAGCACCATTGGGGTTCGGCAGATGCGATGAGTTTGCTGATGTGGGCGCCTAGCCTCGCTGGCAATAAACAGGCACTTGAGCAAACCGCCGCCTACTTCAGGGCCTCGGCAAGCCCAGGCGCGGCATCGGCGATCATGCGCATGAACCGGGAGATCGATGTCAGGGACATCCTACCCGTGACGCGTGTGCCGACCTTGATTTTGCATCGCACCGATGAGCGCGTCATTGACGTGAAGCATGCGCGCTACATGGCGCAGCAGATTCCTTGCGCCAAACTGATTGAGCTCAGCGGTCAGGACCATATGGTCTGGGTTGGCGATCAGGATGCAATTATCAATGAGGTCGAAGAGTTCGTCACCGGGCATCGGCAAGCAGCGGAGCCGGACAGGGTGCTTGCAACTGTGCTGTTTGTCGACATTGCGGGATCGACGGAGCGCGCGGCCGCTCTCGGCGACGGCGCCTGGCGCGTGCTGCTGGATGCGTTCTATGCCAAAGCTCGGGGCGTGCTCGGCCAGTATCGCGGCCGCGAAGTCAATACCGCCGGCGACGGTTTCCTTGCCACGTTCGATGGCCCTGCGCGCGCTGTGCGTTGCGCAAGCGCAATCGGCGACGCGGTGCGCCCACTCGATCTGAAGGTCCGTTGCGGTTTGCATACCGGCGAGTGCGAATTCGTCGCTCACGATATTGTTGGCATTGCCGTGCATATTGGTGCACGTGTGGCGGCGCTAGCTGCCCCGGGTGAAGTTCTGGTCTCACAGACGGTTCGCGATCTCGTGGCAGGCTCTGGATTGACGTTTGAGGAGCGCGGCCGCCACATTCTCAAAGGCGTGCCCGACAAATGGCGTCTGTTCCGTGCGGTAACGACCTAGCACGTCTTCACCCGCCATGCGGTCAACGCACCGATGACCGCTTTTGGCCACCGCTGACTTCGCCTCTTAGGCTCGCAGCGTCCGCTTCCGAGGGCTGAGGGGAAACCGTCGCCGGAGCCGCCGATGGCAGCCTTTGACCCAAAGCCGACCTGCCGCAATGGAATGAATGCAGACGACAAGGAGCTGCCGGAGCCAACACGGCCTTACTCGAACGTACCCGGCTAGGCTTTCCTGCCTGACGACGGATCACCGGTCGGACGTCAGCGACTGGGGTCCGGACGGAGTACATCAGTCCTGATTCAAGCCGGTCCAAGTGTCAGCGGTGGCGTCGACTCGCCGGACAGCCGACCCTCACGTACCAAAGCCTCGCTTCGTACCCCGCTGTGCCTTGAAACCTTGCATCTCAAGCTGCAGAATTGCCAAGCACCCCAAAGGCTGACGATGGATGCCGCTGCGGCAGGAACAACGGGTTGAGCGGCACCTTGCCGCGATTTTTGCGGCGGACGTCGCGGGCTACTCGCGATTGGTAGGCCTGGACGAACTTGGCACCTTGAAAAGCCTCGCCAGCGCGCGTGAGGTCATGGACACTCTCATTGAGGAGCATGGGGGCCGGATTGCCAACACCGCGGGGGACAGCGTCCTGGCGGAGTTCCCGAGCGCGGTCGATGCCGTTCAATGCGGCGTTGCGGTCCAGGGTCGACTGCTAGAAATGGGACGAGAGATCGCTCGAGACCGGCGTGTCCAGTTCCGGATCGGTATTCACGTGGGGGATGTCGTAGCGCGCGGGCGAGATCTGCTTGGAGATGGGGTCAATGTCGGCGCGCGGCTCCAAGAAGTCGCCGAGCCAGGGGGCGTGTGCATCTCGGGCGCCGTCTACGAGCAGGTCCACAAGGCGCTCCCATTCTCTTTCAAGAATCTGGGTCTTAAAAAACTCAAGAACATCGACCGAGCGGTCCAGGCCTACGCTGTTTCGAGCGAGAGCCTGGGTTCGGCGCGGACGGGCTTCGCCGACCCGACCGCGCACGATGGCGCGTCGCAGCGGGCGCGAAGCATTGCCCTTGCTGCGATCGCCGTCGCTTCCCTGGTGGTTGCGAGCGCGGGCGGAGCCGTGTGGTGGATGGGGGCCCAGCAGCGAGGCGGGGTGCAGAACGCGGGCGACAGCACCCCGGTGCGGTCCGACAAACCCTCAGTTGCCGTGCTGCCGTTCTCCAATCTCAGCGACGACAAAGCCCAAGAATACTTCTCGGATGGGATTACCGATGATGTGATCAACGAGCTTTCCAAAGTGGCCGGACTCTTCGTCGTCGCCCGCAACTCCACCTTTACCTTCAAGAACACTGCCGTGGACGTGCGAAAGGCCGCTGCGGATCTCGGGGTCCGCTACGTGGTGGAAGGCAGCGTGCGCCGAGCCGCGGACCGGATTCGCATCAACGTTCGACTGGTCGATGCGGCGAGCGGCGGGCAGCTCTGGGCAGATCGCTACGAGGGCGCGATGGGAGATGTTTTCGGGCTGCAAGATGAAATCGCCGGCAAGATCACGCGAACATTGGCGGTTCAGTTGACATCCAAGGAGCAGGGGCAAATCGCCACCAAGCGCACCGAAAACCCGGTGGCCTACGACGAATTCCTGAAGGGTTGGAACAGGTACCTTCAGCAGAATCCGAAGGCCGCGCGCGAGGCGATCGGCCACTTCGAGCGAGCGATCGAAATCGAGCCGAATTACTCTCGTGCTTTTGCTGCGCTCGCGGCCACATACTGGCAGATTGCAAGGAGACAATGGCAGGAAGAGAGGTTCGGGCTAAGATCGGTGCACGATGCGCGCTTGAAGGCTGAAGAGTACATCACAAAAGCACAACAGTCTCCGATTTCCCTCAATCATCAGGTCGCTTCGGCCATTCTGTCTCAGCAAGGAATGCACGAGAAGGCGATCAAAGAGGGAGAGCGAGCAATCAGCATGGATCCCAACGACGCGAACGCCTACGTCGCGCTCGCTGGAGCGTTGAGCTTAGCCGGTCAGCCGGCCAAGGCTCTTGAGCTCGTCCTCCATGGCATGCGGCTCAATCCATTCTCCCCACCTTCTTACTTTTATGAACTCGGATTGGCCCAATTCGGGTTGGAGCAATTTCAAAGTGCAGCGGCAAGCTTGGAGCGGGCTATCGCTCTCAATTCAGACGACCGATGGGCTTATCGTGTGCTTCTCGCCGCCTACGGCCATTTGGGCCGGAAAGCGGACGCTGAACGGATCTTTTCGTTGGCCGAGAAGAATCGACAGGGACTAGACCCACTCTCTATTCGAGGAACTGCTTTCTGGTATCCCTTCAAGGATTCAGCGGATTGGGAACGCATGGCGACGGGCCTTAGACTCGCCAACGTGCCCGATTAGCGGCCTCAAAATCTCATTACCTGACCTGGGGCGACGTCCAAGACCTGGACACTAGTAGATCCTAAAGCTTTCTTGAATTCGGCCGGGGTTCGGTTCAGCACCGGAAAGGTGCCGTAGTGTATTGGTATCACCGCTTTCGGCTTGATCAGCTCCCGAACCGCGTAAGCGGCTTCGTCAGGCCCCATGGTGAAAAAGCCCCCGATGCACACCAGCGCGAGGTCCGGGTTGTGGAGCTCCCGAATGAGCGCCATGTCGCCAAAGGCGCTGGTGTCGCCCGTGTGGTAGACCTTGAAGCCGTTCTCCATCTCAATCACGTAGCCAACGGAAACTCCGGCCCCTCCGCCTTGCCGGATGGATGCTGACTGGTCAGGGTTCCTTATGCCGAGAATATTGTAGTCGAGCGACGAGCTGTGATCGGCCGGCACCATATGGATCTTGACGCCCCGGCCGAGCGGCTCGGCCATGCCGCCCCTATTCATGGCAATGACGTTGTTCTCTTCAAGGAGACCCAGCGCGACAAGATTTCGTCCGAACTCGTAATTGGCAAGAACCTTGGCGCCCGTCAGACGTGCCAGATCGAGGAGATCGGAAATATGATCCTGGTGGCCGTGCGTCACTAGGATCAGGTCCACTTTTCCAATCGCCTTCAAGTCCCGGTACTCAGGCGGCGTCTTCGGGTTTCTGGTGAGGAAGGGATCAATCACTATCACTTTGCCGGCGACACTAGTGATGCGGGTCGTTGCGTGCCCAAGCCAAAGCACTTCCACCGGTTGGGCTGCGGGATAGCCCGGGACGATCACGAGAAAGAAGCTCACAAAGAGAGCCCACTTGGCTTTCATTGGAAACTCCGAACAACCGCTTCTGCTTTCGTGATTACTCTATCACGGTATTCGACGGAGTCGCACGCGATCCGACTGAGAGCCCCGCGGAACTTGGAACCATGTTCAGATGATCTAATTGGAACGTTGTCCATCCCAGCTGAGGACCAGCGGTTTCTTGGTAAGCATCTTGATGAGGAGGGAGCCAAAAATGGACGACGAACGAAAATCATCAAAAACGGGGAAACGGGCCGCTGAAGGCTTGCGCGAAGCAGCTTCCAAGGAGGAAGAAAAAACCGAGAGCAAGATGGGGCAGGATCTAGCTAAGGGCGCTGATCGTTTCGAAGAGCGCTCGAAAAGCTCTGATGGAAGAAGCGCAGGCGAGAAACAAAAAGACTGAATCCACCAGCAGACCCGTCCCGGCTTTCCGGCTTTCTGACAGAACGCACCCTCAAACGACTGCGCGGCGTTTACGCATAAGGCGATGATCTGCCTGCGCTGGCTATTCGTGCCAAGGAAAGGGGCGGCTCGCGCGTGAAGCGCGCTTATGACCCCACGGCAGACGTTAGGCTGTTCGCGTTGGCAAGTTGCTCAAGCGGCCGTGCTGCTGCCTAAAGCACGGCGACATCGCGAACGCAATCGGCGGACGCTTGCGCGAGCCGCGCTCAGCATTCGACCCTTCAAGGTGAAGTCTACCGTTGGCAGGTGCCACCGCGGCAATGCGACGAATAGTGCCTTCGGTACTCGGCTCCGGGACCGAACCGCAGCGCGAGCCAGTCCTGACGGAGGATGGTCTCACTAGGGGGCGGTCGCAGACAACAGCGTGGGACATTGGTTCGCGTCAGCTTTGGCTCCGCAGCGATTTTCACGATGCACCAAAGCGCGATGCGATTAGGATGAATCGTCATCGCGCTTTAGGTTATTGTTTGAGTATGATCTTATCGGAAAACCGCTACGCACTTTTCCGGATCATGCTCTAACGCACAGAGGCGTCGAATGCCGTCACCCGTTCAAGGCTGTAACAGCGAAAGGAGGCGTTGTCGGTCCTGATCAAGAACACGCTGGGCTCTGCGCAATGTGTCCAACTCTATTTCAGCGGTAGCGGTATCCTTTCCTTCCCGCTTCAACTGAAGGATCGCTCTCTCTTGCTCTGCAAGGCGTCGTTCTCCTTCAACTACATCGCGCTCGACCTGCCTCAACGCATCATAGACGAAGGTCTTGTCCATCCGTGTGCTCAGCTGGCGCCGCCAATCTCTTCTTTTTCGATCAACCTCAGCTCCGTCTCAACGTTCCCGCTCGCCACCGCTTTTCGCCGAAGCCAATCTCATGCGCCGGGCAGATTAAAGCTGCTTGTGCCCGCAGAGCACTGCGCTGGCGCCGGGCTGGTTCCTTGTCTGGCGATTCTTCAGAGCCGCCTCATCGATCCAGGTACCGCTTGGTCCCTCGGTGCCATTGCGAGAGAGAGCAGCCGCACGCGCTCGTTGTCACGCATGCCAGCATTCGGTCATCGTCTTGGATCCAGTCAGGCCCCGAGGCTTGCTTGCCGGCTGTCGCCAGCCACAGCTTGTGTCCCTCGCATGCTCGGGCAGATAGATAGCTCGCCGTAAAGAAACTAATTCCCCAGCGGACTGCATCGTTCAAGTCCTGGCGCAATTAAATATTAATATAATACGCCATTTTAAATGAATTAAATGCTGGACGAGATTTAAATTTGGATTAGAATGAGGGCCGCTTGGCGCCGGATGAACGCGTCAAGGACCTCCTAGAAGCGGCCCCATCATCCCGCCCTGTCGCCCCGTTCCAAGGATGTAAGGGCCGCTTCTAGGGCAAATTGTGAGGCAAATCATGCACCTGTCATTAGGTGATTTGTTTCTCATCTCCGCGGCAACGGCTACGCTCCTCATGATTGAGATCGGAGTCTTGATGATCGTGGGTCTGATCTGAGCCAGTGAAGAAGAGCGTAGGGACTGTTCTGAGGACCACCTACATATCACGTCTCGTTGTAAGCGTGTTCGGCCTCGATCGCGCGGAGCAGGGCGGCAAGGCTGGGATATTCCGCGCCATTGCGGACGTAGCAATTGACGTGCTCGGCATAGCGGGCCGATCCGTCGGGCTTGCCCTGCAAGTGAACAGCAGCACGGCACTGTTGGCGGAGCTCCGGCTCGTTGCTTTCCGGAAAGCATCCGGAACGGAGACGTTCCTATTATAAAGCGAGGAGATTTTCGCCGGGGGCGAGCAGCTTCACGTAAGTGCCGCTTTCGTGAAGCATCAGCTAGATTAGCCGTTCTCGACCGTATAAGGCGATGCTGGCGCCACCCTCTGTGGCGCTGACCTTTCGTTGGTAAAAGTAGCACTCCGCTTGGCTCTGACGTAGATCGGCTCCGAGGCCGGACCGCAGCGCCGAGCCAGGCCTGACGCAGGACGGTTTCACCCAGAGGGCGATCGCAGAACAGCTACCGCCGGCGCGCCACCGCGACGCCAAACAGGAAGGCGACGAACAGGCTGGCAAGCGGTGCTTCGCGCGTGATCGCGGAAACCGTCGCGAGTGCCCCGCCGGGCTTGCGCGATTCCTCGACTGCGGAGGTGAGGCGATCGACCGCTGCGTGCAGGCCTCCGGCGACTTCACCAATGGTGCGGGAGACGTCCGCGGCCGTATCGATGGCACGCTCGGCCATGCCGGGCTGGGACGAGGATTGCGGTATCTCCGTGCTCAAGGACGCGACCTCCTGGCGTGATGATCGAAGCCGGCACCTTTGGCTATCCGCGCGAGCGCTCGTTTTGAACAGCGGGTTCTCATGACCTTTGGCTATCCGCGACAGGCGCCGTGATTGACGGCGGGTGCCGGCCTTGGATGGGCAATTCAGCGCAGGGAATTTTGTTCCGGATGATATGCCGGCGGCTTGCGCGCTCCCCGGGAAACGACGGGTGCGAATCTCTGTTAGGCTGGGTGAACCTTGCTGACGTCAGGAGGCAGCCGTGACCGACCGGACCATGACGGATCGACCCCGGCGCATCGCCTTGCTCGGCGCTCCCATCGACATGGGGGCTTCGCAGCGCGGCACCTTGATGGGGCCTGCGGCGCTGCGCACCGCCGGCCTTGCCACATTGCTGGAAAGCCTTGATTTCGAGGTCGTCGATTATGGCGATCTGTCCATAGCCGAAGTCCGGGACCTCACCGACAGGCCGCCCGAACAGGCCAATCATTACCGCGAGATCCAGCGCTGGACGCGCGTTCTGAGCCGCAGAGGCTATGAGATCGCGACATCAGGTGCGCTGCCGATCTTTCTCGGCGGCGATCACACGCTGTCGATGGGGTCGGTCAATGCGATGGCGCGGCATTGGCAGGAGCGCGGCCGCGAACTGTTCGTGCTCTGGCTCGACGCCCATGCCGACTACAACACGCCGGAGACGACGATCACCGCGAACATGCACGGCATGTCAGCCGCGTTCCTGTGCGGCGAGCCCGGGCTCGACGGCCTGCTCGGCGACGATCCACGCGCCTCGATCGCCCCGGACAAGCTCGATCTGTTCGGCGCGCGTTCGATCGACAAGCTCGAGAAGGAGCTGATGCGCACGCGCCGGATCAGGATCGTCGACATGCGCCAGATCGACGAGTTCGGTGTCGCTGTCCTGATCCGCCGCGTCATCGAACGGGTCAAGGCGAGCAATGGCGTGCTGCATGTCAGCTTCGACGTCGATTTCCTCGATCCTTCCGTGGCGCCGGGCGTCGGCACCACCGTGCCGGGTGGCGCCACCTATCGCGAGGCGCATCTGATCATGGAGCTGCTGCACGATTCCGGCGTCGTCGGATCGGTCGACATCGTCGAGCTCAATCCGTTCCTGGACGAACGCGGTCGGACCGCGCGCACGGCGGTCGAATTGATCGGCAGCCTGTTCGGTCAGCAGATCACCGACCGGCCGACGCCGAGCAATGCCATCGCACCAGGCGAGTGATGGCCGCTGGCCTGCAAGCGAAAGGCCGCGCCCATGTCGAGCGCGGCTCTCGTGGCGCCTGATCGGCTGCTCTCACCAATGGCGGTGGTGCCGATGCCAGTGGTGCCGAACGACCGGATAGGACCCACCGTAATAGGCGTAGGCGGGGCGCACGACGCGGCGATAGCGATAGCCGTAGGATACAGGCGCCGTGTAGTAGGTGGTGGTGTAGCCACCGCCCCATCGATAGGGTTCGTCGTATCCGTAGCCGTAGGCGTAGGGGCCGCCGTAGTAACCGGCACTGTAATAGCGGGGACCGCCATAGTAGCCATAGCCAGGTCCCCAGCCGTAGGCGGAGGAGGCAAGGCCACCGATGACGGCGCCTGCGACCAGGCCGCCGGCGATGCCGGGTCCCCAACCTCGCCAATGGGCTTCGGCGGGAGACGTTGCTGCGATCGAGCTCAGGCCCAGAGCGCCGGCCATCAGGGCTGACATTGCAATCTTCTTCATCAACATACCTCTCACGTCACATTGCCCCAGGGAATAACGGGAAGAATAAGCAATGGTTGCTGCTGGCCGGTAACGACGCCAATGGGTGCTCGGCGTCGGGACGGCGTCACCGAGAATTCGGGCCTGGACGGCGACGCCTGCAGTTCCCATCAGTTCGACCAAATGCCTCCAAGAGGTTCGGGACTGCCCCGAGCGGCGCGCGGCGCGCCGAGAAAGAATCCGATCAAATCGCCCCTGAATCATTAAATGGTCGAACACCGGGAAAAACCGGAAACTTTGGAGCGTGTCCTTAAGTTGGGACGCCACGAGGTTCGGATTTCCGGAGAGCAGGCATGGACGACGACATGGTCTTGAAGAACGCCGCGGACACCGCCTGGACGGTGTACCGGGCGCGGCACCCCGAGGTCGCCGCGCAAGACACAAGGCGCTGTCTGCTGGAACGCCATCTGCAGAGGAGGTGGGAAGAGCACCCAAGCGATACCGAAGAGCTCGCCTCTTTCGGGATAGCCTACCTGCACCGCCTTCCCAGGGATGAATGTTGACGTGCATGAAGATGCTCGTTGTCCGCGTGGCCCGCAAGAGCACGAGGCCGAGTTGGACCCTGCTTGCGATTTCATGTCTCATCTCGGCGACCATCGTGACGGTTTTGCGCGTCGTGTGCGAGGGATAGAGCTTGCGCCCGGAGTGCCCGAGCCGGGAACTCCACGCAGCAACCCCGTCGCCTCGCGCGAGGCCACGACCGGCGCGGCATCGCCAACGCTACGAGCCCCAACAGTAGGGGAACCGGAGGGGGCTCGACCGAATTAACCTGCGAGGAAAAATGCGGATGCTTCAATGACAAATGGTCGCTTCGCGTACTCCATGTCCAGAGCTCTGCGCCATCCCGGCGTGATGGCGTTGATCGTGGCGGGCGTGACGATTGCGGCCATGCTGATCGTCGACCACGGCCCGTGGAGCCGGGCCAAGACACAGCCGGCCCACGTCGCGATGTACGCGACCACGGGTGAAGCGGCACGGGCCGCTGGCGCCCTGGTGCTCCCGACCGATCCGAAATCGCCGATCGAGCCGCAGCGGCCGAAGACGTCTCCAACCGTCAATCCCGTGACGCCGTAAAGCGCGATGAAGCGTCACCGCGCTTTAGGTTATTGTTTGAGCATGATCTTTTCGGAAAACCGCTAGACACTTTTCCGGATCATGCTTCAGCCTCTCAGCTCTTGCGGCCGTAGTTGAGGAGCCCGCCACTCGTCTTCGGCGGATGAGCCCGCAAGGCTTCCTCGTTCGGCTCGGTGCCCCAGCCGGGCCGGTTCGGGATGATGAGATGGCCGTTCTCGATCTCCGGCTCGTGCGTGAACAGCTCGCGATCCCAGGACAGGCGATCGATGTCGATCTCCATGATGCGCAGGTTCGGCACCGCGGCGCAGAAATGCGCGTTCATCATCGAGCAGAGATGGCCGTAGAAATTGTGCGGGGCGACGTTGACCTCGAAGGCTTCGGCCGCCGCGGCGATCTTCATCGACTGCCAGACGCCGTTCCAGGGCGTGTCGATGATCGCGACATCCATGGCCTGCGCGTGGAAGTAGGGCAGGAATTCACGCAAGGAGAGCAGCGTCTCGCAGGACGAGATTGGGTGCGGGCTTTGCTTGCGTATGTAGGCGAGCGCTTCCGGATTGAAGCTGTCGATCTCGACCCAGAACATGTCGAGGTCGGCGATGGTGCGCAGGATCTTCAAGTAGCCTTCGGTCTTGGCGTTGAAGTTGCAGTCGAGCAGGATGTCGACGTCGGGGCCGGCGCCGTCGCGGATCGCTTCCAGATGCATGTGCAGGTCGCGCAGGATCTTGCGGTCGACGTTGATCTCGGGCGCGAAGGGCGAGCCGAATCCGGGACGCCAGCCGGTCGGCTTGCCCTCGTCATAGGAGAAGATGTTGGTCTTGAGCGCGGTGAACTTCTTCTCGCGCACCTCGCGCCCCATCGCCTTGACGCCGTCGAGAGTTTCGATCGCCGGCTTGTACCAGGACGGGTGGTTGATGCGCCACGTGGCGCAATGCGACCAGTAGACCCTGACGCGGTCGCGGATCTTGCCGCCGAGCAGCTCATAGCAGGGGACGCCGAGCGATTTCGCCTTGGCATCGAGCAGCGCATTCTCGATCGCCCCTAACGCCTGCGCCACCACGCCGCCGGCCGCAGGACGCGTTGCTGCGAACAATTCGGCAAAGATGCGCTCGTGCTGGAAGACGTTCTGCCCGATGACCCGCGCCGAGAGGCGCTGGATCGCGGCGCCGACGCCGGGCGAGCCAAAGCCTTCGTCGAATTCGCTCCAGCCGACGATGCCGTCCTCGGTCGTCAGCTTGACGAAATGATAGTTTCTCCAGCCGGCATCGCAGGCGAGGATCTCGAGGCTCGTTGCTTTTGAAGATTTGGTCATGTCGCTCCCTGTCGCCCGGCCGGGCTTTTCTTGTCGCCCGATCTTGAGCCGGGCCCGGACCGCATTGTTAAGCCAAGCGCGGGGCGGCGGGAAGATGCAGAGATGCGGCGCGGCAGCGCGTCCGAAGCAGGCCTTGCGTCAGCCGATCACCGACGAGCCGAGCAAGGCGAGAACGGCGAGCGCCATGACTGCGGTGCCGAGCCAGCCCAGCGCGATCAGCCAGGAGCGGGCCCTGAAGCGGCCCATGATGGTGCGGTTCGAGACGATCAGCATCATCATCGCCATGATGGGGACGGCGACGATGCCGTTGAGCACCGCGCTCCACACCAGCATGTTGATCGAGTCGATGCCGGTGAAGCCGAGGCCGAAGCCGATCAGGGTTGCCGCGGCGATGATGGTGTAGAAGCCGGCCGCCTCGTCCGGCTTGGCCTCCAGCGTGGCGCGCCAGCCGAAGATCTCGGCAACGCCATAGGCCGCCGAGCCCGCCAGCACGGGAATGGCGAGCAGGCCCGTGCCGATGATGCCGGTCGCGAACAGGGCGAAGGTGAAATCGCCGGCCAGCGGCCGCAGCGCTTCGGCCGCTTCCGTCGCCGAGCCGATATTGGTGATGCCGTTGGCGTGCAGGACCGATGCGGTGGTCAGGATGATGAAGAAGGCGATGCCGTTCGAGAGCAGCATGCCGGAGATGGTGTCCGTCTTGATGCGGTCGAGCTCGTGATCGCCGCCGCGCTTGAGCTGGCGAAGCGGCTTGTCGCGCTCGCCCTGGTTCATCTCCTCGACTTCCTGCGAGGCCTGCCAGAAGAACAGATAGGGGCTGATGGTGGTGCCGAGCACGGCCACGACCATCAGGAGATAGTCGGCGCTGACGTTCGGCTTCGGCCAGACTGCGGCGAGCAGCGCTGTGCTCCAGGGAATCTGCACCGTGAAGGCGGTCGCGACATAGGCGAACAGCGCCAGCGTGAGGAATTTCAGCACCGGCGAATAGCGGCGATAGGGCACGAACACCTGCAGCAGGGTCGAGCCGGCCGCGAAGATCAGCGCGTGCTCGTGGTTGAGGCCGCCGATGACGAGCGAGAGCGCCTCGGCCATCGCGGCGATGTCGGCGGCGATGTTGAACGTGTTGGCGGCGACCAGCATGGAGACCAGCGCCAGCACCGCCCAGCGCGGCGCGACGCGCATGACGTTGGCGGCGAGCCCCTTGCCGGTGACGCGGCCGATCTGCGCGCTGACGAGCTGGATCGCGATCATGAACGGCGTGGTCAGAAACACGGTCCACAACAGACCGAAGCCGAATTGCGCGCCGGCCTGCGAATAGGTGGCGATACCCGACGGGTCGTCGTCGGCAGCTCCGGTGATCAGGCCGGGCCCCAGCCGTTGCAACAGCGTCGGCGCGGATTTCGTCGGGGTGAGGGCGCTGTCGCTCATCAACGGGCTCGAACGGGTGCGGGACGTCGTCTTTAGCAAATGCGAATCGAATGCCATAAGTTCCCGCTGCCGAAGCGGGCGGCTGGTTTCCGAAAATGCTAAGTCGAGTTTGCTCCGTCGGGCAAAACAGGGCTATATTGCCATCATCGGCCTACCTGATGCTGACGAACATGCCCCAGGCCGCGGCCAGCGCCGCGCCGGTGAAGAGAACCACCGGGTTGTCGCAGAACGTGCCGCCATACCTGCACACGTCCGCGCCGAATTGGCCGAGCTCATGACGGCTCGCGGAATAGAACAGTCCCGACAGCACCAGCAATGCAGCGGCGACGTAATACATCGAAGGTCTCTCCGGCTTGCCCCCGTCCATTCGACATGTCCCAGCATGAGGCGAAGAGATTTCACTTCGGCCAATCCGCTTTGCGGCATTTGAGATAAAGTTTGACCCGTCGGGCAAAACACCGGCAAGATGGCACAATCGACCGTGCCGGCGTCACGATGACAAAAAGGCCCCGCATCGCGGGGCCTTTGTCGTGTCAGAGCTTACCGCCCTATCGCCGCGAGCCTACGCCGTAGAGTTCGCGCTCGCGGACGACATCCTCCGGCGACAATGGCGGGCTTGCGGCGTCGAAGTCGGTCCAGCCGGACTTCTGCCATGCGGCGCTGCGCTCCTGAAGGTTGACCGATCGCTCGTGCAGAAGCGCATCGAGGCGCGCGCGGTCCTGGTCTGGCACCCTCGCGGACACCAGCGTGCCGCCGCGGCGGACGCCCTCGGCATAACGCGATGCGTCTTCCCTGGAGACGCCGGCCTCGGTCAGGGCGCCGATGATTCCGCCGGTGGCCGCGCCGGCAGCCGCGCCGGCCGCCGTCGAGGCGAGCCATCCGGCCGCGACCACCGGACCAAGGCCCGGGATGGCAAGGAGGCCAAGACCTGCGAGCAGGCCGGCGGCGCCGCCGAGCCCGGCCCCGATGCCGGCACCCGTGCCGGCGCCTTCGGCGCGATCATCGGTGCCGTCGCGGTCACGATCGACCTTGCCGGAGCGTGAGCCGTACCAATTGTCCGAATTGTTGGCGACGAGGCTGATGTCGGAATGCGGCACGCCGGCGCTTTCGAGCCGGGTCACGGCCCGCTCGGCATCGGCGTAATTGTCGTACAGGCGAGAGATGGTCGTCGTCATGTCTGGATCTCCTGATGTCGCGGATGACTTGCGCGAATTACTTGCGCGAATTACTTGGCGGGGTTGACGTTGCCCTGGAAGTCGACGCTGACGTCGGTCTTGGTGCCGGCCTTGTCGGCCTTGCCGCGCCAGACGCCCTCGTTGTCCTTCTGCAGGCCGGAGACGTTGGAATAGCCCGCGCCCTCGATCCGCGATTTCGCCTGTCCCTCGGTGAAGCTGTTGCGGCCCGCGACCGGCGCGTTGGAGTTGTTCTGGTCGGAGCTGTTCACGGCGTTGTTGCCCGGCCCGCTTTGCGCCGGCTGCGATTGGGCGCCCGCGGGCACCGAACCGAGCAGCACCAAGGTTGCGGCCAGCACTGTCATACGTTTCATGTTGTTGTCTCCTGCAAGTGATTGTGCGGGCGACAACAAGTGAGAGTCGGATTGGTTGCTATTGGTTTGGATGAGTTTGCTGCGGCTCTTCGGTCGCGGCTCTTGGTAACGACGACGAGCGAGTTGCCGCCGCGGCCGGACATGCGTCCGCCACCTGCTACTTTGAAGATTGCACAGACTCGGCTTGGCCCTTGGTGGGCTCCCACGGCGCCGGAAGGATCACGCGGATGGGGCGGGCTTCGGTGGCGCCCTGAACCACAGGTGCGGCCTGTTCCTTGACGGGCTCAGCCAGCGCCACGCTCATCAGTGCAACCAGCAGCGCCAGGGAAGTTGTCACCAGCCGCACGTCCAGCATCGAAGCCTCCTGTTTGCGTGCTAACGCAATCCGCCGGAGTTGGTTCGAGGCGGTGGCCGGGAACAAGTGGCAATTTGTCGGGTTTGTAGAAGACGAGCCTGGATACCGGGCTGCTGGAGGAGGACACGATGAACATCAAGGCGATCATTGCCGCGGCCGTGCTGACGTCGGTTGCGGCTCCCGCGTTTGCGCAAACGTTCTACGTGGTGCAGGACGTCAAGACCAAGAAGTGCACCATCACCGAGTCGAAGCCGACGACCACGGAAACGACCGTCGTCAGCGGCGACACCGTGTACAAGACCAGGTCTGAAGCCGAGGCCGGCATGAAGACCGTCAAGGTCTGCACCTCGAACTGATGCACTGAGAGCGAAAGTCTCACCCGAGCCTGCGCTCGAAACAAAGCCCGCGCGGAGCGATCCGCCGCGGGCTTTATTTTTGCAAAGTTCATTAGTGTCGGTCCGCCACGCGCGGCCAGATAGGAACTTGGTCCGTCCCGGTCGATTGTCGTCGCACTTGAATGACGGGTGAGCCAACTCCGACCATGCAATCACGCTATCCCTTGCTGAAGCGGTGGACGGCGGACGAGCATGAGCGGCTGAAAGCGCTGGCTGAAGCCGGACGCCGCCCCGACGAAATTGCCGAAGAGCTCAACCGGAGCGAAGCCGCCGTGCGGGTGCGGGCCTGGCAGCACGGCATCGCGCTGCGCACCGTCACGCAGAAGCGCGGCAAATAGCGCGTGCTGGGGGCGTGGACTCGTCAACACTCGGTCAGCGGGTCGGTGTCTGCTTCACGCTCAAGGCGGATTAGGCGCCAAGCGAAAAACCCGGAGTGTGAGCGTCCGGGCCGATCGCAAGTAAGAATTACAAGTCCAATGCAGGAGCTAAACCAAACCTCAACGGCCCTGTCTGTCCACTTTTGTACACCCGCGGCGAGCAGCAAGTACAAGCTGCGTAAACAGCTCATGGACATCGCAATCGACCGTTCTTCGTGTGGTGCGCGTCTCGCAGGAACGACAGCGCAGCGTTTTCGTTGTGCTCGTCTTCTAGACAAGGAGGATAACGATCATGGACCGTGAACATGTGAAGGGCGCCGCTGACAAGGCAAAAGGCGCGATCAAAGAGGGGGCTGGCAAGCTTAGCGGGGACAAGGACCTCGAAGCCGAAGGCAAGATGGATAAGGCCAAGGGATCCGCCCACAACGTCGCTGGAGATGTGAAGGACGCAGCGCGGGACGCCTCTGACGCCCTCAAGAAATAGCCAAAAACGGAAAGTCTGAAACTGGCCGCCTCAGGGCGGCTTTTCCTTTTCTGCCAAGCCCACGGCGACGACGAAACACGCCTGAAACAGTGCTGAAACCAGATCGTCCTGAACTCGGCGCCCGCCGGGGCCGACCAACCAAGCGAAACGGAGAGACAATCATGATCCAGATCGGTTCGAAGGAAGAAGTCGCGCTGCTGCTGGCGCTGTTTGGAACGCATACCCAGCCGGCGCAGCGGCCGAAGCCGAAATCGCAGCAGAGGTGAGTGACGCCATGCCCGGTTTGGCCGAATGCCAGAGCCTGCTCCGGCTTCTGATCGCCAGGGGCGATCCCAAGGCCATCCCGCTTGCCAAGGGCGCCATCGACCAGTACCTGAACACCGCACCGTTAAGCATGCGCGGGCGGGGTCTGCGCGTGCTCCAACGCGACGCGCTCGACCAGCACGATGCCGCGGTCGGCGTGCAGCGCTCGTTCGCCGAGACGGTGGACGCCTATATCGAGCACAAGCTCGCGGAGGAATAGGCGGGCCGGTCCGCAGATCGGTCCGTGTTCCCGGAACCCATTGGATCCCAAGAGATTTTTTAGTCCCGCCGGAAACCTTTGTCCGTGCTTCGGCCTATAGGGCAAAGGATTGCGCTCATGGCCCGATATTACTTCGACCTTCGCGACGACAAGGGTATTGCGCTGGACGAGGAGGGGCTGGAATTGTCGAGCCCGCGTGCCGTTCAGGCCGAGGCCGCCAAGTCGGTCGCCGACCTCGCGCGCGATGCGCTGCTCTCCGCGCCGCTCACCGGCGACCGGCGGGAGCTGGCGATCGACGTGCGCGATGCCAGCGGTCCCGTCATGCAGGTGAAGTTCTGCTTCCAGATCGAAGACCTGAAGTCGCGGCCGCGCTCACGCGGTCACTGACGCGTCAGCGTCGGGCGGGACGGCTCGGGCTGGGGCGGGCAGAGCTGCTCGGAGTCCAGCACGGCGATCTTTCGGCCGAGCTGCCAAACCTCGACCTTGCCGAGCCGCGTGAACCGCTTCGCAAAATCGACTGCGGAGGAATCGGACGGGGCTTCGAACGCTTCGGCGGAGCGGAAGACACCGTTCTCGCCGATGAGATAAGCGCGATATTGCATCATGTCGGCGCCCTCAGGCCGGGCGAGCGCAGCCAGGAATCGATCTGCATGGCGGTTTCGTCGCGGCGCGCCTGGCGCAGCAGCATGTCGCGGCGGGGGCCAGGGGCCAATTTGCGCGCTTCCTCGCGGCAGCGCTCCGCTTCGTCCGCGAGTCTCTCGCGCAAGGTAGTGGTCTGTTTGAAACGACGCCGCTTCTGCATGGGCGTGCTCCCTCGTTAGAGTAGGGCGGGAGCGCAACTGGCGTTCTCATCACCGATCTCTGCCACGGGCCTCGCGGTGATGGATTTACCTTATGCCTTCTGCAGCGGCGCGTCACATCATTTGATATGGTGCGCGGATTAATTTTCGCGAGAAGCTTGAGCGTGTTGAGTGGCTTACTCAATTTGCGCCGCGCGAGTCCTAAAGTTCAATATTGAACAGAAGCGACCTCTGTTAGTTGATGTTGCATCACCGGCCAAGGCTTTGTCCGTAGGCGTCGGTGGCTGAGAGACCGAGCGCGCTCCCGCCTGCAAAGCAAGGGAGCACCGCGATGACCGTCTATCGGCCGTTGCCAGCCGACCACGAGCAGACCGAATACATGCGCCAGATCGTGCGCGAATGCCGCGAGCTGCTGAAGCAGACGCCGCCCGATACGTTTCTGGGACGCAGGACGCACGAGCCTTTCCAGCGCGAGCCCGACGCTACGCCGAACGAGGAGCGTTGACCGTCAGCGCTATCGCGATGGTTGGCGAGAGGCCGGATTGCAGGGTGCGGGTTTGCGCGGCGTTGTCGCAGATCGCGCGGGCGATCGCGCGCTGACGTCAGGGCGAGGCGAAGCCGTTCTGCTTAGAGGAGGGCGGCATCGGCGCGCCAACAGAGGATCGGCCATTGATCCGTGCACGGGCGGTGCAACGCGGTGTGTTGCCGGTTGTTCATGGGAGGGCGGCCCCGGTGTGGCTCTGGCGACGGCGCGCGCGGTATTTCTTGTTGTTGCGTGAACCCCTCTATCTTGCGCTCACCCGGAGCGCGGAAAACGCCGATTGACATTGTTCCCTATTTGTTCTAAAGAGGATTTCAACCTCTGGGCGAACAGCCGAAGTTTGACTCACACTGGAATTTCTGCGGGGTCGTTGATGAGTAGCTCGCTTCTCTCTTTTGTCCTGTTGAGCAGACCGGTGACGCCTGACATGTCAGCAGTCGCCAAAGTTCTTCACGCCCGCCATCCGGAATTGGCAGCAGAGGCGCCGGACGATAACGAGCTGCAACCGGCTCAAGCGAATTCGCCGCTCATCCGCTGTGGCAACGAGCTTGTTGCGGTCATGTCGATGCCGGCGCCCATCCCGCAGGATCCGGGGCTTTGGGCGCGCGCTGCGCGAACTTGGCCCGAAAGCGAGGCTGTGGCAACGAACCATCAAGGCCACATTATCGTCTCGCTGCTCGGAAAATCTGAGCAGCCGCTGGTCGCCGCCCGCCTTACGACTGCAGTCATCGGTGCATTGATTGCCACCGTGCCGGAATGTTGCGGCGTGGTGTGGGCGGGCCGGGTGGCACAGCCGGCCGATCTATGGCTCGATGCGTCTCGCTGGTCGCTCGCACCGTATCCGGACTATCCCTTTAGACTATGGGTCGACATTCTTCCGTTCCGGTCAGGTGCGAAGATCGGAGCGATCACGATGGGCTTGTCCGCGTTTGTCGGCCGCGAGATCGAATTCGTGACCGGTAAGCTCGCGCTTCCGGCGTTGTTCGACAAGGTGGCAGGACTTTCCGTGTATCTGATCGAGCACGGAAACGTGGTGAAGGACGGTGATACGATCGGAGCAAGTGCGAGCGAGCGGATTGCAGTGCGCTACAAGAACTCTGATGTTTTTGGAGGTCTGCCGGTGTTCTATTGTACGGATGAATTCGAGCACTAGTCTCCCAAACTTCTTGCACGTGTCGAATGGTAGTTGCACTGCTCGAAATCGCTTTGACACGTCGGGCAAAACACTGGCAGAATGGCATCATGGAGAAAGGCCGATCAAGCTCGCGGGAAGCCGCGGGCTTTATTGTTGCGCGCAAGCCTTGTTCCACGTGCAAGTCCATGGTGCGCAAAGAAATCGGCTTGAGAACTTCAAAGCTCTGAGAAGCGCCGTGGGCCGAGCGATAGGCAAGGGAGCGACAAACGATGCCCGAGTCAGGTATTGCAGCGCGAAAGAAAAAGTCGTCAAAGCTATACAAGTTCGAACGGGATATTAGAGTTAGCACGTCGCCCGGTTGGAACATGGAAAATTTCGACGCCTTGGGCGTTGGCCCCGTGCTGTATTCACCACGAGGCAAGCGAAGCTTTCCTCCGCTCCTAGAAACGCCGCGGCTGCTGATCGCCAGATCTCTCGGGCGGCCGCCGGCCGACTGGGAGCCATTTCACGACTTTTGGCTCGTGTCCGATCGAATGAAAAACGTTCTCGAGTCGGTGGACAGAGAGGGGGTTGCTTTTCTGAGATGCGAAACGCGGTCGTTGAGAGGAGAAGCACCGGTATATTGGCTCTGCGACCTCGTCCGTGAGCTCGATGTCATCGATGAGGAGAAGTCGAACTTCAAAGTCCTGGAAGATGGGACTGATTTCAGGCGGTATGTCGGCACGGCGATGGATTCCACGTTCGTCTTTCGCGAAGAGGTCATCGGTTCGGCTCATATCTTCCGAGCCCGCTTTTTGAACAAAGTTGTTTGTAGTCAAGCAATGAAGGATGCTTGTAAGGCTGCAGGCCTGAAAGGTCTAAGATTCGGAAATCCCTACATCAATTGGGGTTGATTCCAGACGTAGCGCACTGAGATACCGTCGAAAGTCTCCCAAGACTCAATGATCTATCAACGCACGTGAACCGCCCGCGTCCGAAGGTGCTTGCGCGTTGTTGGCGCGGGGGATTCCCCCGATCTACGTGATGTAGCCAAGCCCTCCGCTGTCCCGAAGCCTTCCGGCAGATGCCGACGTCGGCAACAGCTTCGTGCCACAACGTTTACCGGCACGTCGGACGATACAACCCGCAAATCCAGCGGCCGGCCTCCCCCGTGCAGGCCATCCAAACAGCATTCAAACCAGAACGCCGGCTGCATTCAGGAGCAGCTCGGATGCCGGCGCACGGCAGGAGCCGCAATTTCATGTTTCAAAATCACCACATTTTACTTCAGCATTTCGCCGACCACCCGGTCGTCCGCTTTTTACGTGGACGGTTCGAAGTTGACGCAACTCGAAATCGTATGAGTTTGCCCTCCGTACAATCGGCGGCAAGCGATCTGGGTGCGAGCCCTCATACTGGAGGCCATCTCGGGGCGTATCATCAGGGGTTCGGCGACTACCTTAAGACGGTAGAAGAATCTCCGAGGTACGCGGCGGCTCTCGCGGGTGACTCGCATGAGCTCGATGAGCTGGTGTCGGACGTAAACGCACTCGTGGCGGCCGCCAAGTACGCGCTGGCGAGCGGTCATCTATTTGCCAATACTCCTACGGGAATGACCACCGAAAACGCAAATGCGGTGAACAAGCAATGGTTCGACAACTGGAGAGCATACGCCGCCGATCATCAGACGCAGATCCGGGAGATGCAGGAGACAGTGGACCAATTCCTCGCTGCCGGTCGCGCGGACGCGGCCTTGGACTTTCCGCTTCTCTCTCCAACCAGCGGTCTCAGCATGGCAGAGAGGATCGCAATCCTGAAGCGTTCGCCGAAAGGCTCTCCTATCTCGCTGCAATTTACCAACGTCGGACCTGTCCCCGATCTTCCGGGCCTAGTGCCGCCCTTCGTCAATACGCGTTTGCCAGGTTTTATTCCGCCGTCGCTTGAGGGAATCAACGAACCGGAAGGATTTACGCCTAGCAATCCGCTTATCACGTACGGGTTGCCGGGATTTCCGGCGACCAATCCTCGAGGCTTTGGACAACTACCTCCTACTACTGGGGTGGCCGAGGATCCTTTAGTGCTCAAGTTTGATCCTGCGACCGGTTGGCCAAATCCATTCTCCGAACGCTCACCGATATTGGACCCCGGCGCTCCGTCTCATGCAACGCCGCCCGCTGGCCTCTACATGGGAGCAGGACTTGCCGCGGCCGCGGTGTTAGTGCCGCAATTCTCGCCTGTCTGGGCTCGGGCAGCGGTCGCTGGGCTAGCTGCTGGCGTACCGACGCTGGCAACTGCTCGGACCAGCGACGGAGGAGTGTTCTCCACCGGAGCGCCCGCATATGATCCATTCAATCGCGACGAGACGAGCAGCTATGTTGGCGGCTTGAATGCGGGCCCTTGGTCGAACGAAGATGCCAAAACGATCGCAACGCCCTTGGCGATGGGGCACCGCGGAAATCAGGACGAGACCTCTGAGGGACCAACTGAGCAGCCGCAAGCGCTTCAATCAGGAGTCTCGCGCTTAAGCGCATCAGTCGCGCCCGAAGATGTCCGGCGTCTCGCCCGTGTGAATGAGACGAACGCGGGCAACGTGTTTATATCGGGCAGTGCGCCAGTCCCGTATCTGCCGTCTACCGCATTCGACGATCGGTATGGCAATTGGACTATCCCGGCCGCTCGCGGCCAGCAGCCGCAACCCAGCAAGCCGATCGGCGTGTTTGCAGACGAGCCGAGTTATCTCATTCCTCCACAGATCTTCGGAGTGGACGGCTCCCTCCATCCGCGCGATGATGGCGAGGAATGGTTCTCGCGCTGGATACGGCCTTTGCTTCCGCCGCAATGACGTTTGTGTAGTGGAGCGAGAGTGGTCGTTTGACACGTCGGGCAAAACACTGGCAGAATGGCATCATCGAAAAGTTCGGAACAAGCCCGCGGATCTGCCGAGGGCTTGTTTGTTTTGGCGGGGCACGAGACGTTCGCGCCCTACGCACCACCCGGCCCGAACCACTGCGTCAGCGCCTCCGCAAGTCCGTGTCCGTTCTCGTCGCCCACCCAGGCCACATGACCATCGGGCCGCACCAGTACCGCGCTCGGTGCGGTGACCTCGCCGATCGCCGGAAGCAGCCACCGGCCATCGTAATCGGCATCGACGATCACTATGCGCTCCGTCGAGAGAGAGATGTCGAGGCCGCCCGGCTTGCCGAAATTGATCAGCACGCCGCGCGCCCCGTGCAGCAGCGTGAACAATTTGAGCGGCCGCCCGTCGACCGCGAGATCGAGATCGGGCATGCGGCGGCCGAGCAGCGCGTGGCCTTCGCCGAGATCGTAAGCGATGTCGAGCCCGCTCATCATCGCGCCAAGGCGCTGTCGCGGCTCGTCCATGGCGAGCAGCTCGGCGATCACCTCGCGCGCGGCCTTGCGGCCGTCGTCGCCGCGGCGGAGCAGGGCGATCTGCGCCATGGTGTTCTTCAGGACGCGCGCGGCGACGGGATGGCGCTCGCTGTGATAGGTGTCGAGCAGGCTCTCGGGCGAGATGCGCTTCACCACCTGCGCCAGCTTCCAGCCGAGATTGACCGCGTCCTGCACACCGAGGTTGAGGCCCTGGCCGCCGACGGAATGATGAATGTGCGCGGCATCGCCGGCGAGCAGCACGCGGCCTCTGCGATAGGATGCGGCCTGCCGCGCCGCGTCGGTGAAGCGGGAGATCCCGGCGGGATTGTTGACGCCGAAGTCCGTGCCGTAGACGGCTTCGAGCGCCGCGCTGAGATCGCGCAAGCTCGGCTCGCCGCTGCGCGCGAGCTCGGCTTCCGTCACGACGACCAGCACGCGCCCGCTTCCCGTCTTGCTGAGGCCGTGGAAGCCGAGCGCGTCGTGACGCAGGCCGAATGGAGGCTCTTCGCGCATCTCGACCTCGGCCATGAGGTTGCTGAGCGAAGGTTCTGAGCCGGGGAAGTCGATGCCGGCGTTCTTGCGCACCGCGCTGCGGCCGCCATCGCAGCCGACGAGATAAAGCGCGCGCAAGCGCTCGCCGCTGGACAGCGTGACGTCGAGGCCGGTGTCGTCTTCCGCAAAGCCCGTCACCTCGCGGCTGCGATAGATCGGCACCGCGAGCTCGGAGGCCCATTCGGCCAGCAGGCGCTCGATCTGGTTCTGCCGCAGCGCGAGCCCATAAGGATGGCGGGTGGGGAGATCGCCGATGTCGAGCCTGGTCCAGGCGAAGCCGGCGAGCTGGGTGATTTGCCCTTCGCGCAGGAAGCGCTCGGCAATGCCGCGCTGATCGAGGATCTCGATGCTGCGCGCGTGAAGTCCGCCGGCGCGCGTCTCGACGATGTCCTGGCTCGCGCGCCGCTCGACGATTGCGACGTCGATTTGAGCCAGCGCGAGCTCGGCGGCCAGCATCAAGCCGGTCGGGCCGGCGCCGGCGATGACAACCTGATGGCCGGCGGCAGTTGCGCGTTCCGCGCTGGTTCGGCCGCGCGAGCGTGACGTCGGAAGCGGGAAAGGCATGTCGTGACCCCTCGACTGGTTGTTCAGGCCGAGGGGTCTTACGCGATCACCGGGGGCTTGAAGCAAGCCCCTTGCGCACCACATATCGAGGTGGGAGATGAGGCTCTCGCCTGTTCGGCGCGTTGACACGTCGGGCAAAACACCGGCACAATGGCATCATCGAGATGCGCGCCGCTTGTGCCGCGGGCTAATCGTCCTTCGCCAAATCGCCGGGTTGTGTAGGCAGATCGATGGTGCCGCCCTCGCCATGCGCGAGATCGCGGCCGTCGTCCGCCGTCACGTCGGCATCTTCGAGGATCGCCTGCTGCGTGGCGCGTTCCTTGTCGATGCGCGGCTTCGAGCCCGGACGATCTCGCAACGTCTCGTCTTGCGATGTGCCGGGTGAGGTCGTCTTGATGGTCATGGCCGGTCGCTCCTGATTGTCCAACGCGGCTCGTGCGAATTCGTTCGTTTGACACGTCGGGCAAAACACTGGCAGAATGGCATCATCGAAACGAGTTTGAGATGGCCCGCGCGGGACGCAATCCGCGGCGGGCTTTTTCAATTCAGCGGAAGGTTTGACACGTCGGGCAAAACACCGGCATAATGCCATCATCGAGACGAGCTTGGTTCACCCGCGCGGAACAGTCCGCCGCGGGTTTTTTCGTTCTCGATTTTGGAATCGGACGGCGGCGGCGCATTGCGGCCACGCCCTCGCTTGATAACGCGTTGAGAGAGCGCCGATCGGCGCGCCGTCGTCCGAAACCATTGCTGGCCGTGCACGCGCGAACGTGCCGGCCCGCGGCGCCGGGCATTTGCCTGCGCCGCTGCGGTCTCCGGGTTCAACGGAGATAGGGTTCGCGCCCGAAACGATCGCGCTCTTCGCGCGATCTGCCGCGCATTTCTTTTATAGGGAGAGACGATGACCGCCTACCTGATATCGCTCGCCGTCGCGGGCCTCGTTGCCATCGTGCTGTGGGAGACGTTCGCGTGAACGAGGACATCATCGAAGGTGAGCTCGAGCCTGCACCGGTCCGCTTGCCCGCGCGCGGGAAGACGCCGCGGGCGCGTAACCTGACCGAGATCCGCTCGCTCGCGCGCAGCCACACCCGAACCGCCATCAGGGTGCTCGTCGGCATCATGCGTAGCGAGGATGCAACGCCCGCGGCGCGCGTCTCGGCGGCCAACGCCATCCTCGATCGCGGCTGGGGCAAGGCCGCACAGCCGGTCGAGAACGGCGAGGACGGCGTGCTGGAATTGATTCACCGGATCGAGCGCATCATCGTGCATCCGGGAAGCTCGAACAGCGGCGACGCCGTCACGACGCTCGAGACAGTGGATATCCCGATCTGCAACCGCGTCTCGATTGAGCGTTGACCCGTCGGGCAAAACACTGGCAGAATGGCATCATCGACAGAAGTTGCTGTTACCCGCGCGGATGCAATCCGGCGCGGGTTTTTTGTTGGTGCCTTCGGCTAATTCCTGGTCTGCTTGCCAGCCCTGTGCTGCACGGCATAGGCGCGCTGCACCTGGTCGCTGCAATAGGACAGCTTTCGGCCGTCACCGGTGAAGCGCCCGTCCTTGATGATCCAGAGGACGACGGTCTTGTCGTCGATCTTCTTGAACATCAGGTTCTCGCGGTCCGGGGTGGTGCTCGGGTCCCGCACACTGACGGCGTCAGGGCCGGAAGCCGCCTGTAAGGTGCAGGTAGCGTTGATCCTGACGGTGTCTGGGAGTTGAACACGCATCCGGCGGATATCGCACTTGTTCGAGGCCGTAACGATCGACTTCTTGGCGAACGCAACGACGGTATCGCTGAGTTTCGCGCAACGGTCCTCGAAATCGGCACCCAGTGCGGCGTAGACGCCATCTTGCGGATGAGCGCTCTTGAGAGCGAGCTCCTCTTCGGCCTTCCGCTTGGCTTCCTCGGCCTTTTGCTTGGCCTCTGCCTCGGCTCTTACCCTCGCTTCAGCAAGCGCGCGCTGTGTACTCAGAGGGCAGTAAGCCGCGCGCCAGGGAGGATCCTTGAGCTTTCCGTTCAGGCTTTTCTGGACCGAGATCGCCGCCGCATCCAGTTGTTTGATGAACATGATCTCGTTGAACTGTCTGCTATCCCAGTTGGGATCGCGCGGGTTGAGGTTCTGCGCCAGATTGTAATCGTCACAGACCATTTCAACCTTCAGCGAGCCCGGGCCGAGATCGTTGATCTTCTTGACCTTGCAGCTCCATTCGTAACCGCTGACCGATTTCCTGCCGAGATCGATTGTCAGGCCGCCACTTTCATCACAGTCTAACTGGAAGTTCTTGCCAGGTTCGGCATAGACGCCGGCCTTGGGACGCCACTTGTCGGATGTCGGAGCAGGTGGTTCCTGTGCGAAGGCAGGAAGTGCGAGAGCGACCGTCGCGGCCGCAGTGAGAACGCGGCGGATAGCTCTTTTCATGTCAGCCCCTCATTCCTCGGCCACGCAAGATCGGCTCGATCAAGACACCGCACGCGAACTAGTTAGTCAACTACCGCAAAGGATATTCAAATGTGGGACGACATGATGCGGCGCATTCTTCAGCCCGTCGAGGGCATCTCGCCCCATGTCACGAGTCCATACGGCGCAGAGACAGGCAGGCCACGCGGATCAAGCAACCCACACCGGGGCATCGATTTCAATTATGTTGGTGGTCAAAGTGCTCGGCCGAACACGAGTCACCCAGAATTGCGATCTCCCGTGAATGGCGTCGTCGAGCGCGCCGGTGATGATCAATGGGGGACAATCTCGATCAGAGACAATAACGGCTTGCGTCACCAGATACTGCATACCAACTCTCGGAAGGTGAAGGTCGGCGATGTGGTTGCGGCGGGTCAGGTGATTGGCACGATGGGTAATACCGGTCTTTCTGACAAGAAGGGCAATCCAGGGCACCACCACGTCCATTATCAAATCAAGGATCTTGCAGGTAATGTTCTTGACCCAGGTGCGTTTGCGGATGCACTGGGACCGTTCGATCCAGTTCCCGCGCCGGCCTACATTCCGGAGTACAAGCGATATCTGCAAAACGCGGATATGATGCCGCGGTCCCGTTCCAAAGATGTGCGGGTTTTGAGGAGGATGCCTGCCGGAAACTCCGATCGATCTGCTTTCGACTCGAATGATCCCGCACCGATACCCGCTATTCCGCCTGATGCTTCGTTTCCGTCTTCGCCACAATCCGACTTCGAAGGACGGTACGGAAAATGGCCTTCGCCTTCCGGAGGCGGTGTCTTTGCGGGCTTCAATCAAGTGCCGCAACGACAATCCGACGCCCCGGGCAACGAAGACTGGCCCGCGATGTGGCGCAGGCGCACCGGCCTGCCCTAGGGCGAGCGAGCGCAGCCATTGTCCATCCTGAAAATTCCGACCGCTAAAATCTTCGAGCCATTGCTGCAACCCGCCCGCTACAAGGGTGTTTACGGCGGACGCGGCTCGGGCAAATCGCATTTCTTCGGCGAGCTCCTGGTCGAGACCTGCCAGGCCGAGCGCGGCACGCTCGCGGTCTGCATCCGCGAGGCGCAGCGCACGCTGGCGCAATCGTCGAAGCGCCTGATCGAAGGCAAGATCGCAAGCCTCGGGCTCGGACATGGCTTCAAGCTGTTCAGCGACAAGATCGAGACGCCCGGAGACGGGCTGATCATCTTCCGCGGGCTTCAGGATCACACCGCCGACTCGATCAAATCGCTGGAAGGGTTTCGCATCGCCTGGATCGACGAGGCGCAATCCCTAAGCGCACGCAGCCTCGCGCTGCTGCGGCCGACGATCCGCGCCAAGGACTCCGAGCTCTGGGCAAGCTGGAATCCGCGTCGCAAGAGCGATGCGATCGACGATTTTCTGCGCGGGCGTCGGCCGGATGGTGCCGTCGTGGTGAAAGCCAATTGGCGCGATAATCCCTGGTTTCCGGATGTGCTCGAGGAGGAGCGGCTGCTCGATCAGAAGCTCTATCCGGAGCGTTACGACCACATCTGGGAGGGAGATTATGCGCGCGCATTCGAGGGCGCTTATTTTGCCTCATTGCTGTCGGAGGCGCGCGGGCAGGGACGGATCGGCAAAGTTGCCGCGGATCCGCTGCTGCCGCTCCGTGCCTTCATCGACATCGGCGGCGCCGGCGCCGCGGCGGATGCTTTCACGATGTGGATCGTGCAATGGGTCGGCAGCGAGATGCGAGCCGATTTTCAGCACTTGCGGAGGTGGCGAAAGAGCGTGGAGCAGGCCCAGAGCTACACCTTCAAGGCAGTGATCACCGTGCTTGCCACTGGCCTGATGGGGGCCGTCTGGCTTGGTGTCAAGGTCGTGCTGGGCAAATGAGCCTTCATGGCGCCGGTGACGTCGCTCCGCGCCCGATCATGATCTGCTGCCAACGAGTCGCTCATGTACAGAATTCGTATTGTCGATGCCTCCGATGATGACGTTGCCGAGACCCTCGCCGATCTGCATCGGCTCACGTTCTTCGATACCGCGGCGATGCCCGCGTTCGACCTCGGCGCGTGGTGGATGGCTTATCACGACGAGGAAGCAGTCGCCTTCGCCGGAATTGTGCCCTCGACCCACGTTCGAAATGGCGGCTATTTCTCCAGAGTTGGCGTATTGCAACGGCATTGGGGACGCGGCCTTCAGCGCAGATTGATGCGTGTGGTCGAGGCGAGAGCGCGGCGTATCGGATGGGACAGCATTGTCTCCGATACGACGGACAACCCGGTATCAGCGAACAACTTCATTCAGGCGGGCTATCGGCTGTTCGAGCCCGAGACCCCTTGGGCCTGGGTGCATACGCTCTATTGGCGGAAGTGGCTGCACTGAGCAGGTTTGCCGCCGCACGGAACGCGCCGTCTATCTAATGGCCAGTACGCGCCTGGAACGTCCGAGGACCCGGCAGCCTGGGGGTGCCGGGTCCTTTTGGCGTATTGAAGCGATGCCGGCGTGGGACTTGCGAAGTCGGCGGCGCCGGGCTTTAAGTTTGCTCTTGCAGGAAATTCGGCGGCCATAAGCCGATGTAAGGGAGAGCGCGATCGATGCCCACCAAGCCTCAATTGCCGGTACGTGCCTCGCATGGGATGGGAGGCCCGACCGCGCTGGATGGCCTATTGGTCGTTGATTTCACGCGTGTGGTCGCTGGCCCGGCCTGCACCCAGACGCTCGCTGACTACGGTGCGCACGTCATCAAGATCGAGAATCCCGATGGCGGCGACGACACGCGCGCCTATGAGCACGCGGAGATTGGAGGCGAGAGCGCCGCCTTTCTCAGCCTGAACCGCAACAAGCGCGGCATCGCGCTCGATCTTGCCGTGCCGGAGGCGCGCGAGATCGCGCTGGATCTGATCCGCAAGGCGGATGTGGTCGTGGAGAATTTTTCGAGCGGGGTCATGAAGAAGTTCGGGCTCGACTATGAATCGGTCGCGCCGCTCAACCCGCGGCTGGTCTATTGCTCGATCTCCGCCTACGGACGCAGCGGACCGTTTGCCTCCCGGCCAGGCTTCGATCCGATCACCCAGGCGGAAAGCGGCTTCATGTCGCTCAATGGATTTGCCGACGGCCCGGCGGTTCGCACCGGCCCGCCCATCGTCGACATGGCGACGGGGATGTCCGCCTGCAATGCCATCCTGCTGGCGCTGCTGGCACGGGAGCGGCTCGGCCGCGGACAGCATGTCGAAGTTGCCCTGTTCGACGTCGCGATGGGAATGACCGGTTTCTACGGCATGGCCTATCTTATCAACGGCGAAAACCCCGGCCGGTTCGGCAATTCGCCGAGCGGGTCTCCCACCGTCGGCGTCTACGAGGCCTCAGATGGGCCGCTCTACATGGCCTGCGCCAACGACCGGCTCTACCGCCGGCTTGTGGTCGAGGTGCTGAATCGGCCCGATCTCATCACCGATCCGCAGTTTGCGACGCGCAAAGCCCGTTCGGAGAACAAGGAGCTCCTGCGGGCAGCCATTGCCGAAGTCTTCGCCAGCGATACGCTCGAGAACTGGATGGCGAAGATGAAGCTGGCCAATATCCCGGTCGGCTATCTCCGGACGGTCGAGGAGGGCTTCAACGCCCCCGAGGCTCGCGAGCGCCATCGTTTGAACCGGATTCCGCATCCGACAGCCGAGTGGGTGCCCAACATCGAGCCACCGATTACGATGAGCCTGACAGGCGCGGTCGACCCCGTCGCGGCACCTCTTTTGGGCGAGCATACCAAACAGATCCTGCACGATACGCTCGGCTACAACGAACGTCGGATCGCTGATTTTGTCGAGAAGGGCGCCTTTGGCCCGGTCAAGCCTCCAAGGTCGACTTGAGGCACTGGCTCGGCTTGATTTGGCGAAGGTCCCGCCGCATAAATGTGTGAAAGCGAGGGACACGAATGGCGCCTGGCCAGGAGCCGAGCATGACACAGCCCGCAGGCTTGCAAGCCGGCGGTGAGATCTATGCGTCAATGATCGCGAGGGCCCGGGCGCTTCTGCCGAGACTCCGTGAGCGGGCGGCACGGACGGAGGAGCTGCGGCATCTTCCGGCGGAAACCGAAAAGGACCTTCATGAGGCCGGCCTGTTCCGGATGCTGCAACCGGCCCGGATTGGTGGCGCTGAGCTCGACTATGTCGCCCTCGTCGATTGCGCTGAGCTGCTCGGGCAGGCGGATGCGTCGGTTGCCTGGAATCTCGCCAATCTGGCGAGCCATCACTGGATGCTCGGCATGTTCGAGCGACGCGCGCAGGATCTGGTCTGGGGCCGCAATCCGGATACTTTGATCGCGTCCTCGTTCATTTTCCCCGCCGGACGCGCCACGCGGGTCAAGGGCGGATACCAGTTGCATGGCAGTTGGCCATTCTCCTCGGGCGTTGCCTCCTGCGAATGGAATATGCTTGCGAGCGTGGTCTATTCCGACGACGATGCCGACGGCATCGAGTATCGAATCTTTCTGCTGCCGAGCGGCGATTACAAGGTGCTGGACACTTGGAACGTCGCCGGATTGCGCGGGACGGGGTCGTGCGACGTCGAGGTCAGGGATGCCTTCGTGGCTGACCATATGACGGTCGCCGTAGGGAACCTCTCAGGTGGCCCCACGCCGGGAAGCGCGGTCAATCCGAATCCTCTGTACACGCTGCCTGTCTTCTCGCTATTTCCTTACGTCCTCTCCGGTGTCGCGCTGGGGAATGCACAGGCGTGCCTCGACGACTATACGGAGGTCGCGCGTCATCGTATTTCGACGTACAACCGCGCCAAGCTGAGCGATTTTCAAAGCACGCAGATCAAGATCGCGGAGGCCTCGGCCAAGATCGACGCTGCGCGCCTGATCATGCGGTCGGCCTGTCTCGATGCCATGGAGGCCGCACGGCGCGGCCATATTCCTGACATGGCAACCAAGACCAGATATCGCCGCGACGGATCCTTTTCCGTGAACTTGTGCACGGACGCGGTCTCGATGCTGTTTGCCGCGAGCGGCGCTCGCGGGCTGTTCACGAGCGGCGTGTTACAGCGGCAGTTCCGCGATGCGCACGCGATCAACTCACATCTCGCGTTCAACTTCGATGCGGCCGGGACCAACTACGGACGGGTGGCCCTCGGCCTGCCCTCCGAGAATCTCACGCTGTGAGGTCGGCCGATGAATGACCTGCCGAAGCAGCCTCGCGCGCCGGATCCCGCCAATGAGTTCGCGAGCGACAGCTCGCAGATTGATCCTCGCGACTTTCGCAACGCGCTCGGAACTTATGCAACGGGCGTGACGATCATCACAGCGGCAGCGCCCGACGGCAAGCCGTACGGACTGACGTGCAATTCCTTCGCCTCGGTCTCACTGAATCCGCCGCTGGTTCTGTGGAGCCTCGTCGTCTATTCCTCGAGCCTGACCATCTTCCAGAACGCCAGCCATTTCAGCGTCAACGTTCTCGGCGCTTCACAACAAGCGCTTGCGAACAAATTCGCAAAATCGTCGGATGACAAGTTCACCGGCGTCGACTGGTCCCCCGGCCTTGGCAACGCTCCAGTGCTCGCCGAGAGCGTCGCCAACTTTCAATGCCGCTCCGTGAATCGCTATTATGGCGGTGACCATGTGATCTTTCTCGGCGCGGTCGAGGCATATACCTACAATGCGAAAGAGCCGCTGCTCTTTGCGCGAGGAGCGTTCGGTCGCTTCATGGCCGACGATGAGCGCAAGAACGGGCGGTAATGCGCCCCTAGAGCGCTTTGCGCTCTGCCGCCGAAAGCTTGTAGATCTCCAGCGCGTCCGCGTCCGCACCTCGCGCGGCCTTCGCCAGCCTGAAAAGCTGTCCGGCAAGCGCGGCCATCGGCACTGGCGTCGAGGTTGCCTGTGCAACATCGGCGACCGTATCGAGATCCTTGAGCATCGTGGCGATGTGGCCGAGCGGCGGGCTGTGAATGCCGTTGACCATTCGCGGCACGAACAGCTGGAGCGGGATGGAATCCGCAAAGCCGCCTGCGAGCGCTTCGGGCAACCGGTTGGCGTCAATTCCGGCGTTCACGGCAAGGCGGGTTGCTTCCGCGAGCACGGCCATCGCGCATCCGACGATCACCTGGTTGCACAGCTTTGTGGTCTGGCCGGCGCCGACCGGGCCCATATGCGTGAACCTGCGCGCCATGGCCAGCACATAGGGCCGCACCCTCTCGATGTCACCAGCTTCTCCGCCCGCCATGATGGCGAGCGTGCCTTCCTCGGCGCCCTTCGTGCCCCCGGACACCGGCGCATCGATCCAGCCCGCACCGTTCGCGTTCTTCAATCGCGTTGCGAGGTCGCGCGCTGCGTCTGGATGGATCGATGAGAAGTCGACCACAAGCTTGCCCGCGCCAGGGGCCGCTGCCAGACCTTCGGGCCCGAAGATCACCTCCTCCACCGCCGCCGCATCCGTAACGCACAAGAAGACAATATCCGAGCTCCCCAGGAGATCACGCGGCGTGACCGCGCGCTTGGCGCCAGCCTCGACCAGCGGCGCCATCTTGCCCTCCGAGCGATTCCAGACAGCGACCTGATAGCCGGCCTTCAGCAGGCGTCGGGTCATCGGCGTTCCCATGAGTCCGAGGCCGAGATAGCCGAGCTTCTCGGTGCCGTTCTTGCTGTCGTCAGCCATAGGTTGCCTCCTTCTGTCGCAGACGCCGCTTTACCATACATTGCGTACCTGCCGGCAAGATCGCCCACCTCGCATGGCTTGCCTGATTGTTTGAACCATGAAACATTTGAGGCGGTCGGGTTGGGGCGCCAGTCGGCGCCGGAGCAGCGGAGTGGAACGATGCGAACCGTTTCGAAGTGGATCCTGGCTTTGGGGGCGGCAGCCGCCGTGAGCGCGGGCGCAAGCCCGTCATGGGGGCAGCAGACGATCCGCGTCGGCTGGACCATCCCTGCGGAGGAGTCCAAGTACTGGATGATGCGCAGGCCGGCAGAGTTTCCCAATCTCGGCAAGACCTACAACATCGAATGGACCCAATTCCAGGGCACCGCGCCGATGACGCAGGCCCTGGCGGCCGGTGCACTGGACTGCGCGACGCAGGCGCCGCTCTCCCTCTCCAATGGGGTCGTCGGCGGCAATCTCAAGGCCTATATCGTCGCGCAGCATGTTTTCGAGATGCCCGGCGGCTTCTCGGTCTACTGGGCCGTCAAGGATGACTCGCCCATCAAGACAATCGCGGATCTCAAGGGCAAGACCGTCGGCATTTCCGTGATCGGTGGCGGTACGCAAGGGCCGTTCAATCTGCTCTTGAAGCAGAATGGCGTCGATCCGGCCAAGGACATCAAGCTGGTCGAGGTTGGCTTTGCCGTCTCCGAGGACGCGCTGCGCCAAGGCCGCGTTGACGCGGTCAATATGAACCAGCCGTTTGCTGCGCGCGCGGAGGCAAAGGGCGGCACAAGGAAGCTGTTCTCGCTCTCCCAGGCCATGCCGAACATCGTGCACATCCTGGAAGCCTGCCGTGCCGATTTCGTCGACAAGAACCCTGAGTTGGTCAAGGCCTATGTCCGCGATATTACCTCGGGCATGAAGAAGGCACTCGCGAACCGCGAGGAGACTCTCAAGGTCGTCAATGAAGTGCTGAAAGCCCCCATCTCGGTGCTTGAGACCTACTTGCTCAAGGACAATGATTTCGGCCGCGATCCGGGTGCTGCGCCGAACTTCCCGGCGATCCAGAAGATGCTGGATATCTATGCAGAAACAGGAATGCTGCCGAAGCTGGATGTCGCACAGTTCAAGCATCCGTCGATCGTCGCGCCGCTGCAATAGAAGCGGGACGAATTACCGAACTAACATCGTAGCGTTCCGGATCATCCGGGACGCTGCACGAAGAAGATGCATATATGAAGAAGTTGCGATCCCGAGTCACCACAGACGGCCTCGACCGAGCGCCGCATCGTGCATTCATGCGCGCCATGGGGCTCGACGACGCTGCGATTGCGAAGCCGATGGTGGGCATCGTCAGCATGAAGGGTGAGCAGACGCCCTGCAACATGACCCACGACTTCCAGGTAGCTGCAGCCAAGACCGGGATCGAGGAGGCCGGCGGTACACCGCGTGAGTTCTCGACTGTTTCGGTGTCCGACGGCATCAGCATGAATCATGAGGGGATGAAGTTCTCCCTGTTCTCGCGTGAGCTGATCGCCGACTCGATCGAAGCCGTGGTCCATGGGTTGGCCTACGATGCGCTGATCGGATACGGCGGGTGCGACAAGACCCTTCCTGGCGTGATGATGGGAATGGTCCGCTGCAACGTGCCATCCATCTTCATCTATGGCGGCAGCTCGCTGCCCGGGCGCGTGGATGGACGTACGCTGACGGTGCTCGATTCCTATGAGGCTGTCGGCAGCTTCATGACTGGCGAGATCGACGGCGCCACGCTCGAGCGCATCGAGCGCGCCTGCCTGCCGACGATCGGTGCGTGCGCCGGCCAGTTCACCGCGAATACCATGGGCATGGTATCGGAGGCGATGGGGCTGACCATTCCCAACGTCTCGATGGTGCCCGGTGTCTATTCCGAGCGTGCGCAGATTTCGCGACGCGCCGGCCGACTGATCATGGAGATGCTGGACCGCGGCGGGCCGCTGCCGCGCGACATCGTGACGCGGAAATCCCTGGAGAACGGAGCGGCGATTGTGGCAGCGACGGGCGGCTCGACCAACGCCGCGCTGCACCTACCGGCGATCGCGAATGAGGCCGGAATTGCATTCAGCATCGATGACGTGGGGGAGGTCTTTGCCAGGACGCCGTTGATCGGCAATCTGCGACCCGGAGGCAAGTATACGGCGAAGGATGTCTACGATATCGGCGGCGCTGCGGTCATCATTCGCGAGCTGATCCAGAGCGGTCATATCGATGGCGGCTGCTTGTCGATCACCGGCCGCACACTTGTCGAAGAGTACGGTGTGGCCAACGCGCCCGACGGAGAGGTTGTGTACACGGCTCGCGCGCCGATCATGCCTGACGGTGGTGTCGCGGTGCTGAAGGGTAACCTCTGTCCCGATGGGGCGGTGATCAAGGTGGCGGGCTTGAAGAGCCAATTCTTCGAAGGCGTCGCGCGTGTTTTCGAGGATGAAGAAGCCTGCGTCGCAGCCGTTCGTGACCGCAGTTACAAGGCGGGCGAGGTTCTCGTGATCCGCAATGAAGGGCCAGTCGGCGGACCTGGCATGCGTGAGATGCTTGGCGTCACCGCACTGATCTACGGGCAGGGCATGGGTGAAAAAGTGGCGCTGATCACCGATGGCCGGTTCTCCGGCGCGACCCGCGGGATGTGCATCGGCTACGTGTCCCCCGAGGCATTTGTTGGCGGTCCGCTGGCGCTCGTCCGGAATGGTGACAGAATCCGGATTGATGCCGCAAATCGACGGATGGATGTCCTGCTCGAGGAACAGGAGCTTGCCGCACGGCGACGCGATTGGAAGCCGCGCCCGCCTCGCCACCGCGCAGGTGCGCTGGCAAAATATGCCCGGCTGGTTGGGCAGGCGCCGGGCGGAGCCGTGACGCATGAAGGCCCGGCAGAATGGCCGTGGTTCGAATGACGCACCGCACGGGCGCGAAAGTGACAGCCTGTCTGGCAGGCTTCTTGCTAAGCTGATGCCGCTGAATCCTCGTGCGAGTGGGACGGAAGGCGGGATGACGGTAGTATCTGCGAGATCGAGCGAATGGGTGAGACCGGTGACGCAACAAGACCCGGCTTCCGCAATCATCGAGATCGACCGCGTGTCGCAGGTCTTTAAAACCTCGGCACGCAAGAATCACGTTGCGCTTTCGGACATTTCGCTGACGATCGAGGAAGGAGCTTTCGTCTCCATCCTTGGTCCGTCCGGCTGCGGCAAGTCGACACTGCTCTACATTGTCGGCGGCTTCGTCAGTCCAACCAGCGGCGCGGCGAAGATGAAGGGACAGGCGATCACGGGGCCCGGTCCGGATCGCGGACCGGTATTCCAGGAATTTGCGCTCTTTCCCTGGAAGACTGTGCTCGGCAACGTGATGTATGGGCCGCGTCAGCAAGGAATTCGCGGCACCGAGGCCGAAGCGCAGAGCCGGGCCCTGATCGAGATGGTCGGCCTCAAGGGCTACGAGAACTTCTATCCCAAGGAGCTGTCGGGCGGCATGAAGCAGCGCGTGGCGCTGGCGCGGACGCTTGCCTACCATCCCGAAGTGTTGCTGATGGACGAGCCGTTCGGGGCACTCGACGCGCACACGAGGACGCGCCTGCAGAACGATCTTCTGAACATCTGGGAGCGTGACCGCAAGACGGTGCTTTTCGTCACCCATTCGGTCGACGAAGCCGTCTTCCTCTCGGACAAGGTCGTCATGATGTCGAAATCGCCCGGGCGAATCCGGCAGGTCATCGACATCGACCTGCCGCGGCCGCGCCGCCGCAACGAGCTGTTGCTCGATCCGCGTTACCAGAAGTACGTCGTCGACATCGAGCGCATGTTCGACGAGAGCGACGAAGCCGGAGCGCCCGCGTGATGTCGGCGGCCGGCATGACCAAGCGCGCTGCCCCGGTGCTCGCCTGCATCGGATTGCTGGTGGTGTGGCAGGTCGCGTCACTGGCGCTGAAGAATGACAGCTTTCCGACCGCGATTGGAGCGATGAGAGCGATTCCGGACATCCTTGGCGACAGGGAATCCCTGATCAATATTCTGGCCTCGCTCCGGCGCATGGCGATGGGATTTGGCGCGGCCGTGCTCGTGTCGATTCCGCTTGGCCTGTTGATGGGACGTAGCGCCGCGATTGCGGCCTTCTTCAATCCGCTGCTGATGGTGATCTATCCGGTGCCGAAGGCGGCCTTGATGCCGATCATCATGCTCTGGCTCGGTGTCGGCGACATCACGAAGACGCTCGTGATCTTCCTCGGCGTCAGCCTGCCCGTGATTTATCACAGCTTCGAAGGCGCCAAGGCGGTCGAAGAGAAGATGCTGTGGTCGGGCGCTGCGATGGGGCTCTCGCCGGTGCAACGCCTGGTGCGTATCGTGCTGCCGGCGGCGCTGCCGGAAATTCTGACGGGGTGTCGTACAGGATTGGTGTTGGCGCTGATCACGATGATCACCAGTGAGATGATTGCCCGTCAGTCCGGCGCCGGAAACATCCTGTTCAACGCGCTCGACATGGGCCAATACGAAACCGTCTTTGCGATGATCATCATCGTTGGAGCGATGGGAATCTGCCTCGACGCGATTTTCGAGAAGGTTCGTGCTAGGCTCGTGCGCTGGTCCGAGCCGCAGTTCGACATGCCGCTGAGCTTCTCATGATGTCGCGGCTTCTCGCCCCTAATTTCGTTCTTGGAATTGCTCCGATCGCACTGGTGATCGCGCTGTGGCAAGGCTTGGTGTCTTTCGGCTTCGCGCCGGCAGTTCTGCTGCCGCCGCCTGGCTACGTCTTCGGCCGGCTGCTCCAGCAACTCGTAACCTCGACGTTCCAGCACGAGATCGCGGCGACCCTGATCAGGCTGTTTGCCGGCTTCGCGATTGCTGTCGTGCTCGGTGTCAGCATCGGCATTGCCGCCGCCGCCAATCCGGCGATCAACGCCGTGGTTCGGCCCATCGTGCGCGTATTGGCGCCTTTGCCCAAGGTCGCGCTCTATCCGGCCTTGCTGCTGCTGCTCGGATTTGGCCACGGATCGAAGATCACATTAGTGGCTGCCGACGCTCTTTTCCCGATCCTGCTGTCGACCTATTACGGTGCCTCGACCGTCGAGCAGAAGCTGGTCTGGTCGGCTATGGCTGCGGGATCGTCACGCTACGAGATTCTCTTCAAGGTAGTGCTGCCGGCAGCGATGCCGTCGATCCTGACCGGGTGCCGGATTGGCCTTGTCATTTCCTGCATCGTCGTGTTTCTGGCCGAGATGATCACGTCGACCGACGGACTGGGGCACGCGCTCGTGACTGCGGCCAGAACCTTCCAGGCCGTGGACATGTTCGTGCCGCTGATCACGATCTCGCTGCTGGGCTTGATCTTGAACGGCCTGCTGGGAGCCGTGCGCTCGTACTTGCTCCGGGGCTTCCCCGAAGCGTAACTAACAAGAATCCTGAAGACCGGGAGAGAACCATGCTGGCTGATCGTATCGAGGCAAAATGGATCGATGCGTTTTGCGAGATCTTTGAGCGATGCGCCGTCAAGGCCGGCGATACCGCGGCGATCCTGTCGGAGACCCAGTCACGCGCGTTGAACGTCCATCTCGCGGAGCTGGCCCTGCTGCGGATGGGCGCGCGGCCGTTTCATGTGGTGATGCCGACGCCACGTAACCGGCATATCGTTCCGGTCCGCTCCACCGGGGCGAGCGAGGCGATCCAAAAGCTTGGTCCAGTGATCACGGCGCTTCAGCAGGCCGGCTTCGTCGTGGATTGCACCATCGAAGGACTGATGCATGCGGTGGAGACGCCGGAGATTCTCAAAGCCGGCGCGCGGATCCTGGTGATCTCCAACGAGCATCCCGAAGCGCTGGAGCGCATGGTGCCGGATTCCGCGCTCGAAAAGCGTGTTCGTGCGGCGGCCAAAATGCTGCGCGGAACGAAGCGCATGCGTGTCTCCTCGAAGGCCGGCACGGCGCTCGATGTCGATATGGTCGGAGCGTCGACGGTCGGTGTGTGGGGCTGGACCGACAAGCCCGGCACGCTCGCGCATTGGCCCGGCGGCATCGTCGTCAGCTTTCCCAAGAGCGGGACCATCAACGGCACCCTGGTGATGGCGCCCGGCGACATCAACCTGACCTTCAAGCGCTACCTGACCTCGCCAGTGAAGATGACTCTGAAGGACGACTATGTCGTGGAACTCGAAGGCGAGGGCACGGATGCCGCGATGATGCGCGCTTATCTGGCCGCCTGGGGCGATCGCGAAGCCTATGCCGTGTCGCATGTCGGCTTCGGCATGAATCCCGGTGCGCGCTATGAGGCACTATCCATGTATGACCAGCGCGACACCAACGGCACAGAGATTCGGGCCGTTTCCGGCAATTTCCTGTTCTCGACCGGTGCGAATGAATTTGCAGGGCGCTACACGGCCGGACATTTCGACCTGCCGATGATGGGAACGACGATCGAGCTCGACGGCGTTGCGGTCGTCCGCGAAGGCGTGCTTCAGGACGTCTTCGGGTAGCCGCGATCGAGCACGGGCGGCCGGGCGAGGTCGAAGTGCCGGAGCAGGTCGACCATGGCCTGCAACCGCTTCACGCGATAAGCATCGACGTCCATCCCGGAGTAATCCAGGAAGCCGGCGCCCGTGCGCAGGCCGATCCGGCCTTCATGCATGTTGCGGGAAATGACCTCCGGCGCGCGATAGCGGTCGCTACCAAGCGCGCCTTCGAGGTAACGGCTGGCGTAGTATAGGATATCGCCGCCGCCCCAATCGATGAATTCGAGCAGCCCGAGCACGGCATAGCGGAAGCCGAAGCCGTAACGGATCGCCTTGTCGATCTCTTCGGCGCTGGCGACGCCCTCCTCGACCATGCGCGCGGCCTCGTTCATTGCCAGCGCCTGGATGCGCGGGACGATGAAACCCGGTGTGGCGGCGCAGACCACCGGCACCTTCCCGATGCCTTCGAGCAGCGTCTTGACCTCGTCGATGACGGCCGGGTCTGTCGCCTTGCCGGGCGAAACCTCGACCAGCGGGATGAGATAGGCCGGGTTGAGCCAGTGCACGTTTAGAAAGCGGCGCGGGTTCACGATCGCGCCCGAGAGATCGTCGACGAGGATGGTCGAGGTCGTCGACGCGATGATCGTTTCAGGGCCGACCTGCTTTGCCGCCGCCCCCAGCACCTCGCGCTTGAGCTCGACCACCTCAGGAACGCCTTCGAAGATCATTCCGGCTTCGGCCAACGCTGCGCCGCTCCGGCTCGCCGGCACCACCGAGACCCGCGCGATCAGCGGATCGACATCCGCGTCGGTCAGCAGCCCCAGTTTTGACAGGCTGGCGAAGGTCTTCCTGACTTCGCCAAGCGCGTCCGTTTCCAGCTTGGTGAAGTCCTCCGCGGAACGCGCCTTGATATCGATCATCGTGACCCTGTGCCCTGCATACGCGAAGGCAACGGCAATGCCCCGGCCCATGCGGCCAGCGCCGAGACAGGCGATATTGATGCGACTGGTCATTGATCAGAATCCATTGCGGAGCAGCGTCTGCAATTCAGCCTTGCTGAGCTCGCCGAGTCCCAGCGTCTGGAGCGTTCGGCCACTTCGCGCAAAATCTTCGCCGCAGACCGCGCCGCCGATTGACAGAAACGCTTTGGCCAGCGGTGTGTCCACGCCAGCGAGACCCGCGACGGACACCAGCAGCGACAGCCCAAGCCGCAGATCCTCGCGCATGTAACGGTGCTCTGTCAGCACGATCCGCTCGCGCCAATCACCGGAATCGGTCAGTCGGTCGTGCGAGCCGCGGCCATACATCCAGATCTCGCCTTCCCTCGCGTAGTGATGAGCCAGCGGGAAATGTGGCGCGCCGTAGCCGAGTGCCTCGCGCACTGCGATGCGTTCTGCGTCGAGCGTGTCAGTGACCCGGCGGATCGCGGCTTGCGTACCTTCCTTGTGAATGTCCCAGCGCTCGAAATGTTCGATCGGCCCTGCGTTCATCACGATCAACGGCGGGTGAATGATCGGACCTGCGTTCATCAGGGCGCCCGACAGCGCGTCTCCGCATGTCTCGATCGCGTCTGGGAAAGCGCGTCCGATCACAGCGAGCGCGTGAGGCGCTTGGTCAAGCGGGAACACGCCGACGGGGAGCCGCTTGGCGCGAATGGTGATCGCGACCTCGAAGGGTCCGTGCTTGCGGGTCAGCCACGGGAGTGTGCCCGTTTCGGCAAAGCTGGCCTTGGCATTGTTGCCGGCATCTCGGGCCGCCTGGGCGAAGATCATCGAGCCGAACGTCGCTGGCGGCAGGAACACGACCTGACCGTCCCGCAAATGCGGCGCGAGCAGGCGAGCGATATCTGCTTGAGCGAAGGCCGGAGCCGGGCACAGGATCAACTCCGTGCCATCGACGGCGTCCGCGATGTCGGTCGTGACCAGCGCCAGCTTCACGTCATGACGGCCGTTGTGATCCTTGACCAGGATGCGCGAGCCGGCGGCGCGATGCGCTGCGACCTGATCGGCATCGCGGCGCCAGAGCCGCACCTCGTGCCCCGACAGCGCAAAATCGCCCGCGGCCGCGAAAGAGCCGTTTCCCCCACCCAGAACTGCGATCTTCAAGATGCTTCTCCTTGCGCCCGTGACTGCGCATCAAGCTGCTTCAGCAGGAAATGCTGGACCTTGCCCAGCGCCGTCCGCGGCAGGTCGTTGACGAAGACGATCTCGCGCGGAATTTTGTAGCGCGCGAGTTGCGCCTGAAGATGCGCCCTCAATTCGTCCGCCTCGAGCCGGCAGCCGGATCTCGCAATGACATAGGCGACCGGCACCTCGTCCCAGCGCGGGTCCGGCCGGCCGATCACGGCGCATTCGCTGACGTCGGGGTGTTGGAGCAGGACGCGCTCGACCTCGGCCGGGTAGACGTTTTCTCCGCCTGAAATGATCATGTTCTTCTTGCGGTCGCGGACCCAGAAATAGCCGTCGGCATCGCACAGGCCGATATCACCGGTGCGATACCAGCCGTCTTGCAGCGCCTCGCGCGTTGCGGCGTCGTTTCCCCAATATTCGAAGAACACGTTGGGACCGCGCACCGCGATTTCGCCCGGCGTGCCCGCGGGCAGTTCTTCGCCGGCCTGGTCGATCACCTTTGCCTCGCAGCACAGGCCGGCAAGGCCGGTCGATCCCGCGCGCGAAAGATCGCCGCCAAGCCGCGTGTAGACGGCGATCGGGCAGGTTTCGGTCGAGCCATAGACCTGAAGCACCGGGACGTCGCGCGCGACGAAGCGCTCGATCAGGTGCGGCGGTACGATGGTCGAGCCGGTGGCGACGGCCTTGAGTGAGGAAAGATCAGCGGTCGCCCAGGCGGGATGCTCACTCACCGCCTGAAGGATCGCAGGAACCATCACCGTGAGTGTCGGCCGTTCCCCTTCAATGGCCGCAAGCGCGGCGTCCGGCGTGAAGCGCGCATGGACCGTGACGGTCGCGCCCAGCTGCAACGCCGGCGTAGTCTGGATGTTGAGGCCACCGACGTGGAAGAACGGCAGCACGGTCAGCACGTGGTCGTCGGACGTCATGTTGTGCATGTGCTGGCTCATGACACCGTTCCAGAACAGCGCCTCCTGGCGCAGCACCGCGCCCTTTGGCCGTCCCGTCGTGCCCGACGTGTAGACGATGAGCAGCGGGCAGGAGAGGTCGGTGTGTGGATTTCGGCTCGTGCCGTCACCGCGGGCCAGCAAATCTTCGAATGTCGTGCCGCGAGGTGGCGTGAAGTCGAGGCCGACGACGGATGTCCCTGCCGCGGTCTGTCCCAGCTCGGCAAGCACGCCGGAAAACGCCTGCTCGAGCACCAGGACCTTGGTGCCGGCATCGCCGAGAATGAACAGCTGCTCGGCGACGGCCAGTCGCCAGTTCAGCGGCACCAGCATCGCGCCGAGCCGCGCACAGGCGTAAAGCAGAACCAGATAATCCGGCCTGTTCAGGCTTAGAATCGCGACGCGATCGCCGCGGCCGACGCCGAGCTCCCCCTTCAAGGCAGTCGCGGTCCGTTCGATCCGTGCGGCGAATGCCGCATAACTCAGCCGCGTCCCTTCGAAGGCAATGGCCGTCTTGTCTGGCGCGAACGCCGCGTTGCGGTCGATCAGGCTACAGAGGTCCACGGTCAGTCGTCCGTTTCACCGGCCTCGTACAGCGCTTCGCGCCCGATCCGGTCGAGGCAGAGCTCGGCGGTCCAGGGCAGCATCAGCGAGCCGCAGCGGCTGTCACGATAGATTCGCTCCAGCGGCAGCGAGCGAAGCATGGCCTGACCGCCGCAGGTGCGGATCGCGAGCGCGGCGAGCTCATTGGCGCCCTCCATCACGGAATATTGCGCGGCATAGGCGCGCAGCACTTGCTCCTTGCTCGGATTGGCGCGCGCCTCGGTCACGGCCTGGAACCAGATTGCCTTAATCTGCTCCAGCTTGATCTGCATCTGCGCCACCGCGATCTGCTTGGTCGGGTACATCCGCCGCTTGACCGACGGCATGCCCGGGACCTCGCCGCGCAAGTAACGCACGGTGAAGTCGTAGGCGGCTTGCGCCAGGCCCATATAGGTCGGCGACAGCGTCAGGAACATGTGCGGCCAGCGCTGAGCTGCCTGGAAATACACGCCGCGCGGCATCAGCGCCGAATCTTCCGGAACGAACACATCCTTGAACAGCAGCGTCCGCGAAACCGTGCCGCGCATGCCCAGCGGGTCCCAGTCGCCGACGACCGAGACGCCTTCTGATTTGGCTGATATCGCCAGGTAAAGCGTGTTGCGGCGCGACGCCTTCTCGCCTTGCTCCATCTCGGTGCAAAGCACGCCGTAATAGTCGGCGTGGCCCGAAAGCGAGGCAAAGATCTTCTTGCCATTGACGATCCAGCCACCCGCGACTGGCCTTGCTTCGGTACCGAAAGCAACGCCGCCCGCAGCGGCAGCTCCACCCTCGGAGAAGGGTTGCGAATAGATCGCACCGTCCTCGACGATGCGCTTGTAGTGCACCGCGCGCCGCCGCTCATGCTCGGCACGAGTCTCAGCATCCATGTCGAGATCGTCGGCGAGGGGACCCGACCACAGGGTCGAGCAGACATGCATGTTCCAGGTCAGTGCAGTAGCGCCGCAATAGCGGCCGATCTCGGCTGCCGCCAGGGCATAGGTCTGGTAATTCGCGCCGAGGCCGCCGTGCTTCTTTGGCACGGCGATGCCGAGCAGGCCGATGCGATGCAAATCGCGGTAATTTTCAGTCGGGAAAGTCGCCTCGCGATCGTAAGTGGCGGCGCGACCGGCAAACACGGTCTGGCCAATCTCTCTCGCGCGGGTGATGATGCCGGCCTGCTCGTCGTTCAAGCGGAATGCGACCGGATCGAAGATCGGCGCATCCAGCGCGACCTTGTCGGTCGTGCCAATCGTCTTGCTGACTTGCATGGTCATCGCGCAGTTACCTTAAGCTTTGGTCGCGAGCGAGTTCAGGAACCGGCCGAGAGCTTCGTCGAAGGCGTCGGGGCGTTCGAGATTGGCGAGATGGCCGACGCCAGGCAGCTCGACATATTCGGCCCCCGGGATATAGGTCGCCGTCTTTGCCATCATCGGCGCGGGCGCGTTGTTGTCCTTTGAGCCGGACAGCAACAGCGTGGGAACGGAGATATTTCCGAGCGTGCTGCGTTGATCGAAGCCGATGAGAGCCAGCATCATGGCGCGATAGCTCGCTTCGGGCACGCTCCCCATGCATTCGCGGGCAACCTCCATCCCGTTCGGATCGGGATCGTCGCCGACGAGCTCCTTCACCAGGGAGGGGGCCAGCGACTTCATCGTCTCGCCGCGATCGAGCGGTCCCAGTCGCGCTGCGATGAATGATTTCTGCCAGTCGCCGTCCGCCTTTCCGAACGCAGGGCTGGTCTGCGCCAGCACGACTGCGCGTGCCAGCTTGGGGGACTGAACCAGCCACTTCTGAACGATCATGCCGCCGATGGAATGGCCGACCAGAACAGGCCTGCTGACGCCGAGTTGCGCGATGAATTGCTGCAGCGCCTCCGCCAGGGCAGCGATACTGACGCTCGCAAGCGGCGCCGATCCTCCATAACCGGGCATGTCCCATGCGATCGCGCGGAAGCGGCCGCCAAATGTCGCAAGCTGCCCCCGCCAAGCCCGCGCCGCGCCGCCGATGCCGTGCAGGAAGATCAGCGGTATCGCGCCCGGATCGCCCGCGGCTTCGTAGGCGAAGCGTCCGTCCTTTGTTGTCATTGGCACAGGCTGCGACACGCGACATCCTTCTGCTGGGCCCCTCGATGCTAACAGGCCTTTCGGAGATGGAAAGCGATAATTTTATACTTAAAGCAATTTTCGGGCCGTTGCTCGTGCCGCATCATTCGCCGCCCACGCGCCGCTTTCGTTGCAAAAACTTGAAGGTTAAAATATATCGAACACTGGTCACGAGATCCGAGGGAGCCAGCGCATGTCCGGATTGCCGCATTCGCCGCACACGCTGGTCACCGGTGGCGGGCGCGGCATCGGCCGAGCGATCGCGTCCGCTCTCGTCGGCGCCGGTGCGACCGTGACCGTGCTTGGCCGGAACGCGGCGGTTCTCGACGAGGCGGTCAATGCAGGCGCCGCGCACTTTGCGGCTGTCGCTGATGTCTCGAACGAAGCGTCTCTGAAAGCCGCGATCGCCGGGGCAAGTGCGCGCAAGCCGATCGACATCCTGATTGCCAACGCGGGCAGCGCTGAATCGGCGCCGTTCGCGAAATCGGACAGCGCGCTCTTCAGCCGGATGATGGATGTCAATTTCATGGGCGTCGTGCATGCCGTCCAGGCCGTGCTGCCGGGCATGAAGGATCGTCCCTACGGCCGCATCGTCGCGGTAGCGTCCACCGCAGGCCTCAAGGGCTACGCCTATGTCAGCGCATATGCAGCGGCCAAGCACGCCGTCATCGGCCTCGTGCGTTCCCTTGCTCTCGAGATGGCCGGAAGCAACGTCACCGTGAACGCGGTGTGTCCCGGCTTCACCGACACCGACCTCGTCGCCGGGAGCATCGACAACATCGTGAAGAAGACGGGCCGGACCCGCGAGCAGGCAATTGCCGAGCTCGCGAAGCACAATCCGCAAGGGCGCCTGGTTACGCCTCAGGAGGTCGCAGACGCGGTTCTCTGGCTGTGCGGGGAGGGCGCGAGCTCGATCACCGGACAGGCGATCGCAGTGGCCGGTGGCGAAGTCTAGCCTGCCTGGCAGGCGCGGAAAAAGAAAGCCAAGGAGATCCCATGAGCAGACCAGCCAATCCCGTTACCGTGCCGCTTGCGGATTACTCACCGCAGCATTTCCTGCTCGCCGCGGTCGACGGCGTTGCGACGGTCACACTCAACCGTCCCGAACGAAAGAATCCGCTGACGTTCGAGAGCTATCGGGAACTGACCGACTTCTTCCGCGCCTGCGCCTTCGACGACGCGGTCAAGTCCATCGTCGTGACGGGTGCCGGCGGCAATTTCTCGTCCGGCGGCGACGTGTTCGAGATCATCGGCCCGCTGGTGAAGATGGACACCAAGGGTCTGACCGCCTTCACGCGCATGACCGGCGACCTCGTCAAGGCGATGCGGGCCTGTCCGCAGCCGATCGTAGCCGCGGTCGAAGGTATCTGTGCCGGGGCCGGAGCGATCATCGCGATGGCGTCTGATATGCGCCTTGCGGCGAGCGGGGCCAAGGTGGCGTTCCTGTTCAACAAGGTGGGGTTGGCCGGCTGCGACATGGGCGCTTGCGCCATCCTGCCGCGGATCATCGGGCAGTCCCGCGCCTCCGAGCTGCTCTACACCGGCCGGTTCATGACGGCGGAAGAGGGCGAGCGCTGGGGCTTCTTCAGCCGCATCGTCACGCCAGAGCAGGTGCTGCCCCAGGCGCAGGTTCTGGCCAAGCAGGTCGCGGAAGGCCCGACCTTCGCCAACACCATGACCAAGCGGATGCTGGCCATGGAATGGGCGATGTCGGTGGAGGAGGCGATCGAGGCGGAGGCCGTGGCTCAAGCCCTGTGCATGACAACGGCGGATTTCGAGCGCGCCTTCGAGGCTTTCGCCAACAAGGTCAAACCGGTCTTCAGGGGCGACTGAGCCGGTCGCAATTATCTGCAGCCAATCCAGCGAATAGGGGGACTTGCGGGAGATTATTTTAGGCTTAAAATAATTTGATTGCCGCCTGCGTGAGATGAAGTTCGCCAATCGCGCGGTGATGTCGCCGATGCGCATGTATTCGGGTTCCGCGACCGGCAGGATCTCGAGGAGCTGATAATTAAGGCTAAGCCTAAGACCAGGGCGGAGCTCAAGGCGGAGGCGACAAAGCCGCTTGCGGCGGAGTGACCGCCCGTGCGACCTTAACCCATTGCCTGCGGTTCGAGTGGAGTTAGGGCGATGAAGGCGATTATCGTCGGTGGCGGTATCGGTGGTCTCACGACGGCTTTGATGTTCCGCTCGCGCGGCCTGGATTGCGAGATCTTCGAGCAGGCCGACACCATTCGCGAGCTCGGCGTCGGCATCAACACGCTGCCGCACGCGATGCGGGAGTTGGCCGGCCTCGGCCTGCTGCAGAAGCTCGACGAGGTCGCCATCCGCACCGATCAGCTCTATTATCTCAACCGCCATGGCCAGGAGGTCTGGCGCGAAGCTCGCGGCATCGACGCCGGCCACGATGTGCCGCAATTCTCGATCCATCGCGGCCGGCTTCAGGGCGTCATCCATCGTGCCGTCGAGCAGCGGTTGGGCCGTGAGGCGATTCACACCGGCTGCCGGCTCGGCGCCTTCACGCAGGACGAGGGCGGCGTCACCGCTTACTTCTTCGATCGCGCCGGCGCCCATGTCCACACCGCGCGCGGCGATATCCTGATCGGCGCCGACGGCATTCACTCGCGCGTCCGCGAGACGCTGTTTCCGAACGAAGGGCCGCCGTGCTGGAACGGCCTCATGCTGTGGCGCGGTGCGCGCGACTGGCCGCTGTTTCTCACCGGCAAATCGATGATCGTGGCCGGCGGTCTCAATGCCAAGGTGGTGATCTATCCGATCGCGGAAGGATCGAGCCCGGCGAGCCGCCTGACCAATTGGGCGGTGCTGGTGAAGGTGGGCGAGGGCAACGCGCCGCCGCCGCGGAAGGAAGACTGGTCGCGGCCGGGCCGCCGCGAAGAGCTGATGCCGCATGTGGCTCGCTTCTCGGTGCCCTATATCGACGTGAAGAGCCTGATCTCGGCAACGCCCGAATTCTACGAATATCCGACCTGCGATCGCGATCCCTTGCCCTATTGGTCATTGGGCCGGGTCACGCTGCTCGGCGATGCCGCGCATCCGATGTATCCGGTTGGATCGAACGGCGCCTCGCAGGCCATTCTCGACGCGCGCTGTCTTGCGGATGTGCTGGTGCGCGCCGAACACCCGCGTCAGGCCTTGCTCGAATACGAGAAGAAGCGTCTGCCGATGACGGCCGAAATCGTCCGCTCCAACCGGCGCGGCGGGCCGGAGGGCGTTATCGACGCCGTCGAGCAGCTCGCGCCCGACGGCTTCGACAATGTCGACAACGTCCTAAGCTATTCCCAGCGCGAGGCCATCGTGCGCGGCTATGCCACCAAGGCAGGCTTCGCCGCGGTGCCGGGACTCGCGGCGGTGCGCGCTTAAGACAGGCTGCTAGCCGCCGGGCGGCGGCGGCAGGAAGTGGATGTTGAACTCGGCGGCCATCGCCACGACGTCCTCGGGCTTCTGCTCCTTCATGTTGTGGAGACCCCAGAACAGGTCGAACAGCTTGCGGCTCGGCGAGACCCAGAACAGCACCTTGGCGGTCTGCTCCGACTTGTTGAAGATGCCGTGCGGCACGCCCATGCCGAGGCGGATCAGGTCGCCTGCACTGGCCTGCGCCTCCGAATTGCCCAGCATGAAATCGAGCTTGCCCTCCAGCATATAGAGATACTCATCCTGGTCGGGGTGAATGTGCGGCGGCACGAAGGTGCCCGGCGGTAGCGTCGCGTGCCAGGAGAAGCTGTTCTCCGCGTAGCTCTTCGGCACGTAGGTCTGGCCGAGGATGTTCCAGGAAATGCCCTGGATTCCTTCATTGGCCCGCGTGATGCCGGTGATTTCGCTCTTCATTGCAGTCCTCCCGTAGCGCGCTGCGCGGCTATTGTCAGAGCATGATCTTCATCGGAAAACCGCTGCGCACTTTGCGCTAGTGCGGCCCTTCGGGTCCGGATCATGCTCAGTTCGACGCCTTGCAGTCCTTGGCATAGCGGTCGCCGTAATTTTCGAAGACCTTCTGCACGATCTCGGTCTGGAACTTGCCGTCCGGACGCTTGGCGACCTTGGTCAGGTAGAAATCCTGGATCGGATAATTGTTGTTGTTGAACTTGAAGGCCCCGCGCAGCGAGGTGAAGTCGGCCTTCTTCAACGCGGCGCCAACGGCCTCCTTGTTGGAGAGATTGCCCTTCACGGCCTTGACTGCGCTGTCGATCAGCATCGCGGCATCATAGGCCTGGAAGGCGTAGGTGCCGGGAACGCTGTTGTAGGCGGCCTCATAGGCGGCAACGAACTTCTTGTTCTGGGGATTGTCGAGATTGGGCGCCCAGTTCGCGCCACCGAACATGCCCACCGCCGCATCCTGCTGTGCCGGCAGGGTCGATTCATCGACCGTGAAGGCCGAGAGCACCGGAATAGTATCGGCGAGCCCGGCCTGCCGGTACTGCTTGACGAGATTGACGCCGAGGCCGCCCGGCATGAATGTGAACAGTGCATCGGGCTTCTGCGAGGAAATCTTGGAGAGCTCCGGCTGGAAATCCAACGTGTTCAGCGGCATGTAGGACTCTTCGACGATCTCGCCCTTGTAGTCCAGCTTGAAGCCCGCCACCGAATCCTTGCCAGCCTGATAGTTCGGCACCATCAGGTACATCCGCTTGTAGCCGCGGTCCTGCGCGACCTTGCCGAGGATCTCGTGCACCTGATCGTTCTGATACGAGGTCACATAGAAGAACGGGTTGCAATCCTTGCCGGCGAAGGTCGACGGACCGGCATTGGGGCTGATCAGGAAGGTTTTCGACTCCGTGATGGGCCGGTGGATGGCCTGCAGGATGTTGGAGAAGATCGGCCCGACCACGAAGTCGACCTTCTCACGTTCCAGAAGGCCCTTCACCTTGGTCACCGCAGCATCCGGCTTCAGCTCATCGTCGACGACGACGACCTCGACATCGCGGCCACCCATCTTGCTGCCGAGATCCTTCACGGCGAGCGCGAAGCCGTCGCGAACCTGCTGGCCCAGCGCTGCGGCGGGCCCCGATAGGGTCACGATCACACCCAGCTTGATTTTTTCCTGGGCGAGGGCAGGGGTCACCACGGTGCCGAGTAGCATCGCAGCTGCGGCCAAGGTTATTTTCGTCTTCATGATCTGTCCCTCGTGACGATTGGCTTGCGCTGCAAGCCACGTACTCCAATCCAAAGCTTATGCCGATGACGGCGGCCGCGGCAAGCCGAGCGCGGGGCGTCGCATCCTGCGGGTAGCGATGCATGCAAGCTGCGCGCCAATTATTTGAAGCCTAAAGAAACTGGCGTGCGGTCGATTGTTGCAGCTTTGGACTTGCGGCCGACGCGGATTTATTTGAAGCTCAAAACGTTGGGGAATCCGTGCCCGCGCCATGGCCGGCCGTGAGTGACTGCATCGACATGCTCGATTCCGAGACCAAGGTTGTCGAAACACCGGAGGACCACGCCGAAGAGCTTCGGCTGTGGCTGCGGCTCCTGACCTGCACGACGCTGATCGAGGGCGAGGTGCGCGGCCGGCTGCGGCAGCGGTTCGACGTCACGTTGCCGCGTTTTGACCTGATGGCACAGCTCGACAAGGCGCCTGACGGCATGACCCTGTCAGATGTCTCCAAGCGCATGATGGTCTCGAACGGCAATGTGACCGGGCTCGTGGAGCGCCTGGTGGAATCAGGCCATCTCGACCGGCGGACCTCAGACACCGATCGCCGCGTCCAGGTGATCCGGCTGACCAAGCTCGGGCGTGCCGAGTTCCGCAGGATGGCCGCCGAGCACGAGACCTGGATCGCCGATCTGTTCGCCGATCTCTCCCCGAAGGATGTGCGCGAATTGATGCGCCTCCTCGCCAAGACCAAGGCGTCCGCGCAGAAATCGGCCGCCCGCCGCCGGCCGTAGCCTGCGGGCGCGACAGCCCGACACCCTTTGCCGCATGAAAAAGCACGGGATGCCCAAAATCCCCTATTGCGCCGAATTGTTTTAAGCCTAAAATGTTTTCCAGATCGTGCTGCCGGGTGCAATCCATGCTGAAAGGAGCGTGCGATGGCCAACGCCGCCAAGATTCAAGTGACGGGCTCGTCTGACGGCAGCGCCGCGACGGCCCATGTCGATGCGTTCGCGCGGCAACATCTGCCGCCGCGCGAGCTCTGGCCCGAATTCATCTTCACGCGGCCGGAGCTGAACTATCCGCCGCGACTGAACTGCGTCAGCTATTTCCTCGATCGCTGGGTCGAGCAGGGCCATGGCGATGCCCCTTGCGTCATCAGCCCGGCCGTCAGCTACACCTATCGCGAGCTGCAGGCGCTGGTGAACCGCATCGCTAATGTGCTGGTTGGCAAGCTCGGTCTCGTCAGCGGCGGGCGTGTGCTGCTGCGCTCGGCCAACAATCCGATGATGGTTGCGACCTATCTCGCGGTGATCAAGGCCGGTGGAATCTGCGTGGCGACGATGCCGCTGCTGCGCGCCAAGGAGCTGTCCTATCCGATCCAGAAGGCGGAGATCACGCTGGCGCTGTGCGACGGAAAGCTCGCCGAGGAGATGGAGAAGGCGAAAGCTGCTGCGCCCGGTCTCGAGCGGGTCGTCTATTGGGGCAATGGCGCGGCGGATTCGCTGGAAGCGCTGATCGCCGATGCCAGTCCGGAGTTCGAGGCGGTCGATACCGCCGCCGACGACATCTGCCTGATCGCCTTCACCTCGGGCACGACCGGCGATCCCAAGGGCACCATGCATTTCCACCGCGACATGCTCGCGGTCTGTGACGGCTATGCGCGCAACATTCTGCGCGCCGAGCAAAACGATCGCTTTATCGGCTCGGCGCCGCTCGCCTTCACCTTCGGCTTCGGCGGCGTGCTGTTTCCGATGCATATCGGCGCCTCCTTCGTTGTACTGGAGAAGACGACGCCGGACGACATTCTGAATGCGATCGAGCAGTACAAGACCACGGTCTGCTTCACGGCGCCGACCGCATACCGTGCCATGCTTGGCAAGCTCGCAGGCCGCGACATTTCTTCGCTCCGCAAATGCGTGTCTGCGGGCGAGACCCTTCCCAAGCCAACATTCGATGCCTGGCTCAAGGCGACCGGGATCAAGCTGATGGACGGCATCGGCTCGACCGAGATGCTGCACATCTTCATCAGCGCGACCGAGGACGAGATCCGCCCCGGCGCCACCGGCAAGCCCGTGCCGGGCTATGAAGCCAAGATCGTCGATGACGAGGGCCGCGACGTGCCGCCCGGAACGATGGGCTTTCTCGCCGTGCGCGGGCCGACCGGCTGCCGCTATCTGGCCGACGAGCGGCAGCGGAAATACGTCCAGAACGGCTGGAACATCACCGGCGACACCTATTTGATGGATAGCGACGGCTATTTCTGGTACCAGTCGCGCTCCGACGACATGATCGTGTCGGCTGGCTACAACATCGCAGGAACTGACGTCGAAGCGGCGCTGCTTACGCATCCGGCGGTCGCCGAGTGCGGTGTGGTCGGTGCGCCCGACGAGGCGCGGGGCATGATCGTCAAAGCCTATGTCGTTGCCGCGCCCGGCGTGACCCCTGACGCTCAGCTGGTGGCCGAGTTGCAGGAGCACGTCAAACGCGAGATCGCGCCGTATAAATATCCGCGCGCCATCGAGTTCGTCGCGCAATTGCCGAAGACCGAGACCGGCAAGCTGAAGCGCTTTGCCCTGCGGCAGCTGGCGCAGGCTGCAGTGACGTCCTCAGGCGTCGCCGCGGAATGAGAGAAGGATAGAGAATTGTCTGTGACGACGCCGAAAAGCCCGCAACTCGCGGTCCTGCCGACCGCAGCCGAGGATGGAACGCGCACCAAGGCGCAGATCCTGCAGCCGTCAGGCTGGCCGCTGCCGAAGGGCTATGCCAACGGCATGGCTGCCGAAGGACGCATCGTCGTCACCGGCGGGGTGATCGGCTGGGACGCCGAGGAGCGTCTCGCCGATGGCTTCGTCGCGCAGGTGCGCCAGACCCTGGACAACATCGCAGCGATCCTGGCCGAGGCCGGTGCCCGGCCCGAGCACCTCGTGCGCCTGACCTGGTACGTCGTCGACATGGACGAGTATCTGGCCAATCTGAAGGAGCTCGGCAGGATCTACCGCGACGTCTTCGGAACGCACTATCCAGCGATGGCCCTGGTACAGGTCGTCCGCCTCGTCGAGAAGGCGGCGCGCGTCGAGATCGAAGCCACCGCCGTCATTCCGAGCTGAACTCCGCGGCGATCAGCTCGCTTTGGCGAGCTCGTCGTCTTCGGGCGAGTTGAGATAGACGCCGGATATGGTGTCGACCCAGCAGAGATGATCGTGCACCTTCTTCACGCCCTCGACGTTCTCCGCGGCGACGATCGCGGCTTGCCGAGCGCGCTCTTCGGTGATGACGCCGCTGAGATGAACGATACCGTCGCGCACGATGACGTTCAGCCCGAACGGGCACCAGTCGTTCTTCTCCATGGTGTCGATGATGCGGCTGCGAATGTGGTCGTCATCGGCGGTTGGATCCGGCACTTCGCGGGCGAGCCCGGCCACGGCCTGTAACAGGTTGGCGCGGGACACGATTCCGACGACCTTGTCGCCGCGCACCACCGGCAGCCGCTTGACGTTGTTCCGCTCCATGAGATCGACGATCTCCGCAAGCGCCATATCCTCGGTGATGGTCACGGGCAGGTCGGTCATCACTTCCGAGACCTTGCGGCCGTGCTCATGGACGAAGTCGCTGGCGGATTTGCCCGGACCGAGGATGAACCGCAGCCAGCGCCCGCGCTTGCGCCCGGTGCCGATCTCGCTGCGGCGGATGAAATCTCCTTCCGACACCACGCCCACAAGCTTGCCGGTAGTGTTGACCACCGTGAGGCCGCTCACATGTCGCTTCAGCATGATATTGGCCGCCTCGACGATGCTGGTGTCGGGGGTGACCGAGATGACCGACCGGGTCATGATCTGGTGGGCGCGCATGGACAACTCCGCTGGCATGTCAATTTCAATGGACAAAGCCTAGTGAAACCGTCCGGGTGCGGTTTGACCCAGGTCAAGCGACAAAGTTCAAGCGGACAAAGCTTGCCTTGATTGACCGATTTTGATCCGTGCCGCGATTTGATGCAGCTCAACGCGCGGCGGAAGCGTCGCCATATCCTGCCGGAGGCGTAGAACAGAAGCCCGCAGGAACAATGAGCCATGAGCGTCGTGAAGATCTTCCCGCGGGCCGAAGCGCCGCTGCAAGCTCCCGCTATCAGGCCGGCTGCTGGGATTTCCGAAAGGGTCGCAGGCACGCCGGCTGACTGCACTTGCCCGCAAACAACGGATTCGTATCCACTCGATCGCGCGTTTCATGCCATGCTGGCGCGGTTCACGGGCGGAATCTCGCCTGTTGCCTTGTCGCTCGCCTGGCTCGACTGGGGCGCGCATCTTGCGGCGGCGCCTCAGCACCAGATGGAGCTCTTCCGCAATATCTTCCGCGACTCAGGCCGCTTCCTGGAAGCTGCCGCTCACGCGACATCCAAAGAACCATGGTCCGTCATTCGGCCGCAGGCGCGGGATCGCCGCTTCAAGGACCGGCAATGGGAAGCCGCGCCGTTCAATCTGCTTGCGCAGGCGTTTCTGCTCACCGAGCGCTGGTGGCACGATGCCACGACCGGCATACGCGGCGTGTCGCACGCAAATGAGGCCATCGTCGAGTTCTCGATGCGCCAGATGCTCGACATGCTGGCGCCCTCGAACTTCGCCGCCACCAATCCGCAGGTGCTGGAAAAAGCGTTCCAAAGCGGCGGGGAGAACTTCGTGTTCGGCTGGCAGAACTGGTGCAGCGACCTGATGCGCCTGCTCTCCGGCTCGAAGCTGGCCGGCGAGGATCAGTTCGTCGTTGGCAAGACGGTGGCGGCTTCGCCCGGCAAGGTCGTCTACCGCAACAGCCTAATCGAGCTGATCCAGTACCATCCGACGACTGCGCAGGTGCGGCCGGAGCCGATTCTGATCGTGCCGGCCTGGATCATGAAGTACTACATCCTCGATCTGTCGCCGCAGAATTCCCTGGTCAAATACCTGACCGCTCAGGGCTTCACCGTCTTCGCGATCTCCTGGCGCAATCCGGATGCGAACGATCGGGATGTTGCCTTCGACGACTACCGCAAGCTGGGCGTGATGGCCGCGCTGGACATGATCGGGCAGATCGTGCCGGGCCGGAAGATCCATGCGCTCGGCTATTGCCTTGGCGGGACGTTGCTGTCGATTGCCGCGGCGGCCATGGCGCGGGACGGCGATAGCCGTCTCGGCACCGTCACGCTTCTCGCCGCACAAACCGATTTCACGGAGGCCGGCGAACTGACGCTCTTCATCAACGAGAGCCAGGTTGCCTTCCTCGAAGACATGATGTGGCAGCGCGGTTATCTCGACACGACACAGATGGCGGGCGCGTTCCAGCTCCTGCGCTCCAACGAGCTGATCTGGTCGCGGCTCTCGCGTGATTATCTGATGGGCGACGGCTCGCCACCGAGCGACCTGATGGCCTGGAATGCCGACGCCACGCGGCTACCCTATCGCATGCACTCGGAGTATCTGCGTAAGCTGTTCCTGAACGACGATCTGGCGGAAGGTCGCTATCGGGTCGAATGCCGGAGCGTCTCGCTGTCCGACATTCACACACCGATGTTCGTGGTCGGCACGCTCGCCGATCACGTCGCGCCCTGGCGATCCGTCTACAAGATCCATTATCAGGTCGATGCCGACGTGACGTTCCTGTTGACCAGCGGCGGTCACAATGCCGGTGTCGTGGCGCCTCCGCAGGAGGAGGGCCACTTCTATCAGGTGCTGACCAAGGCTGCCGATGCGCCCTATGTCGGTGCCGACGAATGGCTGAAGCTGGCCCCGCGGGTCGAGGGCTCATGGTGGCCGGAATGGACCACTTGGCTGGCGGCACGTTCCGGCGCCCCCTGCGATCCGCCGCAGATCGGACTTGGCGACGCCCTCGGCCTGCCGGACGCGCCGGGGGACTACGTCCACACCTAAGCCTCCGGCTCCGATCTCGGCGTGAGATCCGAGGAGCGGAACGGTTTGGCCTTGTCCAATTTGCGATAGGCCGTTGACGCCTTCCGCAACAACTTCTTCTCGCGTTTGCGATTGAGGAAGCGACGGCTGGCCTCGATCCCGGCGCCATTCAACGATGCCGCCAGCGCTTGTCCGCGGGCATCGTCGTTCAATTGACCAAGCGAGCGTTGTGCCTTGCGCAATTGCTTGAGGATGGACTTCTGTTTCGTCGCCGCCCCATCGGCGAACAGATCCGCAAGCGACTCGACCGAGTAGGTCATCCGTTTGTTGAGGAGCCGCAGCTTGTGACGTTTCTCGACATCGAGCTTCTTCAGCTTACGGGCCTTCTTGAGCAGCGTCGTCTCCCACTCGGTCAGCCGCTCCGTCGCATGGTCGGCGAGGGTGCAGCGGCGCAACCGGATCGCTTCCTTGCTGCGGCGGGTCGACCAGGGGCCGCTTTCGATCCACGTCGAGGTTTGCTCGACCAGGCGGCGATACCGCGCCGATTGCAGCGCACGCGCCAGCAGCCGATGGCTCTCCGCGCGTTTTTCGTCCCAGCGCTGAAGCTCGGCGACCACCGCGAGCTCGTCGCTACTCTCTGCGACGATCCGCTCGATGGCCACATCGAGGTCCCGCACCATGCCGAGCTGACTGTTCAGCCATTTCAGTTCGGCCCAGACTTCCGGTCGCACGTTATCGTCGACCATTGGCGAGAAGAAGCGGATGGCAGTCCGCAGATGAGTCAGTGCGATCCGGATCTGGTGCAGCGCATCCGGATCGCCGCGGCAGGTGCCGTCGTGCTGAGCGATCACCGCGCCGAGGTGTCGGCGGGCGATGATGCGGAAGGCCGTGTCGCAGGCCATGCCGGGGCTGAGGCGGGCGGGCAGGACATTGCGCCGCGTTGCTGGCTTGGCATGCGCATTTGCCGTCGAGCGCGTGGTGGATCGCGACTTCCTTGCCCGCATTAGTCTGATTGCCTTGTTTGCCCCTCAGCGATGACGTTCCGGCAGTTCTGAAGCGTCTGCTCCTGTGTCCCGGATGCATCGATGGTCGCCCAGCCGACATGGCCGATATTATAGTGCTCTTGCAGCGCGGCAACCTCCGGCGTGGCGTCCGATGCGTCTCCCCGGCGGTCGCCGATGCGCGCTTGCCGGGTTGCAAGGTCTGCGACGAGGAACAGCCCGTTCAACGTCACGTTGCACTCGCGCGCCAGCGCCGCGATCGCATCGCGTTCGTCCTCGCGCGCGAATACGCCGTCAACGATCGCCGAATGGCCCTGCGCCAGCACCCGCCGGGCCTGCTGCACCAGCGTGTCATAGACGCGGGCCGTGACCTCCGGCGTATAGGCTGAAGGCGGCAAGCGGTGGGTGTCTTCGACCCCGAACATCTGCTTGCGGACGAGATCGCTGCGCAGCACGACGGCGCCCGGCTCCGGTGCCACGACCGGCGCGAGCGCGTGCGCCAGGGCGGTCTTTCCGGTGCCGGACAGTCCGCCGACCGCAATCAGACGCGGAGCAGGAGGACGGATCAGCGTCCCGGCGAGGTCGAAATAACGCCGTGCCTGGTCGACGATGCCGGGATCGTCGGAGTGCGGCGGTTTCAGTCGCGCCAGCGCCACCTGGGCGCGGATCGCCGCCCGGATGGACATGAACAGCGGCAGGGTCGAGAGCGCATCGAGATTGTCCGCCGGCGTCGCGGCGAGATAGCGGTTCAGCACCATGTTTGCCGCGCTCGGCTGGTGGTGCTGCAACAGGTCCATCAGCGTGAATGCGAGATCGTAGAGCACGTCGACCGTCGCCATCTGCGCGTCAAACTCGATCGCGTCGAACAGCACGGGTCGATCATCGATCATAACGATGTTTGCCAGATGCAGATCGCCATGGCAGCGGCGCACGAAGCCCCGGCGGCTGCGCTCTGCGAGCAGGGGACGAATACGCAGACAGGCCGCATGCGAAGCGTTGGCGAGTTGCTCGATCTCGTCTGCGCTGAAATGGCCGCCGGCCCGCAGACCATTGGTGTTGCCGTCGATCAGGGCCGGGATGGAGGAGACCCATGCTTTTCCGTCGGCGCGTGTCGCCGCCGCGTGCGACGCCGCGATGGCGTCGGCGGCGGCGGAGGCAAGCTTCGCGTCCAGCGGGCCGGCCTCGGCCAGATGATCCAACGTCCTGCTTTCGTCGAAGCGCGACATGTCGACCGCATACTCGATCGGCCGGCCGGCGCCCTCGACCTTCACCGATCCATCCGCCTCTTCCGTGATCGCCACGACACCACGATAGATCTGCGGCGCCAGGGGCCGGTTGATCCGGATCTCCTCCTCGCAGGCCGCCTTGCGCTTTTCGAGCGTCGAATAGTCGAGGAAGGGAAACCGGACGGCGCGCTTGATCTTCAGCGCACGCTTTGCGTCCAGGAACACCGAGGCGGCATGCGTGTCGATGCGCATCACGCCGGGATGGTCGGTCAGCATCCGAAAGATGCGCTCCTGAGCCGCCGTGTCATCCTTCATCGAAGCGGACATGGCAAGCACCATCAGGGCGTCAGCACGGCCGCGCCGAGGATCTGGCCATTCCGCAGCATGGTCAGGACCTCATTGGCCTGATCGAGCGGAAACGCCGTCGTCTCGGTCCGCACGCCGGCTTGCGGCGCGACCTTGAGAAAATCGAGGCCATCCTGCCGGGTCAGGTTGGCGACCGAGACCAGCTGCCGTTCCTGCCACAGCAGATCATACGGAAAGCTTGGAATGTCGCTCATGTGGATGCCGGCGCAGACGACGCGACCACCTTTGCGCACGGCGCGCAACGCCGCCGGGACCAGCTCGCCGGTTGGCGCGTAGATGATCGCGGCGTCGAGCGGCTCGTCGGGCACCTGGTCCGATGACCCCGCCCAGACAGCGCCGAGACGGCGGGCAAGATCTTGTGCAGCGGCATCGCCGGCCCGCGTGAATGCATGGACGGAGCGTCCCTGCCAAGCCGCGACTTGCGCAATGATGTGGCCGGCCGCGCCGAAGCCATAGAGACCGAGCCTCTCGGCGGGGCCGGCCAGGACCAGCGAGCGCCAGCCGATCAACCCCGCGCACAGCAGGGGCGCAATCTCCACGTCGCTGCCGGACTCGCCGAGCGGAAAAGCGTAACGTGCGTCGGCGATGGTGTGGGTCGCGTAGCCGCCGTCGCGCGTGTAGCCGGTGAACAGCGGTGCATCACAGAGGTTTTCCATACCCTCGCGGCAGAAGCGGCATTTTCCGCAGGTGAAGCCGAGCCAGGGAATGCCGACCCGGTCACCAGGCGCATGTGTCGTCACATTCGCGCCGATGAGGTCGACCCGGCCGACGATCTCGTGGCCAGGCACGATCGGATAGCGGATGCCGGGCAGCTCGGCATCGACGAGATGAAGATCGGTCCGGCATACACCGCAGGCGCTGATCTTCACCCGGATCTGACCCTCGCCCGGCATCGGGTCGGGCCGCTCCTCCATCCGGAGCCGCGCTCGTGGGGTCGGCAACACCATCGCACGCATGTCTGTCTCCGGGGCGAACCGCTCCGACTGAAGTATCCATAGAACGGCCGGGTGGCCAGTCCTTGACGTCAGTCAACGCCTGTTTCCCGGGCTGATCGGACGGAGTTTCCGCCGGTCTTGACGCGGATCAAGGGTCTCGACGACAGCCCGCCTATCATGGTGGCTCAGGAGAATTCCGATGCCCATCAAGGATGTGTTTCTGCCCCTTGTCGGCCAGCCGCGCGGGCCAGCCCTGGTTGCGATCGAGAAATGCGTTTCTGTCGCCGCCGATCTCGGCGCCAGGATCACCGCGCTCGCGCTCGAGGAAGATGTTTTCGAGCGACCGAAGGTGATGCTGCCTGACGATCGCGAATTCGCGCAGGCCAGCCTCGAGGCGAGCGACATGCAGCAGCTGCTGAATGCATTCACCGATGCGGCTTGCTGCGCCAACGTCCGCGCGCAGGGCCGGTCGGGCAAGGTGCCTGCGGATCAGATCGGAGCGATCCTGGCCGAGCACGCCCGCTTCAGCGACCTCGCGCTGGTTCCCGTGAAACCGCATGACAGTCGAACGGAGACCATCGTGGAGGCGTTGTTGTTCGAATCCGGCCGGCCGCTTCTGCTCTGTCCCGAACATCGCGCCGACGAGCTCAGGCCCGAGTTCGAGAACGTCGTGATTGCCTGGGATCATTCTGCACGGGCCGCGCGTGCGGTCGGCGATGCGTTGCCTGTTCTTCAGGCTGCCAGTTCGGTTCGTGTGCTGACCGTGGCGGAGGACGAGACGGACGCGGTCGTCCGATCCGGAACGGCACTCGTCAACCATTTGCGGGAACACGGCGTCTTTGCCTCGTTCGAAACCACGAAGGGGGGCGGCCGCTCGACCGGCAAAGTATTGGGAAGCTGGGCGAATTCCCATGGCATCGATGCCGTCGTGATGGGCGCCTATCATCATTCGCGCCTGAACGAGATCGTGTGGGGCGGTGTGACAAAGACCGTCATTGGCCAGCCACCATGCTGGGTTATGATCTCGCACTAGGCGTCTTCTTCCAGCCGGATCGTCCAATTATCGGAACCGCCGCTGGCGCGGCGCATTTGTTTTCATGTCGACTTATCGTCTGAACAACCTGCTGTCGCCGCGCTCGGTTGCGCTCGTCGGCGCGAGCGCGCGTCCGGCGTCCGTTGGACGCGCGGTCCTGGAAAACATTCGGAAAGCGGGATTCAAGGGGCGGTTTGGCCTCGTCAATCCGCGCCACGCCGAGATCGGCGGCCTCGCCGCGGTGAAGAGCCTGGACAGGCTGGACTTCGTGCCCGAGCTCGTCGTCGTCACCGCGCCCGCGGGCGAGATTCCAGGCATCGTCGAGCAGGCCGGCCGTCGCGGATCTGCGGGTGCGCTGATCGTCTCCGCCGGTCTCGGCCAGGGACCGGGATCGCTGCACGAGGCGACCAGCGCTGCCGCCCGCAAACACGGCATGCGGCTGATCGGGCCGAACTGCCTCGGCATCATGATGCCCGGCGTCAGCCTGAATGCCAGTTTCGCCGCGCACATGCCGGGGGCCGGCAACCTCGCGCTGATCTCGCAATCGGGTGCCATTGCCGCCGGCATGGTGGATTGGGCCGCGCAGCGCGGCGTCGGCTTCTCCGGCATCGTCTCGATCGGCGATCAGATCGACGTCGACATTGCCGATTTGCTCGACCATTTCGCGATGGATCACAAGACCCGCGCGATCCTGCTCTACATCGAGGCGATCAAGGACGCGCGCAAGTTCATGTCGGCGGCGCGCGCGGCCGCGCGGGTGAAGCCCGTCGTCGTGGTGAAGTCCGGCCGCATGGCGCAGGGTGCGAAGGCCGCTGCGACGCATACCGGGGCGCTCGCCGGTGCCGACGCCGTCTATGACGCGGCGTTCCGCCGCGCGGGCGTGCTGCGGGTGTCCGACCTGCGCGAGCTGTTCGACTGTGCCGAGACACTCGGCCGCGTCGAATCGCCGACCGGAAAGCGTCTCGCCATCCTGACCAATGGCGGCGGCATCGGCGTCCTCGCCGTCGATCGATTGGTCGAGCTCGGCGGTATTCCGGCGACGATCTCGACTGATGCGCACAGGAAGCTCGATGCGGCGCTGCCGCCGACTTGGTCGGGTGCAAACCCCGTCGACATCGTGGGCGACGCCGATGCTGCGCGCTACGCAGCGGCGCTGGAGGAACTGCTGGCCGATCGCGACAACGACGCAGTCCTCGTCCTCAATGTGCAGACCGCGATCGCATCGGCCGCCGAGATCGCCAAGACCGTGACGGAGCTCGTGGCTAAGTATCGCGAGCAGCACCGCCGATGGGCAAAGCCCGTGCTGGCGGCCTGGGTCGGGGCCGATCAGCACATCATCCAGGCACTCTCCAGCGCCGGCGTGCCGAACTATCCGACCGAGGACGACGCCGTGCGCGGCTTCATGCATCTGGTCCGGCACCGCGAGGTGGTGGAGGAGCTGACCCAGGTGCCTCCCGCGATGCCCGACACGTTCGTTCCGGATGCGAGGGGGGCGAGAGAGATCGTCACCGCCGCGATCGCGGATGGCCGCCAGTGGCTCGAACCCGTCGAGATCAAGCACCTGCTCGAAGCCTACGATATCGCGATGGTGCCGACCTGTGCGGCAGCCGATGTCGAGCAGGCGGTAGCCTATGCAAAGGACATCTTCGCGCAAGGCGGCACCGTCGTGCTGAAGATCATGTCGCGCGACATCACCCACAAATCCGACGTCGGCGGCGTCGTGCTCAATCTGACGTCGCCGGAGGCCGTCCGTGCGGCGGCGACGGACATTCTTGCGCGAGCGCGGAAGCTGCGGCCCGAGGCGCGCATCGGCGGCGTCATCGTCCAGGCCATGGTCGTCAAGGCAAAGGCGCGCGAGCTGATCCTCGGCCTTGCCGACGATCCGACCTTCGGCACGGTGGTGGTTTTCGGCCGCGGCGGCACGGCGGTGGAGATCATCAACGACAAGGCGCTGGCGCTGCCGCCGCTCGATCTGCAACTGGCCCGCGATCTGATCGACCGCACGCGCGTGTCGCGGCTGCTGAAGGCCTATCGGGACGTGCCGGCGGTGAAGCACGACGCCGTCGCCATGGTGCTGGTCAAGCTGGCGCAGATGGCGGCCGACATTCCCGAGATCCGCGAATTCGACATCAACCCGCTGCTGGCCGACGAAACCGGCGTGACCGCGGTGGATGCCCGCGTCGCGGTCGGGCCGCCACAGCGGAAGTTCGCCGGCTCCGGCCCGGCCAATTTCGCCGTTCGCGCCTATCCGTCGCAATGGGAGCGCCGCCTCAAGCTCAAGGAGGACTGGCGCATCTTCGTGCGGCCCATGCGCCCCGAGGACGAGCCGACCATCCACGAATTCCTGCGTCACGTCACGGCGCACGACCTTCGCCTGCGCTTCTTCGCCCCGATGAAGGAGTTCACCCACGAATTCATCGCACGCCTGACCCAGCTCGACTATGCGCGCGCGATGGCCTTCATCGCATTCGAGGAGGCCAGCGGCGAAATGGTCGGCGTGGTCCGGCTCCATTCCGACTCGATCTACGAGACCGGCGAATACGCGATCCTGCTGCGGTCCGACCTCAAGGGCAGGGGGCTCGGCTGGGCCCTCATGCAGCTGATCATCGACTACGCGCGGTCGGAAGGATTGAAGACCATATCGGGCGACGTGCTGCAGGAGAATACCGTGATGCTCGACATGTGCCGGCAGCTCGGCTTCGAGGTCAAGCCGGACCCGGCCGAGCCTGAGATCTGCGACGTCAGGCTCAAGCTCTGAGCGTGTCGGCTACGATTGCGCCTCGGCCGAACTGGCATCATTGGACGACCTGGCCGTCGTCCGCAGAGTCTTGATGATGATCGCGATCAGCGGCAGCAGCACCGGCACGATCGTGCTCAGCGGGTGGTGCACCGCGCCCGACACCTGGGCCTGGAGCGCACGGGCCTCGAGCTGGAGGGCTTCGATGGAGGTGTCGTGAATTTCGTTGGCGAGTTCGATGTCACGCCCCGACGGAGCGCGGCCGGCGATCAGGAAGAGAGCGGCCGCGATGACGAAATTGACGGCGCCGAGGATGGCAGCCGCGGTAATCGCGCTCCAGATCTGCACCAGTGCGAAATAGGCCGACAGCTCCAGCATCAGCAGCCCGAACGCGGCGATCAGCGCCGCGAAGGCACGCAGGCCGAGGCCGATCAGCAAATGGCGCAGCCTGATGTCGGCGATGATCCTGTCGGTGCGCCACAGCACGCGCAGATGTTTGACGACATTCTCGGTATTCACCTAGTGTCTCCTCAGCATGAAGCCGACAACCACGCCCAGCGCGAAGGCAGAGGCGAGCGATGTGATTGGACGCTCCGCAACGAGGCCCTGGAGCGTCTCCCTCTCCTGTTCGACGGTCTCGCCGAGCTCGGCGAGTGCGGCCCTGATCTGATCGGCGAGCGCATCAGTGCGAGCTTTCGAGCTCTCGAACATCTCCTCGCCGGCGGTGCTCAACAGGTGCGTGACGTCGACCTTCAGCGTGCGCAATTCCTCGCTCATCCTGTCACTGTCGAACATGGATTCGGTGTCCTCTAGATTTATACAAGTCTAAGACCAGCCCGTGCGATCGCGCTTGATTTGCGTCAAGAGGCGGAGCCCGTTCGGGGTCTTGAGACAGGTCAATCCGGCCGCCACATGCTGGCCTAGAAATGCCGGCTGAATGGGGACCGATTGTCCCGATGAGGTGGAAAGCGTGAATCACGAACCGCTGCTGCACGCGACGCCGTCCGGCGACGTGCTGAAATTGCGCCCCGAGGGGCCCTGGACCGCCGCGAACGTGGTGACGCTCGAGACCTTGTCCCGCTCGGTCGGGGCCGACGTCGATCGTTCGCGCGCCGTATCCTTGGACATGTCGGGGATCAGCGCGCTCGATACGCTCGGCGCCTGGGTCCTGGAGAAGCTGTCGCGCAGGGCCGCCTCGTCAGGCAGGCCAGCCGAATTCGTCGGCGTCGCCGATCATTTCAGCGGGCTGATGGACGAGGTGCGCCAGGTCAACCGCCGCACGCCGGCTTCGGCGGCCGCGCCCAATCCGGTTCTGGCGCGGCTGGGTGATCTCGGCAAGTCCGCGGTCGGCGCGCGGGAGGACGTCACGATCTTCCTCCAGATGCTCGGCGCCTTGTTCATGGCCGTGGTCGGCGTGCTGCGCCGGCCGCGTTCGCTGCGGCTGACCTCTCTGGTGTATCAGCTCTACCGCATCGGATGGCAGGCGATCCCCATCGTCACGCTGATCACCTTCCTGATTGGCGCCATCATCGCGCAGCAGGGCTTCTTCCACTTCCGTAGATTCGGCGCGGAATCATACACGGTCGACATGGTCGGCATCCTGGTGCTGCGCGAGCTCGGCGTGCTGATCGTCGCCATCATGGTCGCGGGACGGTCGGGGAGCGCCTACACGGCCGAGCTCGGCTCGATGAAGATGCGCGAGGAGATCGACGCGCTCTCGACCATGGGGCTCGATCCGGTCGACGTCCTGATCCTGCCGCGCGTCGCGGCCCTGGTCATTGCGCTGCCCATCCTCACCTTCATCGGATCGATCGCCGCGCTCTATGGCGGCGGGCTGGTCGCGCAGTTCTATGGCGACATGGGGCCGGCGATCTACATCGCGCGCCTGCACGAGGCCATTTCCGTCGCACATTTCGAAGTGGGCATCCTGAAGGCGCCGTTCATGGCGCTGGTGATCGGGATCGTGGCCTGCAGCGAGGGATTGCGCGTCAAGGGCAGCGCGGAGTCGCTGGGGCGGCAGACCACGACGTCGGTGGTGAAATCGATCTTCCTGGTGATCGTGCTCGACGGCCTGTTCGCCGTGTTCTTTGCCTCGATCGGAATGTGACGATGGACGGACCACAAGACGAGTTCGCCATCCGCGTCCGTGACCTCGTGGTCGGCTTCGGCCGTCAAACCGTGCTCGACCATCTGTCGCTCGACGTCCGCCGCGGCGAGATCCTCGGGCTGGTGGGTGCCTCCGGCGGCGGCAAATCGGTCTTGATGCGGACCATCATCGGCCTCATCCCGCGCCGGAGCGGGACCATCGAGGTCATGGGACAACCCGCCGGCGGCCAAGGCCGCGGCGCAGCGATGGCCTGGGGCATCCTGTTCCAGCAGGGCGCGCTGTTCTCCTCGCTGACGGTGCGCCAGAACGTCCAGTTTCCCTTGCGCGAAAATCTCGTCCTGTCGCAGGAGCTGATGGACGAGATCGCGATTGCCAAGCTCGAGATGGTCGGTCTGCGTGCGGAGGACGCCGACAAATATCCGGCGGAGCTGTCCGGCGGCATGACCAAGCGCGTGGCGCTGGCGCGCGCGCTCGCGCTCGATCCGCCGATCCTTTTCCTGGACGAGCCGACCTCGGGCCTCGACCCCATCGCCGCTGGCGAGTTCGACGCGCTGATCAAGACGCTGCAAAAGACCCTGGAGCTCACCGTGTTCATGGTGACCCATGACCTTGCGAGCCTGACCACGGTCTGCGACCGCGTCGCCGCGCTCGCCGACGGCAAGATCGTGGCGATCGGCCCGATGCGCGAATTGCTGCAATCCGAGCATCCCTGGGTGCGCGCTTACTTCCACGGCAAGCGCTCGCAGATGCTGCAACACGAGATGAGATGAGAGATGGAAACCCGCGCTCCCTATGTGCTGATTGGCAGTTTCGTGCTGGCCGCGATCGTCGCAGTGTTCGGCTTCGTCTATTGGCTGAACAACACCGGCGGCATCGGCCCGCGCACCAGCTACCACGTGCAATTCCAGGGGCCGGTGCCCGGCCTGCTGGTCGGCGCCGGCGTGCTGTTCAACGGCATTCGCGTCGGAGAGGTGACCCAGCTCGGACTCGCGCCTGATAACCCGCGCTTCGTCAATGCGACGATCTCGGTTGCCACCGCGACGCCGGTGCGTGCCGACACCAAGGTCGGCCTCGAATTCCAGGGCCTGACCGGCGTTCCCGTGGTGACATTGGAGGGGGGCGTGATCGTCGCCAAGTCCGGCGAGCTGCCGACCTTGATCGCGGAGGCCGGCGCAGGCCAGAGCATGACGCAGGCGGCGCGCGATGCGCTGCGGCGGGTCGACACGGTGCTTCAGGACAATTCCGGCCCGCTGAAGGACACCATTGCCAATTTCAAGACCTTCTCCGACGGGCTCGCGCGCAACACCGGCAAGATCGACGGCATTCTGGCAGGCCTCGACAAGATGACCGGCGGTGGTACGCCCGCGCAGAAGGTCACCTACGACCTGCGCACGCCGCAGAATCTCGGGCCGGCCGGCAAGACCCTATCGGCCTCACTGGCCATTCCCGAGCCGACGGCGGTGGCGATGCTGCAGACCGAGCGCATGCTGTTCGCGCCTAGCGGCGACAGGCCGGGCTTTGCGGACTTCCTCTGGGCTGACAGCATTCCGAAACTGGTGCAGGCGCGCCTGATCGACAGTTTCGAGAACTACGACATCGCCCACGCCCCGCTGCGCACGTCGGATCTCGGGCCGGCGGACTACCAGCTCCTGCTCGACATCCGGCGCTTTCGGATCGCGACGGATGGGGAGGCTCGGGCCGAGATCGGACTGTCGGCTCGGATCGTCGACAAGAATGGCAAGGTGATCGCATCGCGGCTCATCGAGGCCAGCGAAAAGCTCGACAAGGTCGAACCGGCCGCTTCAGTCGCCGCCTTCGATGCCGCCTTCGCGCGCATCGCCAAGGAGCTGATCGGATGGACCGTGCAGGCGGTGTGAGGGGCGACTATTCCAGCGTCTTCAGATAGGACAGCAGGTCGTGGATCTGGTCCGGGCTGAGCGCGAAGGCCGGCATGTCGGCATGTCCGGTGGAGATCCCCTCGGCCAGCGCCTCGCCAAGGCTGTTGATCGGATAGCGCCGATGCAGGGTGCGTAGCGGAGGCGCGATCTCCAGCGGGCTCTTGGAGGCGCGGTCGATCGCGTGACAGCGTGCGCAATTGGCTCGGGCGAAAGCCTTGCCGCGTTGTTCGGCGGCCGGGGCCGCGAGCGCAGGCGTGATCAGAAGCAGCCCAATCAGGCCGTGACGCAGTGCTCTTTGCAGCATGGAATCATCCCGTCGAACCGTGGACGCAGAATAAGAGCGGGATGCCAGCCAAATTTGATCTGGGTCAATCGGCTGCGGCACGGTGCAGTAAAATGCAGCCGCGCGGTGGACTCGGCCTGACGTCGGGAGCGGCCGGCGTGGGGAGCGATGGATGAAGCCTTCCGTGGTCACGAGTGAGCCGAACGGACATCATTGCGACGATTGTGCCGTGCGTGGAGCGGCGGTCTGCTCGTCGCTCGATGCAGCCGAACTCCGGGAGTTCGAGCATCTCGGCCGCCGCGTCCATTTCGATTCGGGCGAGACCGTGTTTTCCGAGGAAGACATCACGACCTCGTTCTACAACGTCCTCGAAGGCGTCATGCGGCTGTACAAGCTGCTGCCTGACGGCCGGCGGCAGATCGTCGGCTTTGCCTTGCCCGGTGACTTCCTCGGGATGAATCTGTCCGGCCGGCACAATTTTTCGGCCGATTCGATCGGCGTGGTGAAAGTGTGCCAATTCCCAAAAGGGCCTTTCGGCCGTTTCATCGAAGACCGGCCGCAATTGCTCAGGCGCATCAACGAGCTGGCCATTCGCGAGTTGAGCCAGGCGCGCGACCATATGGTCCTGCTCGGACGCCGCTCGGCCGACGAGAAGGTCGCGACCTTTCTGCTCGGCTGGCGTGAGCGGCTGGTCGCGCTCAACGGTCCGTCCGACATGGTCGCGCTTCCGATGAGCCGTCAGGACATCGCCGATTATCTCGGCCTGACCATCGAGACCGTCAGCCGCACCTTTACCAAGCTTGAGCGTCTCGGCGTGATCGAGATCATTCACGGCGGCATCAGCCTGCTCGATCCGGCCCGTGTCGAGGCCATGGCCGCAGCCTGACCTCATCTCCGGGACTCTCTCGGCAATTTGATCCCGATCAATGACGGCGGCCATGCCCCGCAAAATAATGCCGGAGACAAATCCGGGAGGGGATGATGCCTGCTGACGCGTTGCTGGTGACCGTTGTCGTCGTCGCGATCTTTGTGGTGTTCGCCGCAGTTCTGGCCTGGGCTGACCGGCAAACCGCGGCGGGCCGGCTTGATCCGGATTCCAGGCACTGAAGCCTTCTGCAGGTCCAGGTCCAGGTCCAAGTCCAAGTCCAGGTTTAGGTCCGAGTCCGGCGCGCCAGGGCCGATGCTCGCCTGGGCGGGCGCCCCCCGTCGGCAGCGTTTCGACGCAATCACAGTTTGCGTAATCCGCAACTCTGCGTCGAAGAAGACGCATCGCCGCAGCTTTTGGCTGCTGACTTCCTCGTTACGGGCCTTTTCGTGGCATTTGCCTCAAATCGCGCGCGTGCTTTCCGGTTGAAATGCCTGGTAACGTTGACTACGCAGGAACTCAGTGCCTCGTAGTCTTAGGAGCCCCGCGGCGTGCCTCAGGACAAGACCGGCGATCCCCGACAACCGGCGGGCAACAAACTATCGGTCCTGCGCAAGCACCCGATCTTCGCGGATCTGGAGCCGGAAGCGCTCGATCAACTCTGCCGCTACGCCAAGCACACCACCGTCAAGCGTGGCGCGACGATCGCCGCCAAGGGCGATCCCGGCAACAGCCTGTTCGCGGTGATCGCGGGGACAGTCAAGATTTCCTCCTCATCGCCTGATGGGCGGAACGCTATTCTCAATCTGATCGGCCCCGGAGAAATCTTCGGCGAGATTGCCGTGCTCGACGGCGCGCCCAGGTCGGCGGATGCGACCGCAAATACCAATTGCGAGCTCTACGTCATCGATCGCCGGGACTTCCTGCCGTTCGTGAAGAGCCAGCCGGCGCTGGCGATGAAGTTCATCGAGCTGCTGTGCGCGCGTCTGCGCTGGACCAGTCAGCAGGTCGAGCAGGTGATCCTGCAGAATCTGCCGGGCCGGCTTGCCAGTGCACTGCTCGGTCTCACCGAAGAGCGCAAGCTGGATTCCGGCAGCGGCACGCTCGCCATCACGCAGCAAGAGATCAGCGAGATGGTCGGGATGACGCGCGAGAGCATCAACAAGCAATTGCGCGCCTGGGCCGGCCGCAACTGGGTCCGCCTCGAGCACGGCGCCATCGTCGTGCTCGATACGGACGCGCTGCGCGAGCTCGCCGAGAGTGGCCTCGGCGGCGAGTGACGCCGTCGGCCTAACCGTCGATGCTGGCGACCGCGGGGCCTCGATTGGAGGCGTCAAGTCACGGGCTAGCGACGTCGAGCCAGGCCGCCATACCCACCATAGTGCGAATTGCGCCAGAAATCGATCGATGCAAGTCTTGCATCGATCGATGCCGGATTTGGCTTGGACAGAGAATGCCGCCCGCCCTAGGGACGACATTGGCGCTTGACTTCACACCTGAAGCGGAGCGACCCAAGGCGGCCTGCAGCCGGGCCGACAACGATATAATCGATCTCAATCAACCCAGGAGGAAGCCCACATGAAGACGCTCACCGGTATCATCACAGCCGTTGCACTGGCGGTCTCAGCACCCCTGGCCACTGCACGCGATTTCCGCTCGGCTGACGTTCACCCCGCCGATTATCCGACCGTCGAGGCGGTCAAGTTCATGGGCCAGCAGCTCGCGGCGGCGAGCGGCGGCAAGCTTGGCGTGAAGGTGTTTCCGAACGGCGCCCTGGGCTCGGAGAAGGACACGATCGAGCAACTCAAGATCGGCGCGCTCGACATGATGCGGATCAACGCATCGCCGCTGAACAATTTCGTGCCCGAGACCATTGCCTTGTGCCTGCCCTTCGTCTTCCGGGACACGCAGCACATGCGCACCGTCCTCGATGGTCCGATCGGCGATGAGATCCTGGCAGCCATGGAGCCCGCGGGCCTGGTCGGCCTTGCCTATTACGACAGCGGCGCGCGCTCGGTCTACACCGTCAAGGCACCGGTCAAATCGCTTGCCGATCTCAAGGGCCTGAAGATCCGCGTCCAGCAATCCGACCTGTGGGTCGGCATGATCCAGAGCTTGGGGGCCAACCCGACGCCGATGCCCTATGGCGAGGTCTACACCGCGCTCAAGACCGGCCTCGTCGACGCTGCCGAGAACAACTGGCCGTCCTACGAATCCTCCCGGCACTTCGAAGCCGCCAAGTTCTACAACATCACCGAGCACTCCCTCGCGCCCGAAGTTCTCGTGATCTCGAAAAAGGTCTGGGACGCGCTGAGCAAGGAGGACCAGGCGATGGTCCGCAAGGCAGCCAAGGAATCGGTGCCCGTCATGCGCAAGCTCTGGGACGCGCGCGAGCAGGCCGCCCGCAAGACCGTCGAGGCCGCTGGCGTTCAGGTGGTCACGATCGGCAACAAGGCGGAGTTCGTCGATGCAATGAAGCCGGTCTACCAGAAGTTCGCCGGGAACGAGAAGCTGCAGAGCCTCGTCAAGCGCATCCAGGACACGAAGTAAGACAATTCGGGAACCGGGTCCGGCGTCGCCGCCAGGCGGCACCGGATCCCGTAAGGAGGCGCGGGATGACAGACCCACACGTCGCAAGTCACGAGCAGGGGGCCGTAGCAACACGCCCGTCCACCGGCTTGCTGTCGCGGGTCAATGCCCCCATCGCGCGCCTTGGCATGTACCTGTCGGTGACAGGCCTGCTCGTCATCGTCGCCATCGTCTTCTACCAGGTGTTCGGACGTTACGTGCTCAACTCCAGCCCGACCTGGACGGAGAACCTGGCGCTGGTCCTGATCCTCTACGTCACGCTGATCGGCGCCGCCGTCGGCGTACGCGATGCCGGGCATATCGGCATGGACAGCCTGCTGGTCATGCTCCCCGATCACGCGCGGGAGAAGATCGAGATCGTGATCCACGTTCTGGTCGCCGGGTTCGGCCTCGCAATGGCCTATAACGGCTGGATCCTCGGCGCGTCGGTCGGCACCGTGAAGATCCCCAATCTCGGCCTGCCCGAGGTGATCCGCTACGTGCCGCTGTTCGCCTCCGGCGTCCTGATCGTTTCGTTTTCCATCGAGCACATCATTGCTCTCCTGCGCGGCGAAGAGGTCGTCCCCTCATGGAACTGATCATCCTCGGCGCCACCTTCTTCGGCTTTCTGATCCTCGGCGTACCGGTCGCCTTCGCGATCGGCCTGTCGGCCATCTGCACCATCCTCTACGAAGGCCTGCCGGTCGCCGTCATCTTCCAGCAGATGATGTCGGGGATGAACATCTTCTCCTTCCTCGCCATTCCGTTCTTCGTCTTCAGCGGTGAGCTGATGCTGCACGGCGGCGTGGCCGACAAGATCGTGCAACTCGCCAAGAATCTCGTCGGGCACATCCGCGGCGGGCTCGGCATGTCGAACGTGGTCGCGTGCACGCTGTTCGGCGGCGTCTCGGGCTCGCCCGTGGCCGACGTGTCGGCGATGGGCGCGGTGATGATCCCGATGATGAAGAAGGAGGGATACGACACCGACTACGCCGTCAACGTCACCACCCACGCCTCGCTCGTGGGCGCCCTGATGCCGACCAGCCACAACATGATCATCTATGCACTCGCGGCCGGCGGCAAGGTCTCGATCGGCGCGCTGATTGCGGCCGGCCTGCTGCCGGCGCTGGTGCTGATGGTCTGCATGTTGGTTGCCGCCTACGCGGTCGCGGTGAAGCGCGGTTATCCCGCCGGCAAATTCCCGGGCTGGGCCGAGGTGGTCCGCTCGCTGGCGGCCGCGGTGCCTGGGCTTCTGATCGTCGGCATCATCCTGGCCGGCATCCTGTCCGGCGTCTTCACGGCAACCGAATCGGCGGCCATCGCCGTCACCTACTCGATCCTGCTGACGTTCTTCATCTATCGCACCATGACCTGGGGCAACTTCCTGCGCGCCGCCGCCAAGGCGGTGAAGACGACCGGCGTGGTGCTGCTGCTGATCGGCGTCTCCACCATGTTCCAGTACCTGATGGGACTTTACGAGGTGGCGGATCTCGCCGGCGCGATGATGAACAAGTTGTCGACGCAGCCCTGGGTGATCTTCCTGCTCATCAACATCATCCTGTTCGTGCTCGGCACGTTCATGGACATGGCGGCAACGATCCTGATCTGCACCCCGATCTTCCTGCCGATCGCGATGAAGGCGGGCATGGATCCGGTGCAGTTCGGCATGCTGATGTTGATCAATTGCGCCCTCGGGCTCAACACGCCGCCGGTCGGAACGACGCAATTCGTCGGCTGCGCCATCGGCGGCATTTCGGTCGGCGCGGTGATGCGCACCATCCTGCCGTTCTATGCCGCGTTGATCGCAGCACTGATGTTCGTGACCTACGTCCCTGCATTCTCGTTGTGGCTGCCGCGCCTCTTGATGGGCTACAAGGGCTAGTAGCATTAGGGAGACAATGTCAGTGGCGGACTATCGCAAGCTCTTCGATCTCACCGGCAAGACCGCGCTCGTGCTCGGCGCCGCATCCGGCATCGGCAGATCGTCGGCCGAAGCACTTGCGGATCTCGGCGCCCGCGTCGTCTGCGCCGATCGCGCGCTCGAGGCAGCGGAGGCGACCGCCGCCGGTATTCGCGACAAGGGCGGCTGGGCGGAAGCAGCTGGCTGCGACGCCGCAAGCGCCGCGGATGTCAATGCGCTGGCCCAAACCGTGATGCAGAAGTTTCCGCGGCTCGACATCGCCGTGACGACGCCCGGCCTCAACATCCGCAAGACCATCCTCGACTACACCGAGGAGGATCTCGACCGCGTCCTCAACCTCAACGTCAAGGGCACGGTCTGGTTCTTCCAGGCCTTCGGCCGCATCATGGTCGCGCAGAAGGGCGGCAGCATCATCGCCTGCTCCTCGATCCGCGCGGTGACCATCGAACCCGGCCTCGGCATCTACGGCTCGACCAAGGCGGCGATCGGCCTGCTGGTGAAGGGCTTTGCCTCCGAGGTCGGGCACGCCGGCGTGCGCGTCAATGCGATCGCCCCGAGCATCGCCGAGACCGCGCTGACCGGCCCTTTCAAGCAGCGCCCCGACATCTACAATCTCTACGCCGGCCACACCGTGTTCAACCGCTGGAGCAGCGCCGACGAGGTCGCGACCGCCGTCGCCTATCTCGCCTCGGATGCCGCAAGCTATGTCAGCGGCAGCACGCTGTTCGTCGACGGCGGCTGGACCGCCGTCGACGGCCCGCCGACCGGTCTCACCCAGTTGCACAAATAGCAAAGGATGTAGCTCGGGTTGCGCTTGCACGTCGCGCGGCTCACTGGCAGGCCTCCTTCGCAACCGCAGCAGGAAGCTCCGGCGCGCGCGGCTTGAGCAAATCGCATGGGGCTTGCCGGATAAATGCGCTCGGCTGGCCGGTATTTTGGTGTTACGAACTGGGACATGAACCAGCACGCCAAGATCAACGCGAAGATCGAGATCCGCCATTCGACCTGTCCGCATGATTGCCCCTCGGCCTGCGCCCTCGATGTCGAGGTGGTCGAAGGCCGCAGCATCGGCCGCGTCCGCGGTTCGAAGAAGCAGACCTACACCGCCGGCGTCGTCTGCGCCAAGGTCGCCCGCTATGCCGAGCGCATCCATCATCCCGAGCGGCTGATCTATCCGCTGCGCCGCACCGGCCCCAAGGGTTCAGGTCAGTTCGCGCGGATCTCCTGGGACGAGGCGCTGGACGAGATCGGGCACCGATTCAATGCGGCCGAGCGCGAGTTCGGTGCGGAATCGATCTGGCCCTATTACTACGCGGGGACAATGGGGCTCGTGATGCGCGACGGGCTCAACCGTCTCACGCATGTGAAGAAATATTCGCGCTTCTATCAGACCATCTGTGCCAACGTCGCGCGCATCGGCTTTGCGATCGGCACCGGCAAGATCGCCGGCGTCGACCCGCGCGAGATGGCGCTGTCCGATCTCGTCGTGATCTGGGGCACCAATCCCGTCAACACTCAGGTCAACGTGATGACGCACGCCTCGCGCGCCCGCAAGGAGCGCGGCGCGAAGATCGCGGCGGTCGACATCTATGACAACGAGACCATGAAGCAGGCCGACATCAGGATCATCCTGCGGCCCGGCACCGACGGCGCCTTCGCCTGCGGCGTCATGCATGTCCTGTTCCGCGACGGCTACGCCGACCGAGCCTACATGGACAAGTATACCGATTGCCCCGCCGAGCTCGAGGCGCATCTGAAGTCGCGCACGCCGGAATGGGCCTCGGCGATTTGCGGCGTTCCGGTGTCGGAGATCGAGGCTTTCGCCAAGGCCGTCGGCGAGACCAAGCGGACCTTCTTCCGTCTCGGCTATGGCTTCACCCGCTCGCGCAACGGCGCGACGCAGATGCATGCGGCGCTGTGCATTCCCGCGGTGACCGGCGCTTGGCAGTATGAAGGCGGCGGCGCCTTCTTCAACAACTACGCGCTGTGGCACTTCAACGAATCCATCATCGAAGGCCACGACGCGATCGACAAGTCGACGCGCGCGCTCGACCAGTCGCAGATCGGACGCATCCTCACCGGCGATGCCGGAGCTCTGCAGGGCAAGGGTCCGGTCAAGGCGATGCTGATCCAGAACACCAACCCGATGACGGTGGCGCCGGAGCAGGCCCTGGTCCGGCAGGGCTTTGCGCGGGAGGATCTGTTCGTGGTGGTGCACGAGCAGTTCATGACCGAGACGGCGCAGATGGCCGACATCGTGCTGCCGGCGACGATGTTCATGGAGCATGACGACCTCTATTACGGCGGCGGCCATCAGCACATCTCGGTCGGTCCGAAGCTGATCGACCCGCCGGGCGAATGCCGCTCCAACCACGAGGTGTTGCAGGCGCTGGCGCCGCGGCTGGGCGCCAGGCATCCGGGCTTCGAGATGAGCCCGCGCGAATTGATCGACGCGACCTTGAGGCTGAGCAATCACGGCGACATCGCCGGCCTTGAAGCCGACATCTGGCGCGACCTGCAGCCGGATTTCCGCACCTCGCATTATCTCGACGGCTTCGCCCACGCCGACGGCAAGTTCCATTTCAAAGCCGATTGGGCGCATCCGCCGTTCGGCGTCACCATGGGCGACTACGACAAGATGCCTGGTCTGCCGGATCATTGGGCAGTGATCGAGCACGCCGACCGGGCCCATCCGTTCCGGCTTGCGACCAGCCCCTCGCGCAGCTTCCTCAACACCACTTTCAACGAGACGCCGTCCTCGCAGGCGCGTGAGGGCCGGGCCAGCGTGATGATCCACCCGCTCGACGCCGCCGCGCTCGGCATCGCCGATGGCGATGCGGTGACGCTCGGCAACGGCCGCGGCGAGACCACGCTGATCGCGACGCTGTTCGAGGGCGTGCGGCGCGGTGTCCTGATCGCCGAATCCGTTCATCCCAACAGCAACCATATCGGCGGCCGCGGCATCAACACGTTGACGGGCGCAGATACGATCGCGCCGATCGGCGGCGCGGCGTTCCACGATAATAAAGTCTGGATCAGGAAGGCGGCCTCAGCTCAAGGCGTGCACTCCGTGACGCCGTAGCCCGCGAATTCCTTTGCAATGTTCGGGTTCATCGACTTCGCCTGCGCGATATCGGTGGCGCCGTCGCCGCCGCTTCTGCGCGCAGCGATGCCGCGGCCGAACAGCGAGGACGAGGAGCGCGGGTTGCGCTGGATCGCGTCGGTATAATCCTTGATCGCCTCGGCATTGCGCCCGAGCTTGAGGTTGACGAGCCCGCGGCTGTCGAGTGCATCGCTCAAGCCCGGGTTGATCTGGAGCGCCAGATTGCAGTCGGCGAGCGCGCCTTGCGGGTCGCCCGTCGCAGCCCGGCTCCAGCAGCGGTTGTTTAGGGCTTCCGCGTCCTTGGGCGCGCGGCGGAGCACCGCGTCGAAATCCTGTATCGCGAGCGCATAGGCGCGCTTGATCGCGTAGACCTGGCCGCGTTTGTAACGCGAGGTGACGTCGTTGGCGTTTGCGGTGATCTTGCGGCTGAGATCGGCGATGACAGGATCTCGTGCCAGCTCGTCCGCATTCGGGGCGGGCTCCGCCTGCGGTACCTCGCAGACCGGCTTTTGCGGCTCGGGTGTCTGCACCTGTGGCTTGGCCGCGTCGTCCCGCGGCCGCCTCGCCGGGCCTGCGAACGAGAACTCGGTCGTCAGCGAGGAGGACAGCCAGGGCACCTGTTCGCGGTTGGTGGCGGCAACCACGCCGTTCTTGGTGTTGGTCAGGGCCTGCTCGGCGCTGATGTTCGGCGCGCGCATTTCGCGCAGCAGCTCGGCGACAAAGAGGCTGCGATCGGTCTTGCCGGTCGCCGTGACCGCGCCGAGCGCAGCGGAGTAGAGCACCAGCGTATTGCTCGGTGCGATCGCCGGTGCCAGGCCAGCCGAATAGCGGCGGAAGCGCCGCTCGAACGGGTTGCGGCGGGAAGCGTCGATCAGCGCGATCTTGATGGCGGCACCGCGCGTGTTCATCTCGGCGAGGATGGCGTCGAGGCCGAAGCCGTCGCGCGAGACGTCCGGCTCGGTCCAGATCTGGGCGTCGACCGGCAGCAGATAGGTCTGACGGTTGGACTGGATGGCAAAGCCGTCGAAGAAGATCAGCGCCACCGCGCCGCGCTCGATGCGGTCGTAGAAGCGGCCCAGCACCTGCCGCATGGCATCGCCGGTGAGATTGCTCTGCCTGTCGACGACGAAGCCGCCGCGCTTCAATTCCTCGGCGACGTCCTGGGCATCGTTGGCGACCTCGCTCAGGACGAACTCATTGTCGGGATATTTCGCGTTGCCGATCACCAGCGCGATCTTCGCGGCGTCGGCCGCATGGCATGCGGCGCCGCCGCTCAGCACGACCAATCCTGCCAGCAACAACATCAATGCGGCGCGCATGAAATGGCTCATCGGTGATCAAATCTCCGGTCAGGATAGCGCGCGCAAGCCCCAGTTCAATCGCGAAGCGAAGTTGCGCCCACACGCTATGGTGAGGCGACCCTGCAGATTGCCCTTGCGCGCGCCGCCGGTCCTGCCGCAAATGGCTGCAAAACGGGACCAAGCGAGCGAGCATGTCATGACAGACACCACAGCCGTCATCACCGAGAAGCGCGGGCAGGCGTTCTGGATCACCATCAACCGGCCGGAGAAACGCAACGCGCTGAACGGCGAGGTCATCGCCGGGATCACAAGAGCCTATCGCGACGCGCATGAGGACAAGGACGTCCGCGTCATCGTGCTGACGGGCGCGGGCGACAAGGCGTTCTGCGCGGGCGCCGACTTGCAGAATTCCGGCGCGGCTTTCGCGATGGATCATTCCAAACCAAATGTCGACTATGCCGATCTGTTACGTTTGTCACAGAACGCCACGAAGCCGGCGATTGCGCGCCTCAGTGGCGTCTGCATGGCCGGCGGCATGGGCCTTCTGTGCATGACCGACATGGCGGTTGCGGCCGATCACGTCGTCTTCGGCCTGCCGGAGGTGAAGGTCGGCGTGTTCCCGATGCAGGTGCTGAGCCTGCTGCAGCGCATCGCTCCGCCCCGTCTCGTCAACGAATGGGCGCTCACGGGCGAGCCGTTCGACGCCAGGGCCGCGCAGGCCGCTGGCCTGCTCAACTACATCGTGCCGGCCGCCGAGTTAGATGCCAAGGTTGACTGGCTGATCGCCCGCATCGTCGACAAATCCCCGACCGCGATCCGCCGCGGCAAATACGCCATGCGCGCGATCGCCTCGATGTCGTTCGACGAGAGCATCGCCTATACCGAAAGCCAGATCGCACTGCTCGCGATGACCGAGGACGCCAAGGAAGGGTTGAAAGCGTTCAGCGAGAAGCGGAAGCCGGTCTGGACGGGGAGGTGAGGGGATCCGCTCTCGCATCCCGGACGCGCCGCAACGCGTCGGCGTCGCTGCGCAGAGCCGGGACCCAGGGCGGCACGAACGAGAATGTAGCCGCATCCTCCGCCGTCATTCCGGGGCGCGCGTAGCGCGAGCCCGGAATCCATCGTGCAGCAAGTGATGCGGAGAAATGGATTCCGGGCTCGCGCCAAGGGGCGCGCCCCGGAATGACAATCTCACCCCGCGTTCGCCTTCAGTCCCGCCGCCTGAATCCCCGCCACCGCGCAGGCTTCGTCATTGTCGGACGTATCGCCGGAGACGCCGACCGCGCCGAGCAGGGTGGTGCCATCCATGATCAGCACGCCGCCGGGGACCGGTACCAGCGCGCCCTTCGCGATCGTGTTCACGGCATCGACGAAATAGGCCTGCTCCTGCGCGCGCTGGAACAGAGCACGCGAGCCCATGCCCATGGCGAGCGCGCCATAGGCCTTGCCATGCGCGATCTCGGCGCGCATCAGGCTGGTTCCGTCCTGCGCCGCCGCGAGCTTGAGCACGCCGCGCGCGTCCAGGATGGTGACGACCAGCGGCTTCAGCTTGAGCTCGCCGGCTTTCGCGAAGGCGGCTTCGAGGATTTTTCGGGCGGTGTCGAGGGTGAGATCAGCCATGGCTGGTTTCCTTTGCAGCTGGAGAGGTGGCGTTGGATTTGGCGCGATCGAGGCTCATGGCCAGCACGCGGGCGACGTGAAGTGCTTCGCGCTGGGCGCCGTCGTGGATCTGGTGCCGGCATGAGGTGCCGTCGGCGACGACGAGCGTATTCCGGTCAGCCTTCCGCACGGCCGGCAGCAGTGACAGCTCGGCCATCTCGATCGAGGCATCATACGTGTCCGCGCCATAGCCGAAGGCGCCGGCCATGCCGCAGCAGCTCGACTCGATGGTCTTAACCTCAAGGCCTGGGATGAGGCGCAGCACCTGCTCGACAGGCTTGAAGGCGCCGAAGGATTTTTGATGGCAATGGCCGTGCACCACGGCCTTGTCCGCGACGATGCCGAGCGGCAGTTGCAGCCTTCCGGCCTCTGCCTCGCGCGCCAGAAACTCCTCGAACGTCAGCGCGTGGGCGCCCACCGCCTTGGCTTCGTCGTCCTTGCGCAGTGAAGCGAGCTCGTCGCGCAGCGTCAGGAGGCAGCTCGGCTCAAGGCCGACGATCGGCACGCCGCGCGCCGCGTATGGCGCGAAGGCCGAGACCAGCCGGTCGAGCTCGACCTTGGCTTCGTCGACGAGGCCAGCTGACAGGAATGTGCGGCCGCAGCACAGCGGACGGCACCCGCTCACCGGCTTCGGCAGATGCACGCGATAGCCGCCGGCCGTGAGCACGCGCAGCGCGGCGTCGAGATTCTCGCGCTCATAGATGCGGTTGAAGGTATCAGTGAACAGCACGACCTCGCGACCGTCCGTAGGCCCGACGCTTTCGGACGGCGGCACGAACACATCGCGGCGAAAGGCGGGGAGGGCCCGGCGCGCGCTGATGCCGGCGAAGCGCTCGAACAGCTTTCGCAGCAGCGGGCTGCCGTTGCGCAAATTAGCCAGCGGTGCCAAGCGCGACGCAAGGCCGGCATAGCGCGGCAGATATGCAACCAGCCGGTCGCGCAGCGTCAGGCCGCGGCTGGCGGCGCGCGCCGCGAGCACCTCGATCTTCATCTTGGCCATGTCGACGCCGGTCGGGCATTCATGGCGGCAGGCCTTGCAGGAGACGCAGAGTTTGAGCGTCTCCATCATCTCGTCGGACGAGAGCGCATCCGGGCCGAGCTGGCCGGAGATCGCAAGCCGCAGCGTATTGGCGCGGCCGCGGGTAACGTCCTTCTCGTCGCGCGTGGCGCGATAGGACGGGCACATCACGCCGCCCTCGAGCTTGCGGCAGGCGCCGTTGTTGTTGCACATCTCGACCGCGCCCTGGAAACCGCCGCCGGCGCCGGGATAAGCCGACCAGTCGAGCTTCGTCTTCAGCTCGCCGACCCGATAGTCCGGCTTGAAGCGGAACAGCGAGCGGTCGTCCATCCTGGGCGCATCGATGATCTTGCCGGGATTGAGCACGCCGCCGGGATCGAAGCGCTGCTTCACCTCCCTGAAATCGGCGACGAGGCGCTCGCCGAACATGGCCTCGTGGAATTCGGAGCGTACCAGACCATCGCCGTGCTCGCCGGAATGCGAGCCTTTGTACTCGCGCACCAGCGCAAAAGCCTCTTCGGCGATGGCGCGCATCGCCTTGACGTCTTTCTCCAGCTTCAGGTTCAGAACGGGGCGCACATGCAGGCAGCCTTCGGAGGCGTGCGCGTACATCGTGCCGCTGGTGCCGTGCTTGGCGAACACTTCGTTCAGCCGCGCGGTGTAGTCGGCGAGGTGCGGCAGCGGCACGGCGCAGTCCTCGACGAAGGAGACCGGCTTGCCCTCCTGCTTCATCGACATCATCACGTTGAGGCCGGCCGCGCGGAAATCGGCGATGCCGCTCTGCAGCGCGGGTTCGGTGATCTCGACCACGCCGCCCCATTTGCGCGTGTCGTTGTTCCAGCCAAAGCCGAGATCCGCCATCAGCTCACCGAGCTGCTTGAGGCGCACCAGATTGTCCGACTGGTCCTCTTCAGCGAATTCGACCACCAGCACGGCATCCGGATCGCCTTTGATCGCCGCGGAGATGACGGGTGCGAACATCGCAATGTCGCGGCCGAGCGCGATCATGGTGCGGTCGACCAGCTCGACCGCAATCGGCTTGAGCTTGACGAGGTGCTGGGCCGCATCCATGGCCTCGTAGAAGCTGCCGAAATGGCAGACGCCGAGCGCCTTGTTGCGGATCACGGGCCACAGCTTCAGCTCGACCTTGGTGGTGAAGGCGAGGGTGCCTTCGGAGCCGACCAACAGATGCGCCATGTTGTTCGGCGCGTTGCGCGGCACCAGCGCATCGAGATTGTAGCCGCCGACGCGGCGCTGCACCTTTGGGAAGCGCGCGGCGATCTCGTCGGCCTCGCGGGTGCCAAGGTCGAGCATGTCGCGGAACAGGGCGCGGGTGCTGTCGCTCGCCTCGAGTTCGGAGAGATCGCGCGCGACCTCGCCAAAACGGCTCAGCGTGCCGTCGGCGAGCGAGGCCTCCATCGACAGCGTGTTGTCGCGCATGGTGCCGTAGCGCAGCGAGCGGCCGCCACAGGAATTGTTGCCAGCCATGCCGCCGATGGTGGCGCGGGAGGCCGTGGAGACGTCAACCGGAAACCACAGGCCGTGCTTTCTGAGCTGACGGTTGAGGTCGTCGAGCACGATGCCGGGCTCGACCACGCAGGTGCGGCCTTCGACATCGAGCGACAGGATCTGGTTGAGGTGCTTGGATAGATCGATCACGAGGCCGTCATTGACGGTCTGGCCGCATTGCGAGGTGCCGCCGCCGCGCGGGGTGACCTTCAGCCCCTCGTCGCGCGCAATCGCCAGCGCCCGCAAGGCCTCGTCCATGGTCTTGGGGACCACCACGCCCGTTGGCATAATCTGGTAGAACGAGGCGTCAGTGGCGTAGCGGCCGCGGCTGAAGCCGTCGAACAGCACGTCGCCGGTCAATTCCGACCGCAGGCGCCGTTCGAGCGAGGAGGCGTTCGTCATCCCTGATCCCGGACTGACCCGGCGAGGCTCAGCCTTGCTGGGATATTCATTGTGGTTCCTGACCGACTATATTGTGAATGCAAAATGAGCAAGCCTGGCGCCTTCAAGGCGATGCCGGCGCGCCCTCTTGGGGCTCGGTCAGGTGCTCGATCGCTGCCGTCCGTTTGTTGCGCAGATGCTGGAACAGGACGTCGCTGAGCTCGCTCCCGGCGCGGCGGCGCAGCGCATCGAGGATGGCCTCGTGCTCGCGCATGGCTTCCGCCCAGCGCTGCCGCTTGCGGGCGAAATTGGCGGAGTAGCGGACGCGTCGGATCCGGCCGGCGAAATTGACGTAGGCAATCTTCAGCGTATCGTTGCGCGCGGCATCGACGATGCTCTCGTGGATGCGCTGGTTGGCCTGGAAATAGCCGTGCATGTCGCGATGCAGGTAATGGCCGTACATCTCGTAGTGCAGCTGCTCGATCGCCGTGATTTCCGCATCCGTTATGGCTTCGCAGGCGAGGCGCCCCGCCAGGCTTTCCAGGCCCGCCATGACGTCGAACAGTTCTTCGAGGTCGCGCTGGCTGAGCTGGCGCACGCGCGCGCCGCGGTTGGGCAGTAGCTCGATCAGGCCCTCGGCGGCGAGCACCTTGAGCGCCTCGCGCAACGGCGTGCGGGAGATGCCGAGCATCTCGCAGAGTTGCCGCTCGGGAACGCGCGCGCCTTCGGGAATATTGCCTTCGACCACGTAATCGCGCAGCCGCAGCAGGATCTCGCCATGCAGCGAGGCCTCGTGACGGTTTTCCTGGCGATCGCCATTGCCGGGGGACGGGGTGATCGGAACCCCGGTGTCGGGAATCGTGGATTTCATTTGCAGCACAGTAGTTTGCCCGGTTGATCGCGTCGACGCTCGCAATCGAATACCAGATTTCGATTGAAGGGACAAAAAATGAATGCAAAATAGCCGGCAGAGCCGGCCATAACCCGCCGAAAGGGAGCTTTGCATGCCTCAGGGACGCCATTTCCTGCAGATTCCGGGCCCGAGCCCGGTCCCCGAGCGCGTCCTGCGCGCGATGGACATGCCTGTCATCGACCATCGCAGCGCCGAATTCGGCGAGCTCGGCCGCACCGTGCTCGAAGGCAGCCAGCAGATCTTCCAGACCAGGGGGCCGGTGGTGATCTTCCCCTCGTCGGGGACCGGCGCCTGGGAAGCCGCGATCGTCAACACGCTGTCGCCGGGCGACAAGGTGCTGATGGTCGAAACCGGCCACTTCGCCACGATGTGGCGGCAGATGGCCGCCCGCTTCGGCATCGAGGTTGATTTCGTCCCGGGCGACTGGCGCCGCGGCGCCGATCCCACGGTGATCGAGGCCAGGCTCTCCGAAGACGCCGCGCGCACCATCAAGGCGGTGATGGTCGTGCACAACGAGACCTCGACCGGCGCGACCAGCCGCATCGCCGAGATCCGCGCCGCGATCGACCGCGCCTCGCATCCGGCGCTCTTGATGGTCGACACCATCTCCTCGCTCGGCTCGGTCGACTATCGTCACGACGCGTGGAAGGTCGATGTCAGCGTCAGCTGCTCGCAGAAGGGTTTCATGCTGCCGCCCGGTCTCGGCTTCAACGCGATTTCGGACAAGGCCTTGGCTGCGTCCAGAACCAACAAGATGCCGCGCTCCTATTTCGACTGGGAGGAGATGCTCAAGCCCAACGCCAAGGGCTTCTTCCCCTATACGCCCGCGACCAATCTGCTCTACGGCCTGCGCGAGGCGATCGCGATGCTGCTCGAGGAGGGGCTCGACAATGTTTTTGCGCGGCATCAGCGCTTGGCGGCCGCGACGCGGGCCGCGGTCAACCATTGGGGTCTCGAAGTGCTGTGCCAGGAGCCTTCGGAGTTCTCGCCGGTGCTCACGGCCGTGCTGATGCCTCCGGGGCATGATGCCGATCAGTTCCGGAAAGTCGTGCTCGACAATTACAACATGTCGCTCGGCTCGGGCCTGTCGAAGGTCGCCGGCAAGGTTTTCCGCATCGGCCATCTCGGCGAATGCAACGCGCTGACGCTGCTCGGCGCGCTCACCGGCATCGAGATGGGTCTGTCGGTGGCCGGCGTGCCGCACCGCGCCGGCGGCGTGGACGTCGCGATGAAGCTGCTGGAGCAGCGCCCTCAGGGCAATGCCGCGCCGCATCTGAAGATCGTCGGCACGTAAAGGTCGGCCCGCAAAGGTGGTCGCGACGGAGCGGCCGAGGGCAGGCCGGCCCGCTATGCGCGAGGGGCCCTTTGGAGGAGAGGACAAGCCGGTCAAATGGTGCTATTCGGCGCCCACCAAACCAAGGCAAGACCGGGAAGGACGCCGATGACCGTGCATACTGGAAGGCATTTCTTACAGATTCCAGGACCGACCAACGTGCCCGATCGGGTGCTGCGGGCGATGGATATGCCGACTTTGGACCATCGCGGTCCGGAGTTCGCCGAGCTCGGTTTTGCCGTGCTTGCCGCAATGCAGCGCGTATTCCGCACCAAGCAGCCCGTGATCATCTTCCCCTCGTCCGGTACCGGCGCCTGGGAAGCGGCGATGGTCAACGTGTTCGCGCCCGGCGACAAGGTCTTGATGTGCGAGACCGGCCAGTTCGCCGTGCTGTGGCGCGGCATCGCCGACAAGTTCAAGCTCGATGTCGACTTCATCCCGAGCGACTGGCGCCATGGCGCCGATCTTGCCGAGATCGAGAAGCGTCTTGCCGCCGACAAGCAGCACGCCATCAAGGCGGTCTGCGTCGTGCACAACGAGACCTCGACCGGCTGCGTGACGCCGCCGCTGGAGGTGCGCAAGATCCTCGACCGCACCAAACATCCGGCGCTGCTGATGGTCGACACCATCTCCGGCCTCGGCTCGATGGAATATGAGCACGACGCCTGGGGCATCGACGTTTCGGTCGCCGGCTCGCAGAAGGGTCTGATGCTGCCGCCGGGCCTCGGCTTCAACGCGGTCTCGGAGAAGGCGCTCGCGGCCGCCAAGGCCAACCCCGGTATGCGCTCCTACTGGGACTGGCAGGAGGTCATCAGCTTCAACAAGCTCGGCACCTTCCCCTACACGCCCGCAACGAACCTGCTCTACGGCCTGCGCGAGGCGGTGAAGATGCTGGAGGAGGAGGGGCTGGAGAACGTCTGGACCCGCCACAAGCGCCACAGCGCCGCGGCGCGTGCTGCGGTCAAGGTCTGGGGCCTCGAGACGCAATGTGCCGATCCCGCCGCGCATTCGCCGGCGCTGACCGGCGTGCGCGTGCCCGAGGGCTTTGATGCCGACGCCTTCCGCAAGGTCGTGCTGGAAAACTTCGACATGTCGCTCGGCACCGGCCTGAACAAGGTCAAGGGCAAGGTGTTCCGCATCGGCCATATCGGCCATTTCAACGATCTGATGCTGATGGGCACGCTCGCCGGCGTCGAGATGGGCCTCGACCTCGCAAAGATCCCGCATCGGAGCGGCGGCGTATTGGCGGCCATGGACGTCCTGAAGGGACGCGACGTGGTGCCGATGACCAAGGCTCAAGTCGCCTAAGGCTCAGGTTGCCTGAGGGCGGCCTGACTGAACTCTAGTGAAGAAAGTGAGCGCGCGATGAACGCACCGACGACTGCCAACGAAGACCTGCTCTACTCCGTCACGGACGGCATCGCGCGGATCACCTTCAACCGCCCGCAGGCGCGCAACGCCATGACCTTCGCCATGTATGACCGCATGGCGGAGATATGCCAGGAGATCAACGTCGACCGTTCGATCAAGGCGCTGATCCTGACCGGCGCGGGCGACAAGGCGTTCGCCTCCGGCACGGACATCTCGCAATTCCGCGCCTTCAAGACCGCGCAGGATGCGCTCGACTACGAGGCGCGCATCGATCGCGTGCTCGGCACGCTCGAGCAGTGCCGCGTGCCGGTGATCGCGGCGATCGCCGGCGCCTGCACCGGCGGCGGCGCGGGGATCGCGGCCTGCTGCGATCTTCGCATCGGCACCGAGACGACGCGGATGGGCTTTCCGATTGCGCGCACGCTCGGCAACTGCCTGTCGATGTCGAACATCAGCCGCGTCGTCGCGCTGGTAGGTCCCGCCCGCACCAAGGACATGATCTTCAAGGCGCGCCTGGTCGACGCGCCGGAGGCGCTGGCGCTCGGCCTGCTCAACGAGGTCGTGCCTGACGTTGAGACGCTGCAGCGCCGTGCCGACGAGACTGCAAAGCTCGTCGCCAGCCACGCGCCGCTGACGCTGGAAGCGACCAAGGAAGCGGTGCGCCGCATCCGCCGCACGCTCTCGCGCGAGGAAGGCGAGGACCTGATCCTGAAAGCCTATATGAGCGAGGATTTCCGCGAGGGCATGGATGCCTTCCTCAACAAGCGGGCGCCGGTCTGGAAGGGCAAGTAGCGCGCATCTTCAATACCCGCTGCAGCGCCTCCGTATCCAGTCCCACCCAAAGCGCCCCCCGACAGCCGCCGGCAAGCACGATCTCGACAATGCCCGTGCCTGCACGTTGCGCAGGCGTGAATATACCGGTTGTGGGTCACTGGAGATCGTGGCGAGGCGCGGCCAGCGCATTCGAGGTGCGTAGTGGCCTGGCTGAACGGCCTCCAGCTAAGACAGCCGCTTGCAGTGCATCTTCACCTCGGGCCCTCCAAGCACCAATGAAGACCGTCGCCGCTTAGGGGGTGCGGTTGCCTATCTTGCTGTCCCAACAAAATATCCGTCTGCGTCACCGTCCTTAGTGAATCTGGGACAGACGCAAAAGCCGCCCGGTGAGCTGCGAGTTGGACACATGACCTCTGGTGTTTCCGGCGGTAGTTCGGAGGCCTTCACAACGCATTGCGGTCTAGGTTTTGGATCCTGCGGCACGCCCTTGGCGAACACGGTTGTACCAATGCTGGCTAGCAGGAACACCAGGACACCTTGAAGGAAGCACATGCGTACAACTCCTCGAACGATTGCCGAAGATGCTGGGCGACATCCGTCAACGAGTGACCTGAGAACCGTAAGCCAATTGCATGCCATGGTGCATGCGCTCTAAATCACCGCCGCAATGCAGCATGGCTGGCGTCCCATCAGGACCAGCGCAAACGGTTTTCGCTTATGAACCGATCTGCTTTGGTCGTTTGTTGTGCTCGCAATCGAGTTGAGCGGTTCTCCAACAGGATCAAGCAATGTCTTTGACCAGGCAAATCCTCGTCCTAGATTGATGCTGTAGAGCCGGAATATGTGGCGGAGATTCATTCCTCGCGCCCGACAACCATCCCGGCCCGTCTACGTCTCGCGACTTTCTTGGTAACCGGTAGCTTCATCTATGAGGCGCATAGTGCATGAGCGTTGAAGCCGCTCGGCGATAATTCCGGCGCGGTGAGCAACGTTGCGCTGAACGGCCTTTAGGACTCCGGCTCGTTGGGCGCGCGCAAAGACATCGCAGACCTCCGGCAGGAAGTTCGCCGCGTACCCGAATGCCTTAAAGCCCTGCTTGGTACGAAATTCGATCTGGTTAGCCATCATAACCAACTCTTCGCCGATAAAGGGCTTTAGGTTCTGCACTGTCAAAAAAGCAGGGAGATTGGCGCCGCTCCTGTAATACTGACGTCCCTTGGGGGGGCGAATGCGACCTAGGCCCACCATGAAGCCACTCTGAGTCACTAGGCGCTGTCCGTCATCGAGAACGGCAACCTCAATCTCGATGCCTCCAAACCGGATGACGCCTTCATGCGTCGCCCGCGGCAAGTGTCTCGCCCAACGGGCCTTGGCGGCCTTCCGCGCAATTTCGCGTCGCTCGTCACCGGATAGCGCGGCTGCTCTGGCTGTGCCGCCAGCGGCTCGGGCGGGAACTCCCCACTTCACTTTCCACCGCGTTCTCTTCCGCTCGTGGCCGTGGTTCAAACTCAGTTTTCTACCGGTACTCATATTTTCAGGGATATGGTTGGAAAACGAAATTGCAAGCGCGGACGAAGCAGAATGCCTGTTAGGAGCCGTGCTTGCGGCTGGTAATGTTACCCTTCGAGCAGACCCGGGTCATTCAAAACGTCCTTAACACGTGCGGGTGAAGAGCTGTGCCAGACCGCTGTGCAGAATGCCTTGAGGATCACGTCTCTGCATTGAATTTGTGGAACCGGCCGAAACGTCGCGGCGAGAGCTTGAGCCACACTGAGTGCGCGGTAGACATCCCGCTCCTGATAGAGCTTCAGACCAAGCAGGCTTCCCAACAATCCACCCCAGAAGCTGTGTTTGTGAGAGCGTACCAAGACGCCCCTGCTGCCAACAGAGACCCAACAGGCGTCCCCGCTGTCCAGGATGATCGTTGCGTCATGGCCAAATTTCTCATTGATGTAGAGGAGGCGCGGCATCACTTCAGCACTTCAAGTACATTTCGCAAACTCAGAAAGGCCGGACGGCTGAGGGCCCAAGATCTTTAGGCCCAAGAAGATCATTGATCTACCTTCGCCTCCGATAGGACCAGCTCCCTTGCAGCTCGTATAGCGCGTGACTTGTCTTATTCCAAAGTCATAGCCGGGATGATGCGGGATGGCTTGAACTCGGCCGGATTCGCCAGCACAATGGGCCGAGTTCATCGCTGAATTTCCAATGTAAACAAGAAGATAGGGAAGACGCACGTGGGACATGGAATGAAGGCCGCAATCGCGCTTGCAACCGCGCTTTGTGGCGCGCCGGCTGTTGCGGGCTGGGAGCCGACGAAACCGGTGGAGATCGTAGTGGCGGCGGGCGCGGGTGGCGCCTCCGACCAGATGGCCCGGATGATGCAGGCCGCGATCCAGAAGAACAATCTGATGAAGCAGCCGATGGTGGTCTCGCTCAAGGGCGGCGCCTCCGGCGCGGAAGCACTGATGTACATGAAGTCCAGCGAGGGCGATCCCAACAAGGTGCTGATCGCCTATTCGCTGATCTACATGCTGCCGCTGTCGGCGAAGATCCCGTTCAACTGGCGCGAGCTGACGCCGGTCTCCGTGGTGGCGCTCGACCAGTTCGTGCTGTGGGACAACAGCGCGGGCCCCAAGACGTTGAAGGACTTCGTCGCGGCCGCCAAGGCTGCGAGCGCGCCGTTCAAGATGGGCGGCACCGGCTCCAAGCGCGAGGACCACGTGCTCACCGTGTTCCTGGAGCAGAAGACCGGCGCGAAATTCTCCTATCTGCCCTACAAATCCGGCGGCGAGGCCGCCACTCAGCTGGTCGGCAACCACACCGAAGCCAACGTCAACAACCCATCCGAAAATCTCGAGGTCTGGCGCGCCGGCCAAGTGCGTCCGCTCTGCGTGTTCGACAGGGAGCGCATTGCCTACACGACCAAGGTGACCGACACCCAGTCCTGGGCCGACATCCCGACCTGCAAGGAGGAGGGCGTCGACGTGCAATATCTGATGCTGCGCGCGATGTTCCTGCCCGGCAAGGTCACGCCGGAGCAGCAGGCGTTCTACGTCGATCTGTTCCACAAGGTGACGCAGACCGCGGAGTACAAGGACTACATGGAGAAGCAGGCCTTGAAGCCGATCTTCCTCTCCGGCAAGGACATGGTGCAGTTCCTCGAAGAGGACGATGCGCTGAACAAGCAGCTGATGACGGAAGCCGGCTTCGTAGCGAAGTAGCTCTCTTCCCTCTCGCCCTGTTCTTACGGGGAGAGGGCAGGGTGAGGGGCTCTCTCGACGAGTTGAGCTCGTGGAGAGAGCATCTCACCCGGCGCTTTGCCGTAGCCAGAGCTTCGCTTCGGCGTTCTAGAGAACGGCCGCGGATCCGGCCTCTGCCTCTCCCCGTCAGCACGGGAAGAGATGCACAATCCCCAGCCTCGCATCTGAGCCCATGTCCCAAACCGATATCGAAATCGTCGTCGAGGATCCTACCGCGCCCGAAGACGATTCCCCCTCCGTCGTCTCTTCCGGCACGATCGAGATCGTCGTCTGCCTGCTGCTGCTCGCGCTCGCGGTCACGCTCGGCTACGACAATTGGCGCACCGGCGCGTCCTGGGATGCGACCGGGCCGGAGCCCGGCTATTTCCCGTTCTATCTGTGCGTCATTCTCGCCGGCGGCAGCCTCTACGGTCTGATGGCCGCGCTGCTGGCGCGGCGCGTCTCGCCCGCAACCTTCGTCACGCGCGCGCAAGGCCGCCGCGTGCTCGCGGTGTTCGTGCCGACGCTGCTGTTCTGCCTGGCGACGCAGTTCCTCGGCCTCTATGTCGCGAGCTTTCTCCTGATCGCGGGCTTCATGCGCCTCGTCGGCCGGATCGCGCTGTGGAAGTCGCTGCTCACCGCGTTTGCGTTCACGGCCATCATGTTCGTCACCTTCGACCTCGCCTTCGACGTCATCATGCCGAAGGGGCCGCTCGAAGCGGCCCTCGGCCGCTAAGCGGAGCCGCGCGCGATGGAAGCTCTCGGTCTCCTGCTCCACGGCTTTGTCGTCCTGCTGACGTGGAAGACGCTCGTGCTGATGATGGTCGGGCTGGTGCTCGGCATCTTCGTCGGCGTGCTGCCCGGGCTCGGCGGTCCCAACGGCGTTGCGATCCTGTTGCCGCTGACCTTCACGATGGACCCGACCTCGGCCATCGTGATGCTGTCCTGCATCTATTGGGGCGCGTTGTTCGGCGGTGCCATCACCTCGATCCTGTTCAACATCCCGGGCGAAGCCTGGTCGGTCGCGACCACTTTCGACGGCTATCCGATGGCGCAGCAGGGCAGGGCGGCGGAGGCGCTGACTGCGGCGTTCACCTCTTCCTTCGTCGGCTCGCTGGTCGCGGTGCTCCTGATCACCTTCCTCGCGCCGATGATCTCGTCCTTTGCGCTGAAGTTCGGCCCGCCCGAGTTCTTTGCGGTGTATCTCCTCACCTTCTGCTCCTTCGTCGGCCTCGGGCGCGAAGCCAAGCACAAGACCGTCATCTCGATGTCGCTGGGCCTGCTGCTAGCCGGCATCGGCATGGATACGGTGTCCGGCAGTCTGCGCATGACCTTCGGCTCGCCGGAGCTCTTGCGCGGCATCAACTTCCTGGTGGCCGTCATCGGCCTGTTCGGCATCAGCGAGATCCTGCTGACGATGGAGGAGCGCCTTGCGCTGCGCGGGCATGCGGCTAGCATCTCGCTGCGCGTCGTGCTCGGCGTCTGGAAGGATCTGCCGAAATACTGGGTGACGCTGCTGCGCTCCTCTTTCATCGGTTGCTGGCTCGGCATCACCCCTGGCGGTGCGATCGCGGCCTCCTTCATGGGCTACAATCTGGCAAAGCGCTTCGCCAAGGAGCCCGAGGGCTTCGGCACGGGCCGCATCGAAGGCGTGTTCGCGCCGGAGACGGCGGCGCATGCCTCCGGCACCTCGGCGCTGCTGCCGATGCTGGCGCTCGGCATTCCCGGCTCGGGCACGGCCGCGATTCTGCTCGGCGGGCTGATGGTGTGGGGTCTCAATCCGGGGCCGCTGCTGTTCGTCGAGCACAAGGATTTCGTCTGGGGCCTGATCGCCTCGATGTATCTCGGCAACGTCGTCGGCCTCGTGCTGGTGCTGACGACGGTGCCGATCTTCGCCTCGATCCTGCGCGTGCCGTTCGCGGCGGTGGCGCCGATGATCGTGGTGTCCTGCGCGATCGGCGCCTATGCCATCCAGAACGCGATGTTCGACATCTGGCTGATGCTGGGCTTCGGCGTGGTCGGTTACGTCTTCAAGAAGATCGGCATTCCGCTGGCGCCGTTCACCCTGGCGCTCGTGCTCGGCAACCGTGCCGAGGATGCCTTCCGCCTGTCGATGATCGGCTCCGGCGGCACCCTGAAGGTGTTCTGGTCGAACGGCCTGGTCGGCTCGATCACGACCCTGGCGATTCTGCTGCTGTTCTGGCCGGTGATCGACAATCTCCTCGCCCGTGTCGGGTTGACGCATGGGACCAGGGCGACATCGCCTTAGGATGGTGGAGAAATTTTCTATGAAATCAATAGCTTATGTCGAAGGTAGCTTTCTAGTCGGGATGCCAGCGCGACCTCCGATTGTTTCCGAATGTTGCCGCGGCGGCACAGCTCTTGGGTGAGGATGCGCGTATATTTCGATCACAAGATCGTGCAAGGGGGAATTCTCCATGAAGCGGATAGTGATTGGAATGGCGGCTGCGATGTCGCTGTTTGCCACGGGCGCGCTGGCCGCCGATCTCGCGGCAAAGCCGTATGTCAAGGCGCCTATGGTCGATCCGGTCTGGAGCTGGACGGGCTTCTATGTCGGCGCCAACGGCGGCTACAGCTGGGGCCGTTCGCGCACCGACGTCACCTACACCAACACGGCGACCGGTGCGGTGATCGTGCCGCCGGCCGGATCCGTCACCAGCGCCTCGTTCGACATGAACGGTGCCGTCGCCGGTGGCCAGGCCGGCTACAACTGGCAGAGCACGAATTGGGTGTTTGGCATCGAGGGCGACCTGAATTGGTCGGACGAGAAGGGCCGCGCCGGCTTCAACTGCGCCCCCACCAGCATTGCAGGCGGCGCCTGTCTTCCGGGCCTGACCTTTCTGCCCCCCGGCGCTGCTGTCGGCACCACTCTGACGCTCGACCAGCATCTGCAATGGTTCGGCACGGTGCGCGGCCGCGTCGGCTTTCTGGCGACACCGAAAGTGCTGTTCTATGGCACCGGCGGCGTGGCCTTCGGCGAGATCAAGACCACGGGCACCATCTCCGGCTTCACGCCGGCTGGTGTCGCGGTCGCCTCGACCAGCTCTTCGTCGGATACCCGCGTCGGCTGGACCGTGGGTGCGGGTGTGGAAGGCAAGATCACTCAGAACTGGAGCGCCAAGCTCGAATATCTCTATGTGGATCTCGGCCGGTTCTCGTCAGGTCCGTTCTCGCTGGCGCCGTTGCCCACGATTGCGGCCAGTGCTTCCTCCCGCTTCACCGACCACATCCTGCGCGCCGGCATCAACTATCAATTTGGTGGCCCGGTGGTCGCGAAGTACTAAGCGAAGTACTGAGATCAAGAAGGCGTCAATAAGAAGCAAAGCCCGGCTCGCGCCGGGCTTTGTCGTTGCAGACGGGGCGCGCGAGATTCACACCACCTTCGCGTCTCTGAGCCCTGCGATCTCGTCCGCGCCGAAGCCGAACTCCTTCAGCACTTCGTCGGTCTGCTCGCCGAATTCCGGCGGCCGCGCCACCATCCTGCTCGGCGTGCGCGACAGCGTCACGGGCTGGCCGACCAGGCGGATATCCCGGCCTTCATCGTTCGGCACGTCCTGCGCAATGCCGAGATGCCTGACCTGCGCGTCCTCGAACATCTGGTCGATGGCGTAGATCGGCCCGCAGGGCACGCCGGCCTCGTTGAGCTCGCGGACCCAGGTCTCGGTCGACTTCGTCACGGTGCGCTTCTCGATCTCGGCGTTGAGCGCATCGCGATTCTTCGAGCGGGCGGGAGCCGTCGCATAGTCGGGATGAGTGTAGAGCTCCGGCGCGCCGATCGCCTGCGCACAGCGCTCCCAGATCCGCCCGCCCGTGGTGGCGATGTTGATGTAGCCGTCGGAGGTCTTGAACACGCCGGTCGGAATGCTGGTCGGATGGTTGTTGCCGGCCTGCTTGGCGACCTCCTTCTCCATCAGCCAGCGCGCGGCCTGGAAGTCGAGCATGAAGATCTGGGCCTGCAGCAGCGAGGTCTGCACCCACTGGCCCTTGCCCGAGACCTCGCGCTCGAGCAGGGCGGTGAGGATGCCCATCGCGCAAAACAGACCGGCACTGAGGTCGGCGACGGGGATGCCGACCCGCATCGGGCCTTCGCCCGGCGCGCCGGTGATCGACATCAGCCCGCCCATGCCTTGCGCGATCTGATCGAAGCCCGGCCGCTTGTGGTAGGGGCCGTCCTGGCCGAAGCCGGAGATGCTGCCATAGACGATGCGCGGGTTGATCGCGGCGAGGCTGTCGTAGTCGATGCCGAGCTTCTTCTTCACGTCGGGCCGGAAATTCTCGACCACGACGTCGGCCTTGACGGCGAGGCGCTTGAACACCGCGAGCCCGCGCTCGTCCTTCAGGTTCAGCGTCATTGCCCGCTTGTTGCGGTGCAAATTCTGAAAGTCGGAACCGCGCCGCGGCCCGCCCGGCTGCTCGCCGCCGGCATCCTCGGTCAGCGCGTCGATCTTGACGACGTTGGCGCCCCAGTCGGCGAGCTGCCGCACGCAGGTCGGCCCGGAGCGGACACGGGTCAGATCGAGCACGGTGAAGCGCGACAGGGCTTCCGAGGCATGCGGGAAGGGCATCGTGAAAGGCTCCGGGACAGATTGGGCGCCTACCATAGTGCCCAGAGATCACGCGACAAGCCGGGCCGGCGCCGATGCCGCCTGCTGAAATGCCTTGCCTGAGGCGCTGTCTGCGAGATCAGCGCGACAGGCGCTTCAATTCGGCCCGCGCCTGCGCGGCAAGGGGATCATCGCCATGGCGCGCAATGAAGAGTTCAAGGGCCTCCCGCGTTCCCTTCCGGCGGGCAGCTTCATATTCCTCTGCCACCGCAGCGGCAGGATCTCGCGCCATCGGCATGGAGGGCGCGCGCCCTGCCTTGCTGCTGTCGTCTGCCTTGGCCTTCTCCACCATCACGGGCAGTCCTCCGAGAGGTTGATGGGACAGTCCAGCAAGCGCAATCAAGGCGCCAAACAGGCTGGCCGGGAGTGTGCGTCGTTTCATGAAACCCTGCAAATCACGGTGTTCCGGGAACGAAACTCTATGCTGCCGTTCCGTATGACTACGGGATTTAATGGCTAACACGGCCTTATGGGAGCAGCGCAAACGCCGCTGCCCCATTTAAACCAAACGTTTAACTCTCTAGCTAGAATCATGTGCCCCCGCGGCGAATCACACGACGCGTTGTTTGGAGAGTCCATTGGCCACCGCCGTTTATGTCAGTGCCACCAACAATGCCGAGATTGACGGCCTGCTGTCCGGCGTCAAATGGTCGGGCACGATCACCTACAGCTTTCCTGACGCGCCGAGCGACTATTCGAATCCTTATTCCGGCGGCAGCGGCGAGCCAACCACCTCGGGCTTTGCCTCGGTGCCCACGCAGATCCAGGCGGCGATCAACTACGCCGTTGGATTGATCCTGAGCTACACCAACGCCAACATCCAATATGCGGGCACGAACGGCGCCGACCTCATGATTGCGCAGTCGCCGGCCGCCAATCCGACTGCCTACGCCTACTATCCCGGCAATTATGCGCCCGGCGGCGACATCTGGTTCGGGACTCAATACAATTTCTCGCTGGCCAAGCTCGGCAATTACTACTTCACCACCGCGCTGCACGAGCTCGGCCATGCCCTCGGCCTCAAGCACAGCCAGGAGGCCGGCGGCCCCGGCAACGTCGCGGTGCCCACCGCGCATGACAGCAGCGAATACACCGTCATGAGCTATCGAAGCTATGCCGGCGCGTCGACCACGGGCGGCTATACCAACGAAGCGTACGGATATTCGCAGACCTACATGGCGAACGACATCCTCGCGCTTCAGACCATGTACGGCGCGGACTACACGACCCAGAGCAGCAGCACCGTCTACACCTGGAATCCGACCACAGGGCAGCTCTTCATCAACGGCGTCGGCCAGCTCGCACCGGGCGGAGGCGCCGGCGGCTCGGCCAACCGCATCTACGAGACGGTCTGGGATGGCGGCGGCATCGATACCTACGACCTGTCGAACTACACGACAAACCTGAGCGTCAACCTCAATCCCGGTGCCTCGTCGGTGTTCTCCTCCGTGCAGTTGGCCTATCTCGGCGCCGGCCACTACGCATCGGGCAACGTCTACAACGCCTATCTCTACAATGGCGACGCGCGCTCCTACATCGACAACGCCACCGGCGGGTCCGGCAACGACACGATCGTCGGCAACGCCATCGCCAACACGCTGAACGGCGCCGGCGGCAACGACACGATCACCGGCGGTGCGGGCAACGACACCATCAACGGCGGCGCCGGCACCGACACCGTCGTGTTTTCGGGCAGCAAGGCGAGCTACATTATTTCATACAACGCGAGCGCCCAGACCTTCGCCATAGCCGATCAGCGCTCCGGCTCGCCTGACGGTACCGAGACCGTGACCGGTGTCGAATATTTTCAGTTCGCGGATGGCACGATAGCAAGCGTCAGCGTGATCAATCTTGCGGTCGAGGCGGTCGGGTCGACTAGTCTGGTGCAGACGGGAGATAATTTCTATCTCAAGGCCATCAGCACGGGCAGCGGACCTGTCCTGAAGATCTCCGGATCGCCGGTCAGCGCCACCGTGTATGGGACTTGGGCACCCATCGCAGCCGAGCAGACCGGCGGCGGATACGTCGTGGCCTGGAGGGACTCGGTGACAGGTCACTACACGGTCTGGAGCACGGACAGCAACGGCAACTATACCGGCAATATCGTTCCCGAGGTCACGGGCACGAACGCATCACTTCGATCGCTCGAGACCACCTTCCAACAGGATCTCAATGGCGATGGGACCATCGGTATTCCCAACGTCACGATTGAGGCACAGGGCTCCATCAAGCTGGTGCAGACCGGAGACAACTTCTATCTCGAGGCCATCAGCACGGGCAGCGGGCCCGTCCTGAAGATCTCCGGCTCGCCGGTCAGCGCCGCCGTGTATGGGACTTGGGCACCCATCGCAGCCGAGCAGACCGGCGGCGGATACGACGTGGCCTGGAGGGACTCGGTGACAGGTCACTACACGGTCTGGAGCACGGACAGCAACGGCAACTACACGGGTAATATCGTTCCCGAGGTGACGGGGACGAATGCATCACTTCGATCGATCGAGACCATCTTCCAACAGGATCTCAATGGCGATGGGATCATAGGTATTCCCAACGCCACGATTGAGGCACAGGGCTCCGCCAAGCTGGTGCAGATCGGAGACAACTTCTATCTCGAGGCCATCAGCACGGGCAGCGGGCCTGTCCTGAAGATCTCGGGATCGCCGGTGAGTGCCGCTGTGTATGGGACCTGGGCGCCCATCGCAGCCGAGCAGACCGGCGGCGGATACGTCGTGGCCTGGAGGGACTCGGTGACAGGTCACTACACGGTCTGGAGCACGGACAGCAACGGCAACTATACCGGCAATATCGTTCCCGAGGTGACGGGGACGAACGCATCACTTCGATCGCTCGAGACCACCTTCCTACAGGATCTCAATGGCGATGGGACCATCGGTATTCCCAACGTCACGATTGAGGCACAGGGCTCCACCAAGCTGGTGCAGACCGGAGACAACTTCTATCTCGAGGCCATCAGCACGGGCAGCGGGCCCGTCCTGAAGATCTCCGGCTCGCCGGTCAGCGCCGCCGTGTATGGGACCTGGGCACCCATCGCAGCCGAGCAGACCGGCGGCGGATACGACGTGGCCTGGAGGGACTCGGTGACAGGTCACTACACGGTCTGGAGCACGGACAGCAACGGCAACTATACCGGCAATATCGTTCCCGAGGTGACGGGGACGAATGCATCACTTCGATCCCTCGAAACC
>NZ_JADYVG010000089.1:0-474 GCF_020193585.1 Bradyrhizobium sp. IC3195 | reverse complement strand
GTAGTAAGCCTGAGCGCCTGCCAGCGCCACGCGGAAGCCGGTCATCACTTCGTCGATAATCAGCAGGGCGCCAAATTCGTCGCACAGGGCGCGCAGGCCCGGCAGGAATTCCGGCTGCGGCGGAATGCAGTTCATATTTCCGGCCACCGGCTCGACGATGATGCAGGCGATCTCCTGCGGATACTGCTCGAACGCCGCGCGCACCGAGGCGAGGTCGTTATAAGTGCAGGTCAGGGTATGTTTGGCGAAATCGGCCGGGACGCCCGGCGAGTTCGGCTGGCCGAGGGTCAACGCGCCGGAACCGGCTTTCACCAGCAGGCAGTCGGCATGGCCGTGGTAGCAGCCTTCGAACTTAATGATTTTGTCGCGACCGGTGAAGCCGCGCGCCAGGCGAATGGCGCTCATGGTGGCTTCGGTACCGGAGTTCACCATCCGCACCATATCCATGGTCGGCACCAGCTCGGTCACCAGGGC
>NZ_JADYVG010000088.1:0-474 GCF_020193585.1 Bradyrhizobium sp. IC3195 | reverse complement strand
CCATTTTCCATAAAGATTCTTTTTTTTGATCACTTATTAGAAATGAGACCTCTAGAAATACTTGCTCCATCGTTTTATAAAAAAACGGATTTGATATCAATTCGCCATTTTGCACCCCTAACAGTGCCGTTAACGGATTAATACATACATTAACTATTAATTTATTACACATCGTTTGCTTCCAATCGTCCTCTATTTGATAAGAGAAGCACCGAGAAGGGAAACAATTGAACATCGCTTCGAATTGATTATACTCACCACGTACAAGCCCAAATTTTGTAACACCTATCCCCGCATGGCGGATCGTATATTCATTCTCTTTTTTCGCTCCATGCTCTACCATACCTATCGCGACACTTTCACAACTCAACGCTTCCATAACATGAAGGTGAGACATCCCATTCTGTAAAAAAACTACTGCTGGCTTCTCCTGTACAAACGGAAGTATATCTGATAAATGATATTGTTTTACAG
>NZ_JADYVG010000087.1:0-533 GCF_020193585.1 Bradyrhizobium sp. IC3195 | reverse complement strand
CGTTAAGATTCCGCTCCTCGCTACCCCGATGTAGGATCCAAAACGCCAGCACGTTGGCCAGCAGACCGGCGACTGCAATGACCATCATCGTCACGCCGGCTACCGGCTGCGGATGCTGGAAGCGCTGAATCGCCTCCCAGACAATCAGCATGGTGATCACCACCAGAGCAATAGCATTGAGAAACGCCGCCAGGGAGGTTAAACGCAACCAGCCAAAGGTATGGCGGGCATTTGGTGGGCGGCTGGCGAAGCGAACCGCCAGCAGCGCAAACAGCAGAGCGGCGGAGTCGGTGAGCATATGGCCGGCATCCGCCAGCAGGGCCAGCGAGCCGGAGATCGCGCCGCCGACGGCTTCAATCAGCATAAAGCCGGCGGTGACGATAAACGCCCATAGCAGCCGGCGGGCGTTGCTGTTATCCGGAGCCTGGACAGAGGAGTGCGAATGCGAGTGCGCCATAGTGTAGTCCCTTAATAGTTATCAGTATTACGCTATGAGATCATAAACAGAGAGCGATAAAAAACGCAGAAGAGGC
>NZ_JADYVG010000086.1:0-536 GCF_020193585.1 Bradyrhizobium sp. IC3195 | reverse complement strand
CCCACCTGCGGTCGCGGATGGGCCATGATCGGCACTGCCGGCAGGCTCGTCGGCCACTTCTACATACACAATGGCGACGATTCAGCCTTCGTTTGCGAACGCGGCTGAGTTCTTCAACAGCCTGCTAATGCCCCTCCGACTGAAGCGCCGGAGCTGTCTCCTAACGACTCCTGATTACTCCAGGGAGGGCCGGACGCACACGATCCGAATCACACTTCCACGGACATCCGCGGCTCCCCGTCAGGTGGGAGCCCTCCTGATCAGGCCGTTTATGATCAGCCAAACCTCCCAGGCCGCATTGCTCAGCACCAAACGATCCCCCAAGGCTTCCAAAACGAGACTTAGTCGGATTTGCGACATTACGTTCGAACATGACCTTGACTGTCCGATTTCTGACATGCAGTCGGTCTGGTACACTTCCTTGAAAAATTTTCCCTTACTGATCAAGCTGTCGCAGTTGGCATAGGGTTTGAACAGAGAGGCGCATCCACCGCAGCCGACCACGAAGCGGCGGCTACGCTAACGCTTCTTCGGCT
>NZ_JADYVG010000085.1:0-547 GCF_020193585.1 Bradyrhizobium sp. IC3195 | reverse complement strand
GAGCTCAAGCTGATCCCGCTCCTTGCGCCCCAGCATCTCGTTTGCTCCGCCGATCGCGAATCGCCGACAAGAATGGAATCAGTCAATTCGGACTTTTTCAACGATCCCACGCGGCAGCGCTGCCAGGCGGTGTTGAGCACCTTGCTGACGGCGGCCTTGATGCCCTCATGCGCATCGGAGATCACGAGCTTGACGCCACGAAGCCCGCGCCGAGCGAGCTTGAGCAAGAACGCGGTCCAGAACGTCTCGGCCTCCGAGGGACCGATGTCCATGCCGAGAACTTCACGCCGGCCGTAGTCGTCCGTGAAGAGTGGCTAAGCGATTGAGCTAGAATCGCATTTGTCGTTGTGGACTGTTTTGCGTTTGCAGGGGTTTGATGCTTCGGGCGTCGGAACCTTGCAATTTCATTTTCAGGATTCGGTCGAATCGCCAACCATGATTCCGTCATCGCATCGGAGGTGGCGATGCGACCGAAGAAGCACAGGACGACGGGATCGGGCGATCTGTTCCGGGCCAGGCTGGACCAAATCATCAATATGAAGCACGA
>NZ_JADYVG010000084.1:0-609 GCF_020193585.1 Bradyrhizobium sp. IC3195 | reverse complement strand
CGGCGGCTGCGAGATCGGTGACCGGGACGGAAGAATGGCCCGCGCCGCGGCCGAACAAAAGAATGGACGCGATTTCCGCATAGTCATCGGGGCGATCATTTAAAAATCGCTTGTCCATCTCATCCGTCGAATGCAGCTTGGCACGGTGCTGAGGCGGGAAGCTCATATAGGCGAGCACGTCTGGCTCGGCCTCATCCATGAAGGCGGCGAGCTTTGGCAGTTTGGGACGGAGCTGGTCGGCGACCTTGCGCCACTGAGCCCTGGCCGCTTCGGCATCGTCCTGGGCAAAGGCGGTGGCGATGAAGGCGGAGACGACGCGTCTTCCGCTCTTGCCGGCATGGGCCAGGACGTTGCGCATGAAGTGGACGCGGGCGTCGTTGAACAAGTGGTTCACCGAATCCGCTCGATGCAGCGACCGGCCCATTCATGCCTTCACATCAACCCGGCACTCCGCGCGATGCCGACGGAGACGCGTCGAGGGAGGCGATCAAGCACAAAAGAAGCGCAACAAGAGCGGCTGCCAGCCGCTTGAGGTTGATGGCGGCGGCCGTCAGATAGGCCTGGATCTTCATGTTCGGTAGACCACGCCGTATGGCGCGCGCCAGCCCA
>NZ_JADYVG010000083.1:0-621 GCF_020193585.1 Bradyrhizobium sp. IC3195 | reverse complement strand
GAGGCAAAGTCGTATCAGATCCCCAAACATCTCGTTTGGGAAGCTTGGAAACAGGTGAAAGCGAACCGCGGGTCAGCGGGTGTGGACGGGGTCTCCATCGAGGAATTCGAAAAGGACTTGAAGAGAACCTCTACAAGATCTGGAATCGAATGTCGTCGGGGACATACTTTCCGCCTCCCGTCCGTCTCGTGGAAATTCCCAAGGCTAATGGAGGGAAGCGTCCGTTAGGAATACCCTCTATAGCTGACCGCGTGGCTCAGACGGTTGCAAAAATGGTTATGGAGCCGACGATGGAACGAATATTCCATCCGGACTCCTACGGCTATCGGCCCGGCCGTTCGGCGCTTGACGCAGTGGGGACAGCGCGAAAGCGTTGCTGGAAATTCGACTGGGTTATCGACCTTGATATCAAGTCGTTCTTCGACTCGATTCCTTGGCACCTAATCGAAAAGGCCGTCGCCCAGCACACGGAACTGAGTTGGATTCGTCTCTACGTAAAGCGGTGGCTGCAAGCTCCCGTGGAGAAAGAAGACGGAATCCCTGTGGAGAGAACACGCGGAACCCCTCAGGGTTCGGTGGTTTCACCGCTGCTCGCAAATTTGGTTCTGCACTATGCATTCG
>NZ_JADYVG010000082.1:0-625 GCF_020193585.1 Bradyrhizobium sp. IC3195 | reverse complement strand
GTCAGCAGCCCGTTGGCGTCGATCGTCGCCGACAGGTTGTTGGCCTGCAGCTTGGTGTTGAGCTGATCGAGCGTCTTGACCGTGCCGTTGGTGCCGTCGCCGAAGGTGACGTTGACCGCCGTGCCGCCGTTGAAGGAGGTGAAGGTCAAGGTCTTGCCGCTGATGCCGCCGATGCCGGAGGTGCGCGCCGCGGTGAAGGCGGTCGCCGTTCCGGTGTTGCCGGCAAGGCCGAGCGCGTTCAGCGCATTGCCCGTGCCGGTGATCGACAGGTCGGCATTGACGCCAGTGGACAGCTTCAGCTGGCCCGAGGCGTTGATCGACGAGTTGGTCTGGCCGGAGGCCGTCGCGAGCGTCGCGGTGCCGTTGGCGCCGATCGTCGCGGTCTGCACGCCGGTGGCGAGGTCGATCGCCTTCAAGACGTCGTTGAGGGTACCGCCCTGCAGATAGACCGTCGAGTTGCCGGCGCCGTCGGTGAGGACGTTACCGCTCGCACCATAACCGGTCGGAATGCTCGGCGCACCGGTCGAGCCCGGGATCGGCGCATTCTTGAAGGTGATGACTTTACCGTTGACGTTCAGCGTCGAGCCGTCGGTGATCGTCGCACCCAGCGAAGCCGCGCTGGTGG
>NZ_JADYVG010000081.1:0-635 GCF_020193585.1 Bradyrhizobium sp. IC3195 | reverse complement strand
CGGCGGCTGCGAGATCGGTGGCCGGGACGGAAGAATGGCCCGCGCCGCGGCCGAACAAAAGAATGGACGCGATTTCCGCATAGTCATCGGGGCGATCATTTAAAAATCGCTTGTCCATCTCATCCGTAAAAATCGCTTGTCCATCTCATCCGTCGAGTGCAGCTTGGCGCGGTGCGCGACCGAGAAGCTCATATAGGCCAGCACGTCGGTCTCGGCCTCATCGAGGAACACGGCGAGCTTCGGCAGTTTGGGACGGAGCTGGTCGGCGATACGCCGCCACTGCGCTCGTGCGGCCTCGGCGTCGTCCTGGGCAAACGCAGTGGCAATGAAGGCGGAGACCACGCGCCGCCCGCTCTTGCCGGCATGCGCCAGCGCGTTGCGCATGAAGTGAACGCGGGGGTCGTTGAACAAGTGGTTCACCGAATCCGCTCGATGCAGCGACCGGCCCATTCATGCCTTCACATCAACCCGGCACTCCGCGCGATGCCGACGGAGACGCGTCGAGGGGGGCGATCAAGCACAAAAGAAGCGCAACAAGAGCGGCTGCCAGCCGCTTGAGGTTGATGGCGGCGGCCGTCAGATAGGCCTGGATCTTCATGTTCGGTAGACCACGCCGTATGGCGCGCGCCAGCCCA
>NZ_JADYVG010000080.1:0-663 GCF_020193585.1 Bradyrhizobium sp. IC3195 | reverse complement strand
TTTCAAATTCCTAAATTAGGAGGGATAAAATGAAAATTAATAATGTAACAGAAAAGGATTTATTTTATATTTTAGACTTATTTGAAAAAATGGAAGTAACTTATTGGTTAGATGGAGGTTGGGGTGTAGATGTATTAACTGGAAAACAACAAAGAGAACACAGAGATATAGATATAGATTTTGACGCCCAACACACTCAAAAAGTTATACAAAAATTAGAAGATATAGGATATAAAATAGAAGTTGATTGGATGCCTTCACGCATGGAACTTAAACATAAAAAATATGGATATTTAGATATTCATCCCATAAATTTAAATGATGATGGTTCCATTACTCAAGCAAATCCAGAAGGTGGCAATTACGTTTTTCAAAATGAATGGTTTTCAGAAACTAATTATAAAGGTCGAAAAATACCATGTATTTCAAAAGAAGCTCAGCTTCTTTTTCATTCTGGTTATGACTTAACAGAAAAAGACCATTTTGATATAAAAAATTTAAAATCAATAACATAATTGCTTTATTCCAATTGCTTTATTGACGTTGAGCCTCGGAACCCTTAACAATCCCAAAACTTGTCGAATGGTCGGCTTAATAGCTCACGCTATGCCGACATTCGTCTACAAGTTTAGTTAAGGGTTCTTCTCAACCTGTCTCTTATAC